>CAMYOG010000030.1 GCA_947259925.1 Thermoanaerobaculia bacterium
GGCGTGGATCAGCGCCGAGACCGGCGTCGGGCCGGCCATCGCGTCCGGCAGCCAGACGTAGAGCGGGATCTGGGCGCTCTTGCCCATCGCGCCGATGAAGAAGCAGAGGGTGACGAAGCCGGCGAACGACATCCCCAGCAGGTAGCTGCCCTCGACCCGCGACGGATCGGCCACCACCGCCCCGAAGACGGTCCGGTAGTCGAGCGAGCCGAACTCGGCCACCAGGGCGAACATACCGACCAGGAACGCGAAGTCACCGATCCGGTTGACGATGAACGCCTTGCGCCCGGCGAAGGGCGGAAACTCCTGGTCATAGTAGTAGCCGATCAGCAGGTACGAGCAGAGCCCGACCCCTTCCCAGCCGATGAACATCACCAGGAAGTTGTTGCCCAGGACCAGCAGGAGCATCGCCCCCATGAACAGGTTCAGGTAGGCGAAGTACCGCTGGTACCCTTCCTCGTGCGACATGTAGCCGACCGAGTAGACGTGGATCAGGAAGCCGACGAACGTCACCACGAACAGCATCACCGCCGACAGCGGATCGAGCAGAAAGGCGATGTCGATGTCCAGCTCGCCGGCGGTCCAGGCGTAGACGATCTGCTCGTACGGCTCCGGGTTCGGTCCGGTGACGTACTGCCAGATCGCTCCGAGGCCCAGCAGAAGGGACAGGCCGGGTGCCCCCAGCGCTACCGCGCTGACGATCGATTTCGGTGCGCGCGGGCCGAGGGTGCCGTTGATCGCTGCCCCCAGGAACGGCAGCAGAGCGATCAGCCAGAGGAGTGCCAGGAAGTCCACGGTTACCAGCGCATCAGGTTGAGACGGTTGATGTCGATCTCCCGCCGGTTGCGATAGACCGCGATGAACAGCGCCAGGCCGACAGCGGCCTCGGCCGCGGCGACTGCCAGGACGAAGAGGACCAGGACCTTGCCGTCGAGCGACGCCAACAGGCTGCCGCTCGCCGACGCTATGCGCGCGTAGGCGACGATCGACAGGTTCACCGAATTGAGCATCAGCTCGATGCTCAGAAAGATGGTGATGCCGTTGCGGCGGGTGAGCGCTCCGGCCGCGCCGATACAGAAGAGCGCCGCCGACAACAGCAGGTACCAGGTGGCGGGTACGCCGGTCACACGGTTTCCCCGCGGCTCTTGCCGACCTTACGTGCCAGGACAGTGGCGGCGATCACCGCCGCCAGCAGGAGCAGCCCCGCCATCTCGAAGACCAACAGGTATTTGGACAGGAGCGTCCGGGCGAGCGGCTTGAGCGCCACGTACTCGACGGTGAGCGCCGGCATCTCGATGCCGACGAACCGGCCCCAGAGGAGCGAGATGACGACCAGGCCGAAAGCGGCGGCGGTCACGAGCGCCCCGATCTTCTGACCGCGGCCGGTGCCGCCGGACGGCGTCTCGCGGCCGACGTTGAGTAGCATGATGACGAACAGGAAGAGCACCAGGATCGCTCCGGTATAGACGAGCACCTGGAGCGCGGCGAGCAGGGGCGCGCCCAGCAACACGAACAGCGCCGCCAGCGAGAGCAGGGTGACCACCAGGCTCATCACCGAGTAGACCGGGTTGCGATGGCTGACGACGACCACCGCCGAGGCTAGCGCCAGGAGCGCGAACAGCAGGAATACGACGATTTCCACTAGAGCACCCCGCCGATCGTGAGCGCGGCGATGACCACCAGGTTCAGGATCGCCAGCGGCAACAGCACCTTCCAACCGAGTCGCAGCAGCTGGTCGAACCGGAAGCGCGGGAAGGTCCAGCGCACCCAGACGAAGAGCAGCATGAAGGCTGCGACCTTGGCGAAGAGGACCGAGAAGCCCTTGAGTGCGACGATCGCCCAGTGGCCGGTGTAGTCAATCCCGGGGAAGTGCCAACCCCCGAAGAAGAGCGTAGCGGCCAGAGCTGAAAGAGTCGCCATCGCCATGTATTCGCCCATGAAGAAAAGGGCGAATTTCATCGAGCTGTACTCGGTGTGATAGCCGGCGACCAGCTCGGACTCCGCCTCGGGGAGGTCGAACGGTAGCCGGTTGGTCTCGGCGAACGCCGCCACCAGAAAGATCAGGAAGCCCAGAAACTGGGGAAAGACGTTCCAGTGGGGGAGGAAGCCGAGCCAGGTGCCCTCTACCTGATAGAGAACCACCTCGTCGAGGCGGAACGAACCGACCGGCACCAGCGCGGCGACCACCGACAGCGTCAGCGCGAGCTCGTAGCTGATCATCTGCGCAGCGGCACGCACCGAGCCGAGGAGCGAATACTTGTTGTTCGAGCTGTAGCCCGCGAGCACCAGTGTGTAGACGCCCAGGCTGGCCAGCGCAAGGAAGAGAAGCACTCCACTCTCGACGTCGGCCACCAACAGCTTCACCGTCTCGCCGCCGACCTCGATCTCGGGTCCGAACGGCAGCACCACGAACGTCGTCAGCGCAGGCACCACCGCCAGTGCCGGTGCCAGGTAGTAGAGCGGCTTGTCGGCCGCGCTCGGTGTCAGGTCTTCCTTGAACAGGAACTTGACCGCATCGGCGAGGGCCTGGAGGAGCCCGAGCGGGCCGACCCGGTTGGGTCCCAGGCGATCCTGGATCATGGCGCTGCCGCGCCGCTCGACCCAGGCCATGACCGGGGTCACGGCCAGTAGCACCGCAACCCAGAGGCCGATCTTGGCCAGCATCGCCGCCAGGGCCACGCTCAAGGATGGGCGTCCTCCGGATTCGACTCCGCACCGCCGATCACCGCCCCGGCCTGGCCGACCAGGGTACCGTGGGCGGGGAGGGTGTCGAAGGTCCGGCCGGTAAACGCCGGCAGGGTGGCGGCCATCCGGTCGAAGACCTGCGCCGTCGACAGACCCTTCCAGTCCGGGTCGTGCAGGCTGAGCAGGTCGAGGAGGATGTCGACGCCCGGCCGCACCCCGGCGGGGGGCGGAAACGCCGCGCGGAAGCGCTGCAGCCGGTCATTGGAGTTGACGTACGAGCCCTCCTTCTCGGGATGGGTCGCCGCCGGCAGGACGACGTTCGCGGCCGCGGCGAGCGGCGATTCGGCCCAGGCGAGAACGACCAGAAAGCGTGCCTGTCGGAGTCTCGCGACGGTCTCATTGTCGTGCAGCGGCGAGCCGGGGTCGCCGTCGGCGATCAGCAGGAAGTCGCAGCGCGCCGCGCCGTCGCCCCGCATCAGGTCGTCGATCGTGAGCCCGCCCTCGCTCGCGACCAGCCCGGCGAGCTCCGCACCGCGGCGATTCGGCGAGGTCTCTGAGCCCGAGATGCCGCCGTGCGGGTTCGGAATCGTCCGGGTCGGGCCGTCCTCGCCGCAGGTCAGCCGGTGGGGCGAGCCCGCAGCCTCGGCGAGCCGGGCGATCAGGAACGCCTCCTCGGTGGTCAGGAAGCCGGAGCCGACGAAGGCGATCTCCGCCCCTTCGCCCGACTCCGCCAGGCCTTGATGGACGCGGTCGATGGCCGCATCCCAGGAGACCGCGCGCTGCTCGTCACCCTCGCGGACCACCGCCGTTCCGAGTCGGTCGAGCTCGGAGTAGCGGCGGAAGGTCTGGCGACCGTAGTCGCACATCCAGTAGTCGTTGACCTCGGGATTGAAGCGCGGTTTGTAGCGCTTGATCGCGCCCCGCCGGTGCTCGACCGTGATGTTGCAGCCGACGTCGCAGCCGGTGCAGATCGACGGCTTCTTGTCCAGGTACCAGACCCGCTCGGAGAAGCGGAACTGGCTCGAGGTCAACGCCCCGACCGGACAGACGTCGACCACGCAGCCGGAGAGGGGGTTGTCGAGCTCCTTGCCCGGAAAGACGCCGATCTCGGTGCGCGCGCCGCGCTGGAAGAAGCCGAGCTCGCCGGTGCCGCTGATCTCCTCGGTGAAGCGGATGCAGCGGGTGCACTGGATGCACCGATTCATGTTGAGGACGACGCTCGGGCCGAGCGGAATCCGCTCGCGCCCGGGGTAGGTCCGCTTCTCTTCGAAGACGAAGCGCGAGAACGCCTGGCCGTGCTTGAAGGAGTAGTCCTGGAGACCGCACTCCCCGGCCTGATCGCAGATCGGGCAGTCGAGCGGGTGATTGATCAGCAGGAACTCCATTACGCCTTCCTGCGCCTCCTGGACCTCCGGCACGTCGACGTGCACGACCATGCCGTCCTTCATCACCTGGGTCGTGCAGGCGGTCTGGAGCTTGGGCGGACCTTCGATCTTCACCAGACACATGCGGCACTGGCCGACGATCGACAGCCGCGGGTGGTAGCAGTAGTGCGGGATCTGGATCCCGACCTGTTTCGCCGCCTCGATCAGGTTGGCGCCGACTTCGACTTCGACCTCGCGGCCGTCGATGGTCACGGTAGGCATCAGACGGTCACTCCCTCGCTGAAGTACTGGCGGGCGGGCGTCAGCGCGCCGTCGCTGTCGAGCCACGCCCGCACCTCGTCGGGGAAGTTCTGTACCAGCGAGCGCAGCGGTCCGACCGCGGCGTCGGCCAGCGGGCAGAGCGTGGTGCCACCCATGTTGCGGCAGATGCGCAGGATGAGCTCATCGTCCCCCGGCTTGCCGTTGCCGGCGACGATCTTCTTCAGCACCAGCTCGGCCCAGTTGGTCCCTTCCCGGCAGGGCGTGCACTGGCCGCACGACTCGTGGTTGAAGAACTTGGCGAGCCGGTAGACGGAGCGGACCAGATCGGTCTGGTCGTCCATCACCACGACCGCCGCCGAGCCGAGCATCGAACCCGCCTTGGCCAGGTTGTCGAAGTCGAGCGGCGTGTCGGCGAACTCCGCCGGCAGCATCGGTGCCGAGGCGCCCCCGGGAATGAACGCCTTGAGCTGGCGGCCCCGCCACATGCCGCCGCAGCCCTCGATGATCTGGTTGAGGGTCGCGCCGATCGGATACTCGTAGGTGCCCGGGCGCTCGACGTGGCCGGAGACGCAGTAGAGCTTGGGGCCCGTGTTGCGCTCGTCGGTACCGATTTGTTTGAACCAGTCGGCGCCGCGCTCGAGGATGTGGGGGACGTTGCAGAGCGTCTCGACGTTATTGATCACCGTCGGACACCCGAACGCTCCGACCACCGCCGGGAAGGGCGGCTTGATGCGCGGCTGGCCGCGCTTGCCCTCGAGCGACTCGAGCATGCCGGTCTCCTCGCCGCAGATATAGGCGCCGGCGCCGCGGTGCACGTACATGTCGAGCTTGAAGCCCTTGCCCATGACGCTGTCGCCGAGGACGCCGGCCTGGTAGGCGTCACGGATCGCCTCTTCGAGGATCTCGGCCTGCTCGACGTACTCGCCCCGAATGTAGATGTAGCAGGTGTTGGCGCTGACCGCGTAGCAGCAGATGGCGCAGCCCTCGATCAACTGCTGGGGGTCCTCCTCCATGAGGATCCGGTCCTTGTACGTGCCAGGCTCCGACTCGTCGGCGTTGCAGACCAGGTACTTGGGCTGGTCGGTCTCCTTGGGGATGAAGCTCCATTTGAGACCGGCGGGGAAGCCGGCGCCGCCGCGGCCGCGCAGGCCCGAGTCCTTGACCGCCTCGATGACCTCGTCGGGCTCCATGGTGAGTGCCTGCTCGAGTCCCCGGTAGCCGCCGCGCTCGCGATAGCCCGCGACGGTGCGCACTTCGGGATGGCCGACGTGGCGGAGCAGGACCGGCTCGTACGCCATCAGTCCAACTCCTCGACGATCTGGCGCACCGACTCCGGGGTCAGGTGCCCACGGTAGTCGTCGTCGACCATCATCATCGGCGCTTGCTCGCAGGCGCCCAGGCACTCGAAATGGACGAACGAGCACTTGCCGTCCGGCGTCACCTCGTTCTCGTCGACCTGCAGGTGGTTCTTGAGACTCGCCAGCACTTCCTCGGCGCCGCGCAGGGCGCACGACAGGTTGGTGCAGACGCGCAGTCGGTGCCGGCCGACCGGCTTCTGGTGGTAGAGGTCGTAGAAGGTGACGACGCCGTACACCTTGGCCGGCGTCAGGTTGAGCTCGTGGGCGACCGCCTCGATCGCTTCGTCCGGTAGCCAGCCGTCCCAGTGCCTCTGCGCCAGGTGGAGCGCCGGCAGCAGGAGCGCCTCCTCGGTGGGGTAGCGGGGGCGGAGCGCATCGATCGCATCGCGGATCTCGTCCGGCAGCCTCGCTCCGTTGGTGTCCGCCATGCCTAGCTCTTGCCCGGCCGGACTCGCTTGAGACCGAGGTCGAGGCCGCCCTTCATCCAGATATAGACGAAGCCGATCAGAATCAACACGATGAAGACCATCACCGCCCAGAAGAGCGGCCAGCCTCCTTCGCGCATCACCAGCACCCAGGGGTAGAGGAAGGCCGCCTCGACGTCGAAGATGACGAAGTCGATGGCGATCAGAAAGAAGACGACCGAGATCCGCTTGCGCGAGCTGTCGAGGAGCGGCTGGCCCGATTCGTAGGTCGAGAGCTTGATCCTGCCCCCCGACCTGCTGCCGGTCATCGACGACAGCAGCAGGATGACGCCGCCGAGGCCCAGAGCGATGCCCAGTGCCAGCAAGACCGGTAAGTGATCGGCAGGCAAGATCGATCCCCAATCAGGCTAGACGTTCGGAACGCCTCACGAACGCTCGCTCCGACTCTTGTCGAGCCTCGGCAGCATCCGGAGGCGCCGTTCTCACATGGAGTAGTGCAGTCTCCTCGGAATCTCAGCAAAGGCGGCTACGCCGCCATCGAAGAATGTCACAACTGGGGGCCGAGAGCTAGGCTCCGGCGAGGGTATTCTCGGGGTGTGCGAATCGGGGTCCTGGTGATGGCGCTGGCGTTCGGCCCCCTCGGCTGCTTCGGGGGGTCCGAGGACTCCCGGCTCGCCCGCCTGGAGGCGGCCGGGCTCGGTCTCGAGGCGCTGATTCGCGACGCCTCGGAGTGGGTGGCCGAGGAGCGGAACCGGCACCGGCCACTCGCTCGCGAGCTGACCGGGCCGGAGCGCGCTCGGCTCGCACCGTACTTCGAAGACGAGCTGCTCGACTCCGTGCGGGTCCGCGTCGTCCGCCGGCTCGAGAATCCCGGCTTCTTCGCCAAGTTCGAGGCGGCGGGTGAGCCGCTGCCGATGGACTTCCGGCAGGCGAGCGGACTGGCGCTCGGCGACACCATCCTGATGGTCGAGTCCCGGGTCTCGCCGGGGCTGCTCTTCCACGAGATGGTGCACGTGGCGCAGGACGACTTCCTGGGCTTCGACGCGT
Organism: Thermoanaerobaculia bacterium; assembly: GCA_947259925.1. Classification (GTDB taxonomy): domain Bacteria; phylum Acidobacteriota; class Thermoanaerobaculia; order Multivoradales; family JAHEKO01; genus JAHEKO01. Next base: position 7,162 of record CAMYOG010000030.1, read on the forward strand.
ACATGGAGGCCTACGTCCGCGGCTGGGCGGCCCAGGGCTTCGAGTACCGGAGCATTCCGCAGGAGGCCCAGGCCTACGAGCTGGCGGCCCCCACTGAGAGAACTTACGATTGCCTCAGACCTGCCAGTACATCTCTAGTACTACTTTTCGACCTTAGGTTCCCGGCCTCCTTTGGGCGTACCTTCTTCGGGCCCATACAGGCCTGCCGAATGATAGCGGAACAACCGGGAGATGCGCCCTTTGCCGCCGCAGGTCTGCGGAGGGCCTCCTCGCAAGACTCCGAAGCTCGGTGGCCTGATCCACCAGCGGCTACCTCTTGTTGGACGGATCCTCCCTACTCGCCACGAATATAGAGGTAGTTCATCTCGGACCCTGTCGGCGCCGTAGGATCCCAACCTGCGATGACGCTGTGCGAAAGCCTGCGGGGACTGCGGATCGAATAGACTCATCCCGCTAGGCTGAATGGTGGAGCGAACAACAGGCGGCGATGAGACCGAGGCGACTCGTGCGTCTAACGGTGACGCTGATGCCTCCGCCGTCACCGAAGATGGCGGCCGCGTCTCGTGGGCCGCGGCCGCCGCACCGGTTGAAAGACGCCTCGAGCCCGGGACGGTTCTAGCCGAGCGCTACCGGATCGCGAGCCGGCTCGGCAAGGGCGGCATGGGCGAGGTCTACCTCGCGGACGACCTCAAGCTCGATCAACAGGTGGCATTGAAGTTCCTGCCGCCCGAGGTCGAGACCGACGAGTACATGCTGAAGCTGCTCTTCGACGAGGTCAAGGTCGCCCGGCAGATCAGCCATGCGAACGCTTGCCGGGTGTTCGACCTGGGCGAGGCCGACGGCGTGCACTTCTTGTCGATGGAGTACATCGACGGCGAAGATCTGTCGTCGCTGTTGAATCGCATTGGCCGCCTACCCTGGGAGAAAGCGGTGGAGCTCGGCAGCCAGGCGTGCGAAGGTCTCGCCGCCGCCCACGACGCCGGCATCCTGCACCGCGATCTGAAGCCCGCCAACCTCATGATCGACGGCCAGGGCCGGGCCAAGATAACCGACTTCGGGCTTGCGGCGCTCTCAGGCAGCATCTCGGGAGCCGCGGTCAGAAGTGGCACGCCGGCCTACATGGCGCCCGAGCAGCACGCCGGCACCGAGGTCTCGGTGCAGAGCGACATCTACGCGCTGGGTCTTCTGCTCTACGAGCTGTTCACCGGTCACCGAGCGTTCGAGGCCTCGTCGCTGACCGAGCTGACCCGGATGCAGGAGGAGGCGCCCAAGCCGCCGTCAGAGCGGGTGGACGGCATCGATTCGGGGGTGGAGCGGATCATCCTGCGCTGTCTGGAAAAGGACCCGAAGGCGCGTCCGGCTTCGGCGCAGGAGGTGGCCGCGGCGCTGGTGGCCGGAGAAGGGGTCGTCGAGGGCGCCCGGATCGCCACCCTCTTGCTGAGCGATCTGGTGGGGAGCAGCGCCCTAGTGGAGCGCACCGGCGACACCGTCAGTGCCGAGCTGTTCGAGCAGCACGATCGCCTCGCCCGCGATCTGCTCGAGGAGCACGGCGGGCGCGAGATCGACAAGACCGACGGCTTCCTGCTGCTCTTCGAGCGCCCGTGGCGGGCGGTGCTCTATGCGCTCGACTACCACCAGGCGCTCGCCGACCTGTCCGAGTCGGCGGGAGTAGAGCTCCAGTCGCGGGTCGGGATCCACCTGGGCGAGATCGTCCTGCGCCGCAACCCGCCCGGGGACGTCGCCCGCGGGGCCAAGCCGCTCGAGGTCGAGGGCATCGCCAAGCCGACCGCGGCGCGGCTGATGTCGGTGGCCGGGGGGCGGCAGACGTTGATGACCCAGGCCGCGTTCGATCTGGCTCGGCGCAGCGCGATCGGCAGCTTCGAGGGCGCCGAGAAACTTCAGTGGCTGGCCCACGGCAGCTATCTGTTCAAGGGGGTCGAGGAGCCGGTCGAGGTTTTCGAGGTCGGGTTCGAGGGTGTCGCGCCGCTGGCGCCGCCGGAGAGCTCCGAGAGGGTGACGCGCAGCGCGGACGAGGACACGATCCTCGGCTGGCGTCCGGCGCCGGGCCTCGAGATTCCACGCCGCTCCAACTGGGTGCTCGCGGAGAAGCTGGGCGAGGGCGGCTTCGGCGAGGTCTGGTTGGGCGAACAGAAGAAGAGCGGCGAGCAACGGGTCTTCAAGTTCTGCTACGAGGCCGAGCGGCTGCGCTCGCTCCAGCGCGAGATCACGGTCTTCCGGTTGCTCAAGGAAGAGCTGGGCTTACGCGACGACATCGTCCGCGTCCTCGACTGGAACCTGGAGGAAGCGCCCTACTTCCTCGAGTACGTCTACGTCGAGGGCGGCAGCCTGGTGGACTGGGCCGAGTCGCAGGGCGGGATCGGTGAGCTGCCGATGGCCGATCGCCTCGAGATCGTCGCCCAGGTAGCGACGGCTCTGGCCGCCTCGCACTCGGTCGGCGTGCTGCACAAGGACATCAAGCCGGCCAACATCCTGATGACTCGAGACGCCGAAGACAAGCCTCGAGCCGTGGTCACCGACTTCGGTGTCGGTCTAGTCACCGACCAGGAGCGACTGGCGGCGAAAGGCATCACGGTGCTCGGGCTGACCGAGATCGATGTCGCCAGCGACGGCGCGTCCACCGCTGGCACCCAGATCTACATGGCCCCTGAGCTACTGGCCGGCAAGGCCTCAACCATCCAGGCCGACATATACGCCCTCGGCGTGATGCTCTACCAGGTCGTCCTCGGCGACTTCAAGCGGCCGCTGGCGCAGGGTTGGAAGCGTCATGTCGAGGACGAGATCCTGCGCGAGGACATCGCGGCGTGCGTCGAAGGCAACCCGAGCCGCCGCCCGGGCAATGCCGCGGTGGTGGCCGAGAGGCTCCGCACCCTGGAGGAGCGCCGGCAGGCTCGAAAGGCCGAACAGGAGGCCGTGGCGGCGGACGAGCGGGCCCAGCGCCGCCGCAAGGCGCTGACCACGGTCGCCGCGGTCTCCTCGATCTTTCTGGTGGTGGTCAGCTTTCTCGCCATCCAGGCCATGCGCGCTCGTGCCGACGCCGAGCGCCGCCGTGGGCAGGCCGAGCAACTGATCGACTTCATGCTCAACGACCTGCACGGCGGTCTGGAGAAGATCGGTCGGCTGGATCTTCTCGGTGAGGTGGCGCGTACCTCACAGGCGTACTTCGACACTCTGTCCACTCGTGACGAATCGCCCGATGCGGTCTACAAACGTGGCCTCACCCTGGGCAACATAGGTGACGTGCTGCTCGATCAGGGCGATGCCGACTCGGCGCTCGCGACGCAGCGTTCGGCGGTGACGCTGTTCGAAGAGGCTGCAACGCGGGAGCCCGACAACTACCGGTGGCGGTTGGGCCTGGTCCTCAGCCACCTAAGGGTCGGTCAGGTTCTGGGCGAGCAGGGCGACACCGCAGCGGCCCAAGACGAGTTCCAACACGGTCTGGAGCGGGCGGAGGAGCTGTTGGCGCGACAGCCGGAGAACCTCGACTTGCGGTTCGCCGTCGTCCAGGCCAACTACGACCTGGCGGATCTCGAACGCCAGAAGGGCAACATCCAGGCCGCCCTGGACGGCTTCCGGAAGACCGTCGAGCTCGCCGTCGAGCTCACCGAGGGGTCGGAGGCGTTCCGATGGCGGCACTGGAATCTGCTGCTAGAGGCGAAGATCTCTGAGGCCAACACGCTCCGCTTTCTCGAGGAGCGGGCGGCGGCGGCTGAAGCCTACGGCGAGGCGCGCCTTCTGGCCGATCGACTCGCGCACCGCGATCCGGCCAATGCCACCTGGTGGCGGCAACTCGCCGGCGTCCACTACCAGAACGGAGCGTTGCAGCAAGCGCTACAGGACTTGCCGGCGGCTCTCGATTCGTACGAGTCAGCGCGCGCAGCCTATGAGCGGCTGTCCCAGACCGACCCGTCGCGCGTCGAGTGGTGTGTGCGACTCGCCGACAGTCTACGAATGAAGGGTCTCGTCTACCACTTGCAGGGCCGGTCGGAGCTGAGCATTGAGCCGAATCGTGAAGCGCAGACGCTGCTCGAAGGGCTGGTCGAGGACGATCCGACCCGACTGAGCTGGCTCGACACTCTGGCCCGGGTTCACTCAGTGAGCGGCCTGGCCTTTTCCGACCTTGGTGACTCCACGGCAGCGCTCGAGTCTTGGGACATGGCGCGCGTCCTCCGGGAGCGGGTAGCTGCGGCCGCCGGTGACGACCCGTGGCCGCAGAACGTTCTCGCCGACACGTGGATCTACATCGGTGACGTCCAGGCGCAGCGTAACGAGCAGGAAGAAGCTCGGCGGGCGTGGAGTCGGGCGGTCGAGCTCGTCGCGCCGGTCGCCGCGCGCTCCGACGTTCTGACCTACGGCGACACCTATGCCCGGGCTCTGCTCAAGCTCGAACGCCTCGAAGAGGCGAGGCCGATCGTTGAGGATCTGCTAGCCCGCGGCTGGGACGATCCCGGGTTTCTCGAGACTGTCGGCGCGAGCGGCTTGCGCGACTTGGTTAAGTAGCGACGCGATCCGACCGGATGCTACAGTCTGTTGTTCTCACTGATCTAGCTTCAGGTAGCCAAGAGGAGGATCGTCATGTCAGACAAGCCCATCACTCCCTACAAGCGGAGTCAGATGCTTCGGGAATACTGGAATACCGACGTGAGGAGGTCGATGGATGAGGTCCGGAGAAAGGCCAGGAAACTCGCCGCAGCAGAGAAGGCCAAGAAGAATGAGGCTGAAATGGAACTCAATGCGGCCATAGAGACTCTGAATAGCAAGATCAGCGACTTCAGAAGCGGGGCGCGCGGAGGTCTCGGCGGAACCGCCGTCTGCCCGTGAGCTGCGAGCGGCGGCGAATCGAGCTCCATCGCTGACGAAACGGGGCGGGGGGCCCGACGGCGGCTTGATTCTGACTGGCGACAGCGCCCTCTCGAGGCTGGTTGAATTGGGCATGCTGGGCCACGCCGACCTCACGACCGCTCGCCTGAACACCTCGAGTTCCTCAGGCCGCCACCTCACCGTCAGAGTCGAGCTCGATTCCGGGGGCGGCTTCTTCATCAAGCAGCCGGATCCCTTGGTCGCGGGCGGCCGGAACGCTCTACGCACCGAATCCCTCTTCTACGCCTTTTGCCACGACGAGCCCGCGGCATCGGCGGTGCGACGTTTGATCCCGGGCCTGCGCGCCTTCCTGGCCGATGAGAGCGCGATGGTGCTCGAACTGGTGCCCGGCGGGTGCTTGCGCTGGGGTGCCGCCAGCGGCGCGGCGCGGGCCGCGGGCAGGGCCCTTGCCACGGTTCACTGGACTCTCCGGCTTCCCGGCCTGGCGGACGACCCCCGGCTGGGCGAGCTGCCGGAGGATCCGCCGCCCCTGCTCTCGATGCACCGACCCGGCAGCGCGCTGCTGAGGGATCTGAGCCCGGCGACGCTCGACCTCCTGAGGTTCGTTCAGGGCCGCGAAGAGATGACCGCGGGCCTGGAAGCGGCTGCGGCTGGTTGGCGGGCCGTGAGTCTGATCCATGGGGACTTCCGAGCCGACAACGTGCTGGCCTTCGAGACGGCTGCGGACGGAGTTCCGCGGATCCACCTGGTCGACTGGGAGCTGCTCCGGTGGGGCGATCCCGCCTGGGACGTCGCCGGGGCTCTGCGCGACGTAGCTTTGTGCTGCGTCTTCGCCGGCTCGGAAGAACCGGAGCTGAGGCTCGACGCGCGACTCCGCGACCAGGTGCGGGAGGCGTTGCGGGCCGATCTCCGCGCCTTCTGGATGGGCTACCAGGAGACTGCCCGTCTGAGTGCGTCGGCCTCCGCCGATCTGCTGTGCCGTGCCGTCCGCTACGGTGGCGCCCAGCTCATCCAATCCTCCTGGGAGTTCTCCGCATCCGCCGCGCGACTGCGTCCGCTGGTGTCGTCGCTGTTGGACGAGAGCGCCAGCATCCTGGCTCACCCCGCCCACGCCGCCGCCGAGATCTTCGGGCTGGCGGCGCCCCCGGTCGCGACCTGAGGGCGGATGGCGCCCGGCGAGGTGATCAGCCCCGACGTCGAGAGCATTGTCTCCTCGATCGAGATTCTCGGCCAGTCGAGCTATCGCATCGACAGCGACCTTCGGGAGATCGGATCGGAGCTTCCCCTGGTCAACGCGCTCGCCACCGACATCTATCAGCGGCTCTTCACGCGCCTGGAGGTGCCGCCGGAGCGGGAGATCGATGAAGAGGCCAGACGCGGGCATCAGCGTCGCATCGCTGCGGCGAACAGCTGCCGCGGGACCTGGCAGTCCGGATGGCGAATCGTCGGCGAGCGGGCGACCGGCGAGATCCAGGTCGAGAGATGGGGCGTGACTTTCACCCTCGCCGCCCGCGAGGTGCGGGTCGGGGACCAGGGGCCGGTGCTGGGGCAGAGCTGCCGGGTCCGCGTACCCGGCGAGATGAGGGCGCTGGCCCCCGACTACTACCTGGCTCTCGGCGACGCCGAGAGCGCGGAGGTCGACGACCGGCACTTCCTGGCTCGCCTCTACTGGCACCTGCGGGCCGAGGCGGCGGCCCCCTGGATCGAGGTCGTCACCAAGCGCCTCAATCAAGCCGAGATTCCGTTCCGGCTCAAGGTGCTGCGATTCCCGGAGCACTATCGTCGTGCCGACGCCGGAGTCCTTGTCCTCGAGCCGCGGCACTACGACGTGGCCGCGCCCGCCATCGAGGCCGCGTACCGGCGAGTGCGAGCGGAGCTGCGGACGGCGACACCGCTCATGACGGCTCGCCTGGCTCCCGGCCTGGCGGTCGCCGAAGGACCGGCGGACGGCCGGAGCTTCGGCGAGCTGCGCTGTGATCTGATCGCCCAGGCCCTGGTCGAAGCCGGTGACAACGGTCCTCGGGACCGCAAGAAGCGGTCCGAGAGTGTCGCGGCTGCTTTCCGAGACTCCGGGCTCGACCCGCTGAACCCGCACCTGGCCCCTCGGTCCGTGTCGTGCTACCAACCGCTGGTCGGTGCGAATGGTAGAGTGTTGACTTGATTACTCAGATTGGCCTGGAGCTCGGAAAGGGCAGCCGTCTGGTGCGCTTCACGGCCTCTCTGGTCACCGCCGTCTTGATGCTCTCGACTACGGCGATCCGGGCAGTCGAACCTGAGGAGTGTCTCGAGCCTGAGGGCGGCGAACGCGCTCGCTTTCTCGAAGTCAAGGTCCGTGGGCAAGAGGCGGACGTCTGGTGCTGGGCGGCCGTCACCGAAATGGTCATCGAGTACAGCATGGCCAGCGCGACCTCGAGCCAACTGACCGCTTGGGCTCAGGACTTCCGCGAGCGGGAGATCAGCAAGCGCGTCCCTACGCTTCCGCTTGCGGATCTTCTGATCGACTGTGCCAAAGAGGGTTGTTCGGGCAAGATCGAACAGTGCCACGTGGTTTCCCTGGAGGCCAACAAGACTCGCGACAGCCCGATCGACTGCTGCCAGCCACCGAGGTGGTGGACAAGGGCCCACTTCCGCGGCGCCTGCGTTAGGGGTAGCTATCCCGACTTCAAGACCTGGGGCCTCAAGTTCGAAAAGGGAACACAGGAAGAACCGATCTCTTTTGACTGCTTGAAGAAGGAGATCGCCAAGGATAGGCCGGTCGCCTTCGCCTGGAGGTTCGGGAAAAATCGGTTGGAGGGCCACATCATGCTGGCCACCGGCTACGTTGAGACTGCGTCCGTGAACAAACCCAACCGCTGGGTCCTGGTCAACGATCCCGAGCCGCCGCACAACGGTGACCAGCTGCTGATTCCCTACGACGTCTTTGCTGAAGGCGCCCCCGGCCGTCGCTATTATCTCGACTACCACGGACTCGAGCTCAAGACGAAGCCCTAGGCAATGGGATCTTGACGGCTCGACTCCCGGTCCTCACGCTCGCCGCGGCGCTCCTGCTGGCGGCCCCGACGAGCGCCAGGAAAAGGAAGGTCGTTAAGTTCGGCGACCAGCTGGACGAAGTCTGCGCCTTCTGGACAGATCCCTTGAAAGGCAGCGCGGTTAGGGATCTGGAGGGCGCGGAGGCGCGAGCCGACCAGGGCATCGGGGTGCTCCGGGAGGTCGCGGACAGCAACCGCAAGATGGCAGACAAGCTGGGCGCGTGGTCAGGCGACGGCTCCAATCTGAATCTGAAACGCGGCCCGGCGCTGCCAGTGGCAGAGCTCTCTCGACCCAGCGTCGAGGGGTTCTACAAGAAGAAGAAGAGGCGCAAACGCGACTGGAGTGGCCTAGCCAAGACGCTGAAAAAGAGGTCCGAGCTCATCTATCTCGTGCTGGCCGATTCCGGCACCTTGGTTTCGGCGGTGACCCTCGGCTGGGAGGATGAGCGCTGGGAGATCTCGAGCATTGGCCGGAGGAGCTTGGTCACCAGCCTCAAAACGGCTGGCTCGGAGTGCCGGGGCGGCGAGGCCGGCGACGAGCCGAGCTTTCTGCTGCGGACGCCGGGCTTCTACCAGGTCTTCCTGGCTTTTTGCGGCCCCGGGAGTGGCAAGCGCGCTCTCGAGCTGTGCCCGCTCTACGACGACCCGGCGCCCGAGTACAAAGACGGAAGTTCCAAGTGGTACTCACGGACTAAGCGGTTCAAGGCCAACAAGGCCATCTCCTTCGGCAAGATGCTGGACGTGCTCGGCCCCCGAGCGGTGGGCGAAAAGTACCAGAGCCCGTTCGAGCCGGGCGAAGACAACTGAGCCGTCGGCGCCGCCGGCTAACCAAATCCGCTGCCGACGCTAAGTGACTCGCTCAAGCCGACCGCCTTCAACGGCGGGCAGCCGATCGAGCAGACTCGCTTCTCGATCGTCTTCAAAAACCCTCTCGGGGTGCTGTCACTCGGGGTGCCACTCGGGGTGCCATCTTCTTCGAACTCGGACCCTGTCGGTCAAAGCGATTGGGTGCCGGCAGCCATCTGACGGCTCAAGAGGATGGCGGCTGCTTCGGCTGCGGCCCTTCTCACAGAATGGGGTTCAGACCGCCGAGCTCCTCACCTCGCGGGCTGCGCAACGGCTATTCCTGATCGACCCAGGTGTTGATGGACATCGTCTCCGTCAGGCTGTCGCGGAGTGACCGCGCGCGGGAAAAGCGGTGACGGGTCACTCCCTTCGAAAGGCATCGGAGCGGAAACGCTCCCGTGGTCTAGAATCCAGGTAGACCCGATCGATGAGGGCCGGCGACCATGGCCGAGACGCGTGATCTGCCTGAGTTCGAGTTCGATGCCGACGAGCTCATCCTGCGGCACGATCTGACCATCCAGGGGACCGTCGAATCGGTGACACCGACGGTCGAGTGGGTCATGGAGGAGATTCGGGGTATGGAGTGCGCCGTGGGCAAGGAGTTCGAGATAGAGCTGGCGTTGCAGGAGGCGCTGGCCAACGCGGTGGTGCACGGCTGCGAGCAGGATCCCTGCAAGGAGATCCAGATCTCTGTCGGCTGCGACAAGCAGCGCGGCGTTCTCATCGTGGTGCGGGATCCAGGGGGCGGCTTCGATCCCGACCAGCTGCCCAGTCCGGTTGTCGGTGAAGCGATCTTCGAAGACCATGGCCGCGGGATCTTCCTGATCAACCGGCTGATGGACGAAGTGGCCTTCCACAAGCGCGGGGCGGAGATTCGAATGCGCAAGCGAGGGTCAGGCGCCCAATAGATGCTCGATCTCCAGAGGACCGGGCGCGGAATAGGGGATCAGGTCAGTCCATCGTGAGCATCAGTTCCTCGATTCGACGCCATCCTCTCCTCAGTTACTTTCTCCTGGCGTACCTGATCTCGTGGGGAGGCAGCTTCGCGATCGGGGGACCGAAGTTCCTCAGCGGGCAGGAGCTCGGGCCCGAAGATTGGATGAGCATGGGTCCGCTCGTTCTGGCCGGTCCCTTCCTGGCGGGCCTGGGTATGACCTGGCTCGTCGATGGCAAGAGAGGGCTTCGTGAGCTCTTCTCGCGGATGCGTGAGTGGCGAGTCGGGCCAGGCTGGTACGCGGCGGCGCTACTCGTTTTCCCCGTGCTCATCCTGGGGGTCCTCGGGTCGCTCACCGCCCTCGTCTCTTCGGGATTCGCGCCCGGCTTCCTGGCGTTCGGCATCCTCGGTGGGCTGCTCGCCGGCTTCCTCGAAGAGATCGGGTGGATGGGATTCGCCTTCCCGCGGATGAAGAGAAGATTCGGCGTCTGGCGGGCAACCATCTACCTGGCGCTCCTGCACGGCGTGTGGCACGCCCTGCCCGGTTACCTGGGGGAGTCTGCGACCTATGGCGTCTACTGGCTGCCGCGCTTTGTCGCCATGTGGCTCGTGGCGATGGCCGCCATGCGGGTGCTTCTGGTCTGGGTCTATTCCAACACCGGGAGCTTGCTGCTCGCCCAGCTCACGCATGCGAGCTCGACCGGGTTCCTGATCATCCTGGATCCCGGCGTCTCGCCGGCGCACGGGACCCTGTGGTACGCGGTGTACGCCGTCGTCTTGTGGATTCCCGCCGCGATCGTCATCTGGAAGTTCGGACCAGACCTGAGGCGACAAGCGGCTGATTGACCTGCGCGTCGAAAGGGCCCGGACAGAGTGCTGCGCGGACTCGCGGAGTACGTCAGCAGGGCAACGCGCTACCGCTTTCGAGCGACGACCCGAAAGATCGGTAGCGTGCGCTCGGGGGCCTCAGACTCGAGGATCTCGAGTCCCTCGTGCAGGATCAGGTCCTCCACGTCGGCGGTACTGAACTTCCATAGATGGGAAAGGGGCAGGACCCTGCTGACGAGCGATAGCAGCATCCTGAGTAGGACACCAGCCTCCGCCACGCAGGGCGTGGAAGAGATCATGAGCCCCCCGGGCTTCAGTAGCTCGGAAGCACGCTGCACGGCCGGTCGCGCATCCTCCAACAGATGGAGAATGTTGAAGGCCAGGACCACGTCGTAGGACTCTCGCCGCAGGCTGTCGTCGAAGATCGTCTTCTGCGCGAAGTGCACGTTCGCCACTTCACTCTCGCGGGCCCGTTGCTTTCCGATCTCGATCATCCTTTCTGAGGTATCAATCGCGTGCACCTCCGTCACATCGGCCGCGATCTTGAGTGCTACGACGCCCGGCCCGCATGCGTAGTCCAGGACCGTGTCGCCCGGGTCGAGGTACTTCGCAATCCGTTCGACGGCCTGAGTGTAGTTCTCGTCCCGATGAACCTGCCTGTCGTACCGCCTGGCGATCCAGTCCCAGAACCGGTCTGCCTTGTTGTCGCGCTGCTTCACGCTCTGCTCTCGACGGCAGGTGTCCGAGGCTGGCAGTTGGCTGGCCGGCGAGGGCCGAGACTCGCTGCCTCGCGGGCTGCTAGCGGCCGCTCCTCACCACGTCGAGGGCCTTGCCGTAGAACTTGAGCCAGGCTCCGCGCGAGACCTGCAGCTGCCGCAGCCTGACCCCGTTGCCCTTGAGCAGCTGCAGCCGCGATCGGATCTCGTTGGCGAGGAACTTCGGATAGAGGTAGGTCACCGTGTTGCGGATCGGATAGTCCGACTGCGATTGCATTCGCGCCCGGTAGGTGATGAGCCACCAGAGGTGGATCTCCGTGTAATCGAGGGTCAGCCCGACGATGTAGAGGTTGCGATTGAAGAAGAAGTCCAGCCAGCTCACCCCATCGCTCGCCAGCCGGTCCCGTTTGATTCGATCGCGTAGCGGATCCACCTTGCGCGTCGATGCTCCCTTGAACATGTAGGTGCGCATGCTCTCGAGGTAGTCCGCGTAGTGGCTGTAGCCCAGCAAGATTGAATCTGCCCGGTCGCGCTCGCCGTGGATGTGCCAGATGTTCAGTTCGGGATAGGACTTGCGCCGGAACAGGCTGTACTTGGTTTCGGTGACGTCGACCGCGGTGGGGTTGGTCTGCCAGCAGTCCTCGACGTTGTAGTCGTAGTTGGTGGTCAGGACATCCGTGGTACCGAGGTCCTTGATCCGCGGGTGGAGGCTGCTCGACTTGATCTGCTCCACGAGCTTCGCGAGGTTGGCCTTGACGTCGGATTCGTCGATTCCGATATCGAATGCAGTCTGCACGATCTCCTCGTAGAGAAGAGGGAAGGGCTTGCCCTTGATCCCGAGCGATTGTGGAAGGTTCAGCTCGTCGATCAGATCCCTGATCAGGTCTTCCCACGAGTAGTTCTTGTACAGCCGGTTCAGGCCGTTGCCGAGGAGCAGCGCTTTCTCCATCACAGTCCCCCCGCTGGTGATGCAATGCCCGGCGCCGGGCTGCATCGGTCGTGGCGAGCCACCGGTGAGTTCATTTCAGCGAAGCTTGAGCCAATGCTAGAAGCCGTCGGGGCGCGAGTCAAACGCCCGGCAGTCGGCGCACCGAGGCCGGTGTGGCCGCTCGTTCGCTGATAAGGTGACCGCGAGCCTTATCTAAAGGACGCCGTCGAGGTGGTCGGGCTCGGTGGGAGAAGAGAGTGTGGTGCGAAAGGGGGGACTCGAACCCCCACGACCTTGCGGCCACAAGGTCCTGAACCTTGCGCGTCTACCAATTCCGCCACTTTCGCATGGGTCGCTTCGGGATCGTGGTGCCGAAGCGGGTAGAGAAGGCAGTCTAGAAAGAGTCAGCTGACGTGTCAATCGGCCTACCCGGTTCCGAAGCGCTGCTCGACGAGGCCCTGCTGGCCGAGCTCGAGCGCGCTCGTCGCCAGGGCCTCGGTCGCTCGGCTCTCGAGGAGTGCGCGCCGGACGGTTGGACCGCCGAGCAGGTCGGAGAGGCGCTGGCGCGGCTGGCGGGCGCCGGCTCGGCCGTCGTGTGGAACCGACGTTGGTATGCGATCCGGTTCACCGACTGGCGGGTCGGCCAGCTGCAACAGCTCGACGGGGGCGACGCCCTCGTCCGCACCGGCGAGCGGGGCGAGGCCGGCTACTTCATCCGGCGGCGGGACCTCAAGAACGGTCGGGACGGCGACACCGTCCTGATCCGCCCGAGCAAGCCGCGCAAGGGTCGGCCGCGGAACGACCTGCCGCGGGCGACACTGGTCAAGGTCCTGGAGCGCGGGCTGCGCTCGGTGGTCGGCACCCTGGAGCTGGGTGACAGCGGCCGTCGGGGCACCCGCTGGCTGATCCCGTTCGATCACAAGTTGAGCCTCGACCTGATCGTCCCGGAGGAGCGGGGAGAGGAGCCGCTCGAGGAGCAGTTCGTCGAGGTCGAGGTGTCGAGCCAGTCGCGCCCCGGCGCCGGACCGTGGCGCGGCCGGATCCGGGAGGTCCTCGGCGACCCGCGGACTCCGGGCGTCGATGTCCAGGTCGTCTTGCGCCACTTTCAGATCCCCGAGGAGTTCCCGGCCGCGGTGACGGTCGCCGCGGATGAGCTCCCGGAGGACCCGGAGCCCGACGACTGGCGCAACCGGAGCGACTTCCGGGACGAGATCACGGTGACCATCGACGGTCAGACCGCGCGCGACTTCGACGACGCGATCAGCGTACGCAAGCGCAAGAACGGCGGCTATCTGCTCGCCGTCCACATCGCCGACGTCAGCCACTACGTCGACGAGGGGAGCGCTCTCGACCTCGAGGCGTACCGGCGAGGGACCAGCGTCTACTTCCCGGAGCGGGCGGTGCCGATGCTTCCCGAGCGGCTGTCGAACGGTCTCTGCTCGCTGCGGCCCGAGGTGCCGCGGCTGACGCTCTCGGCACTGCTCGAGATCTCGGCCGGCGGCGAGGTCGTCCGCCGGCGCTTCGCGAACAGCGTCATCCGGAGCCGTCGCCGGCTGACCTACTCCGAAGTGCGCCGGCTGCTCGAAGAGCCGGCGCCCGGCGACGCCGCCGAGTACGGCGAGGTGTTGCCGATGCTCGAGACCGCCCACGAGCTGATGCGCGTTCTCAACCGGAACCGGATCGAGCGCGGGTCGATCGATTTCGATCTACCGCAGGGAAACGTCATCCTCGACACCGACGGCGTCACCGTCGGCGTGCGGCCGGCCGACCGGACCGCGGCGCACCGGATGATCGAGGAGTTCATGATCGCCGCCAACGAGGCGGTCTCGGCCGAGCTCGTGGGGCACGAGCTGCCGGCGCTCCACCGGGTGCACGACCCGCCCGCCCGCGACGACCTGTTCGAGCTCCGCCAGATCCTCAAAGGGCTGGCGATCGACCTCTCGGGCGATCTCGACAACCTGCATCCGAGCGCCCTGCAGGAGGTGCTGCAGCAGGTTGCAGGCCGGCCGGAGGAGCCGTTCGTCTCGACCCTGGTGCTGCGCTCCCTCCGCCAGGCGCTCTACGCTCCGGAGAGCCGTGGTCACTATGCTCTGGCGGCGCGCTACTACGCGCACTTTACTTCGCCGATCCGGCGCTACCCGGACCTGCTGGTGCACCGGCAGTTGAAAGCGCTCCTGGCCGGACGCGACGCCGCGGACGACCCGACACTGCTCGGAGCGCGGGTGGCGGCGATCGGTGAGCGCTGCAGCTTCACCGAGCGGCGCGCCGAGCGAGCCGAGCGGATCATCCTGCAGTGGAAGCTCGTGCGTCTGCTGGCCGACCGGCTGGGCGAGGCGTTCGTCGGCCGGGTGACCGGCATCCAGCCGTTCGGCATCTTCGTCCAGCTGGTCGACTTCTACGTCGACGGACTGGTGCCGATCCGGACGCTGGGCGACGATTTCTACGTCTTCGACGAGGCCCAGCACACGCTCACCGGCAAGGAGCACGGGCGGGTGTTCCGCCTCGGGGACGAGGTGCGGGTGATCCTGTCCGAGGTGGACGAACGGCGCCGGAGCCTCAATCTGAGAATCGAAGGGATCGAGGAGCCACCGCTACGGCCGCGCCGCCGGCCCCGCTACCCGAGCGAGCGCTCCCGATCGCGCCGCCCACGGTCCCGACGCTAGGAGGCGGTAGAATCCGGGCATGCGACGCGCCACCGCTACGCCGCTCGTAGCGCTCCTGTGCGCCGCCCTCCTGGGCTGCGGCAGCTCCGAGAGCAAGCAGGAGGCCGACTGGGAGAGTCTCGAAGCGGCGCTTCGGGCGTACCTGCCGAAGCTGGGCGAGGCCTATGCCGCCGGCGACGTCGCGCATCTCGAGGGATTGGCGGCGCCCAAGGAGATGGCGCGGATCGCCAAGCGCATCGACGAGCTCTATGCCCAGGGCCGGACGCTCGAGCCCGAGTTCCTCGAGCTGACGGTGGAGAAGGTCGACGTCTGGGGCTACGCCAACGCCTTCGTCAACACGGTCGAGATCTGGAACATCCGGTCGTACGCGACCGGCAGTCACGCGCTGGTCGGCGAAGATCTCGAGAAGAGCAACCGCGTCAAGTATCAGTTCAAGCGGGAGGGCGACCAGTGGCTGGTTCTCTACCGGACGATCAGCGACTGAGCGAGCCCGACGTCAGGACCCCGGCCACCCAGACCCCCACGGTAGCGATCGTCGGCCGGCCGAACGTCGGCAAGTCGACGCTCTTCAATCGCCTGATCGGCGAGCGCAAGTCGATCGTCTATCAGGAGCCGGGGGTCACCCGCGATCGGGTGACCGGCACGGCGCCGATCGGCGACGACGGCCACGTGCTGCTGATCGATACCGGTGGCCTGGTGCCGGGCGACGACACGCTCGGCCTCAACCAGCAGGTCTTTTTCGCCATCGAGGAGAGCGACCTCCTGCTGCTGATCGTCGACGGCAAGGAAGGCCTGGTGGCCGCCGACGAGAGCATCTGGGAGCAGATCCGCCGGCTCGACAAGCCGACCATCCTGGTGGTCAACAAGAGCGACACCCGGCAGGCGGCGGACGGCTACCACGAGTTCTACAGCCTGGGCATCGAGCCGCAGCTGCTGGTCTCGGCCGAGCACGGGCGCGGCATAGACGAGCTGCGCGAGGCGATCGGCGAGCTGGTGCCGCCGCAGGTGCGCGGGGAGGTCGACGAGGGCGTGGCGCGGCTGGCGATCGTCGGCCGGCCGAACGTCGGCAAGTCGTCGATCCTCAACCGGCTGCTGGGCGAGGTGCGGGCGCTGGTCTCGCCGGTGCCCGGCACCACCCGCGATCCACTCGACACCCGCATCGAGGTCGACGGCAAGCCGTATCTCCTGATCGACACCGCCGGCATCCGGCGGCGGAGCAAGACCAGCGGCGAGCCCGAGGAGCTGGCGGTGATGATGGCGCGGAGACAGATCGAGCGCGCGGATCTCGCGCTGCTGGTCATCGACGCCTCCGCCGGCGTCACCACCGGAGACCTCTCCATCGCCGGGGCGGCCTGGGAGCTCGGCAAGGCGACCCTGGTGCTGGTCAACAAGTGGGATCTGCTCGACGCCAAGCTCCACGACGACCTGGAGCACTCCTGGGAGCGGCTCGACCAGGTGCTGGCCGGGCCGCGGCGGGTGAACATCTCGGCCCTCTCCGGGCGGGGCGTCGCCAAGATCTTCGCCGCGGTGGGTGACGTGCTGGCGGGCTACGAGTGCCGCCTGGAGACCGCCGACGTCAACCGGCTGTTCGAGCAGGCGACCCAGCGCCATCACGCTCCGACCGACCGCGGCAGGCCTTGGAAGCTCTACTACGCCACCCAGGTCTCGTCACGTCCGCCCACCTTCATGCTGTTCGCCAACCGGACCCTGCCGCGCACCTCGAGCTACCGTCGCTACCTCGAGAACTACCTGCAGAGGGCCCTCGATCTACCCGGTGGCATCCCCACGCGGCTGGTGATCCGCAAGCGCTAGAGACGTCGGCGTACGCCCTGAGAGCCAGCGTTTATGGGGCCGAACGGGAAGGGCTTGCTCGCTGTGCTTCCCCCCTCTATACTTCATGGAACTTCTTTGAAGTGATACTTCATAGATTTCACTTCAGCTATTAGGCGGTCTATGGGTATGAAGGGAAAGCCAAGCGGCGCTCGCCGGGGGTTGACCAAGGCGGCGCTCACCGATCGCGTTTACGATCGGCACGGGGGACTGACCAAAGGTGAGGCGGCGGAGATCGTCGACAAGATCTTCGACACGGTAAAGGGCAGTCTCGTGGACGGGCGCCGGGTGAAGATCCAGAACTTTGGGGTCTTCGAGGTCACCCCCCGGCAGGGTCGCACTGGCGTCAACCCGACCAACGGCAGGAAGATCTACATTCCGCCCCACAAGGGCCTCAGCTTTCGCCCGTCACCCAAGCTCAAGAAGGAAGTCGACCACGCGAAGAAGCGCTGAGGCGCGCTCCGTCGACACTAGCCGCGAGTGGCAAAAAAGCTCTACTACAAGATCGGCGAGGCGTGTAAGCACCTCGATATCCAGCCGTACGTCCTCCGCTACTGGGAGACCGAGTTCCCGATGCTCCGGCCCGAGAAGAGCTCTTCCGGGCAGCGGGTCTACAGCGAGAAAGACCTGGCGACGATCAGCCGGATCAAAGAGCTCCTCTACGACGAGGGCTACACCATCGCCGGCGCCAAGAAGAAGCTCGACGGCGAGGACCTGAACGCTCTCACCCTGAAGCCGGCGGCGGAGAAGGCCGCGCCCAAGAAGGCCGCCCCCAAGAAGGCCGCGCCCAAGAAAAAAGCGCCGGCCAAGAAGGCGGCCAAGAAGGGGGCAGCGGCCAAGGGCGACGCCGACCCGGCCAAGGACGTCGTGGCTCTCCGCGAGGGCGTCGAGGCGGCGCTCGAGGAGGCTCGGGGCGTCCTCGACCTTCTCGACTCCTAGTCCGCAAAGCGATAAAGTCGCGCTCCGGTCGGGACGTGGCGCAGCCTGGTAGCGCACCTGAATGGGGTTCAGGGGGTCGCGAGTTCAAATCTCGCCGTCCCGACCATGAGATGTTTTGAATGATCTCGCCGACTTCTCGGAGGGCTGGCCCGCGCCGAGAACTCGGATCGGGGTCTGGTCTCACTGTCCCCTGGTCTACTCCTCCCCGAAGTCCTGGACCACCACGCGGAGGGTTCTGCGGTCGACCACCAGCGCCTTGGGGTCCTTCTGGATGACTTCCAGGACATAGTCGCCGGGTCGCCGATCGATCTTGATCTCGGCGCTGAAGCGGCCGCGCTCATCGACGACGACCTGCTCGGCCAGCGTCTCGCCGTCCAGGAGGAGTCTCGCATAGCTCTCTCCTTCGCCGGTCGGGCGGAATCCGCGACCGAGCACACGGGCTGGGCGACCCGGAGCCAGGGCCATCTCGCCTTCGATCGCGCCGTCGCCGTCCAGAGTCAGTAGCGGACCCTCGCCTTCGGCAAAGGTATCGTCGTGGGCCGCCACGATGGCTCGCAGCTTCGAGCCCTCCAGCACGAGCGCCCGCACCGACCGCCTCTCCTTCTTGAGCTCCCCGAAGATCGCACCGCCGCCGTATTCCCCCGGGCTCGGTCGGATCTCGACCGGCACGCCCAGTTCGCGCTCGCGCCCTTCACTGTCGAGCCGGCGCACCGTGCCACCCGAGACCGAGACGCTCCGCACGGTCGACCCTTCCATGGCGAGATCGGTTACCCGGCCCCAGCCGACCACGAGGTAGTCGCACTGCGCACAGATCGGCGGGTCGCCCGGGCCGACGAAGGGAACCGGGACCGGATCTGCGACGTCGATCAGCTCGGGCTCCGTGGCCATGAGCGGCGGCGGCCACGAGAGTTCGTAGGGGGTGCATTGGGGTGCCCCGACAGGCAGACCGACGGGCGGCTCGGGACGGTCCACGAGCACCTTCCAGAGGCCACGCCCATAGGTCGAGACGATCAGGTCGTCGCCGTCGGTGAAGAAGATCGATGAGAGGTTCGTGATCTGAGTGGTGTCCGGAACCGCCACCCAACTGGCGCCCGCGTCGCCCGACTGGAAGATGCCGTTCTGCGCAGTCCCGACCGCGACGTGACAGGCGTAAGCGGGATCGAACTCGATCGACTGCACGTGGACGAATTCACGCCAGTTGAACCGGAAGACGCCACTGTCGAGAACCAGGTCGGTGAGGTCGGAATCGACCGCCCAGCTCTGGCCGGCATCCAGCGAGTACTTGACCTCACCGGAGTCCAGATCGGGGGCGACGAGGTGGTCGGGGTCGCTCGGATCGACGCCGAAGACCCGGTACCAGGCGAACATGGTGGGGAAGATCCCGAGGCTTCCGAGGCCGCTGACGTCGGCGTCCGTCACTACGAGGCTGCCCGGACCGAGGACGTTGTCGATGCGGACGAGGCCCTGCCGCGAGATGCCGTTGTAGGTCGTACTGGGCCTCGCTACCGCCCAGTAGATCACCGGGTCGGTCGCGGGCCCGGCGACGATCGGCCGGCTCCGCAACACCAGGTCGAGCGTGCCGCGGTTCTGCCAGGTGGCGCCGTGGTCCTGGGTCAGCATGATGATCTTGAGGGTGGGGTCGAGGTCGTCGTTGTCCACCACCTGGATACGGGTGCCCGGCGCCACGAGGAACGGGATTCCTTCCATGGTCGGATCGGTGTCTCCGTCGGGAGCGTTGGGAAAGGTGACCTCGTTCTCGAGATGGGCGTCGGCCAGGAAGTTGCGCCCGCCGCAGCAGACCCGGCCGGTGACCTTGGTGCCCGCGTGGTCCACGCTCTCGCGGGGGGTGCGGATGTAGTACCCCTCACAACAGACCGGATTGATCCAGCCCAGTCCGCCGTTCGCGGAGCCCCAGACCCGGTTGTCCTGGGTACCGAAGTAGAGGTCGGTGTGCTCGGAGGATCCGGAGACGAACTGGCCGGCCACCTCGGTGATCTGCAGCGCGCCGTAGCCGTCGTCACCCGCACCCGTAAGCACCCAGGTACTGCCTCCGTCGGTGGTCACGTGGACGCCGCCGTCGCTGGTCATCAGGATCGGCGTCCGGCCGTCGGCCGCGAAGGCGAGGTCCGATTGATCGGCGTGGTCGACGGTGAGCTGCTGCCAGCCCGCAGCGAGTGGCGTCGGCGGGTCGCCATCGGCGTAGGTGGCCCGGAAGACCTGCAGGCCGCTGCCGAAGAAGACGTCGAACTCGCTCGCTCCGGGCTGTCCGGCTCCAACCCGGACCCAGCCCTGACGCACGCTGTGGCCGTCGCGCACGAAGTCCCACGTGGCGCCGCCGTCGGAAGACAGGTAGAGCTCGGTCTGTGATCCCGCGGCGGCGGCGAAGAAGATGTCATTCGGGTCGAAGGGAGACGCCGCGAAGACATTGCGCGCGGCACGCTCCGCCAGGGGCGCGCCGACGCTCTCTGTCCACGAGGCGCCTCCATCCGTCGAGTACCAGACCCCGGTCTGGCCCGCGGCCAGAATCCGACCGCCGCTCCGCGCCAGAACGCTCCAGACGCGATCCTGGGTGAGCTGCGAGTTGATCGACGGCAGGGGTAGGAGCTGCTCGTGGGTCCAGGTGGCGCCCAGGTCGGTGCTGATCGCGAGACCGCAGTCGGTGCCGACGTAGACGTTGTCCGTTCCCGGCTCGAACGAGACGCTGTGGGCGCCCGCCATGTCACGACAGCGGGGCCCGGCGGCCGGGATCGAGCCGGCCGGTTGCGACCAGGTAGTCCCGCCGTTCGAGCTCCGCCAGATGCAGCCGTTGTTCGTGGCCTTGAAGTCCTCGGTCGCCGTGGCGATCAGCAGGTTGGCGTCGCTGGGAGAGAACTCGACGTCCGTCATCCGATAGGCAGGGAGGTCCTCGAAGTGCTCCCAGGTCGCGCCGCCGTCCCTCGACTCGAAGAGACCACCGGTCTCGGCAGCCACCACCAGCCGCTGATCGTCCGTCGGGTTCACCGTGATGGAGACCGCCCGGCCTCCTTGAGGGATACCTGGCTGGAACTCGCGAACGCGCGGGCACCCCCAGACGAGCAGGGCGGCGGCCACCAGGATCGGTAGACCACGAACGGACGGCCCGCGGGCTGAGGCCCTTCGATCGGACTGGAGAGCTGGACTGCGCATCGTGGACCCCCTCTCGGCTGAGCGCGAGGGTCCGCCTCGTCCACTCTCCATCTGCCTCGAGGCCAGTCGTACGGGGTACGAGGAAGAACGCCTCGGAAGGAACCGCTCAGCTGATCTGTTTGGACGTTCCTTTTCTATCACGGCACCTTCGCGCGTGCCCACGCCCGACGGGACGGGGCCCCGGTTCACCGGGTCCTCACGGGTAGGGCGACGTCTGGCCTCTCTACGGCTCGCCCGGACCTACGGGAAATGAGGGAGCGTGGGCCCCGTTCCGATCAGCTCAGACTAGAATGTGCGCTTCGGGTCCCGAGCCGAGTCTCGCCGTCCCGACCACTTTCGTACGCTCCCCGATGATCGGCACGACCCTCTCCCACTTCGAGATCACCGCCAAGCTCGGCGAGGGTGGCATGGGCGAGGTCTACCTGGCGACGGACACGAAGCTCGGCCGTGAGGTCGCGATCAAGGTGCTGCCGGAGGAGCTCACCCGCGACGCCGAGCGCCTGGCGCGCTTCGAGCGGGAAGCCAAGGTCCTGGCATCGCTGAGTCACACCACGATCGCCGCCATCCACGAGATCGGCGAGCAGAACGGACGCCATTTCCTGGTGATGGAGATGGCCGACGGCGAGGATCTCAGCGCTCGGATCGCCCGGGGGCCGATTCCGCCGGACGAAGCCGTTCCGATCGCCCTCCAGATTGCGAAAGCGCTGGACGCCGCCCACGCGCAGGGGATCATTCATCGCGACCTCAAGCCCGCCAACGTCAAGGTGACCGCCGAAGGCAGGGTCAAGGTGCTCGACTTCGGTCTGGCCAAGGCGATGGAGACGCCCGGCCCCGGTGGAGACCAGGTCTCGATCGCTAGCTCGCCGACCATCACCCAGAGAATGACTGGCGCCGGCGTCATCATGGGCACCGCCGCCTACATGTCCCCCGAGCAGGCGAAGGGTCTCGAGGCCGACCGGCGCGCCGACATCTGGTCCTTCGGGGTTCTGCTGTGGGAGATGCTGGTGGGGAGCCCTCTCTTCCGGGGCGAATCGGTCACCGACACGTTGGCCGCGGTCCTGCGCGACGAGTTCAGCCCTGACTCGTCGTTGCCGGACGAGACTCCGCAGGCGCTTCGAGCGCTCCTGACTCGCTGTCTGAATCGAGATCCGCGGTCACGCCTGCAGGACATCGGCGAGGCCCGCATCACGCTGGCCGCTCTGGAGGCGGGCGGACAGAGCTCCTTGTTGTTCGCCGAGGCGCCCGAGGAGCGGAGCGCCGAAGCGCCGCCGGCGCCGCGCAGACGCCTGCCCTGGCTGATCGCGGCCCTGGCGATTGGAGCCGCGGCCGTCATGGCCTTCCTCTGGCTGCGCACGCCTACGGAGCCCGCCTTACCGCTCTTCAGCAGCCTGACGGCACCCCCGGAAGTGCGTCTCGGCGCCGACGACGGGATCGCGTTCTCACCCGATGGCAGCCGGCTGGCCTACGTCGCCGTCGACGCCGACAACATCCCGCGTCTCTGGGTCCAGACCCTCACCGAGCCCGAGCCGATCGAGCTCGAAGGGACGGAGGGCGCGACCTACCCCTTCTGGTCGCCCGACGGAGCGCAGCTCGGCTTCTTCGCCGACCGGCAGCTCAAACGGATTCCGGCCCAGGGCGGCGCGGTGCAGACGCTGGCGCCGACGCAGGACGCCCGCGGTGGGTCCTGGGGCCCCGATGGCCGGATCGTCTACTCTCCCGACTTCCGGGCCGGCTTGCGGACGATCCAGCAGTCGGGCGGTACGCCGACCGAGCTCACTCAGCGCGACGAAGCGCGCGGAGAGCTCAGTCACCGCTTTCCGCACTTCCTCCCGGGCGGACGGTACGTCCTCTTCCTCGCCCAGACCGACGAGGGCCGCAGCCGGAAGGACGACAGCACGATCGAGGTGGTCGATCTGTCCACCGGCGAGCGCACGGCGGTGCTCGGAGCCAACTCCTCGATGGCCTACGCTCCCTCGGGACATCTGCTCTACTGGCACCAGGGCAGCCTGATGGCGCAGGCGTTCGATCTGTCCGAGCGACGAGTCGCGGGCGATCCCATTCTCATCGCTCCCGATGTCGCGTACAGCGGCAACGAGTTCGCGAGCTTCTCGGTCTCACAGAACGGTCGGCTCGCTCTGCAGAGGGGCTACGGCAGCCGCCGGCAGACGCGTCTGAGCGTGGTCGACCGCCAGGGCCAGCCGCTGACCGAGCCGACCGAGCTCGGCACCTACCTGGAGGCCTCGGTCAGTCATGACGGCGGACGCGCCGCCTACAGCGATGGCAAGAGCATCTGGACGCTCGAGCTCGCCCGCGGTACGTCGTCTCGCTTGACGTTCGAGGACGGAGATCATTTCCTGCCGCTCTGGTGGCCGGACGACGAGTGGATCGTCTACACGACGGACCGCTCGGTGATCTTCGAGACCTTCCGCCTGCCGGCCTCGGGGCGCGGCGCCGAAGAGCGGCTCGCGACCACGGAGGGTCAGGCGGGGGCGACCGACATCTCGCCGGACGGCGGCTCGCTGCTCTTTTACCGCGTGCATCCGGAGACCGACTTCGACGTCGAGGTCTTCTCGGTCGAGGGCCAGTCGTTCGAGCCGCTGGTCAGGACGCGCTTCTTCGAGTCGCTGGCGAGCTTCTCGCCCGACGGCCAGTGGGCCGCCTACACCTCCAGCGAAACCGGCCGCTTCGAGGTCTCGATCCTGCCGCTCACCGGCGCCGGCTCCAAGTACGCGGTCAGCAGTGCCGGAGGGGTTCACCCGGTCTGGAGCCCGCGTGGCGACGAGCTGTTCTTCCTGAACCTGCGCTCGGAGCTGATGGCGGTCGATGTGACCACCACCGCCGGCGGCCTCGAGATCGGCAGCCCGCAGCGGCTCTTTTCGATCCGGCAGGTGGTCGACACCGAGAGGCCGTTCGCGCCGATGCCGGACGGCGAGAGCTTCCTGGTCAATCAGCGCGAGCAGGGCACCGACGGCGGCAAGCTGACCCTGATCCAGAACTGGCAGACGCTAGCGGGCACCGACTAGCGAGGCCGTATCCGCTAGTCGTGGCTGAGCCGGTACCAGCGGGGCTCGGCCTTCTGAATCGCGCCCGGTGCGCCGGTCACCTCCATCGGCAGATCGTCGAGGATCGACCAGTCCGGATACGCGGCGACGACGTCGTCGCGGCTGATGCCGCGCGGCAGCGGGCCACGCCGCCCGGGCGCGAAGGCGAACATGAGTAGCTTCGCCCCCGGGTCGGTGATCTCGGAGACCCCTCGGCCGACCGCCGCTCGGCGTCGAGGCCGTGCACCGCGCCGAAGTCGAGCACCAGATCGAACCCGGTGCCGAGATCCAGCGAGCCGAGCCTCGTGATGTCGCCGACCAGGAGTCGGACGTCGGCGTCCGCTTGCTGCGCCCGACGGCGGGCCGCCCCGAGCGCCTTCGGCACCAGCTCGACGCCGGTGACGCACCAGCCTCGCTCGGCCAGCTTCACCGTCCAGATGCCGCTGCCGCACCCCAGGTCGAGGGCCGAACCGAACGGCGGCTCTCGGCCCGGTTGCTCACGATCGAGCAAGCGCTCGACCTGACGCCCCACCGGCCGGTCGACCATGTCCTCCCACGGCTTGACGCCGAGGAGGTAGAGGAGCCGGTAGGTGAAGTTCATGGGTGCGGGGTAGATTAGGGTACCTTCTCGAATCGACTACGGGAGCGCGACGTGAGCGGATCAGGACAGCTACACCTGGCAGCCGGATCGGTGGACGAGGCGATCGCCATGGCGGAGGAGCTGCGAGCGAGCGGCAAGTACGACATCTTCCGCGGGCAGACCCAGGACTGGCCGATGCGCTCGAGCTTCAATCGGCTCGATGCGCGGGGGCGCGCGGCCGCTCAGGAGCGCCTGATGGAGTTCGCCGGCTTCGTCCACGAGACGGCCGAGCTCGAAGCGATGCGCGGTGACCGTTCTGCGGTCTTCGCCGTGGCGCAGCACTACGGCATTCCGACCGTGCTGGTCGATTTCACCACCGAGCCGGCGGTCGCCGGCTGGTTCGCGACCGACGGTGACCCTCCGGAGGAGGATCGGCAGAGCGTCATCTACATGGCCCGGGTCGCCGATCTCCAGACGATCTACGGCGAGGCTCTGCCCGATCTCTATCCGGTGGCGATCGACGTCGCCAACCTCTGGCGTCTGCAGGCGCAGGCCGGGCTGTTCATCCACCTGCCGTTCGAAGACGTGCCGGAACTCGACAAGTGGCTCGCGGACGGCTTCGGATCGATCCGGTTTCCGTACAGCGCGACCACCTCGAGCATCCCGCGCGCGGCGATCTACCCGGATCGGAGGTCGCGGCTCGAGGTGCTCTTCGACGGCTTCCTCTCCGAGGAGCGGAAACGCCAGGCGAACAAGGCCTACGAGAGGATGGGGCTCGGCCTGGTCGAGATCCCGGCCGACGAGCGGCTCGGCAAAGCGCCGTCCTTCCGGACCGGTGGTCCGCCGCCCGTCCACCCGTCCTGGAGTGACGAGAAGCTCGCCGGCTGGGCGCACCCGGAGGAAGAGTTCCGGCGCGTCGATCAGCCGGCCCGACTAGGGCTCGAGTTCGAGCCGACGGCGCTCGAGACCGCCGAGCCGGCGGAGCTGGCCGCGGAACAGGCACGAGTGGTCGAAGCGTACCTGTCCGAGCACCCCGACGCCCGGCTCGGTCCGTTGGACGTGGAGGTCGCGCTGGCAGGGTCGGGCGAGCTGCTGACCGGGCGCCGACACCCCGACTCGCGGGAGCGCGAGCCGCCGACCGTCGGCGACGATCTCGCCTACTGCTGGGACGGCATGCGCCGGCTTCCGTACTCGGATCGGGACCTGGCGCAAGGGCTGGCGTTCCTTGCCACGATCTGGGCCTGCGTGCACGGCGGCGGCCGGACGATCTACGCTCTGCATCAGTCGGGGACCCTCCTGGAGCTCGGCCTGGCGCGCGGCGGGCAGCACGGCCACGCCTTCGTCGAGACGCCGGAGCTCAAGGCCGCGCTCCGGAGCGACCTGCCGGAGCTCCTTCTGCCCGAGCGCCTCGGTGCGATCGACAAGCCGACGCTACTCCTGCACGAGGTGAACCAGCCGCAGCGCCTGTTCGACCTCGATCGGCTGGTGTCGCTGTTCGCGCGGCGGATCGTCCCGGGTCAGTTCGTCATGCGCCGGACGAAGGTGATCCTGTTCTCACCCGCGCGCCTCGAGCGTCTCGGCTGGCGCTAGCCCGCTGGGAGGCTGCGGGTCTCCACCCGCAGATCCGGGTGGACGATCAGGAGCGAGCTCTCTTCGACGCGGTTCCAGCTGTCCTCGGGATAGAGCGGCTCCGAGGCGACGAAGACCGATCTGGCTTCCGCCTCCGGCTCGGCCTCGCGCCAGTGGAGCGAGGGTGTCGCTTTGCTGTCGAGGGCGAACCGGGTGGCGACCAGGTAGCTGCCGTCGGTGAGACAGAAGTTCAACTCGAGCGGCCGCGTCTCGTGCTGGTCACGATGCCACTTCGCGAGCTGCTGGACGGTCGCGCTCATCGCTCCAGCCGCCTCCTCGGCGCTGGGGGCGACCGCCAACGGATCGTCGAAGTGGCTGAGAAAGAGCGTGAACGCCAGCTCGCTGTCGGTGTTGCCCCGGATAGCGGCCAGGAGCGTGTCGCTGGCCAGCCGGCCGACCTGGCGCGCCAGGCGCGCGCGCCCCGGGATGTCGCCATTGTGCATCCAGAGCAGCTTGCCGCGCGCGAACGGATGACAGTTCTCACGGGTGACCGGGTCGTACGACTTGGCCGAGCGGATATGGGCGACGATGCAGCCCGACCGGATCTTGCCGGCGATCGAGCCCAGATTCCGGTTGTTCCAGACCGGGCTGGTGTCCTTGAAGACCGCGGGCTCGGGACTGATCTCGGGGGCGTACCAGGCGACGCCGAAGCCGTCGGCGTTGATCCGGGTGAGGCTCTGCATCGCCTCCATCGACTGGTGGATCAGGCTGTTCGAAGGCTTGTAGATCAACTCGCTGAGGATCAGCGGTTGACCGAGATAGGCGGCGTAGCGACACATCGACTCCCACCTCCTCGTTCACTCTGCTCACCGTTTGGTGTGCCGGCAACGGTCCGGCGGGTAGGGGCGTCCGGTGCGACGAGGCGGGCCGGCGACTAGCGACGGCGCGCCAGCCAGAGGTCGCCTTCCGACTGCGCGTCGAGGAGGTAGAGCGCTCGACCACCCTCGGTCAAAACCGCGTGGCCTTCGCCTCGTTCCAGCGCGTCATCGAGCACGGTGATCTCGCCCGAGCGGACGTCGAGCAGCAGCAGGTGCTGGGACCAGCGCACGACCGCTCGGCGGTTGTCGGGCAGCCAGGTCATGGTGGGCCAGATGTGACCGACCGAGGGTGCTGGCAAGTCGAGCTCGTAGAAGCTGGTGGTGCTCTCGACCAGATCGTGCACGAGGAGGCCGGCGACGAGGGCACCGCGGTCGTCGACGCGCGCACCTCCCAGAAACCGGCCGTCCGGCGACCACGAGTTGACCGCCGCGAAGGCCGCCGTGCCCTTGTCGACCGGTAGGATCTCGAGCTCGTCAGGCTTCACTGGCTGGTCCCGGACCGGGAACCGGAAGACGGCGCTCCGGCTCGACGCGATGATCTGCGTACCGTCCGGCGACCACAGCGGGAAGAAGATGGTGCGGCCCGAGGTGGCCAAGTCGGTTCGCTGCTGGAGATCGCTGCCGTCGCGCGCGACGGTCCAGATCTCGTAGCTGCCGCCGCGGTTGGAGTAGACAGCCAGGTGCGACCCGTCCGGTGACCAGCGTGGTCCGCGGTCCTTGGCCTGGTCGTCGGTCAGCTTGCCCAGGCCGGTGCCGTCGGAGCGCATCAGGTAGACGTCCTCCTGGATCCCGGCTGGGCGGAAGACGATCGACCCGTCCGGAGCGATATCGAAGTCGACCGCAGGGAGTGCGGTGTCGAGGAGTAGATCCTCCGGGCCGGCGATGCGACCGCGCTCGGGGTCGAACGGCCAGCGCCGGAACCGAGCGCGCATCTCGGCGGTCCGGTAGACCATCGTAGAGCCATCGGCGGAGATCGAGAGCTGGCCGGTCCAGCGCGCCGGGACCACAACCGGCTGGGGCTCGACGCTCGTTTGTCCGGTCGCTTCGTCGATCGGCACGAACCACGGCGTCATGGCTCCCTCCCGATCGCTGGAGAAGAAGAGACCCGAGCCGTCGGGCGCCCAGACCGGCCCCCAGTCGACCGACGGCGCCTCGGTGACCCGCCGCGCATCGGTGCCGTCGGCACGAACCGTCCAGACGTCACGGAGACCGCGGATGACGCTCCAGAAGGCGATTCGATCGCCGTTGGGAGACCACGCCGGCTGCACCGAGTCTTCGGCGAACAGACGCTCGGGCTCGCCGCCGGCGACGTCGACCGTCCAGAGCTCGCTGTCGAGCTCGCGCGCATGCGGGTCCGACTCGCCCTCGGTCGCGAAGACGATGCGCTTACCGTCGGGCGACCACGCGGGGTTGTCGCCGAAGTCGGTCAATCGACGTACCGATTCGCCGGTTGCGCCCATGATGAAGATGCCGCCGCCGCCGCGCTCGGACCGGAACGCGATCTGGCTGCCATCGGGGGAGAAGGCCGCGTGGTCGTCATCAGCGGGGGAGTCCGCCGTCAGATTGATCGGTCGTTGGCCGCCGATGCGCAGCAGAAAGAGGTCACGATCTCCACCGTCCAGAGCGGTATAGGCAACGAAGACGCCGTCGGGCGAGAGGCTGGGCGAGTTTTCGAGGCCGGAGTCGAAGGTGAGCTGTTCGAAGTCGCCGAAGGCCACGGGGCCAGCGGCCGCGTCGGGACGGGGCGTGCTCTGACGGCCGGCGACATACGCCAGGGCCGCTACCAGCACGGCACCGAGCAATCCGGCGACCAGCCGCTTCGAGGACGTTCTGGCGGTGGGCTCTTCGCCCGCGGACGGGCTGACGCCGGGGCCAGCCTCGATCACGTCCTCGAGCAGCACTCGCGCGTCCCCGATCGATTGCAGCCGCCGGTGGGGATCCTTGCGCAGGCAACGCTCCAGGAGCCGGCGCACTCCGGTCGGGGTCTCGGCGGGCAGGCCGTCGAGATCCGGGTCCTCGCGCAAGACGGAGGCCAGCAGATCGGAGACCGACTCGCCGCGGAACGGCGCCGTGCCCGTCAGAAGCTCGTACAGGGTGGAGCCGAACGAGAAGATGTCGGAGCGCTGATCGGCGACCCGGCCGTGCGCCTGTTCGGGACTCATGTAGGCCGCCGTACCGAGGATGACGCCGGCCCGGGTGGCATCGGCGCCCTGGGTCATGGTGGGGGAGAGCGACAGGTCGGCGCCACTGTCGCCGGCCTCGACGACCTTGCCGAGGCCGAAGTCGAGCAGCTTGATCGCGATCGGTCCGCCTTCGTCGCCGAGCAGCTTGACGTTGGCCGGCTTGAGGTCGCGATGCACGATTCCGCGCGCGTGGGCGGCCTCGAGGGCGGCGGCGATCTGACGGGCGATCTCGAGCGCATCGGACACCGAGAGTGGCCCGCGCACCAGGCGCTCGGCGAGATCCTCACCTGGCACCAGCTCCATCGCCAGGAAGTGGTCACCCTCCGCCGAGTGGAGCCCGTGCACGGTCGCCACGTGCGGATGGTTGAGAGAGGCGAGCAGCTGCGCCTCGCGCTCGAACCGAGCCAGGCGCTCAGCGTCGGCAGCGAAGTCCGGTGGCAGGCCCTTCAGAGCGACATCCCGCCCGAGACGGGTGTCCGTCGCTTTCCACACCATCCCCATGCCGCCCTCACCGATCTTCTCGACCAGGCGGTAGTGAGCGAGTCGGATGCCGGGCTGCCAGGTCACGCGAGGGCCAACGCTACACCATCCACCTCCCGTGGCCTGCAGCCAGGCGCGCCGTTCGCTCGGTGGCTGTATGCTCGCCGTGTGACCCGGGGAAGGAGCCCGACGAGACGATGAGACGACGACGCCCCTCGATCTTCCTGCTCGGCACCCTGCTCGTGCTGATCCCAACGGTCGCGCCGGCCCAGGGCCCGGCGCCCTGTTCCACCGAGGAGTACCGTCAGTTCGACTTCTGGGTCGGCGACTGGAACGTGACCTCGGTCGACGGCGAGCCCGCCGGTACCAACCTGGTCGAGACGACCCTCAACGGCTGCGTGGTGACCGAGAGCTGGGTGGGGAAGAGCGGCTCGATCGGCAAGAGCTTCAATATGTACTTCAGCCGCGACGGCAAGTGGCACCAGACCTGGGTCGACGGCTCCGGTGGGCGGCTCGATCTCGAGGGCGGCCTCGAGGACGGCACGATGGTGCTTTCGGGGACCATGCCAGGACAGGACGGCAAGCCGGTCCTGCACGAGATCTCCTGGACGCCGCTGGCGGACGGCACGGTCCGCCAGTACTGGCGAGCGTCGCGCGACCAGGGCAAGAGCTGGCGCGACCTGTTCGTCGGGATCTACAGCCGGAAACCGGCCGGCTGATGTCGCTGTGACAGACTAGGGGGCAACCGGCGACCCTAGCCTCGTCGCGGAGGAGGTCCACATGGCGAACCGACGGGGAGCGCAAACATTCGGTGTCGCGATACTGGCCCTCGCCATCGCGGCCCCGCTCGCATCGCAGACCTTCGAGCTGACGGTGGTACCGCCGGTCGACACGCCGGTGGGCGAGCTGGCGTTCTTCCAGGCCTGGGACATCAACGACAGGGGCGAGGTGGCCGGCACCGCGCACGACGGTGACTTCGATCCGAGCGCCGCCGCGCGCTTCTCGGCGGCGAGAGGCGTCGAGGACCTCGACCCGAATGGAGAGTACCGGTCGTTTGGCTGGGCGATCAGTGGCAAGGGCGACGTGTTCGGATACATAGAAGGGGGCTCGATCGGCTTCGAGGATCTGTTCATCCACAGCAAGAGTCGTGGGTTCGATTTCCTCGAGAAGGGGAAGACGGACGAGATCGCCAACGGGTTCCAGATCGGTTTTCTGGGTCGAGGTGCCCTCCCGAGGTCCGGGAAGGTCTTTGGCAGCGTCCTCATCTTCGGTGACGAGGCGACGCGCCTCGTGCCGCACATCTACACGAAGAAGGGAGGCTGGAAAGACCTTTCCGGACTCCATCCCCGCTTCGTGGAACCGACTTTCGGGGCGTACATCAACGAGGTCGGGCATCAGGTCTTCGTGATCCCCGGTCAGTCCCCCCCGGGCGAGGAGCCGCCCACCGGGCGCCAGGACGTGTTCGTCAGGCTACGCAACGGCGAGCTCTATGAGGTCGTCAGCCCCGGCCGGCCCGTGACGCCAGGCAGCCGGCCCAACCGGAAGGGGCGAATGGCTGGTCTCTACCTGACCGATGATGCGCAACAGCGCGCGTACGTCTTCAAACCGGAGACCGGGCTGGTGAGCATCCATCCCGATGGCTACAAAGAGAGCTTCGCCCTGGGCACGACCCGGGGAGGTGTGAGCTGGGGATCGCTGCGCAGCGGTCGAACCCCTGACGAGGTCTTCGTCCACACCGATCAGGGCGGGCTCGAAGTGCTCATCAGCCGGGCCGATTTCGAGGCGCTGGCCGCCGGCCGGAAGGGCAGCTTCAGAGGCTCCAGGCCCGAGGACATGAACAACGCCGGCGAGGTGGTCGGGTGCGTCTACATGCGCAGGGGACGGGACTTCCCATTCCTCTACAGCCCGGAGCACGGGCTGTTCGATCTCGAGACCGTACTCGAGGAGCTGGACCCGGATCTCAAGACCGGCGTGTGCGACGCGATGATCAACAACCGGAGTCAGATCCTGATCGACGTCCGGAACGGCTCGCGCGCCACGGCCGCGATCCTGAAGTTTGGCGACTAGGGCGCTCTAGAGCGTCGCGCCCGCCGCCACAGTCAGCACCTCGCAGTCGACGCCCAGTCGCTCGATCTCGGCCGCGAACGCCTCCGGCGTCCCGGTCAAGACCGGAAAGGTGCTGTAGTGGATCGGCACCGCCTGCTCGAGGCCGAGGAAACGGCAGGCGTAGGCCGCTTCCAGCGGTCCCATGGTGAACAGGTCGCCGATCGGGATGAACCCGAGCTCGGGCTGGTAGAGCTCCGCGGTCAGCTTCATGTCACCGTAGAGCGCGGTATCGCCGGCGTGGTGGAAGGTGTAGCCGTCCGGCATACGGACGACGTAGCCCGCCGCGACACCGCCGTAGATCAGGCGTCCTTCGGCCTCGAGGCCGGTGGAGTGGTCGGCGCGCACCATCGTGACCTTGCACCCGAGGACCTCTTGCGAGCCGCCCGGGTTCATCGGCGCGACGGTCGTCACGCCCTCACCCGTCAGCCACATGCAGACCTCGAAGCCGCCGACCACCACCTCGGGCTCGTGCTTCCTGATCAGCTCCAGCGCATCCCCGAAGTGATCGCCGTGGGCGTGGGTGATCAGCATGGCGTCGATCCGATCGGGCTCGTGGAGCTCGGGCGGGCACATCGGATTGCCCTTGACCCACGGATCGATCATCACGACCCTGCCGTCGGGCAGCTCGAAGGTGACGGTGGAATGTCCGTAGTATCGAAAGCTCGGTCTGGTTCCAGAAGACATCGTTCCCTCCCCTCGTATCGTACCGAAGGGCGGGGAGAGCTAGACGCCCCGATCGGGTGGGTCGACCTCGCCGTCGCGCCGCGGCCGGCGCCGGTCGAGTAAGCTCGCGGCACGATGGCGACCGAGTCGTTCGAGGACTCGACTTCTGAAGCGGTGACCCGCGGGCTGCGCGTGCACGTCCGAGCGCGATTCGACCCGCTGCGCTCCGATCCGGGTCGAGGGCAGTGGTTCTTTCTCTACACGGTCACCCTCACCAACGAGAGCGCCGAGCAGGTGCAGCTTCTGACCCGCCATTGGATCATCGAGGACGCCCACGGCCGCATCGAGGAGGTGAAGGGTGACGGGGTGGTCGGAGAGACGCCGATCCTCGCACCGGGCGAGAGCCACGAGTACACCTCTGGCTGCCCGCTGACCACCGAGTTCGGCTCGATGCGCGGCAGCTACGGGATGGTCACCACCGGCGGCGAGCCCTTCGACGCCGAGATCGCCGAGTTCGTGCTGGCGCTGCCGCACTCGGTCCACTAGCACCCGACCGCGACAGTTACGGACTCCCTAGCCGGCCGGACGTCCGATCCGCATGATCGTGCGAGCGTGATCCGTGACGGATCGGAAAGGGGTGCCCGATGTCAGCCAAGTCCCCGCAGGCTCCCGAGCCGAATCCCGAGCAGCTGCTGGCGGCTCTCGATCAGCCGCTCGCCCCGGTTCGGGTGTCAATGATCTACCGGATGGGGCTGGTCCTGGTAGCGGCCGCAATGATTCTGCTGCCGGTGCTCTACCTGGCAGTCATCGCCGGCCTCGGCTGGCTGGTCTACCTGCACGCGACCCACAGCGTCGTCATCCTGGATGGCGGCGGCAGTGGCCGGATGATGGCTCTCAAGCTCGCGATCTACCTGGCGCCGCTCATCGCCGGTGGGGTGGCGGTGCTGTTCATGCTCAAGCCCCTGCTGGCGCGGCCGCAGCGACCGCCGACGCCGCTCCGGATCACGGCCAGCGACCAGCCGCTCTTCTTCCGCTTCGTCGAGCATCTGACGCGGGCGGTCGGCGCCCCGATGCCGCGCAGCATCCGGGTGGACTGCGAGGTCAACGCCTCGGCCAGCTTTCGGCGAGGCTTCGCCAGCCTGTTCGGCAGCGATCTGGTCCTCACCGTCGGCCTGCCGCTGGTCTCCGGCTTCTCGTTGCGTCAGCTCGCCGGGGTCCTGGCCCACGAGTTCGGTCACTTCGCGCAGGGCGGCGCGATGCGAGTCACCTATCTGATTCGGAGCATCAACGGCTGGTTCGCGCGGGTCGTCTACGAGCGCGACCGGTGGGACGAGCGCCTCGACCAGGCGACCCGTGAGAGCGAGCACTGGGCGGCGCAGTTGATCCTGGTGGTCACCAAGGCGACGGTCTGGATCAGCCGCGGCGTCCTCTGGGTGCTGATGAATCTCGGACACCTGCTCAGCTGCTTCATGTTGCGCCAGATGGAGTACGACGCCGACCGCTACGAGGCACGGGTCGCCGGCAGCGACGCCTTCGAGTCGACCGCTCACCGCCTGCGGCAGCTGTTCGCCGGCTCGCAGGCGGCGATCCAGCAGCTGCAGCTGACCTGGTCGGACGGGCATCTCGGCGACGATCTGCCGGCGCTCATCTCGCGGCGGGCGGCGGCGGTGCCCGAGGAGGCGATGCAGGAGCTTCATCGGATGGCGCTCGACGAGAAGAGCAGCATCTTCGCCACCCATCCCGCGGACGGCGACCGGATCGCCAGCGCCCGGCGCGAGGGGGCGCCCGGCATCTTCCGGTTCGATCAGCCCGCGGCGCTCCTGTTCGAGGACTTCGACGGGCTCTGCCGCCGGGCGACGCTTCACTACTACCAGAGCCACCACGGCCTCGAGGTGAGCTCGCAGCAGCTGGTCTCGTCGGAGGAGCTCGAGGCCGAGGAGGAGATGATCGAGGCCGGCGGGCGAGCGATCGCGGAGATCTTCGGCGACGGCCTGGCGCCCCTCCGACCGCTCGAGCTCGGGAGCTCGGCCGAGCTCGCCGCTCCGGACGGCGCGCCGGCAACGGACGGAGCACCCACCGGACTGACGGAAGAGCTCAAGGAACAGGCCGCTCAGGCAGTCGAGACGATCGGGCGCTGTGGTGACCGTCTCGCCGACGCCGCCGCGGCCGAAGCGCTGCTGCAGGCGGGTTTCGGCGTCGACGCGAGCAGCTTCCATCTGCCGACGGCGGATCTCGCCGGCGTCGAGCGCTCGCGGGTGCGGGCGGAGCAGCAGGCGTCCGAGGCCAAGGCGACGCTCGGCAAGATCGAGGAGATCGCCAGCCGCCGGATGGTCGCCGGTCTGCGGCGGCTCCACACCGCGCCGCCGAGCTCGGCCTCCGAGCGGGTGGCGCGCCGGCGGGAAGAGTGCCGGCGCCTGCTGCCGGCTCTCCAGGTCATGGTCGACGTTCGCAAGGACGGGTTCGAGCTCCGCTGTGACTTCAGCCGGCTGGCGGCGCTGTTTCATGGCATCGGCGAGGGCGAAGCGACCCAGAAGGCGGTCGACAAGATCCTCGAGATCTCCCGCTCGATGACCGGCCACCTGTCTCGCATGCGCGCGACGCTGGCCGAGGCGGAGCACCCGTTCACCCGCGGCGCGGAGTCGCAGAGCATCGGTGAGGTGCTGATCGGCGAGTTCCCGCCGGCTGAGGAGCCCGGCTCGGTCGGCGCTCTCGCCGAGCATGTCCTGGGGGCGGTGCCGTTCCTCTACTTCCGGGTCGTCGGCCGGCTGGCGACGATCGCGTTGGAGATGGAACCGGCGTCGACGGCCGGTGGAGAGGAGTCGCGGTCGGCGACGGCGTAGCACGGGGCGGTGATACGATCTCGGAAAGCTCGGAGGTTCGACATGCCTCGTTTCCTGATCGAGATCACGCACGACGATGAGCACGATGCGTGCGTCAAGGCGCTCCACGCCCTCCAGAGCCTCGGCTCGCACTTCGTCACGCACGCGGAGTTCGGCTGCAGCGACGGCGCTCACGCCGGCTGGCTGATCGCCGAGCTGGACAGCCGCGAAGACGCCGAGCGGATGGTGCCGCCCGAGTTCCGCGTCGGGGCGCGCATCGTGCAGCTCCAGCGCTTCAGTCCCGAGCACATCCAGTCGATGCTCGCCGAGCTGGAGAGCTGAGACGCAGCGGATCGTCATCTACCAGTGCGACCTGGTCAGCGGCGACGACGAGCTCGTGGCCGCGGTCTCGGACGCAGCCGGCACGGAGCGGG
Source organism: Thermoanaerobaculia bacterium (assembly GCA_947259925.1). GTDB lineage: Bacteria > Acidobacteriota > Thermoanaerobaculia > Multivoradales > JAHEKO01 > JAHEKO01. Next base: position 42,632 of record CAMYOG010000030.1, read on the forward strand.
CGGCGACGCTAGCGAAGCTCGCGGCCCCCGGTCCGGCCTACCTCGAAGATCTCGAGGAGAGCGTGGCCCGAGAGCTCCACGCGCGGCTCGAAGCGCGCGGCGTCGACGCCGATCTCGAGCCGATGAGCCCCGGTACGGGGATCAGCGAGTGGCTCGCCGCGGAAGTGCCCAAGTGGGTCAAGCGCGGGCTCCTGCACCCCGACTCGGTAGGCCGCATCTTCGGCAACTACGGTCTCGAGCCGCCCCCGGCAGCCGCTCTCCCGGCCGCCGTCCCCCGGCCCCGTCGGCAACTAGGCGCCGGCACGCTCCTGCGGGCTGTGCTGACGCTCGGTGCGGTCCTCGTCGGCCTCGGGCTGATCCTGTTCATCGCCGCCAACTGGCAGAAGATCCCGTCGGCGGTGAAGATCGCCGGCTCGCTCGCCCTGAGCGTCGTCGCGCTGCACGCCGGCTATCACTACCGTTTCCGGAGCTCGCATCCGAAGCTCGGGGCGGCACTCTTGCTGATCGCCCTGTTCGGCATCGGCGGCGTGGTGATCTTGATCGGCCAGATCTACCACGTGACGGCCGACAGCTATCTCCTGCCGCTCGTCTGGGGTGCTCTCTGCGTGCCGGTAGGGCTCTTCCTGCGGTTTCGGGTCGCGCTCTACATCGCGAGCGGACTCTGGCTCTGGTCGTACTGGCTGCACTTCGAAGAGACCGGACAGCTGCCCTGGATCTACCCGGTCCTGTTGCTCGGGTTCCTGCTGCCCTACGGCCTGATCTCGAAGGACAGGCGTTTTCATCTGATCCATCTGGCAGTACTGATGCTGGCGCTGATGACAACGATCGCGGCCGAGAGCTTCTGGCAATGCACCGTCCTGGTGGGCGCTCTCATCGTGTTGCGCCTGAGGCTCCGCGAGCCGCTCTACGACTGGCTCCTGGTGGCGGGCTTTTTCCTCTGGCAGTTCGCCTTCGTAGAGCACTTCGACGATCTGCCCAACCTGCTCTATCTGCTGCCTCTGGCGTTCTTCTTCCACCGGGCGTCAGCGACCGGGTCGAACGCCCTTATGGTGGCGAACGTCCTCAACACCCAGCTCTGGCTGACGATCCTCCTGCTTCAGACTGCCCAGCGCTTCGACCTCGGCGACGTCGCCGGCACCGGTGTCCTGCTGTGGCTGCTCACCGCCGGAGTCCTCTGGTTCGGTATCGGCAAGCGGCTCGCGGGCTCCGAGGCCTGGGCGAGCCTGTCGACCTTCCTCAGGTTCGGCGGGGTCGCGCTCGCCGGGCTGATGGTCTATGTCCTCAGCTTCCGTTTCTACGAAGAGCAAGACGCGTTCTACGGCACGCCGCTCTTTCTGGGAGCGACCCTGGCGTTCGGGCTCTTCGGGCTCGCCCTGGCGATCCCGCCGGTCGAGCGAGAGGCGCGGCGCCAGAAGCGCTGGGGCCTCCCCCTGGTCCTGGCGCTGGTAATGGCGAGTGTGATCTTGTCGTTCGCGGCCCCGCCCTCCCAACTCTTCCACACCGTGCTCTTCAACCTCATCCTGTTCGTCGGCGCGTTCGTGCTGATGCTCCGCGGGCACCGGAAACAGAGCCTCGCCTGGTACAACGCCGGCATCGCCCTGTTCGTGCTCTTGATCGCTTCGCGCTACCTCGACACCTTCGTCGAGTTTCTGCCGCGCTCGGTCTTTTTCGTGCTCGGTGGCCTCTTCCTGATCGCCTGGGCGGTGTTCGTCGATCGTCAGAGAAAGCGTGCGCTCGCCCGCGACGGAGGGCTCGAAGATGCCTAGGCGCGGGCTCGGCCTCTGGCTGACGACGGCCATCTGGATCGCCGTCTGCGGCGGCATCTGGGCCTACCATGACTACCAGCTCAAGCATGGTGAGGAGATCGTGCTCAAGACCGTACCGGTAGATCCGCGCGACATCCTGCGGGGTGACTACGTCGTCCTGCGCTACGAGATCTCGACCGCGCGGCGGGGCGGGGCCGACGCGCCCTACTACTTCCGTCCGAACCAGGTCGTCTACGTCGCGCTCGAAGACGAGGGCGGCGAGTGGAGAGTCGCCGGGGCAGGCTTCGAGCCGCCCGGCGAAGGTCTGTACCTGCGGGGCCGGATCCGCTCGGCGACCCCAGATCAGCTCCAGATCGACTACGGGATCGAGAGCTTCTTCGTTCCCGAAGGTGAGGGGAAGAAGTACGAGGAGGCTCGGAATCGGGATCGGCTCTGGGCGGTGGTGAGCGTCAGTCCGCACGGCAACGCCTACCTCAAGCGACTGGAGATCCGCTGATGCCCCGCTTCGTCGCCTTCCTGCGCGGGATGAACCTGGGCCGGCGCCGGATCACCAACGACGAGCTCTGCGCTTGCTTCACCGAGCTCGGCTTCGACAACGCCTCGGCGTTCCTGGCCAGCGGCAACGTCGTCTTCGATTCCGCCGATGCCGACGCCGGAGTGGTCACGACGCGTATCGAGACCGGACTCGCCCAGGCGCTCGACTACGAGGTGCCGACGTTCCTGCGGACCGGGAGCGAGGTGCGGGCGATCGCCGAAAGCCGACCGTTCACGTCGAAGGAGCTCGAGAGCGGTGGCAAGCCGCAAGTGATGTTGCTGCCCGGCGAGCCTGAGGCGCAAGCGCGCGCGACCGTACTCGCCCTGGACAGCCCCGAGGACCGCCTGGTCTCCGCTGGCCGCGAGCTCTACTGGCTGCCGAGCGCTGGCATCCTCGATTCCGAGCTCGACTTCAAGCTGATCGAGAAGGCGGTCGGGCCGACTACGATGCGCACCAAGCGCACCCTGGAGCGGCTCGCCGCCAAGTACCTGACCGACTAGCCTCGGGCGCGCGGTCCGAGCTCGAGCACCACCCGGTAGGCGCCGAACACGTCGCGCGCGAAGACGTCGACGCAGCCCCACAGATAGAGCTGGAAGCGGCGGTAGAGACCCTTGCCCCAGCGACGGACGATCTCGTCGCGTGACGCTTCGAGCCGCTCGGCCCAGTGGCGGCAGGTGAGCTCGTAATCATGGCGATCGTTGTGCACGGTGACGACTTCGAAGGGCGTCTCGGCGACCTCGGTCAGGTAGTCGTGCAGACACATCGGCGTGGCGTTGCCGGGGAAGATGTAGCGATAGGTGAACGAGCGGAACGGGAACTTCGTGCGTGCCGAGCAGGCGTCGAGGTAGACGCGGCCACCCGGCTTGAGCAGCCGCTCGTACTGGGCCAGCGACGCTCGGTAGTCCGGCAGGTGCTCGGTGACGCCCAGGTTGACGATGGCGTCGAACGGCTCGTCGGTTTGGTACTCGAGGAAGTGCTCGCGCACTACCTCGCACGGCAGCTCCCGCTCGCGGATGAGCTGGTTGACGTAGGTCTCTGACGGCTCCGAGATGGTCAGCGAGGTCGTTCGGATACCCCGGCTGCCGGCATGGGCGGTCATCGCGCCCCAACCGGCGCCGATGTCCAGGATGCGCTGGCCCTCCCGGGCGCCGGTGGAGGAGAGCGCGAAGTCGAGCTTGCGCAGGATCGCATCGTCGAGCGACTCCTCGTCCGACGCGAAGATCCCGTGCGAGTAGCAGTTCGTCCGGTCGAGGAAGAGCTCGTAGAAGTCGGCGTTCTCGTCGTAGTGCTCGGCGATCCATTTCTTGTCGCTCGCCACCTGGCCGAAGACGATCGGATGCAGGAGCTTGTTCCAGAGCGACTGGAGCGGATGCCGATCGGTGAGCAGCGGCCGCAGCCTCAGGATCGCGAGCATCTCTCCGTCCATGTCGATCGAACCGGCCATGAACGCCTCGCACACCTTGGTCTCGTCGAGCGAGGCAAGGGCGGCCCGACCGCGCTCGTCCCGCACTCGAACCGTGAACGCGGTCTCGCCGGTGCCGAAGTCGTAGACCGAGTTGTCTTCGAGCTCGAGACGGAACGCCGGCAGCCCGTCCGCGTCCGACTCGATGGCGGCGTACGACGTCTGGAGCTGACGGACGACGCGTCGGGTCAGATCGAAGAGCCGACCGGGAGAGGCGTGGGCGGACCGTTGCGAGGCGACCGGAGCCATGGCATTCCTCCTCGTCCACGCGATCCGGTCGACGACGGAGCCATAGCCCACGCCTCGGGAAGCCGGACCGGCAGACAGTTCGTGGCGGTGATCGCTCCGGAATCTACCAGATTCGCTCGGGGAGCTCGCGCGCCACCCATCCTTCGATCGCCTGCCGCACGTCGTCCGGACGCTCGGTGAGCGGCCAGTGGTTGGCGTCGATCTCGACGGTCGACACCCGCGGGAAGCGTGCGATCTCTTCGCGGTTGACGTCGGGGTCCGCGAACGTGCTGCCAGCCGACAGGATGACCAGGACCGGACATCCAATGTCCTCCAGAGGCGGGACCGCGGCCACCGTCGCCCTGAGCTGCTGGAGGTAGTTGGCGACCGGCATGTGTCGCAGGATCGGTCCGAGCGCGGAGTAGCGTCGCGCGATCTCCTGATGCGACTCGCCACCTCGCAGGGCGTCGCGAGTCTCCTCGTCGAGCCGCCGGAGATCGCGCTCGGCGTCGATCGAGCGGCGCCGGATCCCGAGCCCGTTGGCCGCGCGGGCGACCCAGGTCGCGAGCACGAACAGCGGCATCAGGTGACCGAGGCGCCTGCGGCTTCCGGTCAGGGCGCGCTTGAAGACCGGATCGATCAGGATCAGCCCGCTGGTCTGCTGCGGGTGCCGGTGGGCGAACTCGAGGGCGATTTGGGCTCCCAGGCTGTGCCCGCCGATCAGGGCGCGCGGGTAGTCCTCGGCCGCCAGCAGCTCGTGCAGATCGCGGCTCCATATCTCGTGGTCGAGCCGGCCGCGCGCCATCGAAGCGCCGTTGCCCCGCAGGTCGGGCCGCAGGACGTCGGTGTCGCGCTTGAGCGAGGTCTTGTCCAGGAACTCCGACCAGCGGGTGTGGTTGCTCGCGGCGCCGTGCAGAAGAAGCAGTAGTGGCGCCGGATTCGGCTCGCACCGCCACAGCCAGTAGGCGAGCTCGATGCCGTCCGAAACGGTCAGGGTGCGCCGGCTTTCCATCCGCTGGAGAGGCTACCGTGGCACCGCCGGCTAGTGAAGGAGATCACTGCGCGGACGCCGGGGACTCGGCGATGCTGGAATTACCGTACCTAGGCGGCTCAGGTAGGGATCGGACCGACGAGTCGCTTTGGCGGTTTCGATGCTGACGCTGCCCCAGACCACCGATCAGATAGGCAGGTACCAGATCCTGTCCGAGCTGGGCCGAGGCTCGATGGGACAGGTCTACCTGGCGCTCGACCCGAACATCGATCGGCACGTCGCGCTCAAGGTCTTTCTACCGCTGCTCAAGGTGCAGGCCAAGGAGCGCTACGAGCTGCGGCGGCGCTTCATCCTCGAAGCCAAGGCGGCGGGCCGCGTCGAGCACCCCGGCATCGTGACCATCTTCGACGCCGATACCGATCCGGCGACCGATCTCTCCTACATCGCCATGGAGTGGATCGACGGTCGGTCGCTGCAGGAGGTGCTGGCCGAGACCGGCCCGCCCGACCCTCACCGCACGGTCGAGATCATCGAGCAGGTGGCACTGGCGCTCGACGCCGCGCATCGACAGGGGTTGGTGCACCGGGACGTCAAGCCGGCCAACATCCTGTGCGGCAGGGAAGGGGTGATCAAGGTGACCGACTTCGGGATCGCCAAGCTGGCGTCGATGTCGATCACCCACTCGAACTGGATACCCGGCTCGCCGTTCTACATGTCTCCCGAGCAGCTGCGGAACGAGAACGTCGACCATCGCTCCGACATCTACTCGCTCGGCGCGGTGCTCTACGAGTGCTTGACCGGCTCGGTGCCGTTCGAGGGCGATTCGCTCCCCAGCCTGACCTACATGATTCTCGAGATCGATCCGCGGCCGCCGCAGACCGTCGATTCGGGCATCGACCAGACCCTCGCGCGGGTCGCGATGCGGGCGCTCTCGAAGTCTCCGGACGAGCGGTTCCAGAGCGCCATCGACTTCGCGCGCGCTCTGCGCGGCATCGAGCCGCCAATCCCGATTCGGACCGCCAAGCACCGGGTCGGGTCAGGGGTAACGGCACCGACCCCTACCGGTACGGTCGTCGGCTCCGCCATCCATCCGATCACCTCGCCGATCCCGGTGGCCGCCGCCGCGCTGCCGGTCGAGGAGCCACCGCCGGCGGCCAAACGCCGGCAGACGCGACCACTCCGGACCGGTCGCGCGCCCTTCCTGCGCTGGGCGGCCCTCGTCCTGGTGCTGGCGGCGGGTATGTTCGGGATCTGGTACGGAGCCTGGAGCGCCGACCTCGATTCCGGCGAGCAGCAGGCGAGGAGCGAGCCGCTCTCGTTCGCGAGTCCGCCCGACTTCCCGCCGAGCACGCCGTTCGAGAGCGTCCTGGACGGCCTCGATCCGGATCTGGTTCCAGCACCACCCGAGGTCGAGGAAGTTGAGGTCCTCCCGGCCGAGCCGGTGCCGCGACCGACCTACCGTCCGCCTCCGCCGCGGGCCGCGACGCGGGCTCCGGCGCCGACGCCCGATAGCGGGGTCGCGGCTACCGACCTCGGCACCGAGTCCGCGTCAAGCGAGGCGGTCGCCGCCCAGAGTCCGGTCCCCGAGCCGGTGGCCGCTCCGGAGCCGCGGCCCGTGCCGATGGGCAATCTCGAGATCGTCTACCGGAACCGGCTCAAGGCCGGAACGATCTCGGTGCGCTTGAACGATCGGAAGATCTGGACCAAGACCTTCACCGGCGCGAAGAGCTTCTTCAAGCGCTCGGTCGGCAAGGACATCTGGGCGACCCTGGCGATTCCGGCCGGCGACCACGTCCTCGACGTGCGGGTGACCGGCGCCGAAGCCAAGAAGGACCTGGTGCGTCGGACCGAGATCTCGATCGCTCCGGGTGAGACGCGCCGCCTGCGGGTGGTGATGGTGCTGCCCAAGACCCTCAAGCTGCAGTGGAAGAAGGCGCCGGGTGGCTGAGGCGACCTGCACCAACTGCGGCGAGACGGTGGTCTTCGAAGCCACCCTGGCGACGCCGGTGGCGACGGTCACCTGTCCGGCCTGCGGCGCCGACTTCGAGGTCTACGGCGCCGGAGTGGGCGGCGCCGAGACGATCCTCGTCCCGGAGTCACACGCCGCCTCCGGTACTCCCCTCGAGGGGACCATACTGCTCGGCTCGGAGGGGCTGGCGGAGCCGGAGGTGCCGGTCAAGATCCGGGGCTTCCTGACCCGGGAGGACGTGCCGTCGGGCGATGCCGACTTCAGGCTGCGCACCGGCACCACCGTGGTCGGCAGGGAGCAGGGTGCAATCCGCGTCGACGACGCGGCGGTCTCCGCCCGGCACTTCCAGGTCGAGGAGCGCGGCAGCGAGTTCTTCTTGAAGGATCTCGACAGCTCCAACGGCACCTTCCTGAACGGACACCGGGTCCGCTCGGCCAAGTTGCGCAGCGGCGACCGGATTACCGCCGGCGGCACCACCTTCGCCTTCTCGGTGCGCGAGCTGATCCCGATGTAGGCGGGCGGGCATCGGCCCGCCCGGCGACCCTACTCCCGGTCGACCCAGCTGTTGCTGGCCGGCGAGTCGGGCCAGATGAAGGGGCGGAGGCGACCCGGAGGAGGCTCCGCGGGCTCGCTCCTCTAGCATTGGCCGACGAGAGAGATGCGCATCGCGGCTCTAACCGGACTCACCCTGGTCGCTTTCGCCGCCAATTCGCTCCTCTGCCGGATGGCGCTCGGAGCGGAGCTGATCGACCCGGCGACGTTCACCACGGTTCGCCTGGTGAGCGGGGCGCTCGTCCTGGTCCTCCTGACGAGACTCGCCGGCGCCGAGCGGACGACCTCGGGCGGATCCGGCTCGTGGATGTCCGCCGTAGCTCTCTTCGCCTACGCGCTGACCTTCTCGCTCGCCTATGTCACTCTCGACGCGGGGATCGGCGCACTGCTCCTGTTCGGCGCGGTCCAGGCGACGATGATCGGGGTCGGGCTGGTCTCGGGCGATCGCCCGCGCGCCGGTGAGTGGCTCGGACTGGTCACGGCGGTCGGCGGGCTGGTCTATCTGGTAGCTCCGGGACTGACCGCGCCCGATCCGCTCGGCGCTCTCCTGATGGCCGCCTCCGGGGTCGCGTGGGGGGTCTACTCGTTGCGGGGCAGGGGAGCGACCGCACCGGTCCTCACCACCGCCGGCAACTTCGCGCGGACGGTGCCGATGGCGCTGGTGGCGAGTGCGCTCGCCTGGTCGCTCTTCCACGCCGAGGCTCGGGGCGTGGTCCTCGCACTGGTCTCCGGGGTCGTCACCTCCGGTCTGGGCTACGTGATCTGGTACCAGGCGTTGCGAGGGCTGACGGCGACCCGGGCGGCGATCGTCCAGCTGCTCGTGCCGGTGCTCGCGGCGTTCGGTGGCGTCTGGGTCCTGGACGAGCGGGTCACGCTCCGACTCGGGATCGCCAGCCTGCTGATACTGGGCGGCGTCGCCGTGGCGGTGATCGCCCGGGCGCCGGCCACCGACGAGGCTCGACGCTAGCCGCCACGAGCGGATTCTGGGGTAGCCTTGCCGCTCCCACCCATGACCACTCGAAGGAGGAGTCTTCGATGCGACGTATCGTAGTTGGCCAGGCTGTCGTCCTGCTGTTGGCGGCGGGCCTGCTTCTGGCCGAGGAGCCGATGAAGAACGAGGCCGCCGGCAAGGAGGTCCCGGAGCCCAAGAGCTCGGTCACCAGTCATTCGGTGGTGATCGGCGGCGAGACCGTCGAGTACGACGCGACCGCCGGCTATCTGATCGTCAACGACGCCGAAGAGAGGCCGGCGGCCAAGTTCGGCTACACCGCGTACGTGCGCCAGGGCGTGGACGATCCGGCCGAGCGTCCGATCACCTTCGCCTTCAACGGCGGCCCCGGCTCGTCGTCGATCTGGCTGCACATGGGTGTCCTCGGCCCGCGCCGGGTGGTAGTGGCCGACGCGGACTTCACCCTGCCGCCGCCGTACGAGCTGGCCGACAACGAGTACAGCATCCTGGACGCGAGCGACCTGGTGATGATCGACCCGGTCGGCACCGGCTACAGCCGGCCGGTGGGGGAGGCCAAAGGCGAGGACTTCTGGGGAGTCGACCAGGACATCGACTCGGTCTCGAGGTTCATCAAGGCCTACGTCACCGAGAGCGGCCGCTGGGCCTCGCCCAAGATCCTGCTGGGGGAGAGCTACGGCGGCATGCGCTCGGGCGGCGTCGCGCTCGAGCTCCTGACCACTCACGGCATGGCGCTCAACGGGGTCGTCCTGGTATCGCCCTTCATGTCCTGGGCGTCCGGCTTCGACGGACTGAACGTCGATCTGCCGCACGTGCTGTTCCTGCCGACCCTGGCCGCCACCGCCTGGTATCACCAGGCGCTCGACGACCGCCCCGACGACTTGATCGGCTTCATCGAAGAGGTCAAGGCGTTCGCCTACGATGAGTACGCGCCGGCCCTGCTAAAGGGGAGTCGCCTGACGGCGGAGGAGCGGGCCGCGGTCCTGGCCAAGCTGGCGCGCTATACCGGAGTCAGCGAGACCTACTGGGATCGAGCCGACCTGCGGGTCTCGCATCAGCAGTTCGTCAAGGAGCTGCTCCGGGATCGCAGGCAGACGGCGGGCCGGATCGACTCGCGCTTCGCCGGCAGGAGCTTCAACCTGCTGGGTGAGCAGATGAGCTACGACCCGTTCAACTCGGCGGTCTCGGCCGCCTTCACCGGCTCCTTTCTCGACTACTACCACAACGAGCTCGAGTTCGGCCGCGACCTGGAGTACAAGGTCTCGGGCGGTGTCTGGAGGAAATGGGACTGGGGGCACGCGACGCCGGACTCCGGATCGTTCAAGATTCCGGTCCCCGACACCTCGGTCGATCTGGCGCGAGCGATGGGCCAGAACCCGCATATGAAGCTTCTGGTGCAACAAGGCTATTACGATCTGGCGACACCGCAGGTGGCGACCGAGTACGCGCTCGAGCACATGGATCTATTGCCCGAGCAGCGCGAGAACATTTCGGTCGAGTACTACGAAGCGGGCCACATGATGTACCTCCACCCGCCGTCGCTGGTGAAGTACAAGGCAGACCTGGCGGCGTTCATCCGGGAGGCGTCTGGTAGTTAGGTTGATCGGCGAGGCGGCCGGACGTCCCTTGTGACGACATCCGCAACACCGCGAACGCTTGCTACGCGGCCTGGCCGGAGCGTCTGACGTGATCGACACTTCGGGCCAGATCGTCTGCAAGGGCGGCATGGGACCGTTCGAGTTCGACACCGACGAGCTCGAGGAGTTCCTGGCGACGCTCTAGCGCATGGTCGGGCTCCGGACGGCTCGCTCGATCGGCGGCTGGTGGTGGCCCAGGCCGCGCGCCTCGCGCCGAGCCGGCGTCTGACGATGCGATTCGAAGCCACCCAGCGGTACCGGCCGCCACTCGACTGGCAGGCGATGCTCGAGTTCTTCGGACGGCGCGCGATCGCCGGCCTGGAGCAGGTGTCGTCGGAGCGCTATCGACGGACGATCGCCTGCGACGGAGCGAGCGGCACGTTGGAGGTCGGCCCGTCCGACGGGCGGCAGGCTGTGAGCCTTCGGATCGAGCTGGACGCCGACCGCGACCCCGAGCCCCTGGTCGAGCGGACCCGGCGGATGCTCGATCTCGACGCCGATCCGCTCGCGGTCGAGGCGACGCTGCGACGAGATCCGCTGCTCGCGGAGATGGTCACCGCGCATCCCGGGCTGAGGGTGCCGGGCTGCTGGGATCCGTTCGAGCTGACGGTGCGCGCTGTCCTCGGCCAGCAGGTGACCGTACGGGGCGCGGCGACGCTCGGGTCTCGGCTGGTGCGGTCTTATGGTGAGCCGATCGCGCACGGAGAGGGCGCGCTGACGCACGCGTTCCCGACGTCCGAAGCACTGCGCGACGCGGACCTGGGCGAGGTCGGGCTACCGCGCAAGCGGGCCGAGACGATCCGTGCCCTGGCGCGGGCGGTCGCCGACGGGCGTCTGACGTTGGCGCCCGGAGCCGACCGCCAGGCGTTCTCTGCCGCGATCACCTCGATCCCCGGGGTCGGGGAGTGGACGGCGGAGTACGTCGCGATGCGCGCGCTCGGGGACGGGGACGCGTTCCCGGCCAGCGACCTCGGGCTGCTGAAAGCCGCGGCCGGCCGAGGCGAGAGACCGACTCCTCGACAGCTCGTGCGCCGGGCCGAGGCGTGGCGCCCGTGGCGCGCCTACGCGGCGGTCTATCTCTGGCAGGCGAGCGCCTAGGCGTCCTCGCGTCCGAGCAGATAGTCCTCGGCCTCGAGCGAGAAGTGGAAGCAATCGATGCCGCGGATCGGCTCACGCTTGTCGAGGGTCATGCCGAGCCGCTCCAGAAGCCTCTTGGAGGCGAGATTCGGGACGTCGCATCGACCCACGACCCGATCGAGTCCGGCAGTCAGGAACGCCTGATCGAGGACCGCGAGCGACGCCTCGTGAGCGTACCCCTGCCCCCAGTGCTCGGGGTCGAGAGAGAACAGAAGCTCGATCTCGCCGGTCTCCGGAATCCGCAGGAAGCCGCAGGTGCCGATCAGCGGTCCGAGCGGGGCGTAGACGCCCCAGATCGCGAGCCCGAGGGTGTCGAAGAGCTCGAGGCTCTGGCCGAGCTCGTCGGTGACCTGCTCACGGGTCGGCGTCTGGGCGTCGAACAGCCATCGGCCGACCTCCGGAGCGCTCCAGTGAGCGTAGAGCTTGTCGAAATCGAGCAGCGTCAGTGGTCTCAGCTCGAGCCGCTCGGTCGAGAGGGTCAGGGCGGATCGGAGCGAGGCGGTCACTCTGGGTGCGGCGACAGTAGCACCCGGAGGGCGTCTTTCAGCCGAGGCTCTTGAGCAGCCGCTTCGCCTTGAACGCCCAGAGCCGGTTGCGCTTCCTGTGGTACCGGGGGGTGTGCTGGAAGTGGTGGAGCGCGGCCTCGAGCGTGCCGCGCGCACCTTCTTTCTCGTTCGCTTCCTTCTGGAACTGCGCGAGAGTAACGCTGTGAGCGAGGCGGGGGCTGATCTCGACCAGCTGCTCGAGCCGCTCGATCGCTTCCGGCATGCGGTCGAGCTGCCAGAGGGACTTGGCCAGATCGAGCCACGGCTCATACTCGGCGAACGAGCTGTCCGCCTCGATCACCCGCTCGAACGTGACGGCGGCCGTCTCGTGGTCCCCGAGCGCCGCCTGACAGCGGGCGAGGCCGTAGAGCCCCTCGAGGTTCTGGTTGTCCTCGACGTAGAGACTCTCGAACATGCCGGCGGCCTCCTGGTACTCGCCGGCGTCGTGCAGGGCCTGGGCGAGCCGCAGGCGGTTGGTGAGGCTGGGGGTCTCGTCGTGCCGGTAGCGGAGGGCGTCGAGCGATTCCGGCTTGCGGTAGCGGAAGAGCTCCTTCAGCCAGCGCATGTCGGGGTCGTGGATCTTCACGTTGAAGAAATAGAACCACTCGCCGAACGGAATGAAGATGATCCAGAACCAGTAGCCGCCCGGGCGCCGGCGGATGCAGTCGTAGAGCATCCAGGCCATGAAGACGTGCTCGAGGAGCAGGAGGACGCGGGGCATAGCCACTCGAATGGTCCGCCAGCGTCGGCACAAGAACAATGGAATGTGCCACTTACCGCAAGCCCGTAGAATCGGCCCGAGTGACGGCCCGGATTGGAATCGACCTGGGAGGGACCAAGATCGAAGGAGTGCTGCTCGATCGTGACGGCGGCGTGCTCGAACGCCGACGCCGGGCAACGCCGCAGGCGGACGGCTACGAGGCGATCGTTCGGGAGACCGCCGATCTGATCGCCGAGCTGGAGCGGGCGGCGCCCACCCCGACCACCATCGGCATCGGCACTCCCGGCTCGCTCTCGCGCCGCGACGGCTGTCTGCGCAACAGCAACACGGTGTGCATGAACGGGCGGCCTTTCCTCGAGGATCTGGAGCGTCTGATCGGCCGGCCGGTACCGCTCGAGAACGACGCCAACTGCTTCGCCCTGGCGGAGGCCAAGCTGGGCGCCGGGCGCGGGTTCGACCCGGTATTCGGGGTGATCCTCGGCACCGGGGTAGGGGGCGGCATCGTCTGGAACGGCGCGATCCACACCGGCCGGCTGGGGGTCGGCGGTGAGTGGGGCCATCAGACCCTGGTGCGCGGCGGTCTGGCGTGCTACTGCGGCCGGCGGGGATGCGTCGAGACCTGCCTGAGCGGGCCGGCGCTCGAAGCGTCGTGGCGGCAGGCTACCGGCGAGCACGCGCGGTTGCCGGAGATCGTCGAGCGGTTCGAGCGCGACGATCTTCCGGCGCAGGCGAGCGCCTGGCGGGACGAGGTCCTCGAGCTGTTCGGCATCGCCCTCGCCAATGTGATCAACCTGCTCGACCCTGGCGCCGTCGTGCTGGGAGGTGGGGTCTCGAACGTACGGTGGCTCTACGAGGAGGGGGCGGAGAGGGTGCGGGCGAACATCTTCAGCGACGTCCGCGATACGCCCATCCTCCGCAACCAGCTGGGCGACTCCGCCGGCGTCTTTGGCGCCGCTCTCCTGCCGGAGGCGGGGACGTGAGCGCCAAGACGCTCCGCCGGAAGCTGCTGCGCGGGACCGTACGTCTGCTCTGGCCGCTGTTCGGACTCGCGCTCCGGGCGCTGTTCGGCTCCTGGCGCGTGCGGTTGGTCGGCAGTCCTCAACTGTTGGACGAGGTCGTCGAGAGCGGCCGGCCGGTCGTCGTCGCCCTCTGGCACAGCGATCTCGTACCGTGTGGCGTCGTCTTGCATCGGAAGCTGTTGACTCGTGGCCACCCGGTCACCGGGCTGGTGAGCCGCTCCGCCGACGGCGAGATCGTGGCCAGGGCGGCGGCGACGTTCGGCTTCCAGACCATCCGCGGCTCGACCAGTCGCGGCGGTCTGGCAGCCTTGCGAGACCTCTATCGCATCCTGCGCGGTGGCCAGACGATCGGGATCGCGCCAGACGGCCCCCGCGGCCCGGCGCGGATCGCCAAGCCGGGAATCGTCCAGGCGGCGCTGCTCTGCGGCAGCCCGATCGTTCCGATGGCCGCGGCGTCAGGGCGCGCCTGGACGGCCCGCTCGTGGGACCGGACGAAGCTGCCGAAGCCGTTCGCCGAGGTCGTGGTGGCGGTCGGTGACGAGCTGTCACTCTCGCGCGACGCCGACCTCGAGAGCGAGACCCTGCGGCTGGCGGCGGTGCTGGACGAGCTCGGCGCGCGCGCCCGGTCGGCGGCTCAGCTCTCGGACGACGGCGACGATCCGAAGTAGGGCTCGAGCGCCGCGGCGGGCGGCGGCGGAGTCGCCAGACTGACGCCGAACAGGAGAGCGGTCGAGCAGAGAAAGCCGGGCAGCACCGGATCGATCGCCTCCGAGCCGAACAGCTTCCAGAGGAACGTCGCGGTCACCCCACCGAGCATGGCGGCAGTCGCTCCCTCACGGGTCGCCCGGCGCCAGAAGACGCCGAGCACCACCGGCGCGAAAAAGCTGGCCCCCATCAGGGCGGTGAAGAGGAGGACGATGAACTGTACGAGCTCGCCCTCGCCGATGCCGGACAGGAGCAGCACCAGGGGTGCGCTCCCGACCAGGGCGACGCCGGCGCGATTGATCAGGTTGCGCCGTCCGGGCGAGGCGTGGGCAGCGAACAGCGAGCCGTAGATGTCGTGTGACAGTGCCGAGCCGGCGACGATCAGCAGCGAATCGACCGTTGACATCATCGCCGCGGTGATCGCCGCCAGGAGGATCGAGCCGAGGATCGGCGGCAGGGCGCTACGAGCCACCAGCGGCATGGCCAGATCGCCGGTCGGCAAGACTGGAAAGAGCACCGAGGCGGCCAGCGCGACGATGAAGACCAGCAGGTTGATCGCGGTGGCGAAGACGATCGCCAGCAGGACGCCCCGGCGGATCGTCCGCATGTCCTTCATCGCGTAGAGGCGGACCAGCTTCTCCGGCGTTGCGACCGTACCGAGCGCGAACGCCAGCGCGATGGTGAACAAGAGCGTCGGCGGCATCGCCTCCCAGGTGAAGGTGAGCGGGTTGACCACCTCGGCATAGCGCAGGGTCTCGCCCAGCCCGCCGAGAGCGCTCAGCGCCAGCGGCGCGCCCAGGATCGCTCCCAGTGTCATGACGACCAGCTGCACGAGGTCGGTATAGACCACCGCGATCATCCCGCCGACCATGGTGTAGACGATCAGGACGACCGTGAACCCGATCATCCCCCAGGTCATCGGAATGCCCAGGATGACGTTGGCGATCAGGCCGCCGGCCAGGATCTGGGCCTGGATGTAGACGACCGTGGCGATCAGGATGATCACCGCCGCGAGACCGCGTACCCCCTTGCCGTAGTAGCGCGTCTCGATGAACGCGGGCAGGGTCATCTCCCGTTGCCGGGTGAAGCGCGGCGCCAGCACCGCGGCCAGGAACCAGTAGGAGACCGGGATGAACAGCACCAGCCAACCGAACGACCAGCCGACCGAGTGCATGACGCCGACCGTGCCGACGAAGGTGCCGGCGCTGCAGTGGGTCGCCGCCAGGGTGGCGCCGCCGACCAGCCACCCGAGCTTGCCGCCGGCGATCCAGTAGTCGGACTCGCTGTGGGTCGACCGGAGGCTCATCCAACCGATCGCGAACAGGACCGTGAAGTAGGCGCCGAAGACGATCAGGTGGACGGTCACCGGCGCCGCTCCACCCAGTACATCCAGACCAGATACGCCCCGACCAACAGGCCGAAGATCAGGAAGAGTCCCCAGAAGACGAAGCCGGGACCGTTCACCCGAGGCCCTTTCGCATGCGGCGCCAGCCGAACCCCGCCAGGACGATGAGCGCGGCGACCGCGCCGACGTCGACCACACGCTCGGCGGTCAGGAGCGCGGGCGGCTCGGAGCCGCCGCGGAGCCGGATCATCGCCGGGATCACCGGCAGAGCGAAGCGGTAGACGCTGCCCTCGGCGGTCAGCTCGACCGACTCGATGCGGGTGAACTCGAATGGGAAGGCGGAGTAGAGGTGGACGTCGGCGGGTAGGTGGACGGTCGCCACGAACGCCTCGGGCCGGGTCTCGGCGGGAGGCCACTCGGCGACCAACAGGGGGATGATCGGCGCGAAGCTCGCCGCCAGCCGGCCGACTTCCGGCAGGACCTCGTAGACCAAGCGGAGCCGAATACGCCCGTCCGGGGCCGTTTCCGGCAGGTCGACCCGCCCGTCGACCCGTCCCTCTGCCGGACCGAGGATCCGGAACGACACCTCCTGCTCACCGAGGAAGGCCCGCACGTTGGTCACGCGAAAGCGGCCGAATTGGAGCGACCGGAAGATCACCTCGGTGGCGCCCGCCGGGCGTAGGAAGTAGGTCATCGAGACCGTGCTCGGTGTGCCGCTCTTCAGCCGGGCTTCGACCGTCACGGAGTCGAGTGACGGCTCGGCGGCGAGAGTGCCGCCGGCAAGGAGCGCGCCGACCAGCGTCGCCGCGAGGCACCGGCTCACGGCCGGACCCGGCTCAGACCCAGACCTCCCGCAAGACGCGCAAGGCGTTGCCCCCGATCACCTTGATGATCTCCTCGTCGGAGTAGCCGTGCTTGACCAGCCAGCGAGGGATGTTCTTGGAGCACTCCGAGGGGTTCTCGAAGCCGCGCACGTACTCGACCCGCTCGAAGTCCGGAGTCGTGCCGGCGGCTCGGGCACGCGACTCCTTGATCGAGAGGTTGGCGGTGTAGACGCGGTGGAGCCCGACGTGGTCGCCGTAGACCGTGTCGGGTCCGAACGATACGTGGTCGATGCCGACCAGCTCCTTGATGTACTCGAAGTGCTCCATGACCGACTCGACGGTATGGGTCGGGTTGCGAGCGGTGAGTGTCGTGTGCGGAGCGGCCTCGACGCCGATCAGACCACCGCGGGCGGCACACGCTTCGAGCACCTCGTCGGGCGCCAATCGGTTCGAGTCCCACAGGGCTCGCGCACCGATGTGGCTGAGCAGGATCGGCTTCGAGCTCGCCTCGATGACGTCCAGCGACGTCTGATCACCACAGTGGGAGCAGTCGATCAGCATCCCGACCCGGTTCATCCGCTCGACCGCCTGGCGTCCGAAAACGGTGAGCCCGCCGTCGCGCGGCTCGCGCAGCCCGGATCCCAGGGCGTTGGCCTCGGAGTAGGCGATCCCCATCGCCCGGACGCCCAGCCCGTAGAGGATCTCGATCCGATCGAGCTCGTTCTCGATCATCGCCGCGCCTTCGAGCGAGACGATGAAGGCGACCCGCTCCTCGCGGTGAGCGCGCAGGATGTCGTCGACGCTCTTGCAGTGGACCACGAAGTCCTGATGGGCGAGATCGCAGAGCCTCATCCCGAGGTCGTGGATCACGTCGTTCCACTTCCAGCCGCTCTTCGACTCGATGGTGCAGATGCCGTCGAGAAGGTTGTCGAAGACGGCGTCCCAGTAGGAGTCGGCGAGGCCGCGAAAGGCGGTCGCCGTGCGGCCCTCGCGGACGTAGGCGGGCGTCTGGTCGATGTCGGCGGGAAACGTTCCGAGGTGCTCGTGCAGCGAGATCATGACGTTGTCGCGCACCAGGCTCTCGACGTGTCGCTCCTGCTCGTCGCTGAGCTCGATCAGCGCTGGCGCCACGCGGTCGATCTCGGGGGCGAGGTCGAACGCGACGTAGTCGGCCCCGGGCTCGAGGTAGGAGTACGACTGGTAGTTGGTACCACGCTTCTTCCAGCTCATCCGGCCCTCCGGAGTCTCGGGGTCGGGCAGACGATACCAGCAGCCACCGCCGTGGGACGGGGCCCGGCGTGCCTATCGGGCCGACCGACATTCCGATACGCTAGGCGGTCGAGTAGGCGGGTGCCCCGGTTCTATGAGCAAACGGCGACGTGCGCGGGAAATGGCTGTGCAGATGCTCTATCAGAGCGATCTGGGAGCTACCGGCCCGGCCGCGGTGTTCAGTGACTTCAACCCCGAGGAGTACTTGCCGAACACCCTGAGTGACGAGCAGGCGTCCAAGGCGTTCGACTACGCCAAGCGACTGGTGGACGGCACGGTGGAGCACCGAGAGGAGATCGACGAGCTGATCAAGGGGCAGGCCGACAACTGGCGCCTGGAGCGTATGTCGGCGGTCGACCGGAACGTCCTGCGACTGGCGGTCTACGAGTTCTTGTACGAGCCCGACGTGCCCCAGCTGGTGGTCGTGGACGAGGCGATCGAGTTGGCGAAGAAGTTCGGCTCCGAGCAGTCGGGCCGATTCGTCAACGGCCTCCTGGACGGCCTTCTGAAGACACACGACTTCCCGGGGTCCCTGAAATGAGCTGGGGCAGTTACGACCACAAGCGGATCGAAGCGAAGTGGCAAGCGCGCTGGAGAAGCCAGCGCGCAGGCGAGGTCGACCTGCGCAACCCGCAGGACGCCTATTACATGCTGGTGATGTTCCCCTACCCGTCGGGCGATCGTCTGCACGTTGGCCACGGCCGCAACTACATCATGGGCGACGTGCTCTATCGCTACCTGCGGATGCGGGGCCGACGGCCACTCAATCCGATGGGTTGGGACTCGTTCGGCCTGCCAGCCGAGAATGCGGCGATCGAGCGCCAGGTTCATCCTCAGGACTGGACGATGAACAACATCGCCGCCATGAAGGAGCAGTTCGGCAAGTGGGGGATCCTGTACGACTGGTCGAAGGAGATCAGCTCGTGCACCCCCGAGTACTACCGTTGGAATCAATGGCTCTTCCTGCGCATGCTCGAGAAGGACCTGGCCTACAAGCGCGAAGCGCCGGTCAACTGGTGCCCGAGCTGCCAGACGGTCCTGGCCAACGAGCAGGTGATCGACGGCCGCTGTGAGCGCTGTCGCTCCGAAGTCGTTCAGAAGACCCTCAGCCAGTGGTTCCTGCGCATCACCGAGCACGCCGAGCGGCTGCTCGCCAACCTCGACGGGCTCGACGGGTGGCCCGAGCGAGTCAAGGTGATGCAGCGGAACTGGATCGGGCGCTCCGAGGGTGCCGAGCTCGAGTTCGAGCTGCCCGATCACGGCCAGACTCTGACCGTCTTCACGACCCGGCCCGACACGGTGCACGGCGCTACATTCATGGTGCTGGCGCCAGAGCACCCACTGGTGCCCGATCTGATCGCCGACAACCCGCAGCGTGAAGAGATCGAGGCGTGGATCGACAAGGTACGCAACACCCCGAGGATCCAGCGCGAGGCCGAGGAGCGGCAGAAGGAGGGCCGCGACACCGGCTCGTCGGCGCTCAACCCGGCCACCGGCGAGCGCATTCCGATCTGGCTGGCCGACTACGTGCTGCCCGAATACGGCACCGGCTCGATCATGGCGGTGCCGGCGCACGACAGCCGGGATCTCGAATTCGCGCGTCAGGAGGGGCTCGGCGTTCGCCTGGTCTACCACCCGGAGGACGAAGAGCTCGACGCCGACACCATGACCGAACCGGTGTTGCACCGCGGGGTGATCCGGAATGCGCCGCCCTTCGACGGCGAGAAAGACGGCCCCGAGACCCTGGCACGGTTCATCGATTGGGTCGAGGAGCAGGGCTGGGGCCGGCGCAAGGTCACGTTTCGACTGCGCGACTGGCTGATCTCACGCCAGCGCTACTGGGGGACGCCGATTCCGGTGGTCTACTGCGACGGCTGCGGGATCGTGCCGGTACCGGACGAGGAGCTCCCGGTCACCCTGCCGTACGACGTCGAGTTCACAGGCCGGCGCGGCAACCCGCTCGAGCGGCACGAGGCCTTCCTGGCGGCAACCTGCGCCGAATGCGGTGGGGAGGCGCGGCGCGAGACCGACACGATGGACACCTTCGTCGACAGCTCCTGGTACTTCCTGCGCTACCTGTCGGCCCGGGACGACCGGCAGATCTTCGACTCGAGCCTGGCGGCGGACTGGTGTCCGGTCGATCAGTACATCGGCGGCATCGAGCACGCCATCCTGCACCTGCTCTATGCGCGCTTCGTCACCCTGGTGCTGCACGACTTCGGACTGATCGAGTTCGAGGAGCCGTTCACCAACCTGTTCAACCAGGGGATGATCACGAGTTTCTCCGAGGAGAGTGGCCGGGTAGAGAAGATGTCCAAATCGCGCGGCAACACGATCTCGCCGGATCAGCTGATCGAGGAGATGGGTGCCGACACCGAGCGGGTCTACACGCTCTTCCTGGGTCCGCCCGACGAAGAGGTCGAGTGGAACCAGGAGGCGGTCTCCGGCGCCTACCGCTTTCTCAACCGGGTCTGGCGAGCGGGCGAGAAGCTCGAGGATGCACCGCCGACCGGTCCCGCCGACGAGGAGCTCGAGCGCCTGCGCCACGTCGCGGTCGAGCGCGTTACGCGCGACATGGAGAAGTTCAAGTTCAACACCGTGGTCGCGGCACTGATGGAGCTGATGAACGCGCTCGGCAAGGCGCTGGAGGAGCGCACCGCCTCGAAGCTGGTCTGCGAGCAGGCGTTCGATACGCTCGTCCAGCTCCTGCACCCGTTCGCGCCTCACGTCACCGAGGAGCTGTGGGAGGCGCGCGGTCACCCCGAGACGCTGCTCGAATCGTCCTGGCCGGACTACGACGAGGAGAAGCTGGTGGCCGCACGGGTTACGATCGTGGTCCAGATCGACGGCAAGCTGCGCGATCGGCTGGACGTCCCCGCGGAAGCGGCCGAGAACGAGGTCGTCGAGGCGGTGATGGCGAGCCCGAAGGTCGAGCAGCATCTGGGCGGTCGGGAGGTGGCCAAAACGATCGTGGTCCCCGGCCGACTCGTCAATCTGGTTACGAGGCCCTCCGCATGATCCGACGACCCCATTCACGTTTTGCCCTGAGCCTGCCCGCCCTGGTGCTGGTGGTGGCCGCCGGCTGTGGCTACAGCCTGGTAGGTCGCAGCAGCAACCTACCCGAGGACGTGCGCTCGATCTTCGTCGAGACGCTCGAGAACCAGACCACGCGAGCACAGATCGACCAGATCCTGACCCAGGCGATCACCAACGAGTTCGTCACCCGCCAGCGCTTCACCGTGGTTCCGGACCAGACGAGCGCCGACGCGATCCTCTCCGGTACCCTGACCTCGTTTCGGGTCCGGCCGGTGACGTTCAATGCCGACGGCCGGGCAGAGGAGTACGAGATCTCCATCATGGCTCGGATGGAGTTCAAGCGACCGGGCGACGACGAGCCGATCTGGGCCAATCCGGCCTACCTCTTCCGCCAGGCTTACGACCTGGAGCTCGAGGCGGGTGGCTTCCTCGACACCGAGGACGCCGCGATGTTCGAGGTAGCGGAGAACTTCGCCCAGACGATGGTGATCGATCTCTTGGAAGGCTTCTAACCCGACCGTCAGTTCGAGCGGGCCGATGAGGCGATCCCAGGGGTGGAAGACGTCTCTCCGCCGGGACGGCGCCCTTCAGTCGGACTCCGGCGGGTAGCGGGCGCCTCGGCTGCGGCTGCGCTCGGACCGACAGCAGCCTCCGGAGGTCCTACCAGCGCTTGCCTGGATGCCCTTGGAGCGACGTCCTCCACCCCTGGGCTCGCCTCACCTCTCGTTGGAGGTCCAGGCGTCCTACTGACTGAAGGTCCCGGAGCGGGCTGCTCGGCTTCTGGAATCCGAGGAATTGATGGATTCTCTCGGTCACGCGGTCACTCGATCCCGTGACCTCGTAGAGCGGCTCTACTCGACACCTGGAGCGGAGCTTTGAATCCTCGAAGGCGAATCCGAGAGGCGTGTTGGTCCAGGGCCGGACAAGCTCTCTCCAAGGGCGTCAAGGCAAGCGCTGGAAGGTCCGCTGGAGTTGTACCGAGGTTGCAGCGCAGCCGCAGCTGAGGCGCCCGCTTTCCACCAGAGTCCGACTGAAGGGCGCCGTCCCGGCGGAGGGAGCCTGTCCGGCCCTGGACCAGCACGCCGGCTCCTCGTGAAGATGACCGCCGGGGCGCCGTCCCGGCGGAGAGATGTCCTTCACCCCTGGGATCGCCTCGCCGGCCCCCTCGAGGTGACGATCCGCCGGCGTCGTACCGGCGGAGGGAGCCTGTCGAGGCTCTGAGCTAGCCCGTCGGGGCCGCGAGGGGACCTTGTCTAGTTGCCGAGCGCCGCGACCGACCTGGTCAGACGGGACTTGGTGCGAGCGGCGGCGTTGGCGTGGATGATCTTCTTCTGGGCGGTGGTATCGACCAGCTCGAGCGTAGTCGGCAGGAGCGACTGGGCGGTCTCCTTGTCGCCGGCTTCGACCGCCGCGCGCAGCTCGCGGATGGCGGTACGCATGCGGGTCCGGGTGCTCCGGTTGCGGTTGCGGCTCGACTCGTTGGTTCGATTCCGCTTCTCAGCGGACTTGATGTTGGCCATGGTGTTCTCCTGGGTCAGCGACCGCGGCTGCCGAGGCGCTGGCGTGCCAGGTTCGCCTCGTCGGAGCCAGGGAATTGCTGAATGACGTTCCTGAGCTGGACCTCGCCCTGTTCTATCAGGCCGAGCTCCAGATAGGAATAGCCTTTCTTGAGGATAGCGCTCGCCGTCTTGTCGCTCTGTGGGTAATCGGTGAGGATGGTGTCGAACTGGGCGATCGCCTGCTGGTACTTGGCCTGACTGAAGTAGCTCTCGCCGGTCCAATAGGTAGCGTTGTCGGTCAGCTCGGTGTCGGGAAAGTTGGCGGAGTAACGGCGGAAACCGAGGATCGCGAGATCGTAGTTGCCGCGCAGGTAGTCGTTGTAGGCGGTGTCGTAGAGAGCCTGCGGGTCGTCGGGAGGCTCGGTCAGGGAAGCCGAGGGGCTGGCGGCGGTCGGACCGAAGTTCGAGCCGAGCGAGTTCCGCACCGCCATCAACTCCTGATTGGTCGCGGTGATCTGCTGCGAGAGCTGCGACAGACGGTAGTTGGTGTCACCGAGGTTGGCCTGGAGCTGTTCGATCTGGCGACTCAGCTCCTCGAGGCTGATCTGGACGTCGGCCTCGGACTTGAGCAGTGACTCCGTCTGGGTCGAGATGCGCTCGCCGAGAGCGGCCACCTCGTCCTTGCTCGACGTCTGCTGCTGGAGCTCCAGCACCTGCCGTTGGATGTCCGAGAGCTTCGAGTGGATCTCGTCCAGGTCACTGCTCGAGACGCAGCCCACGGCGAGTAGGGAACTCAACGGGATCGCCAGCAAGGCAATCCTCGGCTGGAGGGCGCTGCTCAATGCCGACGACTCTCCGACGCCCTACTTGCTGGTGACGACGAACCGCGCCCGACGGTTCTGCTGCCAGCAGCTCTCGTTACTCTCGCGGCAGACCGGGTTCTCCTCGCCGTAGCTGACGGTGCGCATACGGGAGCCGGAGATGCCCAGCGACGCGATGTAGTCGGCGGCGGCGTTGGCGCGCCGGTCGCCGAGAGCGATGTTGTATTCGTTGGTGCCACGCTCGTCACAGTGACCCTCGATGGTCACGGTGACGGTGTCGTAGTCGCGCAGGAAAGCGGCGTTCTTCGCGAGCCGATCGCGAGCCTCGGGCTTGAGGTCGTACTTGTCGAAGTCGAAGTAGACGTCCCCGATCAGACCCCGCTCGCGAGCGAATCTGTTGAACTCCTCCATCTCGAGATCCATGCCCTCGAGCTTACGGTCGTCGTCGACGACGGGTGCGGGAGAGTCGGCGATGTCATCCGCCGGCCCGGTGGAGGGAGGCGTCGGCGCCATCGGTGCTTCGACGGTTTCCGGAGCCTTCTTGCCGCAGCCATAACCCACGACTGCCAGTGCAACCAACACAACCCAGACCGCCATGGTCCATTTGCGGTTCATCACCGTCTCCTTCATATCGCAATCAAGTCTTAGTGGAATCGGCTCAATCCCTGACCGAACTTGGGCAGTACTGTAGCAGAACGATTGTTACTACGACAATACCTTCGTCAGGGTCAAATCCGATGGTCATTGAACAAAACCGGACCACGAGGGGCTCCGGTTGTTGCCGGTTCGGGTCAATTGGGTCTCGGCGCCGCCCGCCAGATCGAGGACGTAGATCTGGGTGCTGCCGCCCCGCGTCGAGGCGTAGACGATCTTGCGGCCGTCGGGCGAGAACGAGGGTGACTCGTGGGAGCCGTCCGACCGCTTGAGGGTCTTGGACTCGAGCGTCACCAGATCGGTGATCGCCAGATCGAAGCGATTGCCGCGCCGGGTGGCGTGTACGAGACGGGTCCCCTTGGGGTCCCAGGCGGCGCCGTCGTTGTAGTCACCTTCGAAGGTGACGCGTCGTAGGTTGGAGCCGTCGACGCTCATGACGTAGATCTGGGGCGAACCGCCGCGGCTGGAGGTGAAGGCGATCTCCTTGCCGTCCGGGCTCCAGGCCGGGTTGGTGTCGATCCCCGACGAGCGGGTCAGCTGCTTCAGGTTGCCGCCGTCGCGATCGATGACGAAGATCTCGCTGTTGCCACGGCCGACCGAGCGCGAGATCGCGATCGAGCGCCCGTCCGGGCTGAAGGATGGCGAGATGTCCAGTGTGCTCGAGGTGATGATCGGCTTCTTGTTGCCACTCTTGATCTCGACCGAGTAGATCCCGGGATCGCCGTCGAGATACGAGACGTAGGCGAGGTAGTCGTTGCTGGGGCTCCAGTCGGGAGAGAACGACAGCGTCTGGTGGGCGGTCAGCGGCCGCTGGTTCCAGCCGTCGTAGTCCATGACGTAGATCTCCTGGCGGTTGGCTCCGTCCCGGTCCGAGGAGAAGGCGATCGATGTCAGGGAGAGCCCCGGGCGTGCCGTGAAGTGGCGGATGATCTCGTCGGCGAAGGTGTGGGCCATCCGGCGGGCGACCGCCAACGAGCCGCGGTAGCGCTTGCCGAGCACGAAACGCCGGCCCTCGAGCTGGGTCACCCGGCCCTCGACCACCAGCCGGTTACCCTCGGTCGACACATCGGTCTCGAGCAACAGCTCGTTCCCGAGCGACATGTAGAGCTCGGCGTCGGTCGCCTGGTCGCCGGTCAGGGTCAGGACCTCGAGCTGCTGCGGACCCTGCATGAGGAAGATGCCGCTCCCCTCGAGGTCGGTGCGCAGCGTCTCTTCGAACTCGCGGGCGGCGTCTCGCACCTCGGCGCCGAGTCCGGGGGCGAGGGTGGACGCGGGGTAGGCGAGCCGGAACTGAGCTCGCTGGTTGGGATCGAGGACGAGGAAGATGTCGGGCTCGTCCTGCGGGCGCGGCTCGGGCGCCGGCGCGGCCGCGGCGTAGGATCCGCTCAGCGCCAGCGTGATCGCCAGGGCGACCACCGCGGCGCTACGGAACTGGTGGGTCATCGAGGTCACTCCGTCTCAAGAAAAAATCATCGAACAGCGAGGCTCACACCGAGTGAGTCCGCGCTGAAGCTTGCGGGTAGGGGAGGGAGGGGCGCCGCCGCGCTCACCGCGCGCAGCGCCGCGTCGTCGAACGCCCGATTGCCGGAGCTAGTCACCAGCCTCAGATCGGAGACGGTGCCGTCGCGAGCGATCCGGAAGTGGACGATCGCTTCGATCCGTCCGACCACGCGCGGGCGGACCCAGGCGCCGCCGATCATCGACAGCATCTGGTCGACGTAGTAGTCGTAGGTGAAGTCGGGGTTGTCGAGACCGACGCCGTCGGCGCCGAACGGCGACGAGGCGATGTCGCTGCCGAGCGGCGACCCCCGCCGCTGCCGTGGCCGCGGTGCCACCGGCGCGCTCGGCCGGGGCCGCGGCTCCGGCTTCTCGGTGGTCGGACTCGGCATGCGCTCCGGCTTCGACGGCTCGGGCGCTGCCGGCCGCGGTGGCTCGGGCCGGGTCTCTTCGACCGGTTCCGGAGCGGGCTCGGGGTCGGGGACGCCGAGCGCCTGCACGGGGACGATGTTCACGGTGCGGAACTCGATCGGTGGCCGCGCCTGCGCCAGCAGGGTCGGGATCAGGATCGAAGCCAGGATCAGCACCCCGTGCAACGCGATCGAGAAGACGATCGCCCACAGCTTGCGTGTGCTCTGGGCGCGTCGACTCAAGATCACGTTGGCCGGGTGCTTCACCTCTGGCGTCCCTTCGGCACGGTGACTAGTCCGACCTGCTCGATCCCGCCCTGATTCAGGAGGTCGAGGACCTCCATGACGTTGCCGTAGGGGAGTCGCTCGTCGGCCTTGAGGAAGAGCGAGTCGTCGCCGCGCGATTCCAGGATCGGCAGCAGGCGCTCGACCAGTTGACTCGGATGGACCGGCTCACTCTGGACGTAGACCAGGCCGCTCTCGTGGACGGTGAGAACCAACGGGTTCTCGACCCGCAGCGGTAGGGGCTTGGACTCGGCCTCGGGCAGCTGCACCTCGACTCCTGGGTGCAACATCGGTGCCGCGATCATGAAGATGATCAGCAGCACCAGCATGACGTCGACGAGCGGCGTGACGTTGATCTCTGCGAGCACCGATTCCTCGGGATCGGAGCCGTGGGGGTACATGCTGAACGCCATCGTCTGGGTCCTCGGATCAGGTGAAGTTGCGCTCCGCGAGGTTGATGAGCTCGAGGACGAAGTCCTGCATGTCGGCGCGGAGCGTACGGATTCGGTTGGAGTAGTAGTTGAACCCGACCAGTGCCGGGATCGCGGCCGCCAGGCCGGCGGCGGTGTTGACCAGCGCTCCGGCGATACCGGGAGCCACCGTAGCCAGGGAGCTCGAGCCACTCAGACCGATCTCCTGGAAGGCGATCATGATCCCCCAGACCGTGCCGAATAGGCCGATGAACGGGCTGGCGGCAGCCGTTGTGGCGAGAAAACCGGTCCCTCGACTCATCACCTGGACTTCGACGCCGACGGCACGCTGGAGCGTCCGCTGCAGGCTCTCGAGCGACTTGAGCCGGTAGCTGGAGGAGGTCGGGTTGGCGCCGCTCTCGGAGGACGCCTTGACCTGCGCATCGATCTCCACGTAGCCGGACTGGAAGATCGCCACCAGGGGGGAGGCCTTCAGCCGCTCGGCGGCCGAGTTAACCTCGCTGAAGCGTTGACTGCGGTGAAAGACCTCGAGGAAGCGCTCGGTCTGGCTCGCCGCGCGCTTGAACTCGAAGAACTTCGAGGCGATGATCGCCCAGGAGCCGACCGACAGGAAGACCAGGATCCCGAGGACCACCTTGTCCACGGTCCCCGTCTGCATGAACAGCTCGATGATCCCGGGGCCGGCATCGCCGGGGACCTGCGCGAGAAGAACGCCCCACAGAAGTTGCATTAGAACCCTTCCAGCATCGGTGGTGGAGAGCTCGCCCGGGATGGGCGGACCCGATCTGTCGACAAAGGTAGCACGGCAGTGCCGATATGGAAAAGCCCTTTAATGATGAGAGTTAGGTCGCCTCGACCCGGGTCGCCGTCCAACCCGCCCGAGCAGCCCTGCCAGCTGTCTTGACCGGCAACCGCGCTGGGCATAAGGTGACCGCCGGCCGGGGTTGGACCCGAGCCTGCGCGGAGGACAGCTTGAAATGAAGATCGGAGTCTGCATCAAACAGGTCCCCGATACCGAAGCCCGGCTGCGGCCGTCGGCGAGCGGGCAATGGATCGACGAAGAGGAGATACCGTTCGCCATCAACGAAGGCGACGAGTACGCGATCGAAGAGGCGATCTCGATCGCCGAGCAGACCGGTGGTGAGGTGGTGGTGGTCACCGTCGGCCCGGAGCGAGCGCGCGAAGCGCTACGCAAAGCGCTGGCGGTCGGCGCCCATCGGGCCGTTCACCTTGCGGACGAAGCGTATGCTGGAGGTGATTGCTGGGCCACCGCGCGAGCGCTCGCCGCGGTTGCCAACCGCGAGTCCTTCGACCTGATCCTGACCGGCTCGCAGTCCGCCGACGTCGGCTTCGGCACCACCGGTACTCTGCTCGCCTCGATGCTCGGCTGGCCCCACGCCTGGCTGGTGGTCGGTCTGGAGGTCGCGGACGGCTCCGCCAAGGTGACCCGGGAGATGGAGGCGGGCAAGAACGAGCTGCTCCAGATCGGGCTGCCGGCCGTGGTCGAGGTCCAGGCGGGGATCAACAAGCCGCGCTACGCCTCCTTGAAGGGGATCATGCAGGCCAAGAGGAAGGAGGTCGCGGAGCTCTCTCCGGCCGATCTCGAGCTCGATCCCTCCCAGGTGGGGGCAGCCGGCTCGCGGCTCGAGTTCCTCTCGGTCTCGGTGCCGCCCAAAGGTGAGGGCGCGCAGATCCTCGAGGGTGACACGGCCGAGGTCGCCACCCAGCTGGTCGACAAACTCCGGACGGAAGCGAGGGTGCTGTAATGGCGGGCAAGGTATGGGTCGCACTCCAGCAGCGAGGTGACGAGCTCCATCCGATGTCGGGCGAGGCGATCGCCGCCGGCGTTCGACTGGCGGCGACGGTCGGCAGCGAGGCGGAAGCGATTCTGCTCTGCGCCGAGCCCGGGACCGCCGCCGAAACGGCGGCCCGTTACGGTGCCGCCGCGGTCCGGGTCATCCAACACCCGAGTCTGGGTGCCTACACTCCCGGCGCCTTCACCGGTGCCCTGAGCGCCGCGGCAAGCACGGAGGCGCCCGGTTGGATCGTGCTGGCGCACTCCTACCAGTCGGTCGACTACATGCCGAGAGTGGCGCACGCGCTCGACGCCGCGCTGGTTCCGGAGGTGATCGACTTCCGCGCCGACGACGGTGGCGTGATCTGGACCCGACCGGTCTTTGCCGGCAAGATGCAGGCGGAGGTCCGCGTGCGTGGCGAGGGTCCGGTGGTGCTCTCCGTGCAGGCCGGTGCTTTCCCGGCCGCGCAGGGGGAGGCGAGCGCGCCGATCAGCACGCTCGACCTCGCCGCCGACATCACGCCCGACCGAGAGGTCCTGGGGGTCGAGGAGGTGGCAGGCGAGCACGTCGACCTGACCCAGGCACCGATCATCCTCGCCGTCGGACGGGGGATCGGCGGCGCCGAGAACATGGACAAGGTCGAGGAGCTGGCCGCGGCGCTCGGTGCCGAGATCGGCGCCAGCCGTCCGGTGATCGACAGCGGCTGGCTCGCGCGCGATCGCCAGATCGGCTCGAGCGGCCAGACCGTGGCGCCCAAGCTCTACATCGCCGCGGGCATCTCGGGCGCGATCCAGCACCTGGTCGGGATGAAGGGCTCACGCTGCGTGGTCGCGATCAACAAGGATGCGAGCGCGCCGATCTTCGCGATATCCCAGTACGGGATCGTCGGCGACCTGCACGAGGTCCTGCCAGCCCTGACCGAGGCGGTCAAGGAAGCGAAGGCCTAGGCCGTCCGCTGGCGGCGGATCTCGAACAGGGCGATCGACGCGGCTACGGCCGCGTTGAGCGATTCGACCTCGGCCGCTGTCGGGATCGTCACCGCCAGCTCGCAGCGCCGCTCGGTCGCCGCGCCAAGGCCGCTCCCCTCGGCACCTATCGCCAGCACCAGCGTCCCGGTCAGCTCGGTGTCGAAGAGCGGTTGGCCACCGCGCGGGCTGAGGGCGACCCAGGTCGGCCCGATCTCGGCGAGCGCGGCGTCGAGCTCTTCGACGCATGCGGGGCGAGCGAGCGGCAGGCGGAGGAGGGAGCCGGCGGAGGAGCGGAGCGCGCGCGGGTGGTTCGGATGGACGCTCCCTGCCGACAGCGCCAGCGCGGTGCCCCCGGCGGCCTCTAGCGTGCGGGCCAGAGCACCCAGGTTGCCCGGATCCTGCATCCCCTCGGCGTAGACGTAGAGCCCGCCGGCCACGCGCGGGAGCTCCGCTGGTCCGCTCCGCGCCAGAGTGGCGACCGCCAGGACACCCTGAGGAGAGTCTACGTCGGTCACCTCCGCCAGCAGCGATGGGCTGACCTCCAGCGGCCGGGGCGTGATCTCCGAGCCGATCCGCCGGCCGGCCGCCGTGTCCAGGAAGTCGGGCGTCGCCAGCACCGTCTCGAACGGCAGCCCGAGGCGGATGGCCTCCTCGACCAGGTGTGGCCCCTCGAGCAGGACGGCGTCGCCAGCAGTGCCGCGGAGCTTGCGGATCGCCTTCAGCTTCGGGTTCTGACGGCTGACGATCATCGCGGCTCATCTTAGCCGCCGACCGTCTCCGGCCGCCTTTACACCGTCCGGGCCGCAGCATAATCTTCAAAGTTCAGGCTCGTTCGTCCGACACCATGCAAGCGGATCTCAGATCCTTCTGGAAGCGGTTCCCGACCGGAATCGAGGTAGCGGTCGCCAGTACGTCTTCGGACAAGCTGCTCGGGGTGAGGAGCGGCTTCCATCGCTACTTCCACGATGCTCTCGACGGCAAGACGCCGGTCGTGGTGGTGCCGCATCCGGAGACCGAGAATCTCGGTGGACTGAGCTTCTCGGACGTCAGCACGGTCGAGATGGCGCAACAGCGAGCACGCGCGCTCCTGGCGGAGCTGGGCGACGCCTATCACTTCCACGTCGCCTCCGAGGGCGGACTGCACAGCCTCGAGATCCACGGCGAGACCCACTTCTTCGTCCACAACTGGACCGTGATTGCCAGTGTCACCGGCGAGGCGGTCGGCGCCAGCGGCTCGGTCGAGGTGCCGTCGCGATTCATCTCCGGCCCAGAGGGCGAGGAGGTGCCGGTCGCGATTCCGGGGACTCGTCGTCGAGGCGGCATGATCAGCTCGCTGACCGCGGGGCTCGAGACGCGCCGCAGCGCGGTAGCGACCGCGACCTTCCACGCGCTGTCGTCGCTCTTCTATGGCGTGCTGGAAGGGCAACCCAGGTAGAGCGCGCGACGTGGTACCATTACCGGCCGCCGGGCTCGGGATTCGAACGGTTGGTCCGGTGCTCACACCTACACTTTCCCGCGGGAATTCGGAAGATGACTGAGAGAGAAGCTCACCTTATTTCGTCCGAATCGGTGACCGAGGGTCACCCGGACAAGATGTGCGATCGGATCTCCGACGGCGTCCTCGACGCGGTCCTGGACAAGGACCCGACGGGTCGAGTCGCTTGCGAGACGATGATCACCACCGGCATGGTGGTCATCGCCGGCGAGATCAGCACCACCCAGGAGATCAACTACGGCAAGCTCGCCCGTGAGGCGATTCGGGAGATCGGCTACAACGATCCCTCGTACGGCTTCGACGCCGAGAACTGCGCGGTGCTCAACGCCGTCGACGAGCAGTCACCCGACATCGCCATGGGCGTCGACACCGGGGGTGCCGGCGACCAGGGGATGATGTTCGGCTACGCCTGCCGCGAGACGCCCGAGCTGATGCCGTTACCGATCATGCTCGCACACGGCTTGACGCGGCGGTTGGCCGAGGTGCGCAAGAGCAACGAGCTCGACTTCCTGCGGCCCGACGGCAAGAGCCAGGTGACGGTCGAGTACACCGGTGAGCGTCAGCCACTGCGGGTGCACACCGTCGTTATCTCGACGCAGCACGACGACGTCTTCGAGGACAAGCGCGAGCTCGAGGAGGCGATCATCGATAAGGTGATCCATCCGGCGGTGCCCGCGGAGCTGATCGACGATCAGACCATCTTCCACGTCAATCCGACCGGCCGCTTCGTGGTCGGCGGACCGAAGGGCGATTGCGGACTGACCGGCCGCAAGATCATCGTCGACACCTACGGTGGTGTCGGCGGTCACGGCGGCGGCGCCTTCTCGGGCAAGGACCCGACCAAGGTCGACCGATCGGCCACCTACATGGCGCGGCACATCGCCAAGAATCTGGTCGCCGCCGGTCTTGCCGATCGGCTACGCGTCCAGCTGGCCTACGCGATCGGCGTCGCCGATCCGGTGTCGGTGCACGCCGAGGCGTACGGCACCGCGAACATTCCGGAAGCCGAGATCGAGCGCCTGATCCGCGAGCACTTCCCTCTGACTCCGTTGGCGATCATCGAGTACCTCGATCTGCGCCGCCCGATCTTCAAGGCGACCGCCGCCTACGGCCACTTCGGCCGTCCGGAGTTCAGCTGGGAAGGCCTGGGCAAGGTCGA
The DNA here is from genome assembly GCA_947259925.1 of Thermoanaerobaculia bacterium. Lineage (GTDB taxonomy): Bacteria > Acidobacteriota > Thermoanaerobaculia > Multivoradales > JAHEKO01 > JAHEKO01. The sequence continues at coordinate 74,355 of CAMYOG010000030.1, forward strand.
CGAGCTGCGCGCAGCCGCGGGCATCACCGAGGCCCCGGTCGCAGCCAGCTGAGCTCGAGGGCGGAAGCGCCGAGCACGGTTGCCTTGGGACCGCGTAAGCGGGATCCTCAGCCCGTCAAGAAGCGGTAGGCGTGAGCCGAGCGTGCGTCAGATCGGCGCACCGCAAGCCGCGAGTCGTCGAGGCGTACTCGTGTACGTCGCAGGCGGCGACCGGCGAGGACGCGCCGAGATGACGTGCGCTCGGCTCACGCCTGCCGCTTCTCGCGCTTATCGACCCAGGTCTTGCCATACTTGACGACGTCGTGCTTGAGCAGGTCGAACTCGCCCTGGCGCGGCCCCGGTCTGGCGTCCCGGTAGACGGTGTCGCAGCGGTAGCAGACCACCGCGAACGGCAGCATGTAGTAGATGACCAGATCGACCCCCGAGAGAACGATGAGCGACAGCCCGTAGGTCCACGGCACGAGCAGAATCCCGATGATCACCAGCACGCAGCCGAGCGTCCGATTGAAGTCGCGCTGCCGGTAGAGGTGATCGCAGCCACAGAGCGGGCACCGATCGACCTTGGCCGCAGCGGCGTCCCAGCCGTCGGCAGCGACCTCGCGCGCGTGCTGGCAGTTGGGGCAGGGGAGCGGTTGCCCGCGCTCGACCTCGGCGCCGAAGCCGAGGCCGCACTCGCGACACTGCGTTCGCACGCGCACTCTAGATCGGAACGCCGGTCGTCAGCGTGATGTAGAGCGCCGTGGTCTCGCCGACCAGGGCGCCGACGACCAGCACGTAGAGGATCCCGGTGGCCGACTGATTGGCCCGATTGCGCGCGCAGTGGAGCGACATGACCGCCAGCAGCAGCGGCATCGCCAGACCCCAGAGCAGGCGGAACCAGAAGAACATCCCCTCGCCCTCGAAACCGACCAACAGGCGGAAGGGGTGGGGCTCGATCACTTCGGGGACGGCGGTCGCGCTCCAGAGCGTCGCTCCGACCAGCAGCAGTCGCACGATCACCAGCCCGAGAAGGACCTGGCAGAAGACGATCAGGTAGCGAAACGTCAGCCGTGGAGAGATCAGATACCAGTGCCCGAGCAGCATGGTGACCAGAGACCAGCCGAGCAGGAGAGCCGACGCGCACAGCGCCAGGGGGAGGAGCCAGCCGCGGAAGGGCAGGGTGACGTCGGTGCGGATCAGGCTGTGGCCGGCGAGCAGCAGCGCGGCGAGCGCCGCCCCGAGCGCCAGTGCCGCCGCGGTCCGCCCGAGGTGCCAGCGCTCCTTCCAGATCGCGCCGTAGTAGAGGAACGATGCGCCGAATGCGCCCCAGAGGAGCCCCTCGCCGAGACGGCCTCGGCCGCCGAACGGCGCGAACGGATGCATGATCAGCACCGCCAGCGCCAACGCCAGCAGGACGAGGATGATCAGTGCGTTGGTGATGAAGTAGCCCCTGCCCAGGTCGTCTTCGGGGATCCAGAAGAGGGTGCTGAGCGAGCCGATCGCGAGGGCGACCAGGAAGAGGAAGAAGACGCTCAAGGTCAGGTCTCTACGTCGAGGAAGAGATAGAGCGCCAGCACGGCGAACAGGAGATTCGGTGCGGCGACCGCCAGTAGCGGCGGCACCGCGCCGGTCTCCCCGAGTGTGCGCGAGAAAGCATAGACGCTCAGAAACGCCATGCCCAGGACCACGCCGACGCCGATCCCGTAGAGCGCGCCGCGTCGGCCGAGCCGGAAGGAGAACGGCAGCGCGACCAGACCCATCACCAGGCTGATCAGCGGGTAGGCGAACTTGTTGACCAGCTCGACCTCCAGCTCGGGCACCGCCTTGCCACTCTGCTTGATCTCAGCGACGTAGTCACGCAGCTCGCCGAAGGTCATCGCCAGCGGCAGCTTCTCCTCGGACTGGAAGTACGCGGGCGCCTCCGGGTAGTCGACCAGAACCGGCTCGTCGAACGACTTGTAGCTGGTAATGCGGCCCTCAGCGAACTCGCGAGCCCAGGCGTCGTTGGCCTTCCAGGTGTCACCGACGAAGCTCATCGAATCGGCGTAGAAACGGCTGACCAGCTCGGTTCCGTCGTCGTCGAACTCCAGGACCTGAAGCTGCTGGAGCTCCTCCTCGTCTTCGTCGTAGCGGAAGTAGTGGTAGATGTACTTGCCCTGCCCGAACAGCCAGCGGCGATCGGCACGCCGGTAGCTGCGCACCGTGGCCCGCCCGCGAATCTCGTCGTCCAGCTGTGCGACCCACTGATTGGTGACCGGCAGGACGCGCGCTTGGAGGAACGCTGACACCGCCATCACGATCAGGGCGCCGAGCAACGTCGGCAGCGACATCCGATAGAGGCTGAGACCGAGGGACTTGGCGGCGATGACCTCGTTGGTGCGCGACAGTAGCCCGAAGACGATCAGCGTCGTGACCAGGACGATGGTCGGGAAGGTCTCGAACAGGATCTGCAGCGAGAGGTACTTGTAGTAGTCGAAGACGACATCGTTCGCGATCTGGTTGTTGAGGATGTCGTCGACCCGTTCGGTGAAGTCGGCGACCAGGGTAACGGTCAGAACCGAGGCACTGACCAGGGCCAGAATCTTGAAGAAGAGGCGAATGACGTAGCGGTCGAAGATGTTGGGGAAGCGCAGCTTGAAGCGTGGCAACCGCACCACGACCCGCGCCGGTCCGCGTGAGCGGCGAGGACGCTCTTCCGCGGGGAGCGCGGCGCTCGCTGGCGAGCGCTCTTCCCGGTCGCGCTTGCCGGGCTTGAGCCGCTCGACGATCTGCCAGAAGTGATCCCGGAACCAGCGGTCGATATTCAGCATGACCAGGCTCTTGTCGCGGTTGCGCCGGCCGAGCAGGAACATCCCGAGCGCCAGAAACGCGAAGTTGGGCAGCCACATCGCCAGCCACGGCGCCAGGTTCCCATGGCGAGCCGCCTCTTCGCCATTGTTGAGCATCACGTAGTAGGCGAGGATCACGATCATCGAGATCGCGAACCCCGACGCCCGGCCGCCGCGCTGGTTGTTGAACCCGAGCGGCAGAGCCAGGACCCCGAAGACGATGCAGGTGGCCGGGATGGCGAACTTCTTGTGGATCTCAACCCGCGCGACCCGGGCCCGCTCGGGGCTGACGTCGGGATCGCGGGAGACTTCCCGCAGCTCCCGGAGCGAGAACGACCGTAGCGAGCGGAATGCCCGCTTCTGGGCGGCAACCGCCGCGAAACGGTCGACCAGCACGCGCTCGACCGAGCGATGGCGCGTGATGTGGTACTCGTCGGGCTCGTTGAAGTCGACCTTGTGGGTGATCGCGTTCTCGAGCTGGAGAACCAGTCGGCCGTCTTCGCTGTCCTCGGCGCGCACCCGCCCGGTCTCGGCGATGGTGATGTCGGCGTCGGTCCCCGGCTGCTGGTTGGCCATGAAGACGCCTCGCCATACATCCTCGCCGGGCGGGATCTCGGAGACATAGATCACCAGCCCCTGCCAGTCCTCGTAGAAGACCCTGGGCTCGACCTGTTGGGTGGCGCTGTTGCGAATGATCTCGAACTGGAGACTCTGCAGCGCCGTGTTACCACGCGGCAGGGCATAGAGCATGATCACCACATTGGCGAAGGCGAGCAGGATCGAGACCGCGAAGATCGGCTTGAACAGGTAGAACAAGCTGATGCCGGTCGAGCGGAGAGCGGTCAGCTCGCTGGTGCTGGAGAGCTTGCCGATCGCCACCAGGATGCCGAACAGCAGCGACATCGGAATCGTCAGAACGATGATGTTGGGCAGGCTCGCGAGGACCAGCTTGCCGACCGTCTCGACCGGAACCCCGCGCCGGATGATCATCTCGGCCGACCGGAAGAGAAACTGCACGAGGAGCAGTCCGGTGTAGGTCAAGAACCCCAGCGCGACCGGGCTGAGCGTCTCGGTGACGATGTATCTGTCCAGGCGACGCATGGCGGGAACGAACTCCGACCTCCGGATTATAGGGAGGGCTCGGCCGGAGTGCTCGTCGAGGTCGCTCCTTGGCGGAAACGAGCCGTTTGCTTAGAATGCCCGATCGGTCGACGACCGGCCACTCGCCAACAGCCCGCGGAGATCAACCATATGTTGCCTCGAATCTCGCTGTCCCTACTGCTCTTGTTCGCCACCAGCAGCCTCGCCGCCGCCGCGGATTGGCCGAGCTTCCGGGGCGCCGCCGCCGACGGCGCGATCCGGAACGCCGTGTTCGAATCCGACCAGCCGCTCGGCCTGCGGGTCGCTTGGAAGCGTCCGCTCGGCAGTGGCTACTCGAGCGTCTCGGTCGCCGGGGGCAAGGCGGTGACGATGTACTCGGACGGCGAGCGGGATCACCTGATCGCGCTCGACCAGGCGACCGGACACGAGCACTGGCAGGTGGACATGGGACCGACCTACCACGGCCACGACGGCTCGCATACCGGGCCGATCTCGACACCGTTGATCCACGACGGCAAGGTCTTCGCGCTCGGCCCGTTCGGGCGGCTGCTGGCGGTCGCCCTCGACGACGGCGAGGTCGCGTGGTCGGTCGAGCTGGCGGAGACGCTCGGCGCCAAGAAACCGCACTACGGCTTCAGCACCGCGCCGCTCATGGTCGACGGCGTTCTGGTAGTCCAGGTGGGCGGCGCGGAGGGGAGCGCGTTCGCCGGCATCGATCCGGCGACCGGCGAAGCGCGCTGGACGACCGGTGACGACGGCGTGGCCAACCAGTCGCCGGTGCCCGTCCCGGTGGGGGAGAGCACCGCGGTGATGGCAGTGGGCGACAAGAAGCTCGTGGCTCTGCATCCGGAAACCGGCGAGGTCTTCTTGGAGTTCGAGCACGAGGGGATCGGGGCGCGCGGCGTCCAGAGCCTGATGCCGGTGCTGGCTGGCGACGGGCGCGTCTTCCTGGCCCACAGGGACAACAGCTCGAGGATGGTACGGATCGGACACGGGGAGGACGGGGCGCCGACCGTCGAGTCGATGTGGGAGAGCTCCTCGATTCGCAACAGCTACAACGTCGCCGTCTATCACGAGGGGTACGTCTACGCCTTCTCGAGTCGCTTCCTGACCTGCGTCGACGCCGAGACCGGCGAGGCCGCCTGGAAGTCGCGGGCTCCTGGCGACGGGTTCCTGATGCTGGTCGACGGCCACCTGGTCATCCAGACCAAGGACGGCTCGCTGCACGTCGCCAGGGCGACGCCCGACGGCTATCAGGAGCTTGCCAGCACCGAGCTCTTCCGCGACGAACTCGCCTGGTCGCCGCCCGGGTTCGCCGACGGCAGCATCTACACCCGGAGCCTCGGTGAGGTGGCGCGTGTCGATCTGGTCTGGGGCGAGGCGCCGACACGGATGGCTTCGAGCGGCGGGGCAGTCGATCTCGCCGGCACGCGCTTCGGAGCCTTCCTGAGTGAGGTCGAGGCGGCCGCGGACAAGCATGCCGTGATCGAGGCGTTTCTGGCCGAGCAGGAGAGCTTCCCGATCGTCGAGGACGGCGGGCTGGTCCACTTCGTCTACTACGGCGAGGCTGATGACCTGGCGCTCGGCGGTGACATGATCGGCTCGCGGCAGGAGGTGCCGATGACTCGCATCGAGGAGACCGACCTCTTCTACTACTCGACGCATCTCGAGCCCGACGCACGCGTGGCGTACGTTTTCATCAAGGACTACGAGGAGCTGCTCGATCAGCGCAACCCGAATCAGCATATGTCGACGGTCTACGGCCGGGACATGGAGATGATCTTCCGGCCCGACACCGCGATCTGGATGTCCTGGCTGGCGATGCCGGAGTGGCGGGCACCGGACCACGTCGAGGAAGTCGCGGAGGAGATGCGGGGCTCGATCGACAGCCACCAGCTCGAGAGCGAGGTTCTGGGGCGGCCGGTCAACCTGTCGATCTACCTGCCGAGGGGCTACGCCGAGTCGTCCGACGCCCGCTATCCGGTCGCCTATGTCTACGGCGGCACGGTCGCCCAGCAGGCCGGTCGCATGGGCTCGACCCTCGACAACCTGATCGGCGAGAGCATCGCGCCGCTGATCGTCGCGTTCGTGGACGCGCCGATGCCGCCATTCCAGATGGCCCAGTACGGTGAGGTGCTGGCGAACGAGGTCGTGCCGTTCGTCGACGAGACCTATCGCACCCGCGCCGAGCGCGACGCGCGGGCGAGCGTCGGCGCCGGCTTCCCCGGCTACGGCGCGATGTTCGCCGCCTTCACGCGCCGCGACACCTTCGGCCGGATCGGAGTGCTCTCGCCCCTGATGCTGACCTCGATGCGGACACCACTCGAGCAGGTGGTGCCGCCGGCGGACACCGAGCTGCCGGTCGAGATCTACTTCGACTGGGGCAAGTACGACCTGCGGAACCCGCATGAGAACTGGGATCTGGCGGCGGAGCTGGCCGACTTCGACGGCTTCCTGCGCGAGCGTGGCTACGAGCCGCTTGGCGGCGAGACGCCGGAGGGCGCCGGTTGGTCGGGCTACCGGAGTCGCACCGACGATCTGTTCTCGACCCTCTTTCCCGCTCGCTAGGGGTCGGCTGTCGCCGTGAGCCCGGGAGCCCGCCGCCTGGTGTTTCGCCTGCTGGCGGCTCTGGGAGGGCTGGCGCTGGGGCTCCTGGTGGGGGAGGGGGTCCTACGGTTGCAGCGAGGGGGCCGCGGCGGAGGCGACAGAGTCGAACTCGGGTGGGCGCGTCGAACGGCGCCGCCGGCCTTCGGCGGTGACTGCGCCTCACAGACCGAGCAGGCGGCTCTGGGCGACATCCTCTGGCCGACCAAGGACGTCGACATCGTGTTCCGCCTCCTCGGCGGACTCGACACCTGCTTCCGGGGCGAGCGCCTCCAAACCAACGTCGAGGGCCTGCGCGCCTCGCGTAGCTACCCGCCGACCCCGCCTCCTGGCGTCCACCGGCTCCTCGTACTCGGCGACTCGCAGGCGTTCGGTTGGGGAGTGCCACTCGAGCAGTCCCTCGGTGCCAGGCTGGAGATGCGCCTCGAGACCCTGGGCCACGGTCCGGTCGAGGTCATCAACGCCGCTGTGCCGGGGTCCAATACGTACCAGCAGGCGGCGCTGTTGGAGCGCGTCGGTATGGACTACCAGCCCGACTGTGTTCTGGTCCTCTTCACCGGCAACGATTTGGCCCTGCCCTTCTTTCTACTCAAGGACGCCGCGGTTCCGAGTCGATGGCGCTCGCTCCTCCTCCTGCGCTTCCAGCAGGTGGCGGGCTCCAAGCGCTGGTTCCGATTCTCCGACGAGGAGATGATCTCGTTCGTCAGCCAGGTCGATCTCGCCCGTGTACCGGAGGCCTACAGACACATGGTCGGGATCGACGGCTATCGAGAGGCGCTCCGCCGCATGAAGGCCGCCGCCGGAGACGTCCCGATAGTGAACGTGGCGGAGCTCTCAGAGCTCCGGCCCGAGGTCGCCGAGGAGATCGTCCAGCTCCAGGCCGAGCTCGGCATCGTCCACCTACCGATGACTTGGCCTCGCAGGGAGAGGTATCTGCTGGATGCAGCGACCGACCCGCATCCGAACCCGGCGGCACATCGCGCCTTTGCCCGACGGCTGGCAAGCGAGCTGGCCGACCGCGGTCTGTGTGTGGGCGGAGCGCCAGAGCCCTGAGGATCGGGCCGCACCCGCGATCGGTCGGCGACGCACTCCTGGGAGCCGCGGCGAGCCACGCGGAGGCGTATGAGGGCAACCTCCCGCACCAGGAGCTGCTCTACGCCCTGACCGGCGAGCCGAGGCTCACACAGCCTGGCGGGGAAGACGGGGGACCTTGACGAGGTATAGGCGATTCGCCGGCGCAGGGCGTTCTTCGCCAGGGCGACAGAGAAGCGTGTCCAAGGGCTAGGTTTACATAATATATCTTATCGGACGTTAGATAAAGGGGCCGAAAACCCCGGAAACCGGCAGAAGACGGTGATCCAGCCCGCCTCCAGGTACCCTGGGGACGGCCTGCCGCGACTCTGCTCGCGCCTACGCTTTGCTCTGTGCGGCCCGCAGCTCGGCGAGCACGTTCTCGAGAGCCGCGATCAGATCCTCGCGCTCGACCTCGCTCTTGCGGAAGCTGACCGACAGGTTGTACGACTTGTCGGGCGACCGGAACTTGAATGTGTGCGGTTTCCGCCGGCGGCGACTCGAGCGACGGGCGGCTGCCCGCCGGCGCGCTTCCGCTCGCAGGTCGTCGCGCGTCAACCGGTGATCGGAGACCCTCTCCAGGAGCGAGATCATCTCGTCCTCGTCGGCCGCAGCGCGCATCACTTCGAGCAGCACCGAGCTCGACTGGACGTTGAGGGCCTGCGCCGCCTCGCGAGCGCGCGACGGCATCTTGAGGAGCTGCAGGCTCTCGGTGACCATCGTCCGCGAACGGCCGACCGCCTCCGCGATCCGGTCGTGGGTGTAGTCGTGCCTCTCTTTGAGCGCCCGAAAGCCTTCGGCCTCCTCGAACGGCGTCAGGTCCTTGCGCTGGAGGTTCTCGACCAGGGCGATCTCCAGCGCCTCGTCCTCGGAGACGTCCATCTCGATCGCCGGGATCTCGTAGAGCCCGGCGTCGGTCGCCGCCGTGTACCGGCGCTCGCCCGAGATGATGCGGTAATGGACGTCGGAGTCTGGCCGAGCGCCGGGCCGCGGCCGGATCAGGATCGGCTCGAGCACTCCCCGCTCGCGGATCGATGCGGTCAGCTCCTCGAGATTGCCGAGGGCGGCCCTCGGCTGCCGCGGGTCGGTCTCGATGGCCGCCAGCGGAACCATCTGGCCGACCGGCTCGCTGTGCCGGCTCGCCAGCTCCTCGACGAAGTGGGTGTCGTGGCGCATCTTGACGCGCTCCGGTAGTCCTCGGCGTTCAGACACGACTCAGGATCTCCTCGGATAGTTTGTAGTACTCGAAGGCGCCGCTCGACCGGGGCGCGAAGGTGAAGATCGATTCCTGGTACGCCGGGCTCTCTTCGAGTCGGACGCTCTTGCTGATGACGGTCTCGAACAGCTTCTCGCCGAACGCCTCCTCCACCTGGGCGTAGATGTCGCGTGACAGCCGTGTCCGCTTGTCGTAGAGGGTGAGCAGCGCGCCCAGGATCTGGAGCTCGGGGTTCGCCCGCATCTTGATCTTGTCGATCGTCTCCAGCAGATCGTCGGTCCCCTCGAGGGCGAAGTAGCTCGACTGGATCGGGATCAGAACGTGCGTCGAGGCTACCAGAGCGTTGACGGTGATGATGCCCAGGGTCGGCGGCGTGTCGATGACCACGTAGTCGTACGAGTCCTTGATCCGGTCGAGCTCGTCCTTCAGCCGGTAGTAGCTGTCGAACTCGCCCAGGAGCTTGGACTCGATCTTGGCCAGCGAGATCGACGACGGCGCTACCGACAGCGACGGCATGTCCTCGACCGGCTGGATCACCTCTTCCAGGTGAACGTCACGATCCGCGAGCGCCTCGTAAACCGTTTTGTTCGCCTGGTGGATGTCGATGAACGACATCGAGCTGTTCGCCTGGGGGTCGAGGTCGATGAGCAGGGTCTTGAGGCTCTTGGAGGCGAGAGCGGCCGCGAGGTTGATCGCCGTCGTGGTCTTCCCGACTCCGCCCTTCTGGTTTGTGATGGCGATGATCATCGCGTCGGGCGCGAGTGTACGGCATTCCGGTCATCGAACACAAGATCTAGGGGTTTCAGGGCCGATCAGGCCCAATCCATAGTGTGCCCGGAACGATGTCGGCGCGCCGACACCGGGTGTAAGTTCCTGAGTCCAGGCTAGATGGCGCGCAGAGCGAGGCGTCGCCGACGGACCGGGCGGTTCCCCGGGCGCTACATCTTGTACTTGCCGAGCTCTTCCGGGCTGACGTCCTCGAGCCACTTCTTCAAGCGCTCGTCGTCTTCCAGGTTGCCGGCCAGGTCGATCGAGCGCGCCTTGTCGAGGACCGCCTGGCGGACGAAGATCGGGGCCTCGGTACGCAAGGCGAGAGCGAGCGCGTCGCTCGGGCGCGAGTCGATCGTCAGCTCGCGATGATCGAGACTCAGGTGGATCTCGGCGAAGAAGGTGTTGTCGCGCAGATCGCTGATCAGGATCTTGGTGACCGTGACCCCCAGGTCGTGCAGGAACGAGCGCATCAGGTCGTGGGTCATCGGGCGCGGTGTCTCGACGCCCTCGATCCGGAGCGCGATGGCGTTCGCCTCGAAGACGCCGATCCAGATCGGCAGGAAGGAGTCGCTGGTCTCGTCGCGCAGGATGACGATCGGCAGGTTCGAGGTCGGGTCGAGCATCAGGCCCTTGACCTCCATGCGAATTGTGTCGGTGGAGGCGCTCTTCGGTTCGGTGTCGTCGGTAGTCATGTGGGTTCTTCTCTAGACCGGGTTGGCGATCAGGCTGTGGGGGTAGGCGTGCTCGACGCGCGCCGGGACCAGCTGCCCGAGGGGCAGGCGCTCGGCGGTGGACTCGAGCGGCAGATGAACGACCCGATGGCAGGGCGTCCGACCGGTGACCATGCCGGGTCGTCTTCCCCACCCGGTGACCAGGACGTCGAAGACCTCTCCGACCAGTTGACGGTTGAGATCGCGTTGGATCTCGCTCTGCAGCTCGAAGACCGCCTGCAGGCGACGGTCGGCCACTTCGGGGTCGACCTGGTCGGGCAGCTTGGGCGCCGCCGTCCCCGGGCGCGGCGAGTACTTGAACGCGTAGACCGAAGCGAAGCGGATCTCGCGCGCCAGCTCGAGCGTCGCCTGGAAGTCGCGCTCGGTCTCGCCCGGGAAGCCGACGATCAGATCGGTCGAGAGTGCGATGCCGGGCCGAGCCTGGCGGAGCAGGCTGACGAGCTCGTGGTACTCCGCCACCGTGTAGCCACGCGCCATGCGCTTAAGGACGTCGTCGGAGCCGGACTGGACCGGCAGGTGGAGGTAGGGGCAGATGTTCGAGTGACGGGCGAACTGCTCGACCATCCGCGGCGTGAAGTCGCGCGGGTACGAGGTGACGAACCGGAGACGCTCGACGCCGTCGAGTCGTGCCACCGCGTCGAGTAGGTCGGCGAAGTCGGCCGAGCCGTCCGGCTCGCACCAGTGGTTCACCGTCTGACCGAGCAGCTCGATCTCGACGAAGCCGTAGTCGAGCAGGTGGCGGACCTCTCCCAGGATGTCGCTCATCGAGCGACTCCGCTCCGGCCCGCGGGTCATCGGCACGATGCAGAAGGTGCACTTCTTGTCGCAGCCCTCGATGATCGTGACCATCCCCTTGTACTCGCCGTCGCGCGAGATGGAGTCGATGTCGTAGTCGCGATCCTCGGGAAAGCCGGTGGCGACCACCCGCTCGCCGGCGCGGCGCTGATCGACGATGTCGAGCAGCTCGCCCACCCGGGCGGGACCGAGAACGAAGTCGAGATCTTGAACCCGGCTGAGGGCGCGCTCGCCGGCTTCCTGAGCGACGCAGCCGCACAGGCCGATCATCATGCCAGGCCGGGTCTGCTTGAAGCGGCGGTAGCTGCCCAGACGCGAGTAGACCTTCTGCTCCGCCTTCTCGCGCACGCTGCACGAGTTCAACAGGATCAGGTCCGCCTCGGCCGGCTCACGAGTCGGCAGCATCCCCTGCTGCATCAGCTGCCCGGCCATCCGCTGGGTGTCCAGCTCGTTCATCTGGCAGCCCCAGGTCTCGATGAAGAAGCGGCGGAGCGCGTCATCGCTCATGGTCTGGCTCCACCGTCATCTTCGTCGAGCACCGGCGGCTCCGTGATCTCGTGGACCCCTGGGCCCTCCTCGGGCTCCTCCTCGGGCGGCTCGTACTCTATCCCCTCTCGGAGCCAGCCCGGCAGGGCGCCCGCCCGTCGTCCCTCTTCGAGAATCAGGGCCAGGTTCTCCTGGGCGCGGCCGACCTCGTCCTGGGTCTCGGCCAGCCGATCGAGCGCCCGGTCCCAGGCCGGCTTGATCTGCGAATCGCGGTAGAAGCCGTCGTCCTCGGCATAGAAGCGCTGGCGCAGCTCGGCGACCTCCTCCTCGAGACGGGCGACCTCCTCGATCAGGTCTCGCCACCGCATCCGTGCGCCGCGTACCCGCTCGCGCCAGTACTCTTCTCCGCGCTCCTCCTCCGCCTCGGTCTCGGGCTCCTCGGCCGCCTTGGTTTCCGTCGATGGCTGCTCCGGCTTCTCCTTGGCGATGCTCAGCTCGCCGGTCGCGTACTCCGGCAGGTTCTCGTCGGTGATCACGGCGATCGGTGGCTCTCCCGCTCGGGCTTCTTTGGCGCGCCGCGCCGCCGCAACCAGGGTCTCGGACTCCTCCTCTTCGGCAGCCTCCGCCGGCTCGATCACCACGGTCTTCGGTCCGTAGGCGCCGCTGACCGGTTCCGGCTCGGCGCTCGGTTCGGGCTGCTCCACCGGCGGCGGGCTCGGTGGCGGCGTCGCCGGCTGGACCGGCGGCTGCGGCGCGGCCGGCGGCGTCGAGTCGGACGATCGAGTGCCGCTCGAGGCGCAGCCGACCAGAGCCACCCCGATCACGACCAGCGCGATCCAACCCAGTCCGCGCCAGGCGGTGCTCATGAGGCCATCTCCTCGGTGATCTGATTCCGTTCCAGGAGATCCTCGACCTCATCCGCGGTCGAAAGATCGAGGCAGCGATAGGCGAGCTGCCGCCACTCCTCCACCGCGAGCTCGCGGATGCGCTTCTTGAGCTCCGGAATCGCTCGCGGGCTGGCCGAGAGCGAGCGCAGGCCGAGGCCGATCAGGAGAGGCGCATACCGCGGCTCGGCCGCCATCTCGCCGCAGATCGAAACATCGATGCCGGCGCGCGCGGCACTCGCCGTGGTCTGCCGGATGAGTCGGAGGATCGCTGGGTGGAGCGGCCGGTAGAGGTACGAGACGTGCTCGTTGTTCCGGTCGACCGCCATCGCGTACTGGATCAGGTCGTTGGTGCCGATCGAGAAGAAGTCGACCTCCTTCGCCAGCGCGTCCGCGACCAGCGCCGCCGAGGGCACCTCGACCATCACGCCGAGCTGATAGTCGCAGCACGGCTCGAAGCCCTCCCGGGTGAGCTCCGCGCGCGCCTCCGCCACCAGCGCCTTGAACTGGAGGACCTCCTCGAGCGCCGAGACCATCGGGATCATGATCTTGAGCTTGCCTTCGAATCCCGCGCGCAGCAGGGCTCGGATCTGGATCTTGAAGATGTCGCGGCGCGCCAGCGTCAGACGGATGCCGCGTAGGCCGAGCACGGGGTTGGCCTCACGGGTGTCGAGCACTTCCTGCGCCAGCTTTCTGCCGCCCAGATCGAACGTCCGGATCGTCACCGGACGCGGGCTGATCGTCTTGAGCAGGCGCCCGTAGATCTCGACGTGCTCTTCCTCGTTGGGGAGTGCCGGGCTCTTCTCAATGTAGAGGAACTCGCTGCGGTAGAGGCCGATCCCCTCGGCGCCGAAATCGACCGCTTCGTGGATCTCCTCGGGTAGATCGATATTGGCGAGCAGCTGGATCTCGACTCCGTCGAGAGTCACCGCCTTCTGGGTGCGGGAGCGCGTCTTGCGGCGCGCCTCGTCCTCCTGCTCGCGGTGCCGGCGCTTGTACTCCTCGACCAGCTCCGGGGTCGGATTGAGGATGACCTTCCCTTCCCCACCGTCGACGATGATCCGCTCCTCGGAGCTGACCACGTCCATGACGCTCTCGAGACCCGCCACCAGCGGCAGGTGAAGCGACCTGGCGATGATCGTCGTATGCGAGGTCGGCCCGCCGTTCTCGATCGCGAAGCCGGCCACGCGCTCGCGTCCGAGGCGAACCGCCTCCGATGGCGTCAGGTCGTCGGCGACCACGACCACGTCCTCGTCGAAGTCGCCGAGCGAAGGACGCTGGCCGCCACTGAGAAAGCGCAGCAGGTACTGAGCGACGTCGAGCAGGTCCTCGAGGCGCGCCTTGTGGTCGGGACTGTCGAGGGCCTCGAACCGTCTCTCGAGCTCCTCGGTCGTCTTGTGCACCGCCCACTCCGCGTTCACGTGCTCCTCGCGGATGCACTGCTCGATCCGGCCGAGGAAGGCTCGGTCGTCGAGCATCAGGGTGTGCGCTTCGAAGATCGCCGCCAGCTCCGGGCCGAGCTCTCTCCCGGCCCGCTCGCGCGTCGTGTCGAGCTCCTCCTGGGCACGCTCGACCGCGTCCCGGAGCCGCTCGATCTCGCGCTCGATTCCGGAGGCGTCGATCGGCAGCCGGAAGACGTCCGCCGCGCGGCCGGCGACGCAGACGGCACGCCCGACGCCGATCCCATCGGCTACGCCGAGGCCGGTGACGACTCTTGTCTCGGGCTGGTCGGTCATGGTTCTTCTACTGCTCTTCTTCGAATCGCGATGCGATCAGGTGGGTGATCGCCTCGAGGGCGTCCGCTTCGTCGGAGCCGTCGCAGCGCAGGATGATGTGCGTGCCCTGCGCCGCCGCCAGTAGCAGGATGCCGAGGATGCTCTTGGCGTCGACCTGCTCGCCGTCGCGGGCGACAGTGATGTCGCTCTCGAAGCGGTTCGCCGTGTGAACCAGCTTCGCCGCGGCGCGGGCGTGCAGCCCCAGCCGATTGACAATCTCGAGCTCAGCTTCGACCATCATCCTGGCCGGCGCGCGCGGGCGCGGGACGGCACTGCTCCTTCGGTTGCTCGGGAAGACCGCCGAGACAGATGCTGCTGCGGCCCTTCTGCTCGATCCACTCGGCGAGCTCCGTTACCTGACAATCCCCGGTGGTGTCCATGCAGGCCAGCCGGACGACGATCGGCAGGTTGACCCCGGCGAGTATCTCGACCCGGCCGGGGCGGAAGTGCCGGGTGGTCAGGTTGTAGGGCGTGCCGCCGAAGATATCGGTCAGGATCAGCAGACCCTCTTCGGAGTCGAGCCGCTCGACCGCGGCGCTGATCCGTTCCCCGGACGTCTCGACGTCGTCGGCCCAGTCCAGGCTGAGCGCGTGCAGATGCTCGCTGGGGCCGGCGATCCGCTCGGCGGCCGCCGCCAACTCGTCGGCCAGTTGCCCCTGCGTGATGATCAGGATTCTCACCATTGCCTCTCCTTCGACCTCAACCCCCGCTCGATGGTATCCACGAGTTCGTGGGTTGGCAACGCAGGGCGTCACAATGCCCTGCGGACTCACCCGAGCGCTGTGACGATCACTGGGCGTCGAGTTCCCGATGGATCAATCGCACCGGCCACTCGCCGTCCTCGAGCCACGAGCGCAGCGCCTCCCCCACCGCCACCGAGCGGTGGTGGCCGCCGGTGCAACCGATGGCCACCGACAGATAGCTCCGGTTCTCGGTCTGATAGCGCGGCAAGAGGAAGTCGAGCAGGCCTTCGAGCTTGTCGAGCAGGATTCCGAAATCGGGCTGCTCGCGCAAGAAGGCCACTACCTCGTCGTCGCGTCCGGTCAGCTCGCGCAGGTTCTCCTCGAAGTACGGATTTGGAAGAAAACGGACGTCGAGCACCAGGTCGCTGCCACGTGGGATGCCGTGCTTGAACCCGAAGGTGACCAGCGAGACGATCATCGCCGGCGGCCCCGCACCACGCCCCGCGAACTCGTTGTAGATGAACTCGCGGCTCTCGTGAATCGAGGAGTCGCTGGTGTCGAAGACGAGATCGGCCTGGGCGCGCAGGTCGGCCATGAGTGCGCGCTCCTCTTCGATACCCTCGGCGACCGAGCGGTTGGTGGCGAGCGGATGCGGTCGCCGGGTCTCCGAGAAGCGCCGGATCAGTACTTCGTCCGACGCTTCCAGAAACAGCATCGTCGGTCGGACGAGCTCACGGTCGATCTCCGCGACGATGCGCGGAAACTCGGCTGCGAAACCGGGTGTGCGCAGGTCGGTCACGACCGCGATCGAGTGACGCTCACCGACCAGAGATCGCGGATCGGCGAGCAGGTCACGCAGTAGCGGCAGCGGCAGGTTGTCTACGGTGTAGAAATCGAGATCCTCGAAGCACTTGGCGATCGAGCTCTTGCCCGAGCCGGAGAGGCCGGTGATGATCACCAGCCGAACCGGGCGCGCCGCGTCGCTCGCCGCGTCGCTCATTCCTTCTCGGGAACGAACTGGGCCGTGTCGGCGTTCTGGCGCTGGCGCTCGATCTCGTTGGCGAGCTGCTGCGCGAACTCGCGCGCGGAGTGGTGCCCCTTGAGCTTCAGCATGTGGTTGCGCGCCGCGATCTCGACCAGGATCGACAAGTTGCGGCCGAGGGCGACCGGCATCGTGATGAAGGGACAAGGCACGTCGAGGATCTGGTAGACGGTCTCGTCGAGTCCGAGCCGGTCGTACGCCTTCTCCTCGTCCCACGGCTCGAGCCTGACCACCAGGTCGACCGTTTTGCGCTCGCGGACCGAAGCCAGACCGAAGAGGTCCTGAACGTTGATGATCCCCAGGCCGCGCAGCTCCATGTGATGCCGGATCGGTCCCTCGGCCGATCCGACCAGGTCACCGTTCGGATAACGCTTCACGGTCACCCGGTCGTCGGCGACCAGGCTGTGACCCCGCGTGATCAGGTCGAGTGCGCACTCGCTCTTGCCCACCCCGCTCGAGCCGATCAGGAGCACGCCGAGGCCGTAGATCTCGAGCAGGACGCCGTGCAGATGGGTCGACGGAACCAGGCGATCCTCGAGGAAGTTGCTGACTCGCTTGATGATCACCGACGAGAGCGAGGCCGACGACAGGATCGGGATCGATCGGTCCCGGCAGAGCTCGACCAGGAGCGGGTCCGGGATCAGTCCCTTGGTCACGATCATCACCGGGATCTGGAGCCGGGTGACCTCGTCGAATCTGTCCTTGCGAATCAACTCGGGAAGCGAGGCGATGAAGTTGATCTCGCTCTCGCCAATGATCTGAACCCGGCCCGGCTTGATGTAGCGGTAGTAGCCGGCGAAGGCGAGCCCCGGCTTCTGGACCCTCGGGTTGGTGACTCTCCGGTCGAGGTGATCCTCGCCGCAGAGGATGCGGAAGCCCAGGTCCTCGAGCTCCGGCCGGAGCAGCTCAGCGGTCGAGACGTACGACGAATCCTCGCTCACTCGCGCTCGTCCTCACTCTCTTTCAGGAAGGCGAGAATCTCTTCGCCGGTCGTCAGCTCCAGCAGCTTGTCGACGTGGTTGTTGTTCTTGATCCAGCGCGAGATGAGCGCCAGCGACTGGAGGTGCGCGGCCGGCTCGTTGGCGGGCGAGATCACGGTGAAAAAGAGCTTGACCGGCTCTCCTTCTTCAGCGCCGAACTCGGCGCCCTCAGGGCAGATGCCGACCGATACGACCACCTCGTCGATGCCGTCGAACTTGCAGTGCGGGATGGCTACTCCCGGCAAGACACAGGTCGAGCCCAACTCCTCGCGCTCGAGCAGCTTGCGGTAGAGCAGGTCGGCCGGATCGACCACCCCAGCCGCCGCGAAGCGCTCCGAGATCGCGCGTAGGATCGCCTGCCGGTCAGGCCCGGGAAGGTCCGGGAAGACCAGATCCGGACGGGCCTGCGAGGCCAGGGACATCGCGCTCAGAGCTCCGGCGAGATCAGGCCGAAGTTCTCGTCGTGTCGACGATAGAGAACGTTGACCTGATCGGTTTCGAGATTCCGGAAGACGACGAACTCGTTCTTCGAGTCGGCGAGCCGGGTCGCGGCCTCGTCGAGGCTCATGAACTCGATCGGCAGGTGACTGGATTTGATCACCTGCGGTGAGCCGCTGGCGATGCTTCCGGCGTCGAGTACCGCCACCGGCCAGGACGGCTCGCTGGCGCTCCGCTCCGGCCGCCGGCGCTTGGCGTGGAACTTCTTGTTCGCCCGGCGGGCCTGCTTCTCGGCCTTGTCGACCGCCAGGTTGATGGCGTCGAACATCTCGTCGTTGGTTTCGGCGGCCTGGATCAAGCCGAACCGGTGCGACAGGTGGAGATCGGCGCGATTGCGATGCTTGTGGACTTCGAGGGTAACCCGCGCGTCGATCGGTTCCTGGAGGAACTTCTGGAGCTTCTGCAGCTTGCCTTCGGTGTACTGACGGACTCGGTCGTCGAGATCGAAGTGCCGGGCGAAGTATTCGATCTTCATTCGATTCGGACTCCTGCAGTAGTTGAGAGATCAGAAAATCTGTTTCCGGTTCGTCGAAGAAGGGATCGAGAGCTCATCGCGGTACTTGGCCACCGTGCGCCGAGCGATGTTGATCCCCTCTCGTTTGAGGATCCGAGTGAGCTCGCTGTCCGACAGGGGGCGCTTCGGGTCTTCCTCGCCGATCAGCAGCTCGATCTTGCGCTTGACGGTGAACGAAGAGATGTCGCCGCCGTAGTCCCGATCGATGCCGCTGTGGAAGAAGAACTTCATCGGGAACAGGCCGCGGGGCGTGTGCATGTACTTGTTCGACACCACGCGGCTGACGGTCGATTCGTGCATGCCGATGTCCTCGGCGACGTCGCGGAGGACCATCGGTCGGAGCCGCTCGATGCCGGTCTCGAGGAAGTCGCGCTGCTGTCGGACGATCGACTCCGCAACCTTGTAGATCGTCCGCTGGCGCTGGTCGAGGCTCTTGATCAGCCAGAGCGCCGAGCGCAGCTTCTCCTTGATGAAATTCCGCGCGTCGGCTTCGCTCTTCTGCGCCTTCATCGCCTGCAGCATCTGCCGGTACGCCTTGCTGATGCGGAGCCGTGGCATGCCGTCGTCGTTCAGCTGAATGACGTACTCCTCGCCGATCTTGTTGACGTAGACGTCGGGCTCGACGTAGTGCGTACGCTCGCTGTTGAACTTGCGCCCGGGTCGGGTCTCCAGGCCGCGAATCACCTCGACCACCGGCTCCAGGGACTTCAGGTCGACGCCCAGGGTGCGGGCGATGGTCGGGAACTGGCGCTTGAGGAAGAGCTGCCAGTACTCCTCGATCACCTTGCGGGCGGTCTCGTCGTGCGGCCCCGGCTCCTCCCGGGCGTCCAGCTGCTTGAGCAGGCACTCGCACAGATCGTGCGACGCGACTCCGGGAGGATCGAGGTCCTGAACGACCGCGATCGCCTCCTCGACCTCTACCCAGCCGTAGGGGTCGTGGCTGTTGTCGTTCGCCCCCATCGCCCGGATGTCCTCGACCGACGCCTTGAGGAAACCGTCCGGATCCAGATTGCCGACGATCAGCTCGCAGATCTCCCGCTGTCGGTCCGGGAGGTCGGCCATGTGGAGCTGCCAGAGGAGGTGGTCCCAGAGATCGGGCTCGCGGCTGAGCGTGTTCTCGAGCGGCGGCGCCTCCTTGAACTCGTATACCGAGGGCCCGGTCGAGGAACCCTCCCAGTAGTCGCTGAAGTAGGCCTCCAGGTCGATCTCGTCCATCGAGTCCTGGGCATCAGCGGCGGGCTCTTCGGGGGCCGCTTCCTCCGCCGGCGCCTCCTCCTCGTCCTTGGGAGCCTCCTCTTCGTACGACTCGTCGCCCTCTTCGAGTACCGGATTCTCGACCAGCTCCTGTGTAAGGGTGTTCTGGAGCTCCATGCGCGTCATCTGCAGCAGCTTGATCGCCTGCTGCAGCGACGGCGTCATGACCAGCTTCTGGGCCAGCCTCAACTGGAGTTTCTGCTCGAGAGCCATGGCCTCAGAGTTGGAAGTCGTCGCCTAGGTAAATCTTGCGGACCTGAGGGTCTTTGGAGAGATCGGCAGGGTCACCAGAACGGAGAATTTCACCATTGTTGATGATATAGGCGGAGTCGGTGATTTTCAATGTTTCTCGCACGTTATGGTCGGTTATCAGCACGCCGATTCCGGACCGTTTCAGGTGCCGGATGATCTCCTGGATATCGACCACTGCGATCGGATCGATGCCCGCGAACGGCTCGTCCAGAAGGATGAACGCGGGGCTGATGACCAGCGCGCGGGCGATCTCGACGCGCCGCCGCTCGCCACCCGAGAGAGCGTAGCCGGGGCTCTTGCGCACGGTCTCGAGCCCGAACTGGCGGACTAGGTGCTCGAGCCGACGTTCCTGCTCGGCGTGCGGTAGGTCGGTGGTCTCGAAGATCGCCCGGATGTTGTCCTCGACCGAGAGGCCGCGGAAGACCGAGGCTTCCTGCGGCAAGTAGCTGATCCCCCGCTTCGCCCGCAGGTACATCGGCAGCTCGGTGATGTCCTCCTTGCCCAGGAAGACCCGGCCGGCGTCCGGATGCGTCATGCCCACGACCATGTAGAAAGTCGTCGTCTTGCCGGCGCCGTTCGGTCCGAGCAGGCCGACGATCTGACCCGGCTGGACCTCGATCGAGACGTCCGAGACTACGGCTCGGCCGCGATAGACCTTGCGTACGCGGTCGGTATGCAGAGTCTCGGGCGCCTTGCTCAACCGGGCTCTCCGGGAACGCCGGGCTCGGGCAGTGGGCGGCTACGGATCTGTGCCGCCCCGGTATCGAAACGGTAGATGATGCGGCCGCCCCTGAGCTCGGTGCCGTCCTGGTCGGTGAGCACGACCGGATCGCCGGTGATGTCGACCTCGTCGGAGCCGGGCACGTAGATCGCCTCGTCGCCGCGCACCTCTTTCCCCTGGGTGGGGTCCTCGACCAGCAGATCGCCGGTGCAGACCAGGCGCTCGAACTCGTTGTCCTGGTCGAGCTCGACGTCCATCGTCTGGCACTCGACGACTCGGGCCTGCTGCACCGCTCGCGCATCACCCTCATAGGTGATCACACGACGTGGCTGTTCGTAGATGAGCTTTTTCGCTGTGATTTCGATCGGCTCCCCGGCGGCCGACTCTTCCTCGCTAGACGTCAGGCCGGCCGATTCTCTCTTGAGCACGGTTTTCACGTTGTCCGTTGCGGTCAGGCGATCGAGGTCCGGCTCGCCGACCATCTCGTTCGCAAGCAGGTAGTCGTCCCCCTGCCACGCCCTGACACTACCGGTGAAGACGACCTTCTCCGGAGACTCCTCCCAGATCGCCTGATCCGCCGTCACGCGGATCGGCTCGTCGCTTTCGCCACCCATGAGAGTGTAGCCGTCTCCTTCGCTGAACTCGGCTCGGACGCCGTCCGAAGCGACGACTCTACCGGCATGGGCGTAGTTGATGAGGGGGGCGCGGAAATCGCCCCGATCGGTCACGACCAGGGCCGGTTCGCCGGCGATGGTGATGTCGCCATGCCGACCCTGCGCGACGATCGTGTCGCCCTGCGCCTGAAGCTCGGGCGCCTGGTAGTCGACGTTGCCGCTCAGGGTCAGCGTCTCCAACTCGCCGAGATCGTCGAACGTGGCGTGGGCGACCTGGGCGCAGACGCGGCGCAACAGCCGACCTGGTGCGAACGAGTGCCGCTCCGCGAGGACCACCGGCTCGCGAGCGTCGACCATCGCGACCTCGCCGTTGGTGAAGTCGGCGGTCAGGATCGGCGCTGTGACCACCCGGGAGATGCCGCTCTCGTCGACCATGTCGAGGACTGCGTTCTGTCGTGCGCGGCCGCGGAGCTCCGCCTGCTGGGCCTGTCGGGTCCCCTCCTCGAATAGCGCGTAGAGCATCTTGCCGCGGAAGTCGATACGTGACGCGGGGTCAGCGGACGACGGCTCGGGCAAGTAGCGACCCTTGACGCCTCCCTCCGCGCGGACGAACCGCAGCCCATTCTGCTCGCCGTCCATGGTCATCGAGAGCCGCGCCGCCTCGAGGAACTCGAGCCCGCGCTCGATCCGCACGTCGCCCTCCAGGCGCAGGGTTCCCTCGAGGCGATCGTAAACGAGCTTCTGACAGCGAAGGGTGCCGGCCTCGGGATCGTCGGCGGGCTCGCTCTGGACGACGACGTCGCCTTCCAGAGTCAGACGCTCCTTCTTGATGCTGTAGTGGAGGCTCTCCGCCGAGCCGCGGAACTCGCCGCTCTTGCTGAACTCCACCGGCGACCTGCTGACCAGTTGCTTGCCGTCGCGAATCACCTCGAAGCTCTCGCCGGTCAGCTCGACACCGTCGGCGCTGCGGGCGCGCACGCTCCCTTCGAGCGTGGCGCTCTTCGAGTCGAGATCGATGCTGCCCCGGTCGCTGACCACCACGACCGTGGAATCCTGGTCCTGGGGCAGCTCGACCTCCATCTGCTGGAGGTCCATCCGGTCCTGGATATCCGAAACCAGGCGGTCGGCCCGCACCCGGTAGGCGAGCTCGTCGCCGTCGGTGACCTCGTAGTCGAAGCCGCGCGCGACGGTCAGGACCCCCTCGGTCACCTCGAGCGGCGCCTCGCTGTCGGTCGCGTCGCCGTTCCGGGCGCCGTTGTCGTCCACTCGTGCGAGGAAGTAGTAGCCGCCGATGCCGCCGACGAAGATGATCAGCACGAGCAGGAGCGCGCGTCGGATCCGCTCGATCGGTTGGTAGCGGCGGCGGCGTGCCATCGGCTCAAGAATAGCCGTCCGCGCCCCTGGCGTCGACCAGACGCAGGACCGGTCGCCCGGTATAGGTGTCGAGCTCGAACCGGCCGAGAACCTCGAACACCGACGGCAGCTCCGCGAACCGCTCCGCCCACCGCCAGCCGACAATGTCGAACGCCTCGCCGCCCTGGTCCCGAGCCCGCGCGGAGACGTGGCCCTCGCCGAAGTGCCGAGGGCTTCGCTGCAGCTCGACCGGTCCGAGCCGGAAGAGCGGGATCGGGTTGGCGGCGCCGCACGGCTCGAGTCGGGAGAGCGTGTCGAGCAGCGGCTGGCCGACCTCGGCCGCGGTCAGATGCGAGTCGTACTTGTAGCGCGGTACCAGGAGCTCGGGGTCCCACTCGGTGGCGGCGGTCGCCTCCCAGCTCGCCACCAGACGCTCGAGCCGGTCGGCGCGCACGGTCATGCCAATCGCCTGTGAGTGGCCGCCGAAGCGCTCGAAGTGGTCGGTCCAACCGTCGAGGAACCGGTGCAGATCGATCCCGCGGACACTGCGACCGGAGCCGACGGCGTTCGGGCCGTCGATCGAAAGCAGGACGGTCGGTCGGTGGAACTCCTTGGCCAGCCGCCCGGCGGCGATGCCGACCACGCCGCGATGCCACTCGGGGCTCGACAGCACCAGGATCGGCGGCAGGTCGCTCTTCTCGAGCACCGCATCGCGTGCCTGATCGACCGCCGTCGATTCCGCCAGGCGACGCTCGCGGTTGAGCCGGTCGAGCTCGGCGGCGAGCTCCTCGGCTCGGGCGACGTCGCGCGTCAGGAGGAGCTCGAGAGCCGGCTCCGGCGAAGCCATCCGACCGGCCGCGTTGATGCGGGGTCCGAGCCGGTAGCCGATGTCGGACGCCTTGTACGGAGCCTGCACGCTGGCCACCGCACTCAGCGCCAGCAGCCCGGCCGAGCGGGTGGTCGCGAGCCCGTCGAGGCCGAGCGCCGCAATCACGCGATTCTCGCCGCGGAGCGGCACGATGTCGGCAATCGTTCCGAGACAGGCGATGCGCAGGAGCTTCACCGGGTCGATCGGCCGGCCGACCCCTTCGGCCAGCGCCGTCGCCAGCTTGAAGGCGATGCCGGCGCCGCACAGCTCGTCGAACGGATAGTCTGAGCCTGGCAGCTTGGGGTTGACGTGGAGGGCACCGGGCGGCAGCGGGTCACCGGGGACGTGATGGTCGGTCACGATCACCGACAGGCCCGCATCGAGCGCCGCGGCCACCGCCTCGTGGGCGGTCGAGCCGCAGTCGGCGGTGACGATCGCGGCGCAACCGGTGGCGCGCGCCTTCTCCACCTGGGTCACCTGAAGGCCGTATCCGTCCTCGATCCGATGCGGGAGGATGGTCTCGACAGCCAGGCCGCAGGCCCCGAAGACCGCGCTCAGCAGAGCGCTCGCCGAGACCCCGTCGACGTCGTAGTCGCCGACGATCGCCACCCGCTCCGAGCGCTCCCCCAGGCCGACGAGCAGCTCGACCGCGGCGCGCATGTCGGGCAGCGCCAGCGGGTCGTGCAGTTGATCGAGCGACGGCGTCAGGAACGCCTCGGCCGCCTCGGGGGTGAGGATCCCGCGGCGCGCCAGGACCGGCGCCAGCCAGGGTGGCCAGTCCGCGCGGTGCAGAGCGGCCGCCTCCGGCGGGGTCGAGGCGGCGACCCACTTACCCTTCGACATGGTTGCAGCTAGGCTTCCTCGTAGACGCCAAGGACCCTGAACTTCTCGTAGCGGGCGGTGACCAGCTCGCGAGGGGTCAGCTCCTCGAGCTCGATCAGCGCTTTTTCGATGACGTCGCCCACACTGCGGAAGGTCGCCTCGGGGTCGGCGTGGGCGCCGCCGGTCGGCTCCGGGATGACCGCGTCGATGATGCCCAGCTCCAGTAGATCCGGCGCGGTGATGCGCATCGCCTCGGCCGCCTCCCTGCGCTTGCTCTGGTCCTTCCACAGAATCGCGGCGCAGCCCTCCGGCGAGATGACCGAGTAGACCGCGTACTCGAGCATCGTCACCCGGTCGCCGACGCCGATCGCCAGCGCTCCCCCACTACCGCCCTCACCGGTCACCGTGACGACGATGGGTGTCTCGAGAGCCGCCATCTCGATCAGGTTGCGGGCGATCGCCTCGGCCTGGCCCCGCTCCTCGGCGCCGATGCCGGGGTAGGCGCCGGGGGTATCGACGAAGCTCAAGACCGGGCGTCCGAACTTCTCGGCCAGCTTCATGATCCGCATCGCCTTGCGATACCCCTCCGGTCGCGGCTGGCCGAAGTTGCGATGGATGCGCTGCTTGGTGGAGCGTCCCTTCTGGTGTCCGACGATCGCCACCGTGCGGCCTCGGAAGGTCGCGAAGCCGGCGACGATCGCCGGGTCGTCGGCGAACGCGCGGTCGCCGTGGAGCTCGACCCAGTTGTTGGTCAGCGCCTCGACGTAGTCGCGCACGTGAGGACGATCGTGGTGGCGGGCGACCTGCGTCTTCTGCCAGCGGTTGAGCGTCTTGTAGACGTCGGCGGTCGCCTTGGTGAGCTGTGACCTGAGCCGGTCGATTTCCTTGGAGCGCCCGCTCCCCGGCGGATAGGCCTCGAGTTCCTCGATACGACGTCGGAGTTCTGAAAGCGGAGCTTCGAAGGACGGTTCGGATGGGCTCATGCGCCGCTCGGCACCGTAGCAGATTCAGAGAAAAGCGGGGACACAATACTCATTTCGACGACCGCCGGGCGAAATGAGTATTGTGTCCCGCCGAGGGACCCCCGACGGATCTCAGAGGAGCTCGTAGGGGTCGACATCGACGACCAGGTCGGTCGCGGTGGCGCCTTCGGTCGCCTCGCGCACCAGCCGGTGCAGCCGGGTCGCCGAGGGCGAGCGCGCGAGGAGCTGGAACCGCCACTTGCCGCGCAGCTTCTCGAACGGCGCCGGCGCCGGCCCCGAGATTCTGACGTCGCGCGCGAGTGAGTGCGCTTCCAGGCGCTGAGCGATCCGGGCGATCGTCTTCTCGGCCCGCTCGCGGCTCCGGTCGCGCGCCAGGATCTGCACCATCCGGGTATAGGGCGGATAGTGGAAGACGCGTCGGAAGCGCATCTCCTCGGCCGCGAACGCCCGGTCGTCGTGGTCGAGAGCGGCGCGGATGGCGTAGTGATCGGGATGGAGCGTCTGGATGACGATCCGCCCCGGTCGCTCGCCCCGGCCGGCGCGCCCGGCCAGCTGGGTCAGCATGTTGTAGGTCCGCTCGACGGCCCTGAAATCCGGAAAGGCGAGATAGGTGTCCGCGTGCAGCACCGCGGTCAGGCCGACCTCGGGGAAATGGTGCCCCTTGGAGACCATCTGGGTTCCGATCAAGACGCGGGTGTCTCCGCGGCCGAACCGCTCCAGCACCGCCGCGACGCTGCCGGGCCGCCGGACGGCGTCGCGGTCGAGAGTGTCGACGGCGACGTCCGGGAAGAGTCGCCGGAACTGCTCCTCCACCCGCTCGGTGCCGGCGCCCACCGGCTCGAGCGACTCGCTCCGGCAGGCCGGACAGGCTTCGGGCACCGTCCGGCGCGAGCCGCAGTAGTGACAGAGGAGCTGACGATTCCGCTTGTGGAGCGTCCGCGGCAGCCCACAGTCGTCGCACCGCATGTCTTCGCCGCACGCCCGGCAGAGCAGAACCGGAGCGAAGCCCCGGCGGTTGCGCAGCAGGATCACCTGCTCTCCGCGGCCGAGCGAGCGACCGATCTCGTCGGTCAGCCGGTCCGAGAACCGCACCTCCCTCGGGCGACGGACCTTGCCCTCCTCCTTGAGGTCGACCAGGATGCCCTCCGGCAGCTGTCCCTGGCCGACGCGCTCGGTCAGGACGAGCGGCGCCAGCTTGCCGGTCTCCACGTTGCGTCGCGATTCGAGACTCGGCGTGGCCGAGGTCAGGACCACCGTCGCGCGCTCGCGGCTGCCACGCAGGAGCGCCAGATCGCGACCGTTGTAGCGCGGCGTCGAGTCCTGCTTGAACGCTGGGTCCTGCTCCTCGTCGACCACGAGGAGGCCGAGCGCGTGCACCGGCGCGAAGACCGCCGAGCGGGGTCCGAGCACCACCCGCGCCTCGCCCTGCCGCACCCGCTCCCACTCCTGCTGGCGCTCGACGCCGCTCAAGTTGGAGTGCAGGATCGCCAGTTGCCGTCCGTAGCGTTCCCGGAGCGTGCGCGCCAGCGCCGGCACCAGAGCGATCTCGGGGACCAGCAGGATGGCGCCCCGTCCGTGCTCGAGCGCCGCGCTGACGCCGCGTAGGTAGACCTCGGTCTTGCCGCTGCCGGTGACTCCACTCAGGAGGAAGCCGGCGCCTTCCTGGCGCTCGACCGCGGCGACAATCGAGTCGGCCGCTTGTCGCTGGTCAGGCCGCAACCGGATCGCCGTCGACTCCTCCGGCTTCAAGAGATGCTGATCGAGGTCGAGGCGCTCGATCTGGCTGAACGATCGCAGGACACCGAGCGAGCTCAGGCGACGGACGACGCCCGCCTTGCAGCCGACCGTCGTGCACACCTCCTCGACCGTGGCCGGCCGACCGAGGCTCGCCAGGAGATCGACGACCTCCCGGCCGGCCTTCGACCGTCCGCACCGCTCGCGGAGCTCGTCGACGTCGCCGGCCGCCAGCTCTACCGCGGTGACGTACCGACTGCCCCGGCGTTTCTCGGTCGACAGGCCCACACGGCCCTGAGCGGCCAGCCGGCCGACCATTCCCTCCAGATCCGAGAGCCCGGTCGCCTCCTGCAGCTCGGACATCTTCGCTCGGCCCCTGGACCGCAGCTCGTCGACCAGCCGCGCCTCGAGCGCGTCGCGGGGCGTCGCCAGCGCGCCGGCGTCGGTCAGCCAGACACGCCGGTCTCCCCAGGGCGATTCGGCCGGCGGGCCGACCGCGCGCAAGACCTCGCCGAGCGGGGCCAGGTAGTAGTCGGCGACCCAGGAGGCGAGCTCCAGGAGCTCGGGCGTGAGCAGCGCTGCCCGATCGATGATCGAGTCGATCGCGCGCAGCTCGACGCCTTCCGGGGCGGCCTCGGGAATACCGACGATGACTCCCGTCAGTCGTCGCTTGCCGACGTGGACGCGCGCCCGCCGGCCGATCTCGGCTTGCGGCGCGAGCTTGGGCGGCACGGTATAGGTGAGTGCACCCGGCAGCGGCAGCGGCACGGCTACCTCGACCAGGGACGGCAAGCCGCGTTCGTCGGTCATGGTTCGAGTGCGCCCAAAATGGAATCGGCCGCCTCACGAGGAGGCGGCCGAAACTCTACACGGACCAGGCTCGGGTTCGAGTCAGTTGATGACTTCGTCGCCGTTTAGCTTCAGGCGACTCGAGATGCCCTCGACCAGCGCCTTCTCCACCTGCTTGTCAGCTTGCTCTTCGGAGACTCCCTTGACGTGTGCGACTTCGCTGACGATGAAGTACTTGGCCCGCTCGTACATCTTCTTCTCTCGGAACGAGAGACTCTTCTTGCTCGAGACGAGACGGAGATTCTTGAGGACCTTGGCGACCTCTGGGAGCATTCCCGTCTTCATCTTGTCGAGGTTCTGCTTGTAGCGTCCCTTCCAGTCTTTGTAGGTCTCTACCTTGTCGTTGCGCAGCGTCGAGAAGAGTGCTCGGATTTCAGAGCCGGCACACAGCGGCCGCAGCCCCACAAGCTCCAGATTCGCTTGCGGCACCATGACTTTGGAGTCGTTCGAGAGGAGCCGCAGATGGTAGAACGTCTGTTCGTCCCCATCCATCCTCGTGGGCTCGATCTTCTCGACCACGCTGACCCCGTGGTTTGGGTACACTACCTTCTGCCCGACCTTGAATGACACCTATCGCTACCCCCTTTGGCGTAAGAAACACGTAAGTCCCTGAAAGCCTTACGTTTAGAGGCTGTAATTATAGGGCAAATTGACCCAGGAGTCAAGCCCCGGAGCCCATGAAATCAAGCCGAAACGGGTGCGGCAAAGTGCCGCAGACAAATGTGTCTCCGGCCACTTTTTCGGGTGTTTCGGACCCCCTCCCAGGGGCGGATCCGCCACCAATCGCCCCCACCCGTTCGTGGCGTTACGAAACAGAACTCGCAGGGCGAAAACCGGTGCATGCCGCGGTCGCGCAGTGGTTGACTCGCGCGAGAGCCAAACCTAGGATGATTCTCCTCCGGCCGGAGTGGCGGAACGGTAGACGCGACGGACTCAAAATCCGTTGTCCGCAAGGGCGTGGGGGTTCGAATCCCCCCTCCGGCACCAGCTAGAAAGTACTGGTTGTCAATGGATTGCGATAGGACCGGAGAAGTAGCAGATCGGCCCCTACTCACTAGCCGACGCGACGCCGGCGCTACTCGCTGAGCAGCGGGACAAGCTCAGGCGTGGGAAGACAAGCCGAGGTGGCAGACGCAGCCCGGCGACCGTGAATCGATACCTCGCCTACCTTTTCCACCCCCCTGACGGTTGCCGTGCGTGAATGGCAGTGGCTTGACTCGAAATCCGCTCCGACGCGTGTCGAGGCTCAAGGAGCCTCGGGGCCGTGTCCGGTTCCTCTCAGACGAGGAGCGCGAGCGGCTGCTCGAGGCCTGCCAGGAGAGCGACGATTCCCTTCTCTACCCTCTTGTCGTCTTGGCACTCTCGACTGGTGCGCAGCGTGGCGAGCTCTTGGGACTCCAGTGGCCGGACTTCGACCTCGTGCGTGGAGTCGCCGTCGTTTATCGGGCCAAGGACGACGACCGACGAGCGCTGCCTCTGGCCGGCCTCGCCCTCCAGCTGCTCAAGGAGCGATCCAAGGTGCGCCATCTCCACAGCGATCTCGTGTTCGCGAGTCCTCGAGGCCAAGCCGTCTTTCCCAGGAAGGCCTGGAAGAGGCGCTGAGTGAGGCCGAGATCGACGATTTCCGCTTTCACGACCTTCGCCACTCTGCGGCCTCGTATCTAGCGATGAATGGCGCTACGTTGGCCGAGATCGCCGAGGTGCTCGGGCACAAGACGCTGGCGATGGTCAAGCGGTACTCGCACCTGACCGAGCAGCACGTCTCCGCCGTTGTAGCCCGAATGAACGAGAGCATCTTCGGCCGCTGACGGCGTCGCAGCGTTCGCGACTGGCCGGCCGGGATTGCACTTTCCTTGAGAGAAGCGTAGCCTGGCTCCAGGCCTCGATGAGGGTCACCCCGGCAGAAGCAGCGCTGCAGCGCCAGCCCGCGTGCACCCTACCCGCCGGGCCACCTCGAGGCGGTTGACCCCACGGAGAGGATCGAATGAGGGTCGCAAGGATTCCGGTTGCCTCGCGCGGGCGTCGGTTCGTCGGCATCGTGGTTCTGTTTCTCGTCGCCGGCTTCGCCGCGGCAGAGTCAAGCTCGGTCGAAGTGCGTTGGCAGACAGAAGTAGACGCTGGAGACTCCGCGCCGGTGGTGGCCTCCGGAGCCGTCTATGTCGGATCCCGCGACGGGGCCGTCTACGCGTTCGACGCCGACAGCGGGCGCCGGTTCTGGAGGTTCCAGACCGGGGATCGCCTGCCCGATGGGACTCACGGCGCGGAAGAGGCGAACGCAACAATACAGTCGGCAGCAGGCCGCGACCAGCCCAGCGAGGTGTCCGCAACTCCGGTCGTTGCCGAGGGCAGCGTCTACGTCGGTTCGGAGGACACCTCCTTCTACTCCCTCAACGCACTGACCGGGGAGCTCAACTGGTCACGACGAACCGGAGGCAAGATCACCGATCCGGCGGTGGTGGCTGAGGGCGTCGTCTACTTTGTCTCGCACGACGGGATGCTCTACGCGCACGACGGTGAGAGCGGGTCCGATCTGTGGCGTCTCGACACCTCGGCGGATCCGGGCGACTGGGTCGTACGGACTACACACCTCCCAGTCGTCCATGGAAGAACAGCCTTCACCACTGTCAAGCTGCCGGCCTCGGAGCAGAGCGGGAGCCTTCTGCTGGCGATCGATCCTGAGACCGGTGAAGAGCTTTGGCGCCTGGCGGTCGACGGGATTGCATCCGCTCGCCCCACCGTCCTGGGGGATACGGTGCTCTTCCCGGTGTTCGCGGCCGGCGGACGCGAATTGGGCTCATCGGTCTACGCTGTGGACGTGACCTCTGGCGCCGTTCGATGGCGGCTTGATGACCCATTCGTGATCGCTGCATCTCCGATGGTCCTCGGCAACCGAGCTGTCTTTTCAGCTGACAAGGGAGTGTTCGCGGTCAACTTCGAGACAGGTGATGAGCTTTGGAGGTTTGACGGGCCAGTGAGGAGCTCGCGACTTCTGGCGGACGAGCGCACCGTCTACGTGAAGACCCTCAGAGGCGTGCGAACGTCGGACTTCTTCAAGGGAGCGTTCGGGGCGGCGAAGTTCAGCGGCATACATGCCCTCGACCTGGCGACCGGTCGGAAGAGGTGGACCGTCAAGTCGAAACGGTCTGATTTCTGGATGCAGCTGCTAGCCGACGGTCAGGTGTACGTTTTGGAAATCAGGCGGATCTTGAGAGCGTTCGACGCCGCGAGCGGCCGGAAGGCCTGGTCCTACGAAATACCTGGATCCGCCAACCGAAGACTCTCGGGCGGGGGCGGCATGATCCTCCTCACCACGAGACCGGAGCCTTGGATCGAGGGGCGCGAACGAGGCAAGCTGATCTGCCTGATGAGGTCACCGCGCGGGTGAGAACTCTCCTCTGCCGAAGTAGCAGTCGTGCCCATTGGTTGCTTTCGTAGCCCAAAGGCAATGACTCGCGGCGCTCCCGGTTCTTGAAGGAGCGGCCCTGGCGCTGCCTTACCTGCATCTGCCAGCCGAATGACCTCCGGTGGTGTGCGCCTCACCGAGCACGACACTCCAAGAGGTGGTCGCTCGTATGAACGAGCGCTTCCTCGCGTAGTAGGGCGACTTGAACGCTATAACGCGATGCGTTATAGTGAGTGCGTGATCAGGTCCTTTCGATCGCGTGAGACCGAGAGGATCTGGCGCGGCGAGGTGTCGCGCAGACTACCGAGTGAGATTCAGGCGCCGGCGAGAAGGAAACTGCGCATGCTGAACAACGCCCAGAGCGTCAACGACCTTCGGGTGCCTCCAGGCAATCGCTTGGAGAGTCTCAAAGGCGATCGCGCTGGGCAGTTCAGCATTCGAATCAACCAGCGCTGGCGCCTCTGCTTCCAATGGCGGGACGACGATGCTCACACGGTGGAAATCGTGGACTACCACCGAGGATAAGACGATGACCGATCGACTGCCGAACATCCACCCCGGCGAGGTGCTTCTCGAGGAGTTCCTGAAGCCCCTGGGGCTCAGTCAGAACCGGCTCGCGCGGGATCTCGGTGTGCCGCCGCGTCGAGTCAACGAGATCGTCCTGGGTAAGCGCTCGGTCACTCCGGATACCGCGCTTCGTCTGGCTCGCTACTTCGGCTCCTCGGAGCGGTTCTGGCTCGGCCTGCAGACGGACTACGACCTGGAGGAGGCGCGACTAGCCTTGGAGAGGAGAATCGAGCGGGAGGTGCAACCCCGAGAATCGGTGGGTGCCTGAAGTCCGAGATGCGAGAGCACTACGACTTCTCCGAGGGTGTACGCGGCAAGTACGCGAAGCGGTACGAACGGGTCGCTAGAGCGAGGTCGGTCGCTGTGCGTGACGAGCTGCGGGTGGAACTGACCGACGGCAGGCGAATCGCGGTTCCGCTGTCGTGGTTCCCTCGTCTAGGAGTCAGCGTCGGAGACCGACAGCCTCCCCGGGGCCGGGGCGCGCTGCCGGGCGTTTCGCGCACGATGACACTGGAGAGCTTGCCCCACTCGAAATGCCGTATGGCTTGCCGCCGCGATGACGGTCTCGGCGTGGTCGCGGTCGGACCGGAGAGCTCGGTGGCGAGGCCGCCCCGCCCTGCCTGAGGACTCGAAGCCAGTCAGTGGCGCATGTCGTTCCGTGGTGCACCCTGGGTGCAGTTGACCTTCGAAAACAGCCGCATTGGACCGCAAGAGCCTCGCCTAGGGAGTGCTTCTAACTCGTTGAAGATCTAGTCTTATCTACGTTTTCTTGCGAGGTTCTACGATCCCCCGCCGCGACTCAAAAATCCGTTGTCCGCAAGGACGTGGGGGTTCGAATCCCCCCCCACCGGCACCACTCGCTACGCTCGTGTCAAGGTCGGATTCGGAGTCGGGTGCGGACTTGATCTAGGGCTCACCCTAGCGCTTGCTGAGCATCTCGAGGGCTTCGAGGATGGCGTGGTGCGATCGCTCGAGCTGCTCGTGCGTCTTCTGGGACAGCCCGTGGCGGAACCCCATCAGCTTGTGGAAGTCCACCGAGTCTTCGGACAGGCCGATCTCGCCGTGGTCAAGCCCGAGAGTCTCCTCGTGGCGGCGGATGGCCTCTTCGTGAGCAGCGATCGCCGCCTCGTGACGGTCTAGCGCCGCTTCGAAGTTCTCCAACTCGAGCTCTGAGGCAAAGCGGTGAGCACAGGCGATCAGGGCCTCCTGGTACGAGGCTCGCCAACGCTCTACGTCGCGCCTCCAGGCGGCATGGTCGCGCGCCGCTTCGTGGTGCTCCGACCGCAGATCTTGGAGGCTCTTCCGGCTCCGGCCAGCCACCGAGAAAGGCTATCAGGGAACGCCTCCCGGATCCGAGCTCCGGCAGCATCCTCCGCGGCCGCCTGCCGCGGAGAATGGCTCGCCGACCTCGGACGCTAGCGCTCGTCCATGTCCGGTGGCGTCGGCGTCGAGGGATCTCCTCCGAAGCTCTCCAGCTCCTCGAGCAGGATCTCGACCGCCTTCTCGATCGAAGGGTCACGGCCTTCGACGATCGCCTCCGGCAGGTCCCAGACCTCGACGTCCGGCGCCACGCCGACGTTCTCGACCGCCCACTCGCCTTCGGTGTCGTAGAACCGGAAGGTCGGATAGAGGATGCCGCCGCCGTCGGCCAGGAGCGGATTCCCCGAGATACCGATCAGGCCGCCCCAGGTGGTCGTGCCGATCAGCGGGCCGAGCCCCTCCTTGCGGAAGTAGTACGGCAGCGCGTCGCCGCCCGAGGCGGCGTAGCCGTTGATCAGCATCGCCTTGGGTCCGTCGTGGCGGAAGCCGGGCGTGGTGAACGCCTCGATGCCGCGCCGCGACCAGTAGGAGAGCGTGGTTCTCGACAGCATCTCGATCATCCGGTCGGGGATGAAGCCGCCGCCGTTGTAGCGGTCGTCGACGATCAGCCCCGGCTTGCTCACCTGGCTGTAAAAGAGCCGCTGCATCGCTCGGTTGCCCTCCCCGGCGGTGTTCGGAAGGTGCATGTAGCCGATCCGGCCGCCCGACAGCTCGTCGACCAGGGCGGCCCGGCTGGAGATCCAGTCGAGGTAGCGCAGCGGCCGCTCGTCGGTGATCGTCCGCACGGTCACCGTGCGCGCGCCGCTCGGGCTCGGCGAGCCGTTGAGCGTCAGCGTCACCTGCTGATCGCCCTTGCCCTCTAGCAGCCGGTAGGGGTTGTCGGACGTGGTCAGCTCGACGCCGTCGATCGCCAGCAGGAAGTCTCCCGCGCTCGCGTCGATACCGGGCTCGGTGAGCGGCGATCGATAGGTGTCGTCCCAGTTCTCGCCGGCGAAGATCTTGGAGATCCGGTAGCGGCCCGAGGCGTCCGGCTCGAGCTCGGCGCCGAGCATGCCGCCTTCGACGCGCTCGATCGAGCGCTCGCTCCCCCGCTGCACGTAGGCATGGCCGGCCTCGAGCTCGCCCACCATCTCGCCGAAGATGAAGTCCAGATCGGAGCGGTGAGCGACGTGCGGCACCAGAGCGCCGTAGCGCTCCTTCATCAGCTCCCAGTCGATGCCGTGCATCTGATCGTCGTAGAACCAGTCGCGGCCGATGCGCCAGCCCTCGTCGAACATCTGCTGCCACTCGAGACGCGGCTCGAGCCTCATGCGGACGTTCGAGAGGTCGACGCTCTCGGCGTCGGCGCCGGGCTTGGCCTCGGCGATGCTCCAGCCACCACCCTTGCGCATCAGGACCTTCTCGCCGCGAGCGGCCAGAACGTAGTCGCGCACGCCGCTGGCGATCTCCTTCTCCTCGCGCTCCTCCAGGTCGTAGCGCATGAGGGCCGGATCGCCGTCGTCGGGCAGCTTGCGGTAGAGCACGGCACCCTCGACCGCCACCAGACCGTCGTAGTTCCCGGCCGATAGCCCGGGCAGGGCGATGGTGCGCGCGACGAAGCCGTCGGCACCCACCGTTACGCTCGGCTCTTCATCGCCGTTCTCGTCGTCTTCCTCCTCGTCCTCGTCCTCGTCACCGCCGTCGATCTCGACCTCGTCGGTCCGGAGCGGGAAGAGCGCTTCCGCCTCGGGATCGAGGGCCGTCGCGTAGACCCGGGTGGCGTTGTCGTAGATGTAGGTGAACTCGAAGTCCGAGAAGTTGAGGTTGTAGTCGCGGTTGCTCAGAAAGAAGAGATGGGCCCCGTCGGTGCTGAAGACCGGCTGGAAGTCGAAGGTCATTCCCTCGCCCAGAACCGTCACGCTCTCCTGGTCGAGCGAGTAGAGGCCGAGGGACGGCAGGTCGGTTTCGGGGTGGGCCGTCTCGAAGGCTACCCACCGACTGTCGGGTGACCATCGATAGTAGTCGATGTCGCCCAGGCGGCCGGTGGCTGCCAGCGTCACGGCACCGCTCTCGACGTCGAGCACGTGCAGCCGGGCGGCGCTGTCGCCGAAGGCCAGCGAGCTGGAGTCCGGACTCCAGAGCGCCGGGTAGCGCCAGACCGCGCTCCCCTCGGTCAGTTGGCGTGGCTCGCCTTCGCCGTTCTGGGAGGCGACGTAGAGCTCCATCTCGCCGCTCGCGTCCGAGTAGTAGGCGATCCAGCGGCCGTCGGGCGACCAGGCGGGCGCGCTCTCGCGCACTCCCTGCGTCAGGGTCAGGTTGCGGGTCGCGCCGTTCTTGGCCGGCACGCTGAACAGATCGCCGCGTGACTCCAGCACCACCCGCTTGGCGTCGGGCGCGACGTCCACCGCTACCGCGTCGTCGCCGGCGTCGATCCAGCGCGCGACCGTATCCGGCAGGTCGTTGCCGATGGTCACCGGGATCTTTGCCTGCTGCCCGCTCTCGAGGTCGTAGCGGTAGAGCCAGCCGCCGTTCATGAAGACGATGGCGCCGGGCCCGAGGCTCGGCCAGAGCACGTCGTAGTCGTCGAAGTCGGTCAGCTGGGCGGTCTCGCCGCTCTCGGCGTCGATCGAGAAGAGGTTGAGGGTGTGCTCGCGGTCGGACGTGAAGTAGATCCTGTCGCCGTGCCACATCGGGAAGTTGTCGCTCCCCTGCCAGTCAGTCAGCCGCTTGGACTGCATCGCCTCCAGATCGAGCGTCCAGATGTCCTGGTTGCGTCCGCCCATGTGCCGCTTCCAGGTGCGGAACTCACGGTCGAAGTAGGTGTAGGCGAGCTTCGTGCCGTCGGGTGAGAACGAGGCGCTGCCGCCGACCGGCACCGGCAGCCGCTGTTCGAGTCCACCGGCAGGATCGACCAGGTAGTAGAGCCCCGGCCGCCGCCCCCAGGGTGTGCGGTTCATCCGCACCAGGATCTTGCCGTCAGGGCTCCAGCCCTGGACCCAGTAGTCGAAGCCACCGCGCGGTGGCATGACGCCCACGTCGTTGTAGAACGTCAACTGGCGAGGCTCACCGCCCGCCGCCGGAATCACGTAGACCTGCCGGCTGCCGCTGTACTCGGCCGAGTAGGCGACCCACTGGCCGTCCGGGGAGATCTTGGGCGTCAGCTCGACCCCCTCGTGCGAGGTCAGCCGCCAGGCGTGGCCACCGGTCGAGGCGACGCGCCAGAGGTCGCCCGCGTACACGAAGACGACGAAGTCGTCGTGAATGGTCGGATAGCGCAACAGGCGCGCTTCCTCGGCCGTTGCCAGGGTTCCCGCGAGAGCGAGCACGAGAGCGCAGACGGCAGTGATGACTGAGCGAACGGCGAGCTTCATTCGGAGCCTCCAGGTAGGTTCGTGCGGGTGGCGGCGAGGGCGCTTCCTCACCGGCTTTCCAGTCTATCCGACCGTGGGGCCAGGTCAGAGATTCGCGGCTGGTGGGCAGCCTGGCAGCCGGCACTGCGTCGACTTCCTCTGTGCAAGACTCGGCAGGTGGCGTTCCTCGAGCTCGTGACGATCGTCGTCGACGAGTACGACCCGGCGATCGACTTCTTCGTCAACGTGCTCGGATTCGAGCTGATCGACGATTCTCCATCTCTCACCAATGACGGGCGGCCGAAGCGCTGGGTGGTGGTGCGTCCCCCGGGCGCGCGCACCGGAGTCCTGCTGGCTCGCGCGGACGGCGAGCGTCAGGTGAAGGTCGTCGGCGATCAGACCGCTGGCCGCGTCGGCTTCTTCCTGCGGGTCGAGAACTTCGACGAGGCCTATGAGCGGATGGTGGCCGCCGGCGTCGAGTTCGCTACGGAACCGCGCACCGAGGCGTACGGGCGGATAGCCATCTTCCTGGACATCGCCGGCAACCGCTGGGACCTGCTCGGGCCCAACTAGACGCCCCCCGCCCCCGTTGGGTCCCGACTAGCGCCTGATCTGCTCCAGGAGGTCAGTTGCCTGCTGACGCATTCGTTCGTTGCTGGATCCCTCCGCCACCTTCTCCAGGAGCACCGCTGCCTCGTCGTACTTCTTCTCCCGCGCCAGGGCCACGGCGTACTGGAAGTCGAGCTGCAGCAGCGTCTGTCTCGCCGGCGCCAGCTGCTCCTCCGAGACCCCGCGGGCCTCGGCGGTGGCGACCAGATCGATCGCCTCTCGACGCTTGCCTGCCCGCGCATAGCCGAGGAGCAGGTTGTAGGCCACGTCTCCTCTACCCGGCAGCATGTCGTAGGCTTTTTCGAGCGTTGTGAGGGCGTCGGGCGTCGGTTTGGCTTCGAGGTTGTAGGCGTACCCGAGGAGAGCCCATCCCTCGCCGTAGGTCGGCCGCAGCTCGACGGTCTTGCGGAATGCAGCGATGGCCTGGTCGAGGCGCTTCTGCTCCTCGGGAGTCTGTGGTCGCCTCTTTCCGAGGAGACCGAGTTCGATCTCGCCGAAGAGAAGATGCAGGCGGAAGGCGTCGGGGAGCTCTTCCAGAGCTTGGAGGTAGTAGGTCTCTGCCGTTTGCAGGTCGCCGGCCAGCTCGCTGACCAGACCGACGCCGGCGATGGCAGGTGCGAACTCCGGCTCGAGCTCGAGAGCAGCCTCAAAGTGGGCCCTCGCGTCGGCCTGGCGACTGGCGTCGGTATGGATCAGCAGGTCACCCAGATGAAACAGCGCGGCGGCAGGCTCGAGCGTCGTCAGCGTCACCTGTTTCTGGACACCGGCGGGCACGGGCACTTCGCGATGCGGAATCGGTGTGGCCTGGAAGTAGGCGTCCACGCTCGCCTCGAGCGTGCCGACGTCGACTCCGAGCACGTCCGTAATCGAGATGTCCGAGGTCGGGTCCGCTTCGAGCTCGCGGACGAAGCGGCGCGTCGCTGCAAGACGTTGCTCGTCATCCACGACGAGATAGTGCATCAGGGCCCAGGAGCCCCGGGCAAAGGCGCTCATCCCCTCCGGATCACCAGGCAGGGCCTCTTGAGTCAGCGCCTTGGCGGTCGGCATGGCTGCGCCGCCTTCCAGGGCCAGCCCTTCACTCCCACCGGGCGGCAGCGCCACCTGGGCTACCACCCCATCGGCCTGAAAGGTGCTGAAGAGCTCCGCCAGCCCGTGCCGGAGCCATAACGGAACCTGTGGGACGTTGTTGTTGACGACCTCGTGCAGGTACTGACGGTAGACCACCGGCAGGGCCTCGTCGGGCTGGCTCCCCACCACCGCGGCGAAGTTCGCGTGCTTGTGCGCCGCGAAGTACCCTGACTGCCCGCCCGGCAGTGCATAGGACGCGAAGGACTTCTGATCCCGGAAGACGTAGATCAGGGTGTCGAGTGGTGACTCGAACTCGGCGTTCGGGAACAGCTCCCCGAGCACCGCCCGCAACCGTTCGAGATCCAACCCGATTTCTTTGGTCGCGGCGTCCTCGAGATTGCTGAGGATGATGAAGTTCTCGGTCTGGAGCCGCTTCCAGCCCTCGCCCGAGGGGATCTCGGCAAGCGCCGGGCGGGCGACCGTCGACGTGAGCAGCAAGAGGCAGAGTGTGGTGGCTTTCATCGGCAGGGCGTTCAGTCGAGAGTGACCTCGGATGCCGAGGCGACGCGGCGACCGGTGAAGGTACCCCCGTACGCTCGGGCCTCACTGAGCCCCGAGTGGACCGCGCTCCAGGTGCCTTCGAGCCGCCCGTTCAGCCCGACCGTTCCGCTCAGATCGGCCACCTTGCCTTTGCGCGCGTCCATCACCTCGAGCTCCATACGGCTGTTCGAGAAAGACCCGCGCAGGGTTCCGCGGTTGCCGTTGCTGCTCCGATAGCTCCCGACCGCTACCAGCGACACGTTCACGCCGCCGCGCATGAACCTGAGCTCGACCAGCGCGTGGACGCCGATTGGCTCCATCCGGAACTCCCACAGGCCCTCCGGGTTGTCCTCGCTGATCGGCTCGGGCGGGATCTCCTCCATCTCGGCCGCGAGCGCGGCGAGGCGATCCATCTGGTCGTAGACCAGGCTCCGGGCCCGAGCCGCGGCCTGGAGGCTCTGGTAGGCGTCGTCGAGCGCGATCGCGATCCGACTCTCGAGCCGCCGCATCTCGGCGACCGGGGCGTCGAGGTCGCCGATCAGGGCGGCGAGCTGGGAGTTCAGGTTGCGCAGCTCCTGCACGGCCGTCTGCGCTCGCTCGCGAGCCCCGAAGACGCCGTCGAGATCCTGTTCGAGGATCTGCGCCTCGCGAGCGAAGTCCTCCTGGGCCGACTGGGCCGAGAGCGGCGCGCAGGCGAGCAGTACGAGGGCGGCTAGGGGCGGAGTGGATCGCAGCGTCGGCATGGACGCGATCCTATCCCGACGCTCGGGGTCGACTAGAAGCTCACCACGGTCGAGAGCGACAGGGTATCGACGCGATCCGAAGCGTCGACCGCGAAGTCGATCTGGAACCGGCCGACCACCAGCCCGAGACCGCCGGCAAGGTGAATGTCGTCGCTGCCGGCCTGGAAGCGGACCTGGGCGATCGGCCGCTCGCCCACGTAGTGGATCCTGTGATCGGGATCGTGCCAGGCGCCCAGGCGCACGGCCAGCGGGTGACGGAGACGCAGGGCGACGTACTCGATGCCCAGATGGAACTCGTCGCCGCTGTCGACGACGTAGTTCTCCGGATCGCTGCGGCCGACGCGAATCATGTTGAGAAGGTCGTCGCTCACATCGCTGTAGTCGACGTGGTCCCAGTCGAAGGTCAGGACGATCGTGTCCGAGGCCCGAAAGGCGATGCCGGCGCCCCAGACGTCGGGAACATGGAACGTGCCGGCACCACCGACCGACGTGTCGACCTGCCCGGACGTCGTGCTCGCCGGGCCGCCGGTGAAGGTGCCGAGGAAGTCGAACTCCGGACCGTCCCGGTAGACCGCGCCGAAGCTCCAGCGGGCGGCGGGTCGCCAGAGGAGCCCGACGTGGGCTCCGAGGTCCCGATCGTCGCCCTGCTCCGCCTGGATCTGGAGGACGTTGCCCGCTGCGGTGTCGGTCGGTCCGTAGCGGTAACCCGGCAGCGCGTCGAGCGCCGGATCGCCGCTCAGCCGCTCGACCGCGAAGCGCTCGGTCGCCGAAGCCAGGCGGAAGTCGTACGCCGCCAGCCCGAACCCGAGCGACAGCTCTTCGACTACCTCCCAGGCGCCGGCGGCCCCGACCCCGACAATCTCCAGATCGAGCCGGGAGCGGAGCGGACTGGTGCGGAATCCCGACGACTCGAGAAAGATCCCCTCGCTCAGCTGGGATGCCCGGAACCTCGCCAGCACGTGCCGGTAGAGCGCGAACGCCCAACGCTCGTCGACGTGGGCGTAGGAGAGGAACGACAGCCCGCTGACGTCGTCGCCCATGGCACCCTGGTGTAGACCGTCGACGACGTCGATGCCCTGGCCCGAAGGCGGGCTGAAGGCGTGTCCGCGCTCGATGAACAGGCTCGTGTAGCTCCACGACCGGCCTTCGGCCGACACTTCGGGGGCGATGAGCTGGGTCAACCCGGCGGGGTTGGCATAGGCCGCGGTCGCATCGTCCGCCAGGCCCAGGAAGGCGCCACCGAGGCCCAGGCTGCGCGCTCCCGGCATCAGCAGGTTGAACTGGGTGGCGGTCTGGATCTCGTCGTTGCTCTGCGCGTCGGCCGGCGTCGAGAGCGACGTGAGGAGCACGACGGCCAGCGCGACAACCCGCGTCTGTCGTTTCGTCTTCACCGCCGTAACTCCCTCCCCATTCGGCGTTTACCCACTCCCTACGCCACCAGCCGGCGCCCAGCAATACCCGGCTGGGTTGGCCGCCGCCTGTCTTGCCGGGCGGGCGGGCTGGCGAGCCGCTAGCCCGCTCTGGTAGGATCCCGCCGTCTCGGACCGTTGGAGATGGTTGGGCGGGATCTGAACATGCCCGGTCTGGGTGTGCGGCGCACGTACGAGCTATATCTGCGGTAGCGAAGCGGGCGTCCTTCAGCGGTCAAATTTCCTCACTCTTTTTAGAGGAGCCGTACCATGCGATGGTTTGCTTCTGATCGGACCGCTCTAGCCGCGGTCCCTGTCACCGCTATCCTGCTGACCCTCGGAGCCTGCGCCGACAACCGCAGCTTCGAGCTCGAGACCCCCGCTCCGCCCTCGGCGGCCGCCGCCCGCGGTAGCCGAGCACCGGCCGGAGGCGACTGGGAGGGCCGCTCGGAGCCCCCTCGACTGGAGTGGCAGAGCTCGGTCAGCTACCAGGCCGATGGTCCGCACCCGGTGGACCTCTCATTGGTCCCGGCCGGGGTCTACGACCCGAACAACAAGCTCGATACCGGACGCTTCGGCGGCCGGATCGACTCCCCCCTGCCGGAGGAAGAGCAGGAGAGGCTCCGTCAGGAAGCGCTCCTGCTACCCCCTTCCTTCAACGTGCAGCAGATGGCCCCCGGGCTGGCAGGTCCAGCCGCCGGAGCGAGCTTCGACAGCATCGATTTCACCGAGTGCTGCGGTGGCGGTGGCAACGTGCCGCCCGATCCGGAGATCGCCGTCGGTCCGAATCACGTGATCGCGGTGGTCAACGTCGCGTTCGAGATCTATGACAAGACCGGCACTAGCCTGGTCGGTCCGACGACCCTCTCGTCGTTCTTCGCCGGTACGCCCGGCTGCTCGAGCACCGGCGTCTTCGATCCCAACGTCCTGTACGACGAGGAGGCGGATCGCTTCGTCCTCGGTATCGACGGTGACGGCACTGACTACTGCGTCGCAGCGAGCACCGGCCCCGATCCGACCGGTACCTGGAACCGATACGGGTTCCCGACCGACATAGGAGGTGCGTTCTTCGACTATCCGCATGCCGGAGTCGGCGTCGACGCCATCTTCATGGGGTCGAACCAGTTCTCGCCGATCGGGCCCTTCCTGGAGGGCCGCGTCTTTGCCATGGACAAGGCGGCGATGTACGCCGGTCTGTCGCTCTCCGTCGTCAGCCGGAGCACCGGCTCGGACGGTACGCCCCAGCCTGCAAATCTCCACGGGTTCGGGCAGGGCACCTGGCCGAGCAGCGGCCCCCACTACATCATGACCGAGTTGTTCGACGGCGCGAACCACACCGTCTGGTCCTGGGAGGATCCGTTCGGAGCGAACGTCCTGACTCGGCTGGCGGATCTCAACTTGAACGCCGCGACCGGCGTGACCGCCGGCTTTCCCGTCGACGTTCCCCAGGCCGGCTCTGGCGCCCAGCTTCAAGCCAACGACTGGCGTGGGCTGGACACCGAATACCGCAACGGCTTCCTCTGGATGACCAACACCATCTCCTGCAACCCGGGTGGCGGAACGGTGAACTGCGTCCGCTGGGCCCAGATCGATCCGACCGGGCCCTCCGTGGTGCAAGCGGGAGTCTTCTCCAGCAACGATGAGTACCGCTTCTTCCCCGACCTGGCGGTCAATCACTGTGACGACATGACCGTCGGCTATACCAAGAGCGGCTCCTCGATCTTCCCGGGCGTCTACGTGACCGGTCGCGAGAGCGGCGATCCGGCCGGGACGCTGCAGTCCGAGGTCGAGGTCCGAGCCGGCGACGGCGCCTACACCGCCTTCGACGGGACTCCCCATCGCTGGGGCGACTACACCGGAATGACCATCGATCCGGACGGCCAGACCTTCTGGTACCTCGGCGAGTACAGCAAGAACACCGGCGATCCCTCGGGCGAATGGGGTACCTTCATCGGCTCGTTCCAGTACGCGGCGTGTGCCGGGGGCAATACCGCGCCGACGGTGGCGATCACCGCTCCGACCGACGGTTCCAGCTTCGACGTCGGGGAGCTCATCGATCTCGCCGGCACCGCCAGCGACACCGAGGACGGCGATCTGACCGGCGACCTGTCGTGGACCTCGAGCATCGACGGCGCCATAGGCTCTGGCGGCTCGTTCTCGACCAC
Source organism: Thermoanaerobaculia bacterium (assembly GCA_947259925.1). Lineage (GTDB taxonomy): Bacteria > Acidobacteriota > Thermoanaerobaculia > Multivoradales > JAHEKO01 > JAHEKO01. The sequence goes on from CAMYOG010000030.1 coordinate 116,916, forward strand.
TCTGTCGTCAGGGACGCACACGATCACCGCCTCGGTGACCGACAGCGGCGGGCTCGACGGCTCGGACACGATCACGGTGACGGTTAACGTCCCGAACACGGCACCGACGGTCACGATCACGGCGCCGCCGGACGGCTCGGTGTTCGATGACATCGAGGTCATCGACTTCGACGGCACCGCGAGCGATGCGGAGGAAGGCGACCTGAGCGCCAGCCTGTCGTGGAGCTCGAGCCTCGACGGAGCGCTGGGGACCGGGGCCTCGATCGCAACGACTCTGTCGGCCGGCACCCACACCATCACGGCGTCGGTGACCGATAGCGGCGGGCTGAGCGACTCGGATTCGATCTCGGTCACGGTCGACTCGACCGGCGGCACCGTTACGCTGACGCTCGAGTCGATCGGTGCGGAAGACGGGGTCGTCGGCGAGAGCTCCGAGAGCAGCGACGTCGGTGGACCGACCAACAGCACCGCCTCGTTCCCGATGGCGCTGCGAGTCGGCGACCTGGTGGGTGACCGCCAGATGAAGGCGATCCTGTCGTTCGATACGTCCCAGATTCCGGACGGCGCCGCGATCGTCGCTGCCGACCTCCGGCTGCGCCGCGGCGGACGCTTCGGCACCAATCCGTTCGAGACCCACGGGCCGATGCTGGTCGACGTGCGAAGCGGTAGCTTCAGCGACGACCCGGCGCTCGAGAGCAGCGATTTCCAGGCCGCCGCCACGGCGACGGCCGTGGCGAGCCTGAGCGACGCTCCGAGCAATCTCGACTACTCCGAGGGCTCCCTCGACGCCGCCGGGCGGGCCGCGATCGACGACACCGGCACGACCCAGTTCAGGCTCTACTTCCAGCTCGACGACAACGACGACGGCGGCTCCGATCTGATCGGTTACTACTCCGGCGAGGCTCCGGTCGCCGAGAACCGGCCGCAGCTGATCGTGCAGTACGCGACCGACGGCAATGCGTTGCCGGTGGTCACGATCGACTCGCCGACCGACGGCGCGACGTTCGCGGAGACCGACCCGGTCGACTTCTCCGGCTCGGCCACTGATAGCGAGGATGGCGACGTCACCGCCAGCCTGGTCTGGACGTCGAGTCTCGACGGCACGATCGGCAACGGCGGGAGCTTCTCCACGTCGAGTCTGTCGACCGGCACCCACACGGTCACCGCGACCGCCACCGACAGCATGGGTGCCGAAGGATCGGCCTCCATCTCGATCACGATCCTGGGCAACGTGGCGCCGACCGCGACCATCACGGCGCCGCCGGACGGCTCGTCGTTCGTCGACGGGACGTCGATCGCGTTCGCCGCTACCGCCTCGGACCCCGAGGACGGTGACCTGAGCGCCGGCCTCGCGTGGGCCTCGAGCCTCGACGGCTCGATCGGCGTCGGTGCCGGCTTCTCGACCACGCTGTCGGTAGGTGTCCACACGATCACCGCTTCGGTGACCGACAGCGGAGGATTGCCGGGCGCCGATTCGATCAGCGTCACGGTCAATCCGGTCGGCGGTACCACCACGGTGACCTTCACCTCGATCGCGAGCGAAGACGGCATGATCGGCGAGTCGTCGGAGACCAGCGACGTCGGCGGCGGCTCCTCGGCGTCCGGCTCGGGCGGCGGCGCTCTGCGCGTCGGAGACTTCCCCGGCGACCGGCAGGTCAAGACGATCGTCTCCTTCGATACCTCGACCATCCCGGCGGGAGCCACGATCGTCTCGGCGACCCTGCGCCTACGCCGAGGCATGCAGTTCGGTGGCAATCCCTTCTCCACCCTCGGCGCCTGTCTGGTCGACGCCCAGACCGGCGGCTTCGGGGGCGACACGGCGTTCGCGGCCAGTGATTTCCAGGCGGCGGCGACCGCGGTCGGGGTGGCTACCCTGAGCGACGCTCCGGCGAACGGCGACTGGTCCGAAGGCGACCTCGATGCCGCGGGTCTGGCGGCGATCAACGATGCGGGTACGACGCAGCTCAGGGTCTACTTCGCGATCGACGACAACGACAACGGCGCCCAGGACACGCTCGGCTACTTCTCGGGTGACAACGCGGACCCCGCCAATCACCCGCAGCTGGTCGTGACGTATCAGGAATAGTCGCCGAGCGGCTCCGCAGCGCCGGCGAGCCTGCCGGCCCCACCGGGTCAGGGTCCTGACCGGTAGGGGTCTGCGGGCCCGTACGCGCTCCCTGGAGGGGCCGGATCGGGGGTGAGAGTCGAGCTTGCCCGAAGCCGGAGCGCCCCGAGGGCGCGCCGGCGCCCTACGACGGCGAGCGACTCCGGGTCGGTCGCCTGCCAGCCGTGAGCAGCTGGCCCAGCACCCGCGACGCCGCCCAATCAGCGCCCTGGTCTCGCAACATCGCCTCCGGGAAGCCTTCGAGCACCTCGGTGCGGAAGCGCGCCTTCTCGGCCGCATCGAGCCACCGGTTCCGAGGCACGGTCATGATTGCGCGGCCGCGGGCGGCCAGCGCCTCCAGCTCGAGGCCGGCGATCGAGCCCGCTTCGCCGGGCGAGGCCAGGTCGGCTTCGGCGGCGAGCCAGCGGTCGTGAGCGAGGTACTGCTCGGAGCGCATGCCGCTCACGCGCGTCCGACCCGCATCGATCTCGAGCCAGGCGTTGCCGAGCGTATTGACGGGGGCGTCGCCGAGCCGCTGTGGACCGACGGGACCCAGATAGAGCATGCCGATCCCCTCGGCATGGCGCATCAGGGGGTCGCGCACGCCAGCTCCGGCCAGAGCCCGGCAGCGGCGTTCCAGGTCTTCCCAGGCGAGCGGGTCGTCGTCGCGTGGGGCGAGGATCAACAGCGGCATCGTGGCGAGCGAGAAGCTGCCCCGAAATAGGAACGCGCGCGGAAAGACCCGCGTCAACGTAGCCAACACCGCGTCGAGCTGCTGCCGGCTGAGTTGATGAGCGGGAAGCCACTGCGCGAACAGGCCGCCTGGGCGGAGCGCTTCCCGCACCGCCTCGAAGTGCTCGACGGTGTAGAGGCGTCCGACACCGGCCCGCCACGGTAGGAACAGATCGCCGACGACGACGTCGTATCGGTCGCGAGCGGCGGCGACGAAGGTGCGACCGTCCTCGACCACCACGCTCGCCCGCGGCGAGGTATGGACCGCTCCCGAGACGTCCGCGAAATGCTCTCTCGAGGCTCGGACGACGAGCTCCGAGAGCTCCACCGCGGACACCGTCTCGACGCTGCGGTGCTCGAGCGCCGCCACCGCCGTCAGCCCGGTGGCGAGTCCGATGAAAAGGACCTCGCGCGGCTCACGATGCAGGAGCAGAGGCAGATGGGCCTGGCGACGCTCTTCGTAGACGGCACCGGTGCCGCCCAGGAAGTAAGCATTGTTCAGTGCGATACCGCGGCCGCGGACGGCGTGCTCGACGACCGTGACCAGACCCTCCCGACCCGTCGCCTTGGAGAGCACGCGATACTCCAGTTCCTCCCATATGTCGGGTAGCTTGTCCAACCGTGCGGGCATCAGAACCACCACGAGCGCCAGTGCGATCAGGGACGCCGCCCCCACGGCAGCGCGGCGCTTCCGATCCTTACCGGCCTTCAGGGCGAGCGCCATCGCGCCTACAGCGTAGGCAGCGGCGATGATCGCCGCCGCTCCGTAGAAGCCGAAGGCCGGAATCACCGCTCGATGAGCCAGCTCGGCTCCGAGCACGCCGCCGATGCCGTTCGCGGCCAGCACGATGCCCCACCGTCGGCCGTGGAGATCGCCATGATCGCTTGCCAGCCACTCGAATGTGGCGGGCAGGACGAGACCGGCGAAGAACAGGGCCGGGCCCAGGGTTACGAGGGCGAGGCCGACGACCTGCAGCACGAAGACGGGGAGCGAAGGGCTGGAGTCGAGAGGTTGCAGGCCGTCCGTAGCGCCAACGAACAGCTCGGGCACCGCTACGGTGACCAGCGCTGTCGCCAGGAAGATGACCGGGAGCATCAGCCGGGCAGACCAGGTCCGGGTCAGAAACCCCACCAGGGCCGCGGCTGCCGCCAGCACCAGCAGGGTCGCCATCAGCACCGCGTTCATGCCGTGCAACGACGACGGCACGACCTGCCGGAGGAGCCCGAGTGCCACCACCTCGAGCGCCAGGACACCCGCACCGGAGAACGCGGCGATGGCCAGAATCCGTCCCGGTATGGGAATCGTCGAGCTTGTCTCGTCGGCCTCGCGCCGCGCTTCTCGTCGGCTCGCGGCATAGGCGCCCGCCGCGACGACGAGGTTGAGGACCAGCGCTACGCACATCGACCGGACCACACCGAGCGCCGGCACCAGCCACATCGTCGCCAGCGCCAACCCGATGACGCCGCCGGCGGTGTTGACCGCATAGAGCCAGGTCCCATGACGGCCCAGGCGTCGCTCGCCGACCAGGGCCGCCTTGCCCATCAGGGGTAGCGTCATGCCGATGAGCAGCGCCGGCGGCAGGATGACCAGCAGCGATGCTGCCAACTTAGCCGCGCCCCCCCACCAGTCGACCAGTCGCTCGGGGCCCAGAGCGGGCCAGAGCCAGTCGGTCCAGAGAGGGAGCGCGATCGAAGGCAGAACCGCGATGGCGATGCCGAGCTCGACCGCGGCCAGCGCCAGCCACGGTCGGTCGAAATGGGGCCACAACCGCTCCGCCAGCGCCGCGCCGAGAGCCATGCCGACGAAAAAGCAGCCCAGGACGCGGGTCTCCGAGTCGGACGAGGCGCCGAGCAGGTCGACCAGACGGCGCGTCCAGAGCAATTCGTGCATGAGCGCGGCCGCGCCGCTCGTCGCCGCCAAGGCGAGTGCGAAGCCGAAGCCCGTGGCCCTGCCGCTCGAGCGCGAATCCACCGAGGGAGTTTAGCCACTCGCCGCGAGCTGCGGGAAGGGCTCGGGAACGGGCCCGGCTCACGGTCCATTGCTCCGGCCTCGGCAGTCCGGCAAGGGGCGCCGCCGGGCCTCGGGCTCGAGCGGGTGGATGCCGACTCGCGCCGGGGTGGTAGAGCACCGCCTTTATGGGTGTTGGGGCTTGCCGCCGACTCCGTACCATCGCCATAAGGAGGGACCACCGATGCGAATCGGACGAACGGCGCTTCTCCTCCTCTCCTCCATCGCGATCCCCGGGGCGTTGGCCGCCTCCGGATACGCGATCCCCGAGCAATCGGCAAAGGCGTCCGGCCTGGCCGGCGCCTGGTGCGCGCGCGCCGACG
>CAMYOG010000031.1 GCA_947259925.1 Thermoanaerobaculia bacterium
CGTGACTCGTCGTCGAAGCGACCTCCCCGACCCGTCCTCTCCCTTCTCCGCTTCGACCTACCGCCCCCGCTTGACAAGCGGTCGTTCCATATCAGCTAGCCTGATCTTCTCGCCGGGCTTCGTAGCGAGCAGCCGGTAGGTGCCAGGAGATGCGGGACTTCGCGACCGAGGGACCCGCAGGCGTACTGAACATACGTCGAGGAGGCCCGACCGAGAGAAGTCTCGCAGATTCAGGTGCCTACGGCTGCGCAGTAGAATCCTGGTGAGAAGGTCAGGCTAGAGATAGCCGAGCGCCTTGAGCTCTTCCACCATCTCGGGGTCGAGCTCGATCTCGGCGCGTGGGCCGAGCTGCAGCAGGCCGACGTTGAACCAGCGTTGGATCAGCAGTCGCTGCAGGAGCAGGCTGGCGACGGTCGGCCTCTCGCCGGCCAGGTCGTCGCTCTCGCGCGGATCGCTGGCTACCGCGTAGAGCTCGGTCCGGCCGGCGACCGGATCGTGAATCACCCGCCAGTCGCCCTGCTCGAGCATCCAGCGCGGCTTGGCCATCCGGGTCACGTCGCCGATGCCGCGCGTCGTGGCGTAGATCGTCCGCTCGAGCGGCGCACCGTCGAAGACCGTTGGCAGGAGGCTCGCCCCCTGGAAGCCACGGTCGGCGCCGCCCAGGCCGAGTCCGTCGACCAGCGTCGGGACCAGATCGATCAGGGTCGCCGGCTCCGGCACCGAGCGGGCGAAGCCGGCGGCGCCCGACGGCCACTTGACGACCAGCGGGATCCGCAGGAACTCCTGGTAGAGCTCGCGGCTGTGCATGAACTGGCCGTGCTCCAGGAACGCCTCGCCGTGATCCGAGGTCACCACGATCAGCGCGTCGTCGAAGCGCCGGCTTCGATGGAGGGTGCCCAGGAGGCGCCCGATCAGCGAGTCGGCGAAGGCGACGTTCTCGAGGTAGCGATCGAAGATGTAGGCCCGGTCGTCGTCGTTCAGATCCAGCAGCCGCTTCTTGCCAACCCGGCCGAGGGCGCCTAGCTTGGTCGGCAGCTTGCCGCGATAGCCCGAGCTGTAGGCACCGCGGAACGGCGCGGGCGGCGCGTAGGGGCTGTGGGGAGGGAGGAGGTGGATCAGGGCGAAGGTCGGCCGGCCGCGCTCGAACAGGAGCCGACGGCCCGGCAGGACACCCCGCTTCCGCCGGCCGTTGTAGTGGACGCGCTCGAAGCCGCGCATCAGCGACTCGGTCCGGTTGTAGATCGGATGCTGCGACCAGAGGACGGTCCGATAGCCGGCCGCCGCCATCAGCTCGGCGACGTGTGGCACCGCGTCGGGGAGGGGATCCCCCCAGCGCTCGGTGTGGAGTGTGTCGGGATGGAAGCCGGAGACCAAGGCCGGGATCGCCTGTCCGGTCCACGAGGAAGGTGAGAGCGCACGCTCGAAGAGCGTCCCGGCGGCGGCCAGCGCATCGAAGGCCGGGGTCGGGTGCTCGGCGCCGTAGGCCCCGAAGGCGTCGGCGCGCGCCGCGTCGAGGACGATGATCACCACATCGGGCCGATCTGTGCCCCCCGAAGTGCCTGTGCCCACCGAAGTGCCTGGCACCTCGCGACCCAGGCGGCCCGAAACGGGTGGCACCGCCGGTCGAATCGGCGCCTCGGCGCCCTGGCTCTCGCCAGCTCCGAAGATCCCGGCTTCGTGCCAGCGGAGGGCGGAGCCACGCGGTCCGGCGACCGAGATCCGCAAGTCGACCGTCTGACCCGTCCAGGGGCTCAGATCGTAGTCGAGCCGGTCGCTGTCACCCGGATCGATCCGAAAGCCCCCGAGGTCGTGCTCCGCGCCCGCGCCGTCGATCAGACGGAGGTCGACCTGGAAGGCCCATTGACTCGGGCTCTCCGAGTCGCCCTCCACACGGCCCTCGAGACGGGCCCCCTCGGGGACCTCGAAGGCGACGTCGAGCAGGCTCTCGCCCGGTGTAAGGAGCTGGCCTTCGACGACCTCGATCGTCCGCGGTCCGTCGTCTTCGACCGGTCCCGCTCGATGCCGGAGTGCGAAGCCCCGCAGCTCGAGGACCGCGCTCTCCGCCTTCGCGCCGCGCCGCTGGACGAAGAGATCGAGCGCGTTCCAGCCGACCCGCGCGCGTCCGGGCTTGAACGGCAGTCGGAGGGCCGATTCATCCTCGGTGGTGACCGCGGTGCGCTTCTTGGTGTCGTTCAGCCGGTAGAAGAGCGCCCGCGCTCGGTCGGTCTCCGGGCCGACAATCCGTCCGTGCAGCTCTGCCCGGGTCGGCGCGCCGTCGGCGGAGAAGAACCAGAGGCGCGCCCGATCGCGGGTGGTCCGGAGCGTCGACTCGCCCGCTTCGCCGCGATCGATCCGCCAGCCGTCCGAGGCCAGCCGGCCGGCGAGCTCCGCGTGAGCCGGAACCGAGCGCGTGGTCACATGGTCCTTCTGATGGCGCGCGAAGTCCGCCAGCCGGACCACCGGCTCGCGCCCACAGCCGCTCGAGAGAAGCGCAAGGGCAGCAGCGGCCGCGAGTAGCCGCGGACGAGACGCCCTGGAGCGCATCCGCTGTGTCGGAAGGGACATCAGAACCGCGGGATCGTAGCACCGATGCCACGACCTCCGGGCCCGCGCGGTCCGCCCGCGTTAGTCAGCCCACTTGGTGGCGATCCACTCGGACGTTGACGAACGCGGTCGGCTCGCCGGCGAGTCGGCGCGCCTCGGCAGGAACGGTCACCAGGTGGAGGGCGAGAGCGCCGCAGACGGCCAGCGCGGTTCGGAGCAAGAGTCTGGAGTGGGAGCGCATCGCCTCCTCCTTCTGGACGCAGATACGTGGCCCGCCGGCCGATGGTTTACGCTGGGTGACGAGAGAGCATGCTAGCAAGCGCATGATGGACATTCGTCGCTCGAGGACCCTCTGGCGCGTCGCCCTGGCGATCGCCGCGACGGCCATCGTTGTGGTGGTCGCCGGAGGGGCGTTCCTGTTCAGCGGCTCGACCGTCGATTGCGTCGAGACCTCGGAGCCCGGTTCGCTCATTCTTCGATGCGACTTCGTCGTTCGCGAGTCGCCGAAGGCGGTGTGGGACGCGTTCACCCGAACTGACGTCTCGCGACCGTTCTACTTCGATGCCGTGCTGCAGGCGGACCTGCGGCCCGGAGGTCGCTGGCGGTTCGTCACCGAGAACCGGGAGCGACTCCTCGCCGGCGGCGAGGTCCTGGCGCTGGACCCGTCGCGGCGGTTCGTGCACACCTTCGAGGCGGCCGACCTCGATGACCCACCCAGCCGCATCACGGTCCGCCTCGAGCCACTCGACGACGGCTGCCAGGTGTCGCTGGTCCACGATCGGTTTGCGGACCGGACGCGGACGTACGAGAGGTTCCGCCGTGCCCATCCGCTCGCCCTGAGTGCGATGAAGTCGTTTCTCGAAGAGGGCGAGCTACCGCTCCGAGCCCGGCTCTACACGGCGATCTTCAAGCCGGGCATGAACCTGTTCACCGTCCGGGCAAAACCTTGGAGTAGAACCGGCGGCTGGTCGGAACGGAGTCGTACAAGACGGATTCCTCATCTCGGATCTGATGATCCTCGGCGCCCCGGCTGGCCGACCAGGGATCGGTACTGCACCGCTTCGGCGATGTTGCTCGGCGCAAGCCGCCTGTTGCCCGCGAGATCGGCGATGGTACGAGCGACCTTGAGAATCCGCGTCGCCGCCCGGGCGGACAGACCGAGCCGGTCGAACGCCGAGTCCAGGAGCTCCTGCGCCGCCGGCTCGAGCTCGACGCGCCTCCGGACGAGATCGGTGGTCATGGCCGAGTTGATCGGGGCCACCAACTCGGGCGCGAGCCGCTGCTCCTGGGCACTGCGAGCCGTTAGCACGCGCTGTCTGACCTGCTCGGTCGATTCACCGCCCTGGCTCTTGTACTCCGCGAGCTTGAGCGCCGGCACTTCGACGTGCAGATCGATCCGGTCGAGCAGCGGGCCGGAGACCCGGTTGCGGTAGCGCTCGATCTCGGCCGGTGAGCATTGGCACTCGTTCCGATCGTCCCCGAGGAACCCGCACCTGCAGGGGTTCATCGCCGCCAGCAGCATGAAGCGCGCCGGGAAGGTGATCCGGGCGCGCGCTCTCACCACGGTGATCCGCCCCTCTTCCAACGGCTGGCGCAGGCTCTCGAGCGCATCTCGCCGGAACTCCGGGAACTCGTCCAGGAACAGCACACCCAGATGGGCGAGGGTGATCTCGCCCGGGCGGGGAACCGAGCCGCCCCCGACCAGGGCCGGCGCGCTCACGCCCGCGTGCGGCGCGCGAAACGGCCTCCGGACAATCAGTCCGTCCGGCGGGCGCGGCGCCGCGAGCGATTGGATCTTGGTGACCTCGACCGACTCGCTCTTCGTGAGCGGCGGCAGGATTCCTGGAAGCCGGCGCGCGAGCATCGTCTTGCCGCTCCCCGGCGGCCCGACGAAAAGGACGTTGTGGCCACCCGCCGCCGCGATCTCCAGGGCCCGCTTGGCGACCCCCTGGCCCCGGACGTCGGCCAGATCGGGGACCGGGTCGACAGCCGGACAGCTGCCCGGACCCGAGGTGCGCGTCGGCCGGATCTCCCGCAGACCGACCAGGTGCTCGATCCCTTCCGCCAGACTCCTGACCGGCAGGACCGGAAGCCCCCCGAGCGCGGCCGCTTCGGATCGATTGGGGGAGGGGAGGAGCAGCCCTCGCGCCTCGAGCCGCTGGGCGAGCTCGGCGATCGCCAAGCTGCCGCGGATGGGACGCAGGGTCCCGTCGAGGCCGAGCTCTCCGCAGGCGACGAGGCCTTCGAGGCTGCCGGGAGGCAGCTGCTTGAAGGCGGCGAGCAGACCGAGAGCGATCGGCAGGTCGAGGTGGTTGCCGGCCTTGGGAATGTCGGCGGGGGCCAGATTTATGGTTACGGTCTGCTGGGGCAGCTCGATGCCGCAGTTGCGGATCGCGGACCGAACCCGTTCGCGACTCTCGCGGATCGCCGCGTCGGGAAGCCCGACAATGTGGGTCTGGGGCAGCCCATTGCGGACGTCGACCTCGACATCCACCGGGCGGGCCTCAATCCCCCAGGGCGTAACTCCCGTGGCGTGCGCGAGCATGCATCCGTCTGAGACGGATTGCGGCGGCCGCTTCTCGCGACCTCCAGGTCCGACGCCCGCTTCAGTCCGAGGCGACGACCGTCGCGGCGTCGGCCGACGCCTGCTCGAGAATCCGGTCGCGTCGCGCGAGCAGGGCGTCGAGCTGTCGCTCGCTCAGCAGCTCGCCCAGCGTGACGACGAGCCGGCCCCGTTCCAGCTCCCCGGGCGCGGCCGCGAGCTCGGGGGCGACGGCGAGCCGGCCACCCGGGCTCGCCGGTAGCTCGGGGGCGACCGAGAACGCCTTCGAGTGATCGATCAGATAGACGGTCTCGCCCTTCACCGGCGACAGGACGTCGGTTGGCCTCCGGTGGTGGTTACCGATCAGGGCGTCGAAGACCGCGCTCCGCGCCAGCTGGGCCTCGATCGCGGCCTCCGCCCCGAGCGACAGGTCGTAGGTAGCCGCGGTCTCCTGATCGATCGCCTCCTCGACCCAGTACTGGAGCGATCCCTGCTCGTCGTCCACGGTGCGGAGCACCGTCACCGGCACCATCCCCAGTCGAATCATCCGGTCCAGCCGGTACGCCGCCACCTCGTGCTGGTAGCGGTCGACGACCGGCCCCTCGGCCGGCGTCGAGCCGACCGTCTTGAAGATGCCGCGGCGCGTATGGCCATTCCGACGGATCTGCAGGAGCCGCGGCCGGGTACTCCCCCGGCCCAGGTCGCGCGACTCGATCACCTCACCGCTCGACAGGAAGCTCTCGAGCGAGTGGTCGACGATCTCGAGAGACGGGCGCGCCGAGATGCCGCCCGGTGGCAGCTCGCGCTGCGGACGCATCTTCCAGCCGGTGTCCGCGTCCAGGACCAGCGTATCGTCATGCTCGACCACCAGCGCCAGCGGCCGGTTGCTCTCGAGAATGCCGTGGTCGAGCCGGTAGAGCCGGCCATGGAAGCGCGACGTGATCCGGTTGCCGCCGGTGTAGCTATGCGCCACGACCATCGCCTTCGCGTCCATCAGCTCGAGCGAGCGCTCGAGCATCCGCCGCTCGATCCGCTCGTCCTCGAGCGAGTTGCCGCGATACCAGAGCGGCCCTTGGCCTCCGAGCAGGGGAGCGTCGGCGGTCTCGAGGAACGTCCGGGCTGCCTGGCGCACGCCGCCGACGCCGACCGGGCGCTCCAGGACCTCTTCCGCGGCGGCTCGCAGCTCGACGATCCCCATGGTGACGTTCGCGACCCCCTCGTGCTCGAGCAACGCTCGCGCCTCGAGATGCTCGGCCAGCGCCTGGTGGAGGCCGCGGTTGACCCCGTCGAGGCCGAGCTCGGCGATCGAGTCGGTGAGCCCGCCGTGCACGTAGACCACGCCGTTGACCTTGACGATCGCCGGCAGTCGGCGGAGCCAGCCGCCGTACTCTCCCTCCTTGTCGAACAGCCTCTGGCGGGCGAAGAAGCCGCGCGGGAACCGGCGATGGAACTCGGCTCCCATGTCGTGCAGGTTGCGGGTGGCGACCCCCGCTCGGGAGAACTGCGCCCAGGCCGCCCGCCGCTCGGCCGCGGTCTCCTCCGCGGCGAAATCGTCGTAGGAGCGCGGGTGGACCTTGCGCGTATCGCGCAGCAGATTCATCACCTCGTGGTTGCCGAGCAGAACGTGGAGGCGGCCACCGGCCGCGACACTCTCGCGCTCGAGCCGGCGGAGGAGCTCCATAATCTCGCGGTCGGCGGGGCCGCGATCGACGAAGTCGCCGGCGACCACCAGATGATCGCTGCCTCCGACCCAGCGCAGCTCGGCGTCGACCAGCTCGCACCCTCGCAAGAGCCGCACCAGCTTGTCCGAGCTACCGTGGAGATCGCCGATCGCGACCACCCTCGGAACGTCGGTCCACTCCCACGGCGAGACCGACGCGGTCGCCGTCGCCTGCCCGGGAAGGAGCAGCAGGGCAAGGATCAGAAGGATGCCGAGGCGCGTCACCATCAACTTCTCAAAGGCGATTTCGGCCCAGTCTATTCCTGTTCGGGCGAGAGATATACCATCGGCGTCGTGCCGAAGGCCCCCTCGTTCGACGGAATCGACTGGAGCAACTGGCAGGCTCAGGATCGAGCGACGCTCCTGTTCGTGGTAGACGACGGGCACGTCCTCCTGATCCGCAAGCTCCGGGGCCTCGGTGCGGGCAAGATCAACGGCCCCGGCGGCCGCCTCGAGCCCGACGAGTCGCCCGCCGCCGGCGCGGTGCGCGAGGTCGAAGAAGAGACCGGGATCGTCCCCTCCGACCCGCGCCACCACGGCGAGCTCCACTTCCAGTTCGTCGACGGCTACTCGATTCACGTCTCGGTCTTCCGCGCATCCGCCTACACCGGCGAAGCGGTCACCACCGAGGAAGCGATTCCGCTCTGGACCCCGATCGACCAGATTCCCTACGAGGAGATGTGGGCCGACGATCGGATCTGGCTCCCGGTCCTCCTCGCGGGCGGGAGGTTCTCGGGGCGCTTCCTGTTCGATGGTGACGCGATGCTCGGCTATACGGTCTCCGAGAAATAGAGCTCCGCCTGGACCCCACCGCCGAGGACTTCGCGGACCTTCCAGCTCAGCTGCTCGGCGGTGAACGGCTTCTGCAGGAAGTGCGAGCGGTCGAGCTGTGCGGCCTCGGCGTCCGCGTCGAGTCGCTTGCCGGTGTAACCCGACATCAGCAGCATCTTGAGCTCGGGGTCCGCCTTGACCATCCGCTGGCAGAGCTCGATGCCGTTCATGCGCGGCATGACGACGTCGGAGAGCAGCAGGTCGATCTTGCCGTCGAACAGCTTCGCCACCTCGAGCGCCTCGTGGCCGTCGTTGGCCTGGAGCACGGTATAGCCCTGATGGGTCAGTAGATGATCGACGAACGCCAGCACCACCGGCTCGTCCTCGACCAGCAGCACCGTCTCGCGGCCCGGGGGTAGCGAAGCGAGCGACCGCTCGTCGGTCTCGGGCTCGGGCTGACCGGCGACCGCCGGCAGGTAGACTCGGAACGAGCTGCCGGCTCCCAGAGTGCTCGACACCCGGATGCTGCCGCCGCTCTGCCGGACGATACCGTAGACCGTGGACAGCCCGAGGCCGGTGCCGCTCGAGTCCTTGGTGGTGAAGAACGGCTCGAAGATCTGGCTCTGGATCGCCTCGTCCATGCCGATACCGGTGTCGGAGACCTCGAGCAGGACGTGGGCGCCCGGCTCGATGCCCGGCGGGCTGTCGGGCTCGTCCGCCTTGACGTCGACGTTGCGGGTGATGAGCACCATCCTGCCGCCGTCGGGCATGGCGTCGCGGGCGTTGATCACCAGGTTCATCAGCACCTGCTCGACCTGGCCCGGGTCGGCTTTGACCGCCTTGAGGTCGGGATCGAGATCCGTGTCCAACTCGATCTCCTCGCTGATCACCCTGCTGAGCAGCTTTTCGATGTCGGTGACGATGTCGTTGAGCTGCAGGGTCACCGGCTTGAGCACCTGGCGCCGGCTGAACGCCAGGAGCTGGCGGGTCAGGTCCGCGCCCCGCCGCCCGGCCTTGCGGATCTGCTCGATCTGCACCATCAGCGGGTCGTCGGCGGCCATCGACTGCTGCACCAGGTCGCCGTAGCCGATGATCGCGGTCAGCAAGTTGTTGAAGTCGTGCGCCACGCCGCCCGCCAGCCGTCCGATCGCCTCCATCTTCTGCGCTTCGAAGACCTGCCGCTCGAGCTCGCGCTGATGGGTCACGTCGCGGACGATGCCGAGCATCGTGGCGATCCGTCCCTCGTCGTCGCGGCGCGCCAGGATCGTCGCCAGCACCTGGATCTTCTTGCCGCTCCGATCGCTCAGCAGCAGCTCTTCGTCGCGCAGGAAGCCGGTCTTCTCGAGCCGCGCCAGCAACTCGGCGCGGTGCGGGTAGGCCCGGTTCAGGTCGACCGTCTCGAGCATCTGCTTCTTGGAGTCGAAACCGAAGAGCTCGACCCCGGCCGGATTGATGTCGAGCAGCCTGCCCTCCGCCGACGCGACGTAGATCACGTCTCTCGAGCCCTCGAACAGGTCGCGGTAGCGCGCCTCGGAGCGGCGGATCGACTCGGTGCGCTCCTTGACGCGCTGCTCGAGATCGGTGCGCTCCCGGCGCAGCTCGGCGTTCGCCTCGAGCAGCTCTTGGGAGGTCAGGTCGAGCGAGCGCTCCAGCAGCTCCCGATCGGCGTCCGACTGCTCGTAGCTCTCGTCGACGATCTCGAGCAGTTCGGCCATCTCCCTGGCCACCGCGTCGGTCGAGCCGAACAGTTTCTTGAGCTGCCGCTCGAGGAGTTTGTGCACGCCTCTACTCTTCCGACAACGTGGTGATCGTCATCGTCTGGTTGTGGAGCTCGCACGGGCTGGCCGGGCTGGTCGGCGAGAGCTCGCCGTAGGAGTAGAACCCGGCCAGCACGGTCTCTGGACCGAAGATCTCGCGCACGCTCTCGACCTCTTCCTCGATTCTCTGGCGGAGGACCATCTTGCGACCGACGCAGCTGATCAGCAGGGCGAGCTCCGGGTTTCCGGAATCGGTCAGCGCGATCGTCGCCCGGGCGGCCGCGGTCGCACCGTCGATCAGCCGCTCGAAGTTGGCCTTCATCAGCCGTGCGTAGTGCCCCTCGGGGAGATCGCCGGCGAAGGTCATCGTCTGGTGCTCCTCGTCGATCGCCAGAACCGTACGAACGACCGCCTTGTCGCCGCTCGAGGAGCGGACGGTGAGCGGAAAGAGGAGCGCGCTCGCCGGTAGCTCACTGGCGTACTCGCCCAGATACTTCTTGTACAGCCCGAGCGCCGACTTGCCGTCGAGCTCGTAGAGAACGTTCTCGTCCGAGCGGGTGATCAGCCGCTCGGGGCCGAAAGGGTCCCAGCCGCCCAGCGAGCCGTGGCCGATTCGCAGGCTCTCGCCGTAGAAGCCGACGCCGACCACGAACTCCTGGTGGGGGTCCGGCCCGAAGAAGACGAACGTCTTCTCGAAGCGCTCGCCGTCGCCCGCCAGTCCGCCGGTGATGGTGACCGACTCGGGCAGGTGGTCGACCAGGCCGCTGACCAGCGACGTACCGTTGACGTGCGTGCCGTCGCTGAAGACCAGGACGTGCACCAGGTCGTCCGCGGCGAGCTCGTGCGCCATCCTCTGGCCCGCCAGGTAGCTGTCGTCGACCTCGGAGAGGGGCAGCGCGACCGGCTTGACCCGCGTCTTGTCGAAGGCGAGGGCGGTGGCCACCACCGAGTCGTCGCTCACCCGCGTGCCACAGATCTCGCCCGCGGTGGAGCAGACCAGGAGATGCGCCTTCGGATACGCCTCGCTCAACTCGCGCAGAAGCTCCGGGCGTGCCAGGGCTGGCACCGACGCGAACGCCAGCACGAGCTGGGCGTTCTCGGCCAGTCCCCCGGGGGGCTGGGGTGACCAGCTCTCGCCGGCGGTCCACTTCTGCTGATCAATTTGCATCTTACTGCGAGGATTATAAATACTCGTCCTGATGGTCACTGTGGACGGTACGACGCTGACGCTCGATGACCTCCGTCGGGTCGCCTTCGAGCGGGCGCCCTGTGAGCTCGCGCCCGAGGCCCGGTCGGGTGTCGTCGAAGGCCGCCGCCAGGTCGAGCGCACCCTCGAGAGCGGCCAGGTGGTCTACGGGATCAACACCGGGTTCGGTGATCTGGCGCGCAAGACGATCCCGACCGAGCAGACCGAGGAGCTGCAGACCCGCCTGTTGCGCAGCCATGCGGCGGGCGTCGGCGAGCCCCTGCCGGAGCCGGTCGTGCGGGCGATGCTGGTCTTGCGGGCGAACGCGCTCGCCGGGGGGCACTCGGGCGTCCGGATCGAGCTGCTCGAGCTCATCCTGGAGCTACTCAACCGGAATCTCCTGCCGGTGGTGCCGAGCCGCGGCTCGGTAGGAGCGAGCGGAGATCTCGCGCCGCTCGCCCACCTGGCGCTGCCGCTGATCGGCGAGGGGAAGGTGCTCGAGGACGGACAGGAGCGCCCGGCAGCCGAGGCCCTCCGCCGCGCCGGCCTGTCGGCGGTCCGCCTGGCCGCCAAGGAGGGGCTGGCGCTGATCAACGGCACCCAGGCGTCGAGCGCGCTGGCGGCGGTCGCGCTCTTCGAGGCCCGCCGGCTGGTGCGCATCGCGGATCTGACCGGGGCACTGTCGACCGAGGCGGTGCGGGGCGCCGACACGCCGTTCGACGCGCGTCTCCACGGCGCCCGACCGCACGCCGGACAGCGGGCCAGCGCGGCCAACCTCTGGAAGCTGCTCGCCGGCTCCGAGATCCGGGAGTCGCATCGCGAGGACGATCCGCGCATCCAGGACCCGTACAGCTTCCGCTGCATGCCGCAGGTGCACGGCGCGGTACGCGATGTGCTCGAGGACGCCGGCGCCCGGCTCGCGGTCGAGATCAACTCGGTCACCGACAACCCGTTGGTTTTCGCCGACTCCGACGCGATTCTCGCGGGCGGCAATTTCCACGGCCAGCCGATCGCCTTCGCGTCCGACTTCATGGCGATCGGCCTGTGCGAGATCGCGTCGATCTGCGAGCGGCGGATCGAGAAGCTGAATCAGAGCGCCTTCTCGGGCCTGCCGGCGTTCCTCAGCCCCGATCCGGGGCTCAACTCCGGGATGATGATCGCCCAGATCACCGCCGCGGCGCTGCTGGCCGAGAGCCGGGTGCTCGGCCACCCGGCGAGCATCGACTCGGTCCCGACCTCGGCCGACAAGGAAGACCACGTCTCGATGAGCATGGGCGCCGGCCTCAAGCTCCAGGATGTAGTGCGGAACGTTCGGCAGATCCTGGCCATCGAGCTCCTGTGCGCCGCGCAGGGGGTCGATCTCCTGCGACCGTTGCGATCGAGCGCGCGGCTCGAGCGCCTGCACGCCGACTTCAGAAAAATCGTTCCCAAGCTCGAGGCCGACCGCGAGCTCGCCGGCGACATGGCGGCGGCCGAGCGCTTTCTCGCCTCGGAGGTCGACGCCCATCTGGACGGGCTGGGGTAGGGAAGTCCTTTGATACGGTGCGGACATGCCTGAGACGAGCCAATCGATAGCCCGGGTGCGCGCGCCCCGCGGCACCGAGATCTCGTGCAAGGGCTGGCAGCAGGAAGCCGCCCTGCGCATGCTGATGAACAACCTCGACCCCGAGGTCGCGGAGCGGCCCGAGGAGCTGATCGTCTACGGCGGCTCGGGCAAGGCGGCCCGCAACTGGCAGTGCTACGAAGCGATCGTCGCCGCCCTGCGCGAGCTCGAGAACGACCAGACGCTCCTGGTCCAGTCGGGCAAGCCGGTGGCGGTCTTCGACACCCATCCCGACGCGCCTCGGGTGCTGATCGCCAACTCGCTGCTGGTACCGCACTGGGCGACGGCGGACGAGTTCCGGCGCCTCGAGGGCCTCGGTCTCACGATGTACGGTCAGATGACCGCGGGATCGTGGATCTACATCGGCACCCAGGGGATTCTCCAGGGCACCTACGAGACCCTCGCCGAGTGTGCACGCCAGCACTTCGGCGGCTCGCTGCGCGGCCGGCTGACGGTGACCGCCGGGCTCGGCGGTATGGGCGGCGCCCAGCCGCTCGCGGTGACCATGAACGAAGGCGTCTGCCTGGTCGCGGAGGTCGACCCGAGCCGGATCCGGCGGCGGCTGGAGACCCGCTACCTCGATCGCAGCGAGGCCGACATCCCGACCGCGGTGGCGGCGGCCCTGGAAGCGCGCGAGCGCGGCGAGGCGGTCTCGATCGGCGTCGAGGCGAACGCGGTCGACCTGCTGGACTATCTGCGCGACGGCGGCATCGTGCCCGACGCGCTGACCGACCAGACCTCGGCACACGACGCGCTCCTCGGCTACGTACCGGCAGGGCTGTCGTTCCCCGCGGCGCTCGAGCTACGCGAGAGCGATTCGGTCGCCTACATCGAGCGGTCGATGCGGTCGATGGCCCGCCACATGCGCTCGATGCTCGAGCTCCAGGCCGCCGGTGCGATCACCTTCGACTATGGCAACAACCTGCGGGGCCAGGCGCTCGAGGCGGGCGTCGACAACGCCTTCGACGTCAGCGGCTTCGTGCCGCTTTTCATCCGGCCGCTCTTCTGCGACGGTAAGGGCCCGTTCCGTTGGGCCGTCCTGTCGGGAGATCCAGACGATCTGGCGGCGACCGACGACGCGATCCTGGAGACCTTTCCCGAAGACGAGGCACTCGGCCGGTGGATCCGGATGGCGCGCGAGCGGGTGGCGTTTCAGGGGCTGCCGTGCCGTATCTGCTGGCTCGGCTACGGCGAGCGCGCCAAGGCGGGGAAGGTCTTCAACGACCTGGTAGCGAGCGGCAGGGTGAAGGCGCCGATCGTCATCGGCCGCGACCATCTGGACTGCGGCTCGGTGGCGTCACCGAACCGGGAGACCGAGGCGATGAAGGACGGGTCGGACGCGATCGCCGACTGGCCGATCCTCAACGCCCTGGTCAACGCGGTCGGCGGCGCCACCTGGGTCTCGGTCCACCACGGCGGTGGCGTGGGTATCGGCTACTCGCTCCACGCCGGCATGGTCATCGTCTGCGACGGCACCGAAGCCGCCGCCGAGCGGCTCGAGCGGGTGCTGACCACCGATCCCGGCATGGGGGTCGCCCGGCACGCGGACGCCGGCTACGAGCGCGCCCGCCGCGTCGCGCACAAGCGCGGCGTCAGGATCCCGATGCTCGACGACAGCTAGCCCGCGAGCCGGAGCGGGGCTTGCATGAGCTCTCACCCGATGGCCAAACCGCAGCACAGCCCGGTCGAGACGCTGCTACTGATCGGTGCGGTGGCGACGCTGTTGTTGCCGGGTGTCGCCGGTCTGGCGCTGCTGGCGATCCTGCTCGGCGCCTGGCTCTGGGGCTTCGCGAGCCGGCGCGAGCGTCTCCTGGTCGGAGGCCTCGGGTTGATCGCACTCGGTCTGCTGAGCCACGGCGCCCAGGTGGAACGGACCGCTCTCGATCCGGTCCGTAAGCGAGCCGCGATCGAGCGGCAGTTCACGACCCTCTGGAGCTCTCTCGACGGTGCCGCCGCCGAGGCCGCCAGCGCGCTGATCGATCCGACCGGCGCGGTCGACTCGAGGCGCGAGACGTTCGACCGGCTGCTCGAGCGCGTCGATCGAGGCCTCCCCGAGCGGCTGACCCTGCTCCTGGTCGATACCACCGGCGCCCCGATCGCGTGGGCGGGGGAGGGGCTGCTCCACGATCTCGACCAGGAGGTCCTCCGGACTCAGGGCCGAGGCTTCCGACTCGGTTTCCGGTCGGTGACGATCTACAGCGTCGCCGCCGTGCCCGACCGGGCGGAGCGGGTGGTCGCCGGTCGGAGCCTGCTGACCAGCGATCTACCCGAGCGCGATCGGCTGCTCGGTCCGATCCGCTGGACGGTCTTCCGCCCCGGGGACGTGGTGCCGCCAGAGCTGATCGAGCTGGACGTCGGACCGGGTCCGGCTGTGGCGCTGAAAGACTGGTCGAAGCACCTGCGGACCACCGAGCCGTGGGCCTCGCGGACGCGACGGTGGGGAGCGGTGGCGCTCGCCCTGGCGCTGGTGGCCTTGGGCCTGTCGCGCGCCCTGGCCGGCGAGTCGCGACAGTTCCCCCTCCTGCTGGCGGGGGCGGCGGCTGTCCTGGCCCTGGCGGCGCGGCTCGACGCGCTGACCGCCGGTCTGCTGGTCGCCGCCGCCTATCTCGGCTCCTGGTCCTGGAAGGCGTCGACGCGCCCCGAGCGACTTCCGCCCGCGTGGATGGTCGGAATCGCCGGGACCGGCGCCGTCGCCCTCGTCACCTACCTGGTGCAGTCGACGCGACCGAGCCTCGATCTGGCCTCGAGCCTGGCGCCGGGCTATCCAGCGTTCGCCTGGCGACTGATCCTCTTCGGGCTGACCCTGGCATGGCTCGCCTTCGCTCGGACCCGGTCCTCCGGCGACTCGAGCCGGCCGGGCGGCTGGGCCTGGGCGGGCGTCGGGTGCCTGCTGGCGGCGGCCGCCGTCCACGACCAGAACCTGATCGCTCCGGCGCTCCTGCTGGTGATCGGTGGCGCCTGTGCGGCGACCTGGGCCGCTCGACAGAAGCGACCGTTCGGCCTGGTCTCGGGAGCGGTGCTGGCCCTGCTCGGGGCACTGCTCGCCAGCGCCACGTGGGAGACGGGCTACCGGCAGAACTTAAAGCATCACTTGAAGTCTACGGTACTGCCGAGCCTGGCACGGCCCGCTCCGGCGGAGCTCGAGCATCTCAGACAGACCCTGGAGCGCCACTTCAGCGAGCTCGATCTCGACAGCCTGGTGCTGCCGAATCCGGCGGGGCTGGATCCCCAGGATCTAGGCATCGCGATCTGGAGTGACTCTCCCCTGGCGGTCCACGGGGCGCTCTCCGCGGTCAGCGCGCGGCCGTTCGGAGGCACTCCGTCGAGCTTCTCGTTCGGGCTGCCGCTGACCAACGAGGGGGAGGTCGACTGGGAGCCGACCCGCTGGCGGAAGGTGGAGGAGCCGTCGCCCGAGGGCTCGGTGCTGAGCGGCTCGACCCGGTTCGTGCACGGCGGGCGCCCGTGGGCGGACGTCTCGTACACGCTGCTCATGCGACCGGGCTTCGAGCTCTCACGGCGACCGATCGAGAGCCTCGCGGCCGGGCTCCTCCGCGGCGGCCCCGGGCCGTTCCGCCCGGATCCGCGGTTGATCGAGCCGGCGCTCTACGGCCTCTACGAGCCGTCGGGCGAGCCGCTCGAGGCGGCCTGGCCCGGGGTCGAGCTGCCGCTCCTGGAGCTGCTGGAGACGCCCGGCAGCTCGGTGCGCGGCCCGTTCGGCCGCGCCGTCGGATTCGCCGCCGTCGGCCCGGACGGCATCCAGGTCTTGCTGCTGCCGATACTCGATCCGATCGCCGCTCTCGAGCGGGTCGGCACGCACGCGGTCGCCGTGCTCTTGGCGGTCGCCGGCGGCCTGCTGTTCGGCTGGCTGTGCTCGCTGCGCAAGCTGCCGACCGCCTCGGCGCTGGCGCCGGTGCTGCGCTCGTACTCAAAGCGCATGCTCCTGGTGACCAGCCTGCTCCTGCTGGTGCCGATCGTCCTGATGAACAGCTTCGGGCTGCGGGTGCTCGGCGATCACCTGAAGACGGAACAGCGCGTCGCCGGGGAGTCGGCCCTCGAGTCGACGCAGCGGGTGCTCGGCGAGTACATTCTGGCGCTCGAGCCGGGATTCGGGATCGAGACGATCCTCGACGACGAGCTTCTGAGCTGGCTCTCGCGCGTCGTCCACCACGAGATCAATCTCTACTGGGGGAGCAGCGTCTACGCCTCCAGCAAGAGCGAGCTGTTCAGCGCCGGCCTGCTGCCCAAGCGCATCCCCGGCGAGATCTACGCCGAGCTCGCGCTGACCGGCTCGGAGATTGCCTCGCGGGTGACCCGGGCGGGCTCGATCGACTATCTCGAGCTCTACGCGCCGCTCGCCATCCCTGGCCAGCCGGCCGCACCGCGCCGGCTCTTCCTGTCGGTTCCGTTGCTGGCCCAGCAGGTCGAGACCACCGCCGAGCTGGCCTCCCTGCGCCGCCAGGTGCTGCTCGCCACCACCGCCCTGATCCTCCTCCTGCTGGCGGTCGGTAACCGCTTGGCGCGCGGCTTCACCGTGCCGCTGATGGAGATCGTGAGCGGCACCCAGAGGATCGCCTCCGGAGCCCGTTCGCTCGACCTGACGCCGGAGGATCGGGAGCTCGCCACGCTGGTCGAGGCGATCGACCAGATGGCGCTCAAGATCGCCGACGGCCGCCAGCGCCTGATGCAGGAGAAGGGCCTGGTCGAGCGGGTGATCGAGAACGTCAACTCCGGCGTGGTCTCGGTCGACCGCGCGCGCCGGGTGGTGCTGATCAACCAGGCGGCGCGCAACCTGTTGGGCGCCGAGGTCGGAGACTCGCTCGGCGAGCGCCTGGCGACTAGCGAGCGGCTGGCGGCGGTCGCCGACTTCCTGGCCCAGGCGGAGCGCGAGCCGAAGCTCGAGACCGTCGAGCTTCCGGACGAAGAGGCCGAGTGGAGCTTGGTCTGGGTGCCGCTCCCCGGCGAAGGAGAGCCGGACGCGCTCCTGGTAGTCGAGGACATGACCGAGGTCCTGCGCGGCCAGCGGCTCCAGGCGTGGGCCGAGATGGCTCGCTTGATCGCGCACGAGATCAAGAACCCGCTGACGCCGATCCGTCTCTCCGCCGAGCACATGCGCGAGGTCCGCACCGCGCGGCCGGAGGAGTTCGACCAGGTCTTCGAGCGCTGTACCACCAACATTCTCGATCAAGTGGGGGAGCTCCAGCAGATCTCGAGCGAGTTCTCCGAGTACAGCCGTCTGCCGAAGATCGAGCTGAAAGAAGGCGACCTCGGCGATACCGTCCGCAGGATCGTCGACGGGTACAGCGCCGCCGATCCCGAAGGCGTCACCCTCACGATGGCGGGCGACCAGCCGACCTTGAGATCGAGGTTCGACGGCAAGCTCATCGGCCGCGCCCTGCGCAACCTGATCGAGAACGCGCTGCGGGCGTCGGCCAATGGGAAGGGCGTCGAGGTGGCGGTGTCGAAAGAGGGCGAGAAGGCGTTCATCCGGGTGCTGGACAACGGTCCGGGCGTAAGCCCCGACGTCCTCCCCCGGATCTTCGACCCCTACTTCTCGACCCACGACTCCGGCACCGGCCTCGGCCTCGCCATCGCACGCCGGATCGCCGAGGAACACGGCGGCGGTATTCACGCCCGCAATCGCTCCTCCGGTGGCCTCGAGGTCGAGCTCTGGATCCCGACCGTGCGATAGCATGTCGCGTCCCGGTCGTCGGGAAAGCTCCAGGAGGAATCGAATGAACCGAGTCGCTTGCGCGAGTCTGGCCGTGTGGTTGCTGTCGACGCCGATCGCCCTCTTCGGCGAGGAGAAGGAAGACGAGCCGACCTACGAGGCCAAGACGAGCGCGATGGAGAAGCGGCCGGGGCTACTGGACTTCTACGTCGATCCGACCGAGAACCGGATCTGGCTCGATCTGCCGCCCGGCGGCTCGGGGATCATCGGCGAGTACATCTACGTCGAGGGGCTGCTGACCGGCCTCGGGTCGAACCCGGTCGGACTCGACCGCGGCCAGCTGGGCGAGTCGCGGCTGGTCGTCCTGAGACGCGTCGGCGGCCGGCTGCTGATCGAGCAGCCCAACCTGGCGTTTCGCGCCCTGACCGACGACCCCGCCGAGGAGCGAGCGACCCGCCACTCGTTCGCCACCTCGGTCCTCTGGTCGGGCCAGATCGGCCCCCGGGCCGAGGACGGCCGGGCGCTCGTCGATCTGACCTCGTTTCTGGTCCGCGATGCCCACGGCGTCAGCGACACCCTGCGGGAGACCGAGCAGGGGACGTTCGAGCTCGATCCGGAGCGGAGCGTCGTCGACCTCGACGCCTGCCTGGCGTTTCCCGACAATCTCGAGTTCGAAGCGATCCTCACCTACGCCGGCAAGGGCGAGATCGGCGGTCACGTCCGCTCGACGGCGCCCACCCACGACACCATCACCCTGGTCCAGCACCACTCCCTCGTCCGACTGCCGGAGCCTGGTTACCGACCGCGCGAGTTCGATCCGCGGGCGGGCTCGTTCGCGGTCGGCTTCCAGGACTACGCCGCGCCGCTGACCGCGTCGATCGAGCGACGCTGGATCGTGCGGCACCGACTCCATGCGGGTGACTCGCTCGTCTACTACGTCGACCGGGGCGCGCCCGAGCCGGTTCGCGGAGCCCTCCTCGACGGCGCGCGCTGGTGGGCGGAGGCGTTCGACGCCGCCGGTTTTCCGGGTGCTTTTCGCGTCGAGCTCCTGCCCGAAGGCGTCCATCCACTCGACGTGCGCTACAACGTGATCCAGTGGGTGCACCGCTCGACCCGCGGCTGGTCGTACGGCGGTGGAGTGGTCGATCCGCGCACCGGCGAGATGCTCAAGGGGCACGTGAGCCTCGGCTCGCTTCGCGTCCGGCAGGATCGGCGGATCTTCGAGGGGCTGGTCGGCACCGATCGCACCGGCACCGGAGCGGCCGACGATCCGGTCGAGCTGGCGCTGGCCCGGATCCGCCAGCTGTCGGCGCACGAGGTGGGCCACACCCTCGGCATCACCCACAACTTCGCCGCCAGCACCTACGGCCGCGCCTCGGTCATGGACTACCCGGCGCCTCTGGTGAAAGTCGACCCGAACGGCGAGCTCGACCTGAGCGACGCTTACGCGGTCGGCGTCGGCGCCTGGGACATCCACACCGTCCGCTTTGCCTATACCGAGTTCGAGGGCGACGAGGCGGCCGAGCTCGAGCAGCTCCTTGCCGAGGGCCGCGCGCAGGGGCTGCTCTTCATCTCCGACGCCGACGCCCGCCCGCCGGGCGCCGCGCACGCGGTCGGCAGCCTGTGGGACAACGGCGCCGATCCGATCGCCCAGCTCGAGACCGAGATGGCGGTCCGCCGGGTCGCGCTCGAGAGCTTCGGCCAGGATCGGGTCCCCGAGGGAGCGCCGCTCGCGCTGCTCGAGGAGGTTCTGGCGACCGTCTACTTCCGGCATCGCTACCAGCTCGAGGCGACCGTCAAGATGGTCGGCGGCTCCGACTACCGGTACGCGCTGCGCGGCGACGGCCAGCCGATGCCCAGAGCGGTACCCGCCGCCGACCAGCGGCGCGCCCTGGCGGTCGTGCTCGACGCCCTCGAGCCGGCGGCCCTGGAGCTCCCCGAGCAGACGCTTGCCGTCCTCCACCCGCGCCCGTTCGGCTACGACAGCAACCGCGAGCTGCTCCTCGGTCACGCGGCGCCCGCTTTCGATCATCTGGCGGCGGCGGCGACGGCCGCCGACATGGTGGTCTCCGCCCTGCTCCAGCCGCAGCGAGCGGCCCGCCTGATCGCCTTCCACCATCGGCGGGACGAGCTGCCCGATTTCACCGACGTCCTCGACGCACTGCTCGAGCGTGCGTTCCCGGCCGACGCCGGGCAAGGCGGCGAGCTCCGCCGGGTGGTGCAGGGCGTCGTGGTCGACGGTCTGGTCGAGCTGGCCGCGAACGGGCTGGCGCCGGCGAGCGTCCGGAGCCGCGCCGAGGCGGCGCTCGTGCGGATCGGGCGGGCGCTCTCGGGGGCGACCTCCGGGCACGAGGCGTTCCTGGCGCGCCGGATCGCCCGCTTCCAGGACCGACCGGCGCCGATGGAGGAGCTCGGGGAGCGAGCTCCGGCACCGCCGCCCGGCTCGCCGATCGGCGCCGGGCCCGAGCTCGCCAGTTTCGGCGGCTGCTCGTTCGACCCGCCGCCACCGTCCACTTCAGACACCTACTGGAGCAGGCCATGACCAGGAAAGAGGGACTCAGCCGGCAGGCGTACGAGCCGATCCCGGAAGGGCAGACCTACGAGCCGTACGTCTCGGAGAGCGAGTCCCTGGCCGAGTTCACGCTCAAGGCGACGATCGCCGGCATTCTGTTCGGCATCACCTTTGGTGCCGCCAACGCCTACCTCGGGCTCAAGGCGGGCCTGACGATCTCGACCTCGATCCCGGTGGCGGTGCTGACCGTGGCGGCCTTCCGGCTGCTCAGCCAGGTCGGCGTCAAGAGCTCCATCCTCGAGGCCAATATCTCGCAGACCGTCGGCTCCGCCTCGAGCTCGGTCGCCAGCGGGGTGATCTTCACCCTGCCGGCGCTCTTTCTCTGGGGCCTCGATCCGGATCTCTTGCAGATGACGCTCCTGGCGATGTGCGGCGGCTTGCTCGGAGTGCTCTTCATGGTGCCGCTCAGGGCCTTCCTGATCAAAGGCGAGCACGGCCGCTTGCCCTACCCGGAAGGGACCGCCTGCGCCGAGGTCCTGGTGGCCAGCGAGATCGGCGGCAGCAAGGCGAAGAACGTCTTTCGCGGCCTGGCGGCGGGCGCCTTCTTCAAGTTCCTGGTCAGTTGGATCAAGGTGATCCCGGACGAGATGCACATCCGCGTCCCGTTCATCCGCAAGGCCGAGCTCGGCTGCGAGGCGTCGGCGGCGCTCTTCGGCGTCGGCTACATCCTCGGACCGCGCATCGCCGCGATCATGGTCGGCGGCGGCCTGCTCTCCTGGCTGGTGATCATTCCGATCATCGCCTGGTGGGGTGAGGGGTTGACGACGCCGTTCTACCCGGAGACCGTGCAGACCATCTCCGAGATGGAGCCCGGCCGGATCTGGACGCGCTATGTGCGTTACATCGGCGCGGGAGCGGTGGCGACCGGCGGCCTGATCACGCTCATCCGCAGCATTCCGACCATGATCGAGAGCTTCCGGGTCGGCGCCCGCCAGCTGCGCCGCCGGCTCCAGAACAGCAACGACATCGGGCCGCGCACCGAGCGCGACCTGCCGCTGCCCGTGATCGGCATCGGCGCCTTGATCCTGGTCGCGGTCATGGCGTTCGTGCCGGCCGTCTTCGCCAACCTGGAGAGCTTCGGCCCGCGCCTGGCGGCGGCCGTTCTGGTCGCGATCGCCGCCTTCTTCTTCGTCACCGTCTCGTCGCGAATCGTCGGCCTGGTCGGCGTCACCTCGAACCCGACCAGCGGCATGACCATCGCGACGCTGCTCGCTACCTCGGCGATCTTCCTCGCCTTCGGCTGGACCGGCGACGCCGGCAAGGCAGGAGCCCTGACCGTCGGCTGCGTGGTCGCGATCGCGGCTTCGATCGCCGGCGACACCTCACAGGATCTCAAGTCCGGTTTCCTGCTGGGCGCGACGCCGCGCCGCCAGCAGGTGGGCGAGCTGATCGGCGTGCTCTCATCGGCCGCGTTCGTCTGCATGGCCGTGTTGCTGCTCGACGACACCTACGGCTTCGGCACCGAGGAGCTGCCCGCCCCACAGGCGACCCTGATGAAGGTGGTGATCGAAGGCGTCCTCCAGAACTCGCTGCCGTGGGGGCTGGTCGGCATCGGGGTCGGGATCGCGCTGGTCTGCGAGCTGTTCAAGATCCCCAGCCTGCCGTTCGCGGTCGGCGTCTACCTGCCGGTAGCGACGATGGTCCCGGTCTTCTTCGGCGGTCTGTTGCGCTGGAACGCAGAGCGCCTGGCCGCGGACGAGGACGAGCGGTCGAGCCGGCGGGAACGGGGCGTCCTGTTCGGCTCCGGCCTGGTCGGGGGCGAAGGGCTGCTCGGCGTCGGCATCGCCCTGGTCGCCGCCCGCCTGGGCCGCGCGCCGCGGGGTATCGGCTACGAATGGGCCGGCGACTACGCCCAGGTGGTGACTGCCCTCGCCTTCGGCCTGCTCGCCTTCATCTTCTGGCGGCTCTGTGTTGGCAAGAAAGGCTAGGGCGAGACCGGCGGCGGTCGTCCTGATCGCACTGCTCGCCGCGGTCGGCGCGTGCGAGGCTGCGCCCGACGCGGACTCGGGACCGGCGCCGATGGCGGAGCTGGTACCGCGCGTGGTCGCCGAGTACCCCCACGACCCGGCCGCGTTCACCCAGGGGCTGCTCTGGCACGACGGACGCCTGTACGAGAGCACCGGCCAGTACGGAGCGTCCTCGCTCCGGCGGGTCGACCTCGAGACCGGCACGGTCGAGCTCCGGCACGACCTCCCCGAGAACCTCTTCGGCGAGGGCCTCGAGCGAGTCGGCGACCGCCTCGTCCAGCTCACCTGGCACGGTCAGGTCGCGCGCGTCTACGCTCTCGATTCGCTCGAGCTGATCGAGGAGCTGCCCTATACCGGCGAGGGCTGGGGCCTGTGCTTCGATCAGGTCGACCTGGTGCGCAGCGACGGCACCGCCAGCCTGACGTTTCACGACGCCGGCAGCCTGGCGCCGCTCAAGAGCCTGCAGGTGGCGGTCGCGGGGATGCCGCTGCCGTACCTCAACGAGCTCGAGTGCATCGACGGCCTGATCTACGCCAACGTCCTCGAGGTCGACTCGATCGTCGAGATCGACCCGACGTCGGGTCGGGTAACGGCGCGGATCGACGCCTCGTCGTTGCGCTCCGCGGAGTGGGGGAGCGCCGCCGGAGCGCTCAACGGCATCGCCTACCGCCCGGAGACCGGGACGTTCCTGATCACCGGCAAGAACTGGCCGAAGCTCTTCGAAGTGGTCTTCGTGCCACGCGGCTAGCCTGAGCTTCTCACCGGCTTTCGTAGCGAGCCGGCGTAGGTGCCTGAGAATGCTGGGCTTAGCTTCGGCGTCGCCTCGCTGACGGGCTTGACCGACGCTGGAGGGGCGTTCGCGACCGAGGGCACCGCAGGCGTATTGGCTCGCGTACGCTCGCCTTCGAGCTGATCACGCTCTGGAGGTGCGTTGGACATACGTCGAGGTGCCCGACCGAGTGCCCGACCGAGCGAAGTCCAGCAGATTCAGGTGCATACGCCGGCGCAGTAGGAAGCTGGGAGAAGCTCAGGCTAGCCGACCGGCGCTTCGATCTTGAGCATCCGCGCCCAGGCCTGGCGGAGGGTGTCGGGCAGATCGAGGTCGGGGAAGATCTCGCGGACATCGTCGCGGCTGACGAACTGCCAGATGTCGTCCCACTGTGCGTAGCGCAGGAGATGGGAGATCGCCCACGACCGCTTCTCGCTGTCATCGCCCGCGAGGATCTCCTGGAGCTCGGCGAGCGTGACTTCCTGGTCCGGGAAGAAATAGAGCGAGTCACCCGATCCAGCCATCCCTATCAGTATAAACCGTCCGGCCCCGCGCGCTGCAAACTTCGCCACACTTGACGCTCCCGGGGGGGTCGGCTAGATTCGCCTCCCTGGCTATATAGATACGCGGGCATAACTCAGCTGGTAGAGTGCAAGCTTCCCAAGCTTGATGTCGCGGGTTCGAGTCCCGTTGCCCGCTCCAGGAGTGTAATGGGGGGTCGGTTTCCGGACATCGAGGGCATAGCTTCCATGAGACAAGACAACGCGAATTCGGCCAACACCGCCGCCACGACCATCGCCCAGGGATCCAAGGTGAAGGGCTCGGTGAGCGGCAGCACACCGCTCAGGATCGAGGGCGAGCTCGACGGCCGCGTCATGTTGAAGGGCACGGTCACGATCGCCGACTCGGGCCTGCTCAAGGGCGAGGTCAAGGCAGAGACCGTCCAGATCAGTGGCAAGGTCGTCGGCAACGTGACCGGCAGCGAGCGGGTCGAGGTGCTCGCCGGCGGCAGCCTCGAGGGCGACGTCGTCTCGCCACGCTTCGTGATCATTGAAGGTGCCTTCTACAAAGGGCAGGTAGAGATGAGCGGCGAGAGCTCCAACTCGCCCGGGAAGAAGAGTTGAAGGTCGGCATTCCCAAGGAGGTCAAGAACCACGAGTACCGTGTGGGGATGATCCCCGCGGGAGTGCACGAGCTGGCGCTCGGCGGACACGAGGTGGTGGTCGAGCAGGGCGCCGGCGCCGGCAGCGGCATCGACGACGCCGACTACGCCGACGCCGGAGCACGCATCGCCACCGAGGCCAAGGACGTCTGGGACAGCTCCGACCTGATCGTCAAGGTGAAGGAGCCGATCGAGTCGGAGTACGACCTGATCCAGAAAGGCCAGATGCTCTTCACCTACCTCCATCTGGCTCCGATACCGGTCCTGACCGACCTCTTGCTGGAGCGGCGGGCGACCGGCATCGCCTACGAGACCATCACCGACGCCAGCGGACGGAACCTGCCGCTGCTGACGCCGATGTCGGAGGTCGCCGGTCGCATGTCGGCGCTGGTCGGCGCCTACTACCAGCAGCGCGGCCTGGGCGGCCGCGGCACTCTCATCTCGGGCGTTCCCGGGGTACCGCCCGGCGATGTCGTGATCATCGGTGGCGGCATCGTCGGCGTGAACGCCGCCAAGGTAGCGGTCGGCCTCGGCTCGCGGGTGACGGTGCTCGAAAAGAGCCCCGAGCGGATGCAGTACCTCGACGATCTCTTCCTCGGGCGCGTGACGACGCTGGCCAGCAACCATCTCAATCTGATGGCCGCGCTGAGTCGCGCCGACGTCCTGATCGGCGCGGTCCTGATCCCCGGCGCCTCGGCTCCGAAGCTGGTCACCCGCGAAATGCTCGGCTACATGAAGCCGCGCTCGGTGGTCGTCGACGTCGCGGTCGACCAGGGCGGCTGCTTCGAGACCACCCGGCCGACGACCCACGGCGATCCGGTCTACGAGGTCGACGGGATCGTGCACTACTGTGTCGCCAACATGCCTGGGGCGGTCCCGCGCACGTCGACCTTCGCGCTCAACAACTCGACCATGCCGTACACCATCGCACTCGCCAGCGAGGGCGTCGAGAGCGCTGTCCGGCGAATTCCCGGGTTCCTGCCCGGCGTCAACACCTACAAGGGGCACATCACTTGCGCCCCGGTCGCCGAGTCCCAGGACAAGCCGTCGACCGAATTCGCCGAGCTGGTCTAGCCTGAGCCGTCAGCGAGGCGAAGCCGAAGCCAAGCCCAGCATTCTCAGGCACCTGCGCCGGCTCGCTACGAAAGCCGGCGAGAAGCTCAGGCTAGCGCCTCGGATCGAGCAGGCCGGTCAGAGCGTCGCCGCCGAGGTCGAGCCAGAGACGCTCTAGATCCGCCGGCGGATCCGCGGTGCACCCAAGGCGCTCGCCGGTCGCCGGATGGGGAAGGGCCAGGCGCCAGGCGTGCAGGGCCGGCCGCTCGAACGAGCGGAGCGGCGCTTGCAGCGGCCGCGCCACGCCCTTCCAACGGGCCTCACCGTAGACCGGATCGCCGACCAGCGGGTGCCGCAGGTGCTTGAGGTGCACCCGGATCTGGTGGGTCCGTCCGGTCTCGAGGCCGATCTCGAGTAGCGACAGGCCGGCGGCCTCGCCGAGCGCTCGGTAGTGGGTGACCGCGGGCCGGCCGCGCTCGGTGACCGTCATCTCCTTGCGCTTCTGCGGATGGCGCCCGATCGGAGCCTCGATCGTCCCCGACGTGGGGCTCGGCCGCCCATAGACGACCGCCAGGTAGGTCTTCTCGACCGAGCGCTCGGCGAACGCCCTCGAGAGCTGAGCGTACGCCTCCTGGGTGCGGGCGACCGTCAGTGCCCCGGTCGTATCCCGGTCGAGCCGATGGACGATGCCGGGACGGCCCGGACCCCCGACCGTGGCGGTCTCCGGGTACCGGAACAGGATGCGATGCGCCAGGGTGCCACGCTCACGTCCCGCGCCCGGATGGACGACGATCCCGGCCGGCTTGTCGAGAACCGCCAGATGGGGATCTTCGAACAGGACCTCGAGAGCGCCCTCTTCGGGCTCCATCTCGAGCGCGAAGGTCCTCTCCAGCGGCTCGCACTCGACCCAAACCTGCCCGGTGAGTCGGAGCGAGGCTTTGGCCGGGCGATCGTCGACCAGGACCCGGCCCTCGCGAATCCACTGGGCGACCTGATTGCGGGGCTGACCGAAATGCCCAGCGAGGTAGCGATCGAGGCGCTCGCCCGACGCTTCAGCCGAGGTCAGCCAGCGCACCCGTTACCCGCCATCGGCCGCATCGGGCTCCGGCTCGGAGCGCGAGGTGAGGATCTCGAGGATCATCAGCACGATGCCGACGGTGATCGCGCTGTCGGCGACGTTGAAGGTGTGCCAGTGGTACGAGCGGTAGTAGACGTCGATGAAGTCGGTGACGCTCCCGGCCGCGATCCGATCGGCCAGGTTGCCGACCGCCCCCCCGAGGATCAGGGCCAGAGACGTCAGCAGGAGACGCTCGTGGCGCTCGGTCTTCCAGAAGTAGACCATCACCACCGTGAGCGCCACGAGGCCGAGAACGGTCAAGAGAATGACGCCGGCGAGCTCGCCCCGGGCCGGGAAGAGGCCGAACGCGACGCCGGTGTTGCGGACCAGCGTCAGATCGAGGAAGCCTTCGACGATCTCGAGCGGCGCCCCCCGCGACAGGTTCTGCTCGACCCACCACTTGCTCCACTGATCGGCGATCAACACGCCCAGCGACAGCAGCAGGAAGCCGACCTTGCCGCGAAAGCCCTCTTTCAGAGTTCTCATCACTGTCCGAATACGCGTCCGGCGGCGGCGACCACCGTCGGTAGCTCGACTGGATCGGCGAACATCCGGATCGCAGCGATGCCGCTCGCCCCCGCCTCCGCGACCGCCTCCAGCCGCTCGATTGTAATGCCCCCGAGGGCGATCACGGGCAGCCCGCGGCCGGTCGCCTCGGCAAGCGCCGGCAGCCCGATCGGGCGTTTCCCCGAGCTCTCGAAGATCGGACTGTAGTAGGCGTAATCGGCGCCCTCGTCGCGCGCCCGGTCGATCTCGGCTAGCGAGTGCGCCGAGCACCCCACCAGGAGCTCCTCGCCCGCCAACCGGCGTGCCGCCGCGACCGGGATGCCGTCGCTCGGCAGGTGGACACCGTCGGCGCCCGCCGCCAGCGCCACGTCGGCCCGGCCGTTGACGAGCACCTGACCGCGGCCGGCCATGGCCTCGACGGCCCGGCCGACGAGATCCAGCAGCTCGATGTCCGCCAGGTCCTTCTCGCGGATCTGGACCGCCTCGACTCCGGTGTCGGCCAGACGCGCCAGCCACGACCCGAGCTCACCGCCCGGGAAGAGGCTCCGCCGGCTGAGGGCGGTCACGCGCGGGATCTGCCTCATTCAGGTTGGGCTGCGTCGGTGCGCACCCGCGCCTCCGACGCGCGCCGGCGCTCGGTCAGCCAGAGATCCAGATCGTGAGCTCCCCAGACCAGGTGGATCAGGCCGAAGCCGCTGATCGCGCCCCGAACCATCGGGTGGAGGAAGAAGCCGCTCAGCTCGAGATTCGCCAGTTGGATGATCTGCTCGTCCCATCGCGGGCTCCAGGGCGAGATGAGCAGAAAGACCCCGGCCTCCACACAGTAGAGGATGAAGAGAATCCGAAAGGTCGTTCTCCAGGCCACCGTCCAGCCAGGATAACCAAAAAAAGAGCCCGGGGCGCGAACCCCGGGCCCGGTCGGGAGAGTGGCCGTCGAGGCCACCTCCCGCGCCCGTCAGTGGCCGGGAGGCTTGGACTTGGGACGGGACTGCGAGCGAGTGCGTCCCGACGACCGACCGGACTCAGAAGAAGAGGATGAGGAACTCCCTTTGGACATCGACTTGCCGGAGCTGTGCGGCGACGAGCCGGAGCTCGGCTGCGAGGCCCGCGGCGTCGGCGTCGACGGCTTCCTCACGGAGGTCGACGGCGAGCTGCCGCGGATGTTGTCCAGCACCCTACGGACCACCGGCACCCTGGTCGTAGCGCTCGGCCGGGACGGAGTCACCGAAGGAGGTGCCGAGCTCGGACCGGGTCGTACCTGGCGGCTGAAGCCGGATCGCACGGAGTCCGGCGAACGTTCCTGGATGCGCACCGGCTCGCGAGTCGGTGCGGAGCGCTCGAGCCGAGCCGGTTGCCGTGGGTCGGCCGGTGGTTGCGAGCGCACGCTCGACGGAGATTCGCGCCGCGACGGGGTCTGCCGTCGAACCGAGGGTGACTCGGCGACCGGCCGGCTGCGCAGCGTCGGCTCCGGCGAGCGGACCTCGCGCTCGAGCGGCTGCTCGTGGACCGGATCGCGCGTCACCAGATCGCGGCGCGTGATGTCCGGCCGGTTCGGCAGCTCTTGCACCGACCTGGAGACCCGATCGGGTGAGCCGTCTCGCGCGGGCGACCCAGAGAGCCTCGACTCGCGGCGCTCGATATCCGGCCGGCTCGGTTGCGATTGCACCGACCTCGACACCCGATCGCGCGAGCCGTCCCGCGCGGGCGACTCGGCGAGCTTCGCCTTGCGGTGCTCGATCGAGCGTTCGGTCTTCTCCAGCACCGACCGGCTCGAGCCCGGTCCGGCGAAGACCGCCTTGCGAACGTCGCTCGAGAGCTTCGGCTGCCGGGCCACGAAGTCGGTGACGTCCGGCAGCTTGCTCCCGGAGGTAGCCCGGAGCTTGGTCTTGAGCGCGATCAGCTTCTCGACCTGATCCGGCTTGCCGACAAAGCCGACCGGGATCTCACGGGTGTCGCCCAGGATCAGTCCGCGCGGGACCTCGTGGTGCGCTCTACGGCCGATTTCGTGCCCCGATCGCCAGTGCGAGCTGTAGCTGCGCCAGCCGAAGTAGCGGGTCGGACAGAACGTCCAGTGACCGTAGTAGCCCCAGCTACCACCGGCCCAACCGTAGAAGCCAAACCCGAGGTGCGAGCGGTAGCCGTGATGACCGTAGAAGTGCGAGTAGTAGCCGCTCGGAACCCATGCGACATGGGTCGGACCCCAGTACCAGGTCACCCAGGCGGGTGAGAAGACCCTACCCGGATGCCAGATCCAGCCGTGGAACGGATGGAGGTTCCAGGACCCGTAGTGGAAGGTGAGGCCCCAGGGCACGGTGCTCACCCAGTAGCGTCCGGCGGGAGTGTGGGTCCAGTAGCCGCGCGTGAACGGACGCCAGCCGACGCTCACGTACGGCCGCCAGGCGTAACCGGTATCGACCACCAGCCATTCGCCGTGACGGCGCAGAGGAGCCGCCTGATAGCGGAGCGGCTCGGCCACGTACGGCTCGCGCGCGGCCAGCTCGGCCTCGCGGTCGAGCTCGTCGCCCCAGGCTTCGAGCGCGCTCAGGGCGCCGGCGGGGTAGAGCCGCACCCGCGGGTCGACGTCGCCGTCGATCACCGCCTCTTCGTTGGCGCGGACGACCACCGACCCCTCTGCCAGGACCACCTCGCCAAAGCCCTCGCGCACGACCATCTCGGTCCAGTGGCGGGTGTCGGCGTAGATGCGGTAGATGCCGGGCTCCTGGAGGTAGATCGTCGCGTTGGGCGTGTCGACCCGCAGCGGCGACTGCTCGCGCGCGTAGCCGCTGATGACGATCTGCACCTCACCTTCGAGCAGGCGGAGGACCGAGCCCCCGCCAGCGGTTTCACCCGCATAGAGAGCAAGATCTTCGAAGTAGAGGTCGGTCCCTCCGCCTGCCCGGAGAATCGTCTGATCGGGGAGGATCGCTTCGAGGTGCCCGGCGGGGGAGACCCAGACCCGGTCGCCCAGGAGAAGCGGATAGTTGGGCTCGACGTCGAGCGGCTCGGCGCGCTCGGGAGTCGTGAGCCGTACGTCGCCTTCGACGGTGCGATAGAACCCGTAGCCGGACTCGTCGGCGGCCGCAAGCGGCCCGGCCGGGAGAGCGGCGATACAGAATCCCACCGTCGCCAGGAGCAGCTGCCGCAGCCTCGATCCATCGGTGTACCTCATGGCGGCTCCTTTCTCTTCGACCGACTCTCGCGAGTCGATCAACTGTGGTACCTGCAACCGCTGTTCCAGTCAGGTGTCGGCTATACTCTGGGCCGTCTTTCGTACTCTCGCGGGACCGCTCTGTCCCCTGGGAGCTACGATTCATAGGCGTCTATACAGCGCGCATCGCGTATCCGAGGATTCAACCGAAAGTGGCTAGGAAGTGGTTCAAGGGCTCGAAGCCCCAGGAGAGCGATCCCCGCGCCGACATCGAGGATCTGATCACCCTGGGCGAGCTCGACGAAGCCGAGCGGCTGCTCCGCGTCCGGCTGAAGAGCTACCCCAGCGACATTCACTCGCGGCTGCGGCTGGCGCACGTGCTCATGAAGCAAAAGCGACAGCGGGACGCGGTGGAGGAGTACCTGGTCGCCGCCGAGAGCTACGCCCGTGACGGCTTCTTCGACAAGGCGTCGGCGCTCCTGAGAAAGATCGCCAAGCTGGCGCCCGCCAACGAGAACATCCACCTCAAGATCGAGGCGCTGCAGAAGGCCAAGGCGCTCGACCGCCGACGCGAGCTGATCGTCTCGGCGATCCTCGAGAGCGGCCCGCGAACCGACGGCGGCAAGACCGTCTCGACCTTGCAGCTCCAGCAGCTCTGGACCGGGCTCTGCAAGAGCTCGGTCATCGACCAGCTGACCGACGACCAGGTCGTCCGCCTGGCGCTGGCCGGCGAGATCACCCGGCTGGACGAGGGTGTCGAGCTGGTCGCCAGGGACGGCGAGCTCGAAGAGCTGCTGATCCTCAGCCGGGGCGAGGTCGAGGCCCGGGTGACCCTCAAGGGCGGCGAGGAGACGACCATCCGATCGTTCACCAACGGCGACGTCATCGGCGATCGCGCGTTGCTCGAGCATCGGAGCTGGCCGGCCCGGTACGTAGTGACCAAGCGGACGACGGCGCTCAAGCTGACCCCCGTGGGCCTGGCGGAGATGCTCGCCGGCGAGACCGATCCCAAGGGCTTCCTCGACACCCTCCGGCAGCAGCGACACGATCACGACGTGGTCTCCACGCTCATACGGCTGGAGAAGGCGTCCACCTGATGGCACTCCTGCCGATCCGGATCTACCCGGACCCCGTCCTGCGGGAGAAGTGCGCCCCGGTCGAGACCTTCGACGGCGAGCTGCGCAAGCTGGTGGACGACATGATCCAGACCATGCACACGGCGCCGGGGGTCGGATTGGCGGCGTCACAGGTCGGGATCGACCAGCGGGTCTGCGTCGTCGATCTCTCGGTCGGCGAGGATCCCGAGGCCCTGCACACGCTGGTCAACCCCGAGATCCTCCAGCGCCGCGGGTCGGCAACCGACGTCGAGGGCTGCCTGTCGCTGCCCGGCTTCACCGACAAGGTGACCCGCCCCTTCGAGATCGAGGTCAGGGCGCAGGACGTCGACGGCAACGAGTTTCTCCTGACCGCCGAGGACTGGCTGGCGCGCGCCATCTGCCACGAGCTCGATCACCTCGACGGCGTGCTCTTTCTCGATCACCTTCGGGGGCTGCGACGGGAGAAGGCGCGCCGCTTCCTGCGACGACTCGAACGCGAGGAAGCACTCGTTTGAGCTCCGCAGCGTTCTTCAATACCGAGGAGCGCCGGCAGGTCCCTCTCGAGCCCAGGGACGAGGGCCGGGTCGGCCTCTACACCTGTGGTCCGACGGTCTACAACCACGCCCACATCGGCAACTTCCGGACCTTCCTGTTCGAAGACCTCCTCCGGCGCGCGCTCCGCTTTCTCGGCTACGAAGTCGAGCAGGTGATGAACATCACCGATATCGACGACAAGATCATCCGTGCCGCCGTCGAGGGCGGGGTCTCGCTCTCGGAGTACACCGCCCCCTACATCGAGTCGTTCTTTGCCGACCTCGACACCCTCCATATCGAGCGGGCGGAGCACTATCCACGCGCGACCGAGCACGTCCCGGAAATGATCGAGCTGGTCGAGAAGCTGGTGGCCACGGGGGTCGCCTACGAGAGTGACGGCTCGGTCTTCTTCCGGATCGCCGACGATCCCGACTACGGCCGGCTCTCCAAACTCGATCTGAGCGAGGTCCGCCAGGGCGAGCGGGTCGCCGACGACGAATACGACAAGGAGGACGTGCGCGATTTCGTCCTCTGGAAAGGGGCCAAGCCGAACGAGCCGAGCTGGGACTCGCCCTGGGGCACCGGCCGGCCCGGATGGCACCTCGAGTGCTCGGCAATGAGCATGAAGTACCTGGGGCCGGAGTTCGACATTCACACCGGGGGAGTGGACAACATCTTTCCGCATCACGAGAACGAGATCGCGCAGAGCGAGACCGCCACCGGCGGCAGGTTCGTGCGTCTCTGGCTGCACGCCGAGCACCTGCTGGTGGACGGCCGCAAGATGTCGAAGTCGCTCGGCAATCAGTACACGCTGGCCGAGCTCCTGGAGCGCGGGCTCGAGCCGCGCGCGCTGCGCTACTTCTTCCTGACCACTCACTATCGTAAAAAGCTCAACTTCACCCTCGCGGGGGTCGAGGACGCGGCGCACGCCCTGCGGCGGATCGACGAGATGCGCTTCCGGCTCACCCATGCCGAGGAGAGTGGGGGAGCCGACTCACCGGTCCCCGAGGCCGTCGAACGGGCCCGCGCCCGGTTCACCGCCGCACTGGCGGACGATCTCAACACCTCGGAGGCTCTGGCGGCCGTCTTCGGCCTGGTCAAGGACGTCAACATCGCCATCGAGGAGAACCGCCTCGGAACCGGCGATACGCAGTCGGTGCTCCAGCTGCTCACCGACATGAACCGGGTCTTCGGCGTGCTCGATCCGACCGAGTGGGCGGGCGAGGACGAGACCGCCGCCGGGCTTTCGGACGACCAGATCGAGGCGCTCGTCGCCGCGCGCCAGGAGGCCCGCGCACAGAAGGACTTCGCGCGCTCCGACGAGATCCGCGACCGGTTGGCCGAGCAGGGGATCGTGATCGAGGACACACCGACCGGCCCGCGCTGGAAGAGAACCTGATG
The DNA here is from genome assembly GCA_947259925.1 of Thermoanaerobaculia bacterium. Lineage (GTDB taxonomy): Bacteria > Acidobacteriota > Thermoanaerobaculia > Multivoradales > JAHEKO01 > JAHEKO01. The sequence continues at coordinate 33,119 of CAMYOG010000031.1, forward strand.
AGGGAACCATAGATGCCGAGGCTCAACGAGTTCCTGGCCCAGTCCAACAACGTCGGACGGGGCCGCGTCGCCCAGGCCGCGGCCGAGGAGTATCTCGACCGGGCAGGCTTCAAGATCGTCAGCCGCAACTGGCGGTGCAAGGCGGGCGAGGTCGACCTGGTCGCTTTCGAGGGGGCCACCCTCTGCTTCATAGAGGTCAAGGCGAGGGCCAATCAGAACTACGGCGGTGCCGTCGCCGCCGTCGACCGCCGCAAGCAGCTACGGATCTCCGGCGCCGCAGCCCTCTTCCTGGCGTCGTGCGGGCATCCGGGGGCCTGCCGCTTCGACGTCCTCGGCCTCGACCGGCAGGAGGGCGGCTGGCAGTTCACCCTCATCCGAGGCGCCTTCGAGGCACCTTGACACCCCGATGGCCCCTCACTATCCTTCACTGCCAGAGCGGGAATAGCTCAGTGGTAGAGCACGACCTTGCCAAGGTCGGGGTCGCGGGTTCGAGCCCCGTTTCCCGCTCCATTTAAAGCTCCCGCCCAGGGAAATTCGGGGACTGGCTCCGATCTCCCTCACAAGCGCCCGGGCTCTGGAACAGCGATCGTGGAAATCGGTGCCTGTCCCCGATTTGTCCCCGAATTCCCACCCGTCCGCCCGTCGCGATGGGCTGCGTAGTTGTAGTAGCCTAGTCCCCGAGGCGACGTAGCCAAGTGGTAAGGCAAGGGTCTGCAAAACCCTCATACGTGGGTTCGATTCCCACCGTCGCCTCCAATCAACTTCAATAGAATCAAAGCCTTACGGTCGTGGCGGTTAATCCCTGTGTCGACGGAGACGGCCACGCACTGGCGCTCTGAGGATCGCGTTCCTGCACGCGGCGGAGCTCGAGCAGCACCCGAAACCGGCTGTGCCGGCGCTCAGGGCCGCTTCGTGAAGCGGATCTCTGGCCCACCCGGACTGAGCACGAGCCCGAAGCCCGCGGTGGTATCTTCCGCCGCCGGTTCGAAACTGACCTCGAACGCTGGCAGGTAGAACTCGTCCGTGATGCCCTTGAAGGCGTCGAGGCTAGAGTGATGGAGCGTGGCCCGGACGCCGGAACCGAACGTGAGCGCGAGAGAGCCGGGGCCCGCGGAGACCGTCGCCCGGCCGAAGACCGGGTTGTCGTAGACCCCTGCGTACGAAGCCAAGCCCCGGGACGCGCTCGCCTCTGGGTCGGACACTGGCGGGCGCCGGGCCTCTGCCCGCGCCTGATCGAGCGTGGCGAAGAGGGCCTTGAGCTCTCCGCCCTCGGCGAGTGGCTCCAGGCCCAGGAGCCGGTCGAAAGCGTTGCGCGTAATCTCGTACCCTGCCAGGTCCATCGAGTTGGAGAGCACCACGACACCGGACTCGATCTCCGGCATCAGGCTGACCAGAGACGAGTAGCCCTCGATGTTCCCACCGTGGTGCAGCACGCGGTGGCCGCGGTGGTCGGAGAGCGCCCATCCGAGGCCATAGGCGTCGGCCTGGGTGAGCATGCGGTAGCCCGGGTCGGAGATCGCGATCTCCTTCTCGAAGAGCTGCCTCAGTGCCGTCTTCGACACCAGCCTGTCATCCGCGACGCGGCCTTCGGCGAGGTGCATCAACATCCACCTGGCCATATCCTCGACGGTTGAGCTGACGGAGCCCGCTGGCCCCAGGAACGTCGCGTTCTCGAAGGCGACGCTGCCTGCGAACGGGACCCGTGCCGCGGTTGCGTCCGAGACCCGGTAGGGGAGCGCCTGATCCTCGGCCGGCGGTTCCACCGGCTCGACGAAACCGGTTCGCTCCATGCCGAGCGGCCGGAAGACGCGCGTCTCCAGGAAGTCCTCCCAGGAGACGCCGCTCAAGCGCTCCAGGACCACGCCCGCTGCAATGTACCCGACGTTGCTGTACTGGAAGCGTTCGCCGAGCTCGGCGGTGGGCTCGAGGAAGCGCAGGCGCGTGAACAGCTCTCCTCTGCTGATCGGGGCGAGGAGCCAGAGCATGTCGTATTGACTCGGCAGGCCCGCGCGATGCGCCAGCAGATCGCGAGCGGTCGCCCGACGCGTCGCCCGCTCGTCGTTGAGGCGGAAATCGGGGACCGCTTCGACCAGCGGCGCGTCCAGGTCGAGCAACCCGTCCTCGGCGAGGAGAAGGAGTGCCAAGGCGGTGAATGCCTTGCTGGCGGAGCCGAGCGCGAAGACGGTACGCGGCGTGACCGGCAGGCCGCGCTCGACGTCCCGCAGACCGAAAGCCTGGGCGAACATGAGCTCGCCGTCTCGCACGACCGCCACGGCCATGCCCGGAATGCCCCAGGCTGCTCGCACCGAGTCCACATCATCGGCGAAGCCCGCGAGCTCGGCTGGGGGGCGGGAGTCGGCGACGGCAGGCGCAGCCGGCGAGCGACCCGCTGGAGCATCCGGACCGGTGCACCCGATCGCTACCACTAGGACCAGCACGACCACTCTGGTCGCCATGCGATGCCTATCGTTCCCGATCACGATCCCTGAGGCCAGGTGAGCAGGATCTCTGCTCTACGGGCGGTTGTGGTGACACCCTACGCAACTTCCATATCCCAAAGGACCTGGGAGCACCACGACCGAAGGAGTAGGTCCAGATCCCCCCCAAGGGTTACGGCGCAGGACGACGCGAGCCGGATGGACCCTCTCGAGTTCCACCAACCGCGGCCCTGCGAGTTAGAATCCGACGGTGGGGAAGCACGAGAAGCTGCTCCGGAGGATCCTGGAGGGTCGCTCCGACGCCAACATCGATTTCGGCGATCTCCGTGCGCTGTTGCTCCACCTTGGATTCGAGGAACGCACGAGGGGTAGTCACCACCTGTTCCGACGAGAGGGCGTTGTGGAACGAATCAACCTCCAGCGGTCGGGCTCCAAGGCCAAGCCGTAGCAGGTGCGCTCGATGATCCTCAACAACCGACTCGGAGAACTGGAAGACGATGTCTAAGTACGAGGTCATCATCTACTGGAGCACCGAGGACGACGCGTTTGTGGCAGAGGTGCCGGAATTGCCGGGCTGTTCGGCGCATGGCGATACCTACGAGGCGGCACTGGCCAGCGCGCAAGAGGCCATTGGCCTGTGGATCGACACCGCCACGGAGTTCGGCGACCCCATCCCCGAGCCGAAGGGGCGGCGCCTCCAACTCGCGTGAACTCGGAGAGGCGGACTGCTCAGCGGGCTGCCAGCCAAGGCAGCTCGTCAGAGGCCCGAGCCATGGGACACTCACGGGACGCTTGACCTTCGAAAACCCCCGTATTCTCCCGTAACCCTCCGCAAGCCACCGGCGGACAACTCCCTGCAATCATTACGACTTAGCCGCAAACCCTACTGCCATCTACCACCCCAAACCACCGCTGCAAAACCCTCATACGTGGGTTCGATTCCCACCGTCGCCTCCAGCTGACTTCAAGAGCTGTCGGAGCACGGCGCCCGAGCAAGCCCGGGAGCTAGCGAGTCCCTACAGCGCGCGACGAATCTTCTTGAATTCGCGCAGATGGTCCTTGCCCTGTTAGAGGCAGCCCCCCGCCGGCGTGGGGCTGTGGCCAGCCGAAGAACGGCTCGTTCTCGAGGTACCCAGCGGACAGGTCGCCGCGCGGCCGCGCCAGTCGGCGCCGGCTCAGAAGTCCTCGATCAGGATTACGTCGCTCACCTGGCCGCCGCGGGTAACGGCGAGCTGCTCGCCGTCGGGGGACCATTTGAAGGAGAAAATGCGGTCGCTCTCGAAATGGGTGAGCTGCTCGGGCTCGCCGCCGTCCAGGGGATAGCGCCAGATGTTGCTGACGCCTTCGCGGGTGATCGCGAAGTCGTAGGCCAAGCCGTCCGGCGCCCATTCGGCCCAGCCGCCCAGCGGGTCGAAGACGTGAATCGGCTCACCCCCATCGGCGTCGATGATGGCCACCCGGTAACGGTTCGATCCTGGGTCGGTGAACCCGTAGGAGATCCTCTCGCCGTCGGGCGAGAACGCCCCGGAGCGAACGTCCGCGTCGGTGACCTGCTCCGGCTCGCCCCCTTCGATCGGCAGCCGGTAGAGGACATTCTGGTGCTTCTGGATGCTCACGAAGAGCACCTCGTCGCCTCGGCGCGAGCAGCTGGCATCAGCGTCGAGGCCACCGAAGGTCAGCTGGACCGGCTTGCCGCCTTCGAGGCCGACCCGCCAGACGTTCAAGCTGCCTGAGTGGTACGAAGAGAAGACGACCTGGCTGCCGCATACCCGCGGCGCAAAATCGGACCGCGGCCCGGTCGTGAGCTGCCGGCGGTCGCTGCCGTCACCGGCAGCGATCCAGAGACCCTGCTGGCCCCCAGCCGAGGACTCGAAGACGACCTGGCCGTCCTCGGTCCAATCCGGCCCCGTCAAGCCGTCGCGGTGCCGGGCACTCAGCGAGATCGTCCTCCCGGCCGCCGGCGCCGACGCGGGCGCCACCGAGAGGAGCGCCTCGTAGTCGTGCTGGACCGTCACCAGCGAACGACCCGCGGCGTCGATGCTGACGTGGTCATAGTCGTTGAGATCGTTGGTGATCCGCCGCACCTCGCCCTCCGGATAGGAGACCCGCCAGATCTGTCCCCCCGCGACCGACGCGCGGTCGGTCGCGACGAGAACGAGTCCGGAGCCATCGGGGAGCCAGGCGATCTGGCCGGCAGCGCGCCACGCTTCGCTCGAGAGTTGCTCCATCTCGCCCGTTTCGACATCGACCAGCATGAGCGCCTGTTCGAAGCGCGGCTCGAACCGGCCGCCGATCAGACCGATCCTCAAGCCGTCCGGTGACCACGCGGCGGCGGCGGAGCTCAAGAGATCGAGCTCCTCTCCGCGTGTCAGCTCGCGCTCCCCGGATCCGTCCACGCTCGCCAGCACGACGGCGTGCGAGGCGTGCCCGTCAAAGGCTCGGACGAAGGCCATCCGCTGCCCGTCCGGTGAGAAGCTGACCGGGCTGTCGATCTCCCCGAGCAACAACCGCTCGGCGCCGCCGAGAGTGGGGACCACGTAGAGATCGCCCTGCACGGCGTTCGCCGCACCGCGCGTAAAGTAGACGAAGTTGCCGTCGGGAGAGAAGGCCAACCCGTCGTAGTAGACCTTGGCCGCGGGGACGATCTGGACGTCACTGGCCGTGGCCACCTGGCGGACCCAGAGGCTCGGGCCACCGATATCGTCGACCACGTGCACGATCAGCTTGCCGTCGGGAGAGATCGCCGCGTCGAGGGACTTGCCCAGGGTCGTTAGCTGCGTGATTCTCATGCTCTGGGAGACCGCCGCCCGATCGACCCCGGCGGTCGTCGTGCCCGGGCGACCCAGAGCCAGCCACCCGAGGGTGCCGGCCAGCACCAGAAGCGCCGCCACGGCGACCAGCCAGGGCAACCGGCTCCTGCGCTCGGCAATCGCGATGGCGCTCGCCGGCAGGGTGGCGCCCGACTGCACTTCCTGCTGCAGTTCCTCCAGCTCGTTTCGGACATCGAGGGCGGTCTGAAAGCGCCTGCGAGGGTTCTTCTCCAGACACCGACCGATGATCCGCTCTAGTTGATGGGGCAGATCGGGATTCAGCTCGGCGACGGGCGTCGGCGTGTCCCGCAGGATCGAGGACATGAGCTCGGCCGAGGTCTTGCCCGCGAAGGGGCGCCTCCCCGTGGCCATCTCGTAGAGGGTCACTCCCAGCGAGAAGATGTCGGAGCGATTGTCGACGGGCTTGCCCTGCACCTGCTCCGGAGCCATGTAGGGGACCGTCCCGAGCATCTTCCCTTCTTCGGTCAGGGCGCTGGTTGCCTCGACGCTCTCGATCGCTTGCGGCTCTCGGAGCTTCGCCAGACCGAAGTCGAGGACCTTTACCCGGCTCTCGTCGTCCACCATGATGTTGGCGGGCTTGAGATCCCGGTGAATGATCCCCTTGTCGTGGGCGGCGGCCAGGGCGTCGGCGGTCGGGATCGAGAGCTCGAAGAAGGTCTTCAAGGGGAGACCGCAGTCGCGGATCAGGCGGTCGAGGGACTGGCCGTTCACCAATTCCATCGTGAGGAAGCGGACGCCGTCGTCTTCCTCCACCGTGTAGATGGTCACGATGTTGGGGTGGTTGATCGTGGCCAGGGTACGGGCCTCGCGTTCGAAGCGCTCTATCCGCACGGAGCCCGCGCCGAGGACCTCAGCCAGGACCTTGAGTGCCACCTGCCGACCCAGGGAGTTGTCCTTGGCGAGGTAGACCTCGCCCATGCCTCCCTTGCCCAGCAGATCGAGGATCTCGTAGTGCGAGAGGGTCTTGCCGATCATCCAGAGGCCAGTCGACTGGGATCTTGTTGACGATCCATGATACCCGCAACCCTGCGCGCTGCGGCGATCCCTGCCCGCCCGGGTGGTGCTGTAGCGCACGGGTGTGTACAGCAGGTAGCCGATCTGGCATAAGAAGAGCGGGGCCAGGTCGTGGTCGGAGCAGCCCTATCTCACTACCGCATCCTGGAGAAGCTGGGCGCGGGCGGGATGGGGGAGGTGTATCGGGCCGAGGACACATCCCTCAAGCGGCAGGTGGCGCTGAAGATCCTGCCGCCCGAGGTCGCCTCCAGCCCAGTGCGTCTCGAGCGCTTTCAGCGTGAGGCAGAGACCCTCGCAGCACTCGATCATCCCAATATCGTCACCATCTACGCGGTCGAAGAGGCCGACGAGGTCCACTTTCTCGTGATGCAGATGGTGGAAGGGAAGCGGCTCTCGGACCTGACACCCGAGGGCGGCATGGTGTTGGAGCGGATCTTCGATACCGCCATTCCTCTGGCCGATGCCCTCGCTGCCGCCCACGAGAAGGGCGTGATCCACCGCGACCTGAAGCCCGGCAACATCATGGTCACCGACGACGGCCATGTGAAGGTCCTGGACTTCGGCCTGGCCAAGCTTCGCAACGAACGGACCCCGCTGGACGCCACGCAGGCGCCCACGGAGCCCCTGACTCGCGAAGGCTGCATTCTCGGCACAGTGCCCTACATGTCGCCCGAGCAGCTCGAGGGAAAGGAGATCGATGCGCGCACCGACATCTTCTCTCTCGGGGTAGTCCTCTACGAGATGGCCACGGGCGAGCGGCCATTCAAGGGTGGAAGCTCCGCCTCGATCATCTCCTCGATCATGAGGGAGACGCCCCGCGAGGTCGACGCTCTGCGGACCGACGTTCCGCATCACCTGGCACGCATCATCCGCCACTGCCTCGAGAAGGAGCCGCAGCGGCGTTATCAGTCCGTGATCGACGTCCGCAACGAGCTGGAGGATCTCAAGCAGGAGATCGTCCTGAGCGAGAGCAGGGCCGCCATCCCACCGGCCGCGGCAGGGCCCGGTCCCGGGAGAGCCGCTCGCTATCTCGTGGTGCTCGCGACGGTGCTTGCACTGGCTCTTGGAGGCTACGGTCTCTGGCATCTCCTGAGTCCCCGCGAGGAGCTGCCGCCGGCGTTCGACCCGACATCCGTTGCCGCTCCGGAGCGCAAGATGATCGTGGTCCTGCCGTTCGAAAATCTCGGTCCTCCGGAAGACGCGTACTTTGCCGCCGGCATGACGAACGAGATCGCCAGCCGTCTTACCAACGTGGGAGGCCTGGGCGTGATCGCCCGCAAGAGCGCTGCGCAGTACTCGAGCTCGGACCTCTCGATACAACAGATCGGCGAAGAGCTGAGCGCAGACTATGCGCTCGACGGTACCGTGCGATGGGCGAAAGGCGCCGACGGTGGCAGCCGGGTGCGAGTCACCCCGGAGCTCGTTCGCATCGCCGAGGACGCGATGGTCTGGACCGAGGTCTATGACCGCGACCTGGAGGACATCTTTGCCCTCCAGACGGAGATCTCCGAGGAGACCGTGCGAGCCATCGATGCGACCCTACTGCTGGGCCCCGGTCGCCTGGCCGCCACGACGCCGACCCAGAACCTCGAAGCCTACGACCACTACCTCAAGGCCAAGAGCTACATGGACAAGATACCTGCTCAGAACCAGGTGGCGGCGCAGCTGTTGGACAAGGCGGTAGCCCTGGATCCCGAGTTCGCCCTGGCGCATGCAGCGCTGTCCGAGGTTCACTCGGGGATGCACTTCTCGGAGGTGGATCCGACGGAAGCTCGTCTACTGCTGGCCAAGCGGTCGGCCGAGCAGGCCCTCGAGCTCGAGCCCGAGCTGGCCGAGGCCCACAGGGCCCTGGGGATCTACCACTACCGGAGCTCGCGCGACTACAGGCAAGCCCTGGGGCAGTTTGAGCGGGCACTCGAGAGCTCACCCAACGATGCCGAGCTGCTGAACTGGATAGGCATCATCCACAAGCGGCAAGGCGAGTTCGCGGAGGCGCTGTCCTTCCTGGAGCCGGCGCGTCTTCTCGACCCGCGTGACACCGGGATCGTCTTGGAGACCGCCCAGAATCTCCAACATCTAGGGCGGCATGAAGAGGCCTTGACCTACATCGACCGCGCCATCCGGCTCGACCCAGACAACCCGCACCTCGAGGTTCGGCGCGCAAGGCTCCTGATGGACTGGACCGGAGATACGAGCGAGTACGTCGAGGTCAGCCACGAGCTGCCGGAGACCGATGAGTTCCTCGCAACGCGGTGGTACGGCCTGGTGCTCCAACGCAGGTTTCGGGAGGCAGCAGAGCTGGCGGCGGCCGCAGATGCGGACCCGGTAGCCGATCCAGCGGGGTTCGTCTGGAAGAAATGGCGAGGCGCGTTGTGCCACTTCTTGCTGGGCGAGACCGAGTTGATGCGCGCGCGCGCGCAGGAGCGGCTGGAGGTGACCGAGGATCTGGCGAGGGAGAATCCCGGGGCAGTCATCGCGCTGGCCAACACCTACGCCCTGCTGGGTCGACACGACGAGGCCCTGCGCGAGGGCGAGCGGGCTCTCGAGGCGATGGCGGCCGATGTGATCACCGCCGGGCACTACCGTTGGAACCTGGCCTTCATTCACCTGGTGCTCGGAGATCCCGAGAGGGCGATCGAACGCCTGGACGAATACCTGACGGTTCAGTCAGTGGTAACCGCAGCTTCCCTAAGGACCCAGCCCCACTGGGATCGGCTCCACGACCACCCGCGTTTTCAGGCGTTGCTCGAGAAGCACGCGCAAGAGGAGTGAGCCGCCCACGCCCGGCACGCGCCGCCTACGCGTAAGATCGTGCCCGCAGTACGACCTACCCACCCGGCAGCTGAAGGTTCTCTCTGAGATACGAGATCTCGGCGCCGAGCTGGTCCTGGACGGCGACCGCGACCGCGCCCTTGGCGCCGCGAACCGGTACGTCGACGGCGTAGACGAACGCTTCTTCGGTGTGGGTGATCGGCACGCTGAGCGGCACGGTGCGCCGGCCGACCGGGGTCATCTGCTCGAACTCGTTGACCGCCGCCACGAACACCGTGAAGAGACCCCGGAGGACGTCGTCCTCGGGCAGCAGCACCAGCTGGTCGAGAGGCACCCGCACGCGCACGTGGGCGGTGTGGGTGCCGTCCTTGCCGGCGGCGGTCTCTGTGACGTCGAGCCGCACCGCCAGCGGGTTCTCGAGCCGGCCGTGGAGGAGCGCCGAGACCACCCGGTCTTCGATGCGCTCTTCGAGCGGCTTGCTGCGATAGCTCTTGCGATAGCGTAGATCGATACCCGGGCGGTCGACCTCGACCCGGAGGCGGTGGAGCCGGCCGTCGGAGGCGGTCGGCGGCTCGAAGGCGAGCTGGTAGCCGAACCGCGAGTCGTCACTCATCCGCTGGAGGGCGGAGTCGACCTCCTTGGCGTCGAGCAGCGCCGCGCCGCCGGTCTCGTCGGCGAGCAGGAAGAGCGTGTCCTGCTTGTTGCGCTCGCCCTCCTTCTCGACGTCGAACGAGGTCCGGGTGCCGTCGACGTTGCCGCTGCGGTTGGACGGCCGCTCCGCCTGGAAGGTGTAGAAGCTCACCTGATAGGTGTTGGCGTCGCTCGCCAGGCGGCTCCACTCGTCCGCGGTGTCGAACTCGCGCAGGGTCGCCGCGGTCTGGGTCGGATCCCAGTAGTTGTAGCGGAGCGCGTTGCTGTTCGACATGTCGACGGCGTTGGGGATGCCTTTGTTCAAGCCGGTGCCGTCGCAGAGCTCGGTGGCGTAGTGGTAGGCCTCCGAGCCGGCGACCAGCGGGATCCCGTCGCTCACGTGCAGCAGCATCTTCGGACCCTCGTAGCCGGCCAGCGAGTTGACGAAGCGACGGAGCTCCGAGACCGTCGCCTGGACCCGGCCGTACACCTGCTGGGCATGGGAATGGGCGACGGTGCCGACGCCGAGGCACGCCTGGGTGCCGAGCTCGGTGCCCTGGTTGGCCGAGAACCGGATCTGCTGCATGACCTCGAGGATGCGCATCTCGTCGTAGCTGGCCAGGAGGCTCACGGCTCCCGAGTCCGCTTGCTCGCGCAGTACCGACTTGAGCGCCCGGCGGTTGGTGGTCATCTCGAGCTCGACGCGCGTCGTGCCGCCGAAGCTCACCACCATCACCTCGTCCTCGTCGGCCAGGTGGCCGTCGAGGGTGCGTCCGAGCTTCTCGAAGACCCTCCGCTTCGAGTTCGGATGGAGGTGGAGGTTGTCGATGAAGATAACGATCCGCCGAGGCGCGAGGGTGGCGGAGGGTGTGCCGGCGCCCGCGGGCGCGACCGCGGCCCGAGCACGCCCGGGCGGCGCCGTGAACTGGCTGATCTCGACCGCCACGCCGTCCTGAAAGAGCCGGAAATCGTCCTCGGTCAGGTCGAGGACCGGCTCTCCGGTACCGTCCTGGACCACCACGTCGACCACGACCAGCTCGACGCTCACGAACTCGTCGAACACCGGTTGGCCCTGCCCGTAGACCGGGCCGGCGAGAATCGCCGAGGCGGCTCCGACTGCCAGGAATCTCTTCAGATATCGCATGTCGTCCCCTTCGGACTGTAGGAGCCGCCCGAGCGACCCGTTCCTTCGCGGTCGGTCGAGGGCCCGGGTCGGCGGCACAGGTCTCGTCCGAGGCAGTCTTTCTCGGGGTAGGCCCGACCCCAATACCCCGCGGGGCGGTGCGGGCTCGGGCGAGTTCTCGTAGCCTGATGACTCCTTCGATGCCCACGGACCCGACGAAGGCCGGCTCGAGCGGGGCGCGGGCGCACCTCACGGCGGTCGCGCTCGGCCCGCTCGCCGTCTACTCGTATCTGTTCCTGAGCGGTCTCCTCTCGGAACAGCCGTACTCACCGGGCGACTTCATTGTCTACGCGACGGCCATCTCCATCCCGATCCTGGTCGTGCTTTACCTTCTCCTGCGATACCTGTGCGGCGAGCGTCCGAGCGATCTCAATCTCGCGCCGGGGCGGTGGACGACGGACCTGCTCGCCGCGCTGATCCTGTCCGTCGTGACGCTGGCGGCCAACGTGGTCACCAACTCGCTGGTGGCCGAAGTGCTGCCGGCACCACCCAACACCGGCATCATCAACCTGTTCGCCTGGCTGAGCCGCAGCCCGGGCATGATGGCGCTGTTCCTGGGAGTGCTGCTCTGGATCGGCGTCGCCCAGGAGGAGTTGACCCGGGTCTTTCTCCTCAGCCGGCTCTGGAAGGTCTGGCCATCCACCCCCTCGCGCTGGCTGGCGATCTTCGTCGCCGCCGGCCTGTTCGGCCTGTCCCACGCCTATCAGGGACCGACCAGGATCGTCTGGACGGCCACCTACGGCGTGATCATGGGGACGTACTACCTCCGCTACGGTCGGGTGGCGCCCCTGATCATCTCGCACTACCTGACCAACGCGCTGCAGGTGATCGTGTTCGCAATGCGCACGTCGACCTAGGGTGACACCAACCGGGGGCCCCGCGAGGCACGCGGCTTTTGGGATCGCCGCTGAGCGGAACGGCTCGTTCGCGACCTAGAAATCCGGCCCGGGTCGGGACGCCGCCCCGATCAGGACCAGGGTGTCGAGCCGGTCCATGGTCGGGAAGTCGCGGAACGTGTAGCGCCAGCGGACCACGTCGCCGGCCGCCAACGACACGTCGACCAGCTTGGTTGCCGTGGCGTTGCCCGCATCGCCCACCGTCGCCTCCAGCATGCCGAGGCTGATCCTGGTGCCGTCGGCCTTGAAGACCTTGACCCGCACTCTCACTGTCTCGCCCACCGGGATCGCGTCGGCGCTACCTGCCGCCGCGAACGAGTACTGGAGGATCAGTTCGAGCTCGCCGACGTCCTTGAGCGTGTCCGTCGTGACGATCTGTCGCATCGTCACCCGAAACGGGTGGGTCGATCCGTCCTGGTCGCAGAAGTGGATCTGCACTCCGGCTTCACCCCAGGGGAAGACGCCCGCCTGGGCGGCTGGCTGGAAGGTGCTGGCCAAGATCAAAGCGAGGAACACCGACGCCGTTTTGGATCCGAGTCTCATCACGATCCTCCTTTCCGGACTCTCGCCCGAAGGCCGGTCGGTCTCCGCCGGACTGTTCGATCGTCGAATGCGTGCGGGGCCAACCAGAGCCAGCTTGCTCTGGGCACACCCCGAGTCAATACCCGAACGTGGTTCTCGGACCCGCCTCCCGACGTGGGGACGGTCACTCGCCGGCGCGTCAGCCGTCCAGTGCGGAAAGGTGGCTACCGCACACTTCCACCGCCCCGGACCTGCCTTCCGTGAGCCAGACGTCGTACCCGAGCGGGGGAGACCCAGCCCAGCAGCGGCGCTAGCTGTCCTGATCCGGCGACCTCTTCTCGTAGCCGGCCGGCGATCTCGTCCCGGCGAGCGCGCGCTCCGCCGCGCGGTACGACTCCGGGGAACCGATGTGAAGACGCCGTCCCTCGACTCGGAAGGCCCGCACGCGCTCCCGCTCGATCAGGAAGGAGATGAAGTTGCCCAGGCCGTCAGTGGGCTGCCCTCCGTCCAGGTACTCCTCGAGCCGCCGGAACGCGGAGCGCTGGCAGGCGTAGATGGCCGGGCAGACCCAGCTCGAACGCGGCCGCTCGGGCTTCTCGACGAGGGCGCGAGCGAAACCGTCGGAGTCGAGCTCGAGCACGCCGGACCGCCGTCTCTCCTGCAGATCGGGCTCACGTAGCGCCAGGACCAGGGTCTCGGCTCCCTGCAGGAAGCTAGTCCAGAAGGGTCTCAACGAGAAGAGAAACAGGTTGTCGCCACCAGCGACCAGAGCCTTCTCAGGTCGGCCCGCTCGCTTCCAGAGGAAGCGGAGATCGGCGTTCGCGCCCGGGCGTCGGTCCGGGTGCTCGCAGCCGTTGTCCCACAGGTGCAAACGGCTCCCGAGCGCGTGGTGCTCGCCGACCCAGCGCTCGAACCGATCGAAGGATCGGCGGTTGACTACCAGGTGGCTCTCACCGAGCTCGCTCAACCCGGCGAGCTGGTCGAGCACATGATCGAGCAGAGGCCGCCCTGCGAGCGGCAGCAGCGGCTTGGGCACTCCAGGTGCCAGCTCACCCATCCTAGTGGCGAAGCCGGCGCAGAGGATGAGAACCGGAGTCAAGTTCGCGGCTATCATAGTCGGCGCCAGCGATGACGGAGCGTCTGATCCTTCTCGGTGTCGGCACCTGCCAGCTCGAGCCTGGCCGTGCGACCTCGGCGGTGCTGCTGGAGCTCGACGATCTGAGGCTGGTCTACGACTTCGGCCGTGGCACCGCGGACCGTCTGGCGAGCCTGGACCTCCGACAGGACGACGTCGAGAGCATCGTCTTGTCCCACTACCATCCGGACCACGTCTCCGACCTGGTGCCCTACCTGCATGCGGCGTCGCACTCGCGCACCGACCCCCGTTCGCGCGATCTCCATATCTACGGCCCTCCCGGGCTCGACGATGTGGTCGGTCGCCTGCTCGGGCTCTTCGGTCCCGGCAGCCTGGTCGTCGAAGAGCGCTTCACCGTCCATCTCGAGGTCGTCGAGAGCGGCACCCTCGCGATCGGCCCGCACCGCTTCGAGTACCGCCATCTACCGCCAGCCGGCAACCATGGCCTGAAGCTGGCTCGTGGCGGGCGCTCCTACGCGCTCACCGGTGACTCCGACTTCCACCGCGAAGAGATCGACTTCCTGAGCGGCGTCGACCTGGCGATCTTCGACTCCGGTCACCTCTCCGAGGACCAGATCGTCGAGCTGGCGGTCGCGAGCCGAGCCAAGCGTATGATCTGCTCGCACATCTACGAGCCGCTCGACGAGGTCGCGCTCAACGCCCGGGCGAGCGCCCGCGGCTACACCGGAGAGATCCGGATCGGTCACGACCTGATGGAGCTCGGCTTGAGCGGCTAGCCGAGGGCCGCGCCGGCAGGCGCGGCGATCGTCCGAATCGGTGACGACCTCACACTCTCAGCGGACCGCCTCGAAGATCCGGTAGGGAGGCAGGTTCCGTAGATCGAGCTCCGATCGAACTTCCGAGAAGGACCGTTCCAGGTGGACCCGCAGGCGCCGGCGGCCGAGATAGAACACCTGGTACGGAACGAACTTGCCGCCCACCGAGAGAGCACTGTGGGTGCTGGCGACGAGGCGTCCCACGCGCTCCTCACCGAGCCAGAAGAGGGGGATGCCGGAGAAGACGTACTCGGCCGGCCCGAGCTCCAGATCATGGAGGATCTCGAGTACCCGCTCGGCGGTGTCGCGGACTACGGTCAGCCGTGGATCCTCGATCACGTCGGTCAGCCGCTCGGCGAGACCGGCGTTGTGCTCGATCGCCACCAATCGACCCTCGGCGTCGAGAGAGTCGAGCAACACGCGTGTAAGGACCCCGGTGCCAGGCCCGTATTCGACGATCAGCCTCGCTCCCGCGGGTCCCGCCTTCGAGGCGATCCGGTCCAGAACGGCCGCCGAGGTGGGGAAGACCGCGGCGACGCCTTTCGGGTCGCCGAGGAAGGCTCGAAAGTGCGCTCCAAGCGAAAGAAAGCCCATCCAGCTGCACCGACCTCGAACCGACCGAGCCCTCGGCCCGAGGGCCCGGTCAGCCCGGACCTACCTGTTCTGATACGGCGACTTCTTCTTCTTGTAGCCGGCCGGGGGGTCGAAGACGTCAGGGTCGATCGGCCCCTTCACGACCTCGATCGCCTCGGTGACACTGCTCGCGTTCATCCCCATCACCGTGGTGTCGATCCTGGTCATCACGGCGTAGCCGTCGATCTTCTTCATCTCGTCGAACATCTGCTCGAACCGGCTGGCCATCGGTCCCATCGCGGCGTAGACCATCTTGCGGGCGTCGTAGTACTCGATCGGCATCTCGAGGTCCGGGGCGGTGCAGAGCTCGAACTCCATCTTGTTGCCGAGCCGCATGAAGTACTGCTGGCAGTCGTAGCCGGCGTAGTTGCCGGTGTCGGAGCCCTTCCTCACTTCGACCTCGGCCGCCTGGCCCAGCATGCGCTCGAGCATCGGATTGGACTCGAGCATCTTGTTCACCTCTTCGAGTGCGGCCCGCATCTCCTCGAGCGAGCTCTCGTAGTACTCCTTCTTCTTGTGATCGATGTGCACCATCGATCCCGTCTTGACGTCGAAGACGGTGTCGTAGCGACCGTCGGAGGTCAGCACCTTGGTCTTGGTGATGTACTGGGTCGAGGTGGTCGGCTTGCCCTTTTCGGGGACGACCTTCGAGACGATCTTCAGGTCGTCGGCGGCGGCCGGCGCCAGCGCCACGGCTAGAGCCAGAACCACGAGCAGCAGAATCCTACGAGTTCTCACGTTGATCTTCGTCATCGCTCCCATTCGTTCCCTCTCGAGTTGAAGTTCGGCACTAGGTGGACCGCGGCCTGTAGTCCATCTTCATGTACAGATCGCCGGCCTCGAGCTCGAAGAGCATCTGGGCCAGACGTTTCTCCTGGGTCTCCGGGCGCTTTGCCCGACCGATCCATCCGACGTAGTCGTTCTGCTGGTAGGGCGGACGCGCTCGGTAGGCCGAGAGCAGGCCGGTCTCTTCCAACGCCACCCGCACGAAGTCGGGCATCGGGTTGCGTGGGCGCGAAAGGCGCGAGAAGTCTCGGACGGTCATTCGAGCGGATTCTACCTCTGGATCCCGCTCGCGGGTCGTATCCCCAAACGAGGGTAGAATCCGGGGCCTACGAGCCCTATACCTGGAGCGGAAGAATGCCGAAGAGGATCTATGTCGGAAATCTCCCGTTCACCTCCACGACCGAGGAGGTGGGCGAGCTGTTCGGCCAGTACGGCGCCGTTCACTCCGTGAGCCTGATCTCCGACCGGGAGACCGGCCGCCCGCGAGGGTTCGGTTTCGTCGAGATGGACGACGAGGTCGCCGATCAGGCGATCTCGGCTCTCAACGGCTTCGAGCTCGACGGTCGGCAGCTGAAGGTCACCGAAGCCCGACCGCGCGAGCCCCGCTAGCGCGGCGACGGCCACCGCCCTCGATCGCCCGTGCTAGACTCCCCGCCGTTACGGACAACCTTTCATCGGGAGACGCGTCGCCGCGGCGACGCCAAGGAGGCTCTATGAACTGGGGGAAAGTTCTGATCGGCGGTGTTGCTGCGGGAATCGCGATGACCATCGCGGACTTCGTGCTCCACGGGATGATCATGTCGAAGACCTACATGGGACTGCCCGAGGTCTTCACGCAGGAGCAGGCCAATCCGCTCTACTTCGTCCTGATCGCCGTCTGTCTTTCCCTCGGAGCGGCCATGCTGTTCGCCAAGACCCGGCAGTCATGGGCCGGCGGAGTCGCCGGCGGCGCCACCTTCGGCGCCTTCCTGGGGGTCTTCGCCTTCTTTCCGAGCTTCTACGATCCGCTGGTGATCGACGGCTTCCCGTACTTCCTCGCCTGGTGTCACGGCGGCATCGCCTTCATCGGCACGGTCGTCGCCGGCGCGGTGCTCGGTCTGATCATCAAGCGCAGCTAGCCGCTCGAGGGCCGGGCAGCTCGGCCGGTCATGTGGGTCGGGCTAGAGCCGCTGCTCGTGCGGCAGCGAGAGACCTGGACCCGCCGGCCGGGTATCAGGACGCCTTCGCTATCAGGACGCCTTCGCTATCAGGACGCCTTCGCTATCAGGACGCCTTCGCTATCAGGACGCCTTCGCTATCAGGACGCTTTCGCTGCGGGACCGGTCTCGGAGTCGAGGCCCTCGCCGATCTCGCCGATGAGGCGCGACGAGAAGCTCAGGGTAGAGCTCCGCTCGGTCAGGTGGAGGTCGGCGAGCGACGTCTGCCGCGCCAGCAGCTTCCGGACCAGGATATAGACGCCGAGCGACAGCACGGCAACCAGAGGGAAGGCGAAAAAGCCTAGTGTGAAGCTGAGCCAATCCATCCGTCTGTCGCTCGCTGGGTCCGCGACGCCGCGGCGTTCGGTCGATCTACCTCGTTTGCTTCTACCACAACATATTGTGCCCCGTCAAACCCGGCACACGCCATATTGGACAGGCCAGGCCCGCGTGGGCTCGGCGGTCGCTGCACGCGGCCGCGCTCGACTAGAGGCTCGGCCGGAACGGCAAACCGGGCCGGGCCTGCGATCGCTCGACGTAGGTGGCGAGCTCGGCCACCCACGAGACGCTCACGCGCTGGGCCTTGACCGCGTGCTGGAATAGCTCCATCGCCGCGATCGTCTCGCGAGGGATTCCGAGGGTCCGGAAGACGGTCAGGATCTCGGACGCCAGCTCGGCCAGCTCCTCGAAGCGGCGCTCCTCGACCAGGATGGTCGCCAGGTCGAACGAGACGGCCGCCGCCTCGTACGGAATCCGGCGCTCGACGAAGCCTCGCTTGACTTCCAGAAACGCCTCTTCAGCCCGGCGGAACTCGCGTTGGGTCTGAGCGAGCCGGCCTTCCAGCCAACGAAGCCTCAGGAGAACCATCGGCTCGTTCTGGCGCGCATAGAGGGGCAGGATGTCCTGTAGGAGGTCCATCGCCTGATCCACGTCTCCGTGGCGGTGGTGATAGAGAGAGAGGTTGTGCTTGGCGGCCAGCGCGGCGCGCGGATCGAGGTCGGCGTCGATGTAGCGCAGCGCGTCCTCGGTCGCCTGGATCGCTCCCTCGAAGTCCCCGGCGGTGCTCAGAGTGGTGCCCTTGTCGGCCATCATCCGGCCCATCAGGTGCTCGTCGCCGGCGGAACGGAGCAGCCGGATCGCACGATCGTAGAGGCGCGTCGACGCCTCGAGCTGGCGCCGGGACTTCAGGTACGCTGCCTTCCAGCCGAGCAGCCTGGCCTCTTCCAGCGGATCACCGGAGCCGCACTCGAGCGCCTCCTCGGCGCGCTCGAAGGACTGGCCCGCCTCGTTCAGCTCAGAGTTGATGCGCAGCGCGTTCGCGTACGCGCCCCACGACCGTGCCCGCATGTCGCTGACCAGAGCGGGGCTGTACGGGTACTCGGGGAGCCGTTCCGCGAGCGCAACGGCCAGCTTGGCCCAATCGAGAGCTCGGCTCGGCTCCTGGAAGCCGAGGTCCACGACCCGGGCCAGGATCAGCTCGGCCAGGAACCAGTTGTGGAACCGTCGGCTGTTGATGATCAGCATCATCCGCCGGTTCTGCGGATGGGCTTCGAGCTCCTCGAACAGCGCTTCCGCGCGCGCCCGGTCGGCACCGATGCCGCTCTCGCGGGACCGCAGGCGATCGACGTCGATCTCGAGCTCGAACTCGTCCTCGGGCGGTGCGGTCGGAGGCCAGAGCCGACTGGTGATGTGCTGGCACTCGGGACAGCCCTTGAGCAGATGGCGGACCACCAGGCGGGTCTCGTCTGCAGATAGCGCTCCGGCGACGAAAGACGTCAGAGCCTCTTCACTCGGGTGATGCGACACGCTCATGGAGAAACTGGACGCACCTTACCACTTCCCGCGTACCGTCGTCCATAACGGCGCGGCCGAACCACCCCCGGACCGAGGGGACGCTCTCGCTCTCGCTGCTAGCCGCTGTTGGTGATCGAAGCGTCGTCGCCTGCCGACAGGGAAGTCTTGATCTTCATATAGAGCCGCCTTGCGCTAGTTAGCCGGATCATTCCGGCCACATGGGGAAGTTCCCGACCGTCTCGAAAACCTGACAACGGCGGCTTCTGCCGCGACAGGAAGCCTGTCAGTCACCGCCGGCGGGCTTCAGCTCGAGCGATCGAAGCTCTCCCCCCGGGGAGAGGAATACGCGCAAGAGGTACTTGTCGGCACGGTCCAGAGCGATCTCGGTCGTCCCGTCGTCGGAAAAGGCGAACTGGCCGACCTCGTGGTTGTCACGGCTGACCACGTAGAGCCAGCCCTCGACAGCGGCGGGCTGCGGCTTCACCGAGACCCGGTAGCTGCCGGCCGGGAGGTACTCCTTGAAGACGATCGACTGGCCCTTGCGGAAGAACTGGACGCGAGTCGCCTCGGGCGCGGGCGCGAGTGCCGGGTCCGAAACGTAGGTGACGTCCGCGATCGAGAAGATGCGCCGGTCGACGAACACGGGCTCGGCCGGGTCGAGGCGGTACAACAGCAGATCGGGCCCGGAGCGGAAGAGCCCGGGCCGGAACCTCTGCACCAGCTCGAACTCCTCGAACATGGTCTGGTAGCGCTCGGCGTAGACCTCGTGATGTTCGTACAGACGCTTCTCGGGCGTCAGGAAGCGGAGGTGAGCGTTGCGGGAAAGGAACAGGTAATCCCAGCGGGGATCACGAATCTCGTCGAGGGTGAGGCGGGCGGCGTAGCGCGCCTGGGTCCACGCGTAGCGCCTGAAGTGCGGCTGGGGCGTATACGCCTCTTTGACGAACGACGCGCCCTGCGGAATGTTGGCGTCGATCCACTCGAGGGCGAGCTGCCGCGTGCCGGGTCGCACCCGGCCGATGTCCCAGGCGATGGTGAAGAAGGCGGGCTGCGCGAAGACCAACAGACAGAGCAGCGCGACCCGGGCGCGATCGCCCAGCCGACCGAGCCGCGGCGGCCAAGCGGCGAGCCCGGCCCCGAGGACGATCGCGACCGCCGGCAGGAGCGGCTGCAGGTTGCGCTTGACCACCACGTTCATGGTGATCAGCAGGGCGAGAAAGACGAGTGGAAAGATCGCCACCAGCAGGGTGCGACGGCGCCGCTCGGGAGGCAGCAGGAAGATGCCGACGATGCCCGCCAGCACCGCGACGATGCCGAACGCCGTGAACAAACCGAGGGCGTAGTAGAGGACGTTACTGTCGGTGACGACGCCGATCCAGCCCCGCCCGGCGTACTGCCGATAGCCGAACAGGATGTCGGCGTCGCCGGGGCCACCGAAGACCGACTCGAATCGCAGCCAGAGGGCGGGCATGACCGCAAGCAGGGTGGCGATCGACGCCAAGCCCGACCCGAGCAGGAGCGCGTTGACGTCCCGCCGTCGCACCCGCCAGTAGATCCAGACGCCGACGATCGCGACCGCGCAGACGCCCGCCGGATACTTGCTGGCCGCGGCGAGCGCCGCCGCGACCCCCGCCAGCAGATAGTCGTGGAGCGACTCGCCGTCGAGCAGATGGGCTACGAACAGGAGCGTCAGGGCGGCGAAGAATCCCGACGGTACGTCGCTGATCGCCAGATGCGAGACCTCGTTGTAGATCGGGGAGAGCGCGATCAGACCGCCCGCGAAGAGCCCGGCCCAGACGCCGGCCACGCGACGGGCAGCCAGGAATACGGGCACCGTCGTCAGCGCGCTGAGCGACGCCGTCAGCAACCTGAGGAGCAGCGCCGGCGAGTCCTCTGGCGCGACGCCGAACAGCCAGCTCGAGAGCTGGCCGGTGAGCTCCGGGAAGAGGCCGCCGACCCAGAGCGTGAACGCGCTCAGGTAGTAGAGCAGGTGGGGATAGTGGAACTGGGTCGGTAGGAGATCGCCGTTGAGCATCTCGCGTGCGATCTCGAGGAAGATGCCCTCGTCGTTGTGGAAGTGGGTGGTCAGCTCGAACGCCAGGCCGACGTAGCGTGCCACGAACGAGATCGCGGTCAGGACGACCAGCGCCCAGGTCGCGCGCCGGGTCTCGACCCGATCGGCCGTGATACCGCGGCGCAGGCTCGCCCCGACGCCGATCGCCAGCCACGCCGCCGTCCACAGGACGAGCGCTTTCGACAGCCAGGCGGGCACGTCATTTCCCGTCACGTCGAGCAGCCAGATGACGAGCGTCGCGGCGAGCGAAAGGGTGGCGACCGCGTACCATCTCGCTCCCCCTGTCCAGGTCATGTCGCGAGCTATTGTAGGAGAGGCGCTCCGGCCGCGAGCAGAGCGGTCCGACGAAGCTCGGCACGACCCTTGAACGGGGCCGGCGCATGGTAGACAATCACGGGGCCCTCCGGGCTCCCCGCAAGCAATGCTAGAGGCCATCCAACCGCCGAAGTCCCTCCCGCAGAGCGAGGAGTCGGAGCGCGCGGTGCTCGCCGGCGTTCTGCTCGACCCGTCGCGCCTGCCGATGCTGTCGGGGAGACTCGCCTCCACGGACTTCTTCTCCGAGCGCCACCAGATCGTCTACCAGGCGATGCTCGACGTCCAGGCCGCCGAGACCGAGATCGACCTGCGGACGCTGCAGGCGCGACTCGAGCAGCAGGACAAGCTCGACCGCGTCGGCGGGCTCGCCTACCTGGCCAGCCTGGACGTCGACCTGCCCGACCTCGGCCGGCTCGAGAACTACGTCGAGATCGTCAAGGAGCGCTCGGTGCGCCGGCGCCTGATCCAGGCCTGCCAGGACATCACGCGCGACTGTCTCGACGGTGGCGTCGAAGCTCAGCAGGCCCTGGGCAACGCCGAGGCGGCGATCCTGGGACTGGGTGAGGAGGCGATCCAGCGCGGTTTCCAGGCGATCTCGAAGGTCTTCCAGGAGACCATCTCGGATCTCGAGGAGCGGCCGGCCAGCGGGCTGATCGGCCTACCGACCGGCTATACCGATCTCGACACGATGACCCGCGGTCTCAACCCGGCGAACCTGCTGATCATCGCCGGCCGACCGGGCATGGGCAAGACCAGCCTGGCGCTCAACATCGCCCAGCACGTGGCGATCCGCGAGCAGCGAACCGTCGGTATCTTCTCGCTCGAAATGAGCCAGCAGGAGCTGGCGCTGCGCATCCTCTCGGCGGAGGCCGACGTCGCTTTCGGCCCGCTCCGCTCGGGGCACCTCTCCCAGAAGCAGTGGGACCGCGTCGTCCAGCACGTGCGCAAGATCTCCGCGGCGCCGATCTTCATCGATGACTCGGCGAACCCGACGCTGCTGGAGGTGGCCTCCAAGGCGCGCAGGCTGAAGGCCGAGCACCAGCTCGAGCTCGTGATCCTCGACTACCTGCAGCTGATGCAGGCGGGCGGCAAGTACGAAAACCGGAACCTCGAGATCTCGGCGATCACCCGCGGTCTCAAACAGCTCTCGAAGGAGCTCGACATCCCGGTGATCGCGCTGTCGCAGCTCTCCCGGCTGCCGGAGCGCCGGGGCAGCGATCATCGGCCGCAGCTCGCCGACCTGCGCGAGTCCGGATCGATCGAGCAGGACGCCGACCTGGTGATGTTCATCTACCGCGACGAGGTCTACAACCCGGAGAGCGAGGACCAGGGGATCGCCGAGCTGATCATCGCTAAGCACCGGAGCGGCGAGACCGGTACGGTTCGCATGGTCTTCCTCGGCCAGACGACCAAGTTCTGCAACATGGCCCGGCACGACGCCGGACCGCCCTACTAGTGCTCCCGCTCGGAGCCTTCGGCTGGTGACGGCGTCCGACGCCCTGGCGACCGACGGATCGCCGCGTCCCGCGTGGGCCTCGATCGACCTCGATGCGCTGGCTCGCAACCTGTCGCGAGTGCGCGCGGCCGTC
Source organism: Thermoanaerobaculia bacterium (assembly GCA_947259925.1). Lineage (GTDB taxonomy): Bacteria > Acidobacteriota > Thermoanaerobaculia > Multivoradales > JAHEKO01 > JAHEKO01. Next base: position 55,703 of record CAMYOG010000031.1, read on the forward strand.
GAGCCGGCCGGTGTCCTCGCCGTGGTCAAGGCCGATGCCTACGGACACGGATCGATTCCGGTCGCCCAGCGCCTGGCGAGCGAAGGCGTGGCCGCCTTCGGAGTCGCCTTCGCCGGGGAGGGGGCCGCCCTGCGCGGGGCGGCGATCGAGACCCCGATCCTGGTGCTCGGTCCGGCGCAGGAAGGCGAGCTCGACAGCTATCGCGAGCACGATCTGACGCCGACGATCTCCGACCTCGAGCGGCTCGAGCTCTGGCAAGGGTGGGCTGAGGCGCACGCGGCGACCGTCCGGGTACACCTCAAGGTCGACACCGGGATGAGCCGCCTCGGCCTGCGCGAAGAGCAGCTGCCCGAGGCGTTGCAGCGCGTCCGCAAGTCCCGCTGGCTCGAGCTGACCGGGCTGCTGTCGCATCTGGCCGAGGCCGACGAGCCGGAGAGCGCTGCCAACCCGCGACAGGCCGAGCGCTTCGCCGAGCTGGTGACACTCCTGACCGACGCCGAACGACGGCAGGTCCACATCCACCTGGCCAATAGCAGCGGCGCGCTCTACCTCGAAGGCGTCCGCCACACCATGATCCGCTCTGGCCTGGCGCTCTTCGGCGTCGACCCGGCCGGCCGACCGACCGAGCTCGAGCCGGTGATGAGTGTGCGCGCCGGCGTAGCGGCCCTGCGCGACGTCGATGCCGGAGCGCGGGTCGGCTACGGCGGGACCTGGCGGGCCGAGCGACCGAGCCGGCTCGCGGTCATCCCGCTCGGCTACGGCGATGGCTACCCGTGGCGTCTCTCGAATCGCTCGTCGGTCCTGATCGGCGGCCGGCGTGCACCGCTCGCGGGGCGGGTGAGCATGGACATGCTCTTGGTCGACGTCACCGGCCAGGAGGTCGCCCTCGGCGATCCGGTCGTCCTGCTCGGTAGCCAGGGCGACGACGCGATCGACGCCTGGGAGCTGGCTAGGGTGGCAGGCACCATCCCCTGGGAGACCCTCTGCCTGTTCGGCCTGCGGCTCCCTCGCCGCTACCTGCCCTCCTGAACGGCGACGCCGCGTCTACATCTCCGGCTCGCCGCCGGTGACCCGTCGGAACGCCTCCAGGTAGCGTGCGAGAGTGCCCTCGACGACCTCGGGCGGCAGCTCGGGCGGTGTAGATTCGTGATCCCAGCCGGTGTCGTCGAGCCAGTTGCGAACGTACTGCTTGTCGAACGACACCGGCTCCTCGCCCGGACGCCACTCGGACGCCTCCCAGAAGCGTGACGAGTCCGGTGTCATGACCTCATCGATCAGCAGCAGCTTGCCGTCGAGGTGGCCGAACTCGTACTTGGTGTCCGCGAGGATCAGGCCGGCGCTCTCGAGCCGGTCGCGGCCACGGGTGTAGAGAGCAAGGGTCAGCTCACGCAGCTGGTCGGCGAGCTCCTGGCCGGCGCCTTCGACCAGGGTCTCGAAGCTGATGTTCTCGTCGTGGCCGCTCTCCGCTTTGGTCGCCGGGGTGTAGATCGGCTCCGGCAGGCGGTCCGCCCGTACCAGACCGCCGGGCAGCGCAATGCCACAGACCTCGCCGGTCCGGGTGTACTCACGGAAACCGCTGCCGGCCAGATAGCCGCGTGCGACGCACTCGAACGGCACCACCCGGCTCTTGCGCACCACGACGGCGCGCCCTCTGAGAGTGTCGGCGTGGGGGGCCAGGGGAGCGGGGAAGTCGGCGGGGTCGGTCGCCACCAGATGGTGTGGAATCAAATCCGACAGGCGCTCGAACCAGAAGTTGGTGAGCTGATTCAGGATCTTGCCCTTGCCGGGGATCCCGGGGCTGAGCACGTGATCGTACGCGGAGATGCGGTCACACGAGACGATCAGCAGGAGGTCGTCCAGATCGTAGAGATCCCGCACCTTGCCGCGGCGAGGCGGTGGTAGGCCGGGCAGGTCGGTCTGCCTGACGAGGTCCAATTCTTGTCTCCTTCAGGTTCGGCGGCGATGGGCCTTCGGGCCGGTCGCCAGTTCGAAGTCTTTCTCCACCTCGGCCAGCAGTGTAGTGCCCGGGAGCGGTTCCAGCTCCTGGGTCGTCCACGATCCGCCGTCGATCAGCTCGTAGACCGCCAGCGAGCCGAGTCCCTTGAGTCGAGCGAGCCCGAGCTTGCGAATGCCGACCGTGATCTGACCGCTCCCCTCGTCGAACGACAGCGCCACGTAGCGTCGGCGCCCCTCCGCGGCGCGATACAGGCTGGCGGCCGCCGGTGAGTGGGCCAGGTGGTCGATGAAGCGCTGCGTCGCCACGATCCCCTCGTTGATCAGCACGCCGCTCTCGTTGACGTAGGCGTAGAACGGCCGCGACTCCTCGATCCGGTCGGCGATCTGTACGGTCTCCTGCGCCACCGGCTTGAAGAACCGGTCGACCTCGGTCGGGTCGTAGCCGCGGCTGAGCAGCGAGGTCTTGACGTCGTCGATCTCCTGCGACGTCTTACCGGTGACCAGGCGGGTCAGCTCGACGATGCCGTGGCCGAAGAACTCGTAGCGCTGCTCTCCGCCCGCCGCCTCGATCGGCAGCAGCCGGTACTTGCCGTAGTTGAGCGCGATGCGCAGCCCGCGGTCGAACTGAAAGCCCTCGGCGCGCGACCGTCGGTAGAAGCGCTGCAGGTGCACCGCCGCGGCCGCCAGCCGGGTCGGAAAGCGGCCGGAGTAGAGCGCGCCGTCGCCGAGATACTTCTCGAGCTGCAACCGGTGGTCCTTGGTCATCTGGTTCACTCGTCGCTGGAATCGGAAGATCTGGCGAATCGAGTCGTCCTGGGTCCCTTTGCCCGACCGCCGGAGCGCCGATACGATCGCCGAGAACTCGGTGATGTCGTAGATCAGGCCGAAGCGCTGGACCAGGGGATCCACCACCCAGGGCGTCATGAAGTCCATCGGCCGCGTGCTCTCGGACAGCTCGATCTCCTTGCGGCCGCTGAGCGCCAGACCGGCGGCGGCAGCCGAGCACCTGAGCTGGGCGCCATCGTCCTGGATCGGCAACACCAATCGGCGGAGAGCCGCGAGCAGCTCGAACTCCCTCAGCCGATCGACCAGGTTGTCCCACACCTTGATCCAGCTCGGCGGCAGGAAACGATCCTCGTCGTAGTCGGCCTGACGGGCCAGGAAGTCGACGTAGCCGGAGCGTGACAGGAAGTGACGCGAGTCTTCGTGGCCGTCCATCCCGAGCAGCCCGGCCATCGATTTGCGGAACCCGGGATCCTCGAGGCGGTGATCGTGCCAGGCGACCAGGTTGCCCAGACGCGCGCGAAACTCGCGCCCGTCGATGCGCAGGTTGCCCCTGAAGAAGCTGCTCAGCTCGGCAAGATCGGGGCTGACATGGTCCTCGGTCAGGATCAGCACGTTGTCCCGCATCCTCGCCAGCAGGCTGGGGAAGTGATCCCGCTCCGGCTCTTCGGTGACGCTCGACACCCGGCGGGCGACGTCGTAGGAGACCGACAGCGCCCTGTCGAGATAGCGGTTGAAGACCAGGTACTTGAGCTGGTCGCCACGCGCCTTGCCGACCTGTAGATCGGCACGTCGGATCCGTCGTGGGCTCTCCTTGAACAGACGGGCGACCGCCACCGAGTGATAGAGCCAGAAGATGCTCGGATAGAGCCTGCCGAAGCTGGCGCTCGCGGCATTCTCGCTCACCCGTTCGAGCAGGCTCGCATACCGTTGCCACGCCGCGTTCGCCTTGGCGCGGCCCATGCCGCGCCCCCGCGCCTCGGCGACCTCGAACTCCTCTTCCGCTTCGACGTACGCCGCCAGCGAGTCCCGGATCTCCAGCAACGCATCGTTGATCAGGACCGGAAAACCCTGGATCGGCGTAGCTTCCTCCTGCCGCAGGAAGATCCTCTGGGGGATCGGCAGAACCTCTTCCCACTCCGGGATCGCCGCCCGCAGGTCCTCCGGTGTAGCTCTGAGGAAGCTGAACTTGCCGCGCAGCAGGCGCGCGAGAGCGGCATCATTCATCGTTGAGCGCGCTTAGCATAACCGGGCGGCAACCCGGTACACTACTCGCCAGTGACCAAGCTACTCAAGACCCGATTGGCGAAAGAGAAACCGACTGGCCACGATCTGGTGCTCGTCGGCTGCCTGGAGCGGGAAGCGCCGGAGACCGGCGGGCTACCGACGCCGGTGGCCGCGGCCGCGCGCCGCGCCGCCGGGCGTGGCGGCTGGAGCGGCAAGAGGGGACAGACCTCCACCGTTCAGGTCGGCGGCAAGAGCCCTACGACCGTCGTGCTGCGCGGTCTCGGACGACGCGCGCGTCTCGACCGCCGGGCGCTGAAGCGTTGGCTCGGCGAAGCGACCCGGGTGGCCGCGGCGGACGGCTTCCGACGCCCGCTGCTCGCCCTGCCCGCGCTCCAGCTGACCGCGGGATTCAGCGGCGCGCTTTTCCTCTTCCGTGAGCTGGCGCTCTCCGGCTATCGCTTCGACGGCTTCCTCAAGAAGCCACCGGGAGGGCGTCTGCGAGACATCCGGGTCGTGGCCCCACCCGGCGACCTGGCCCCCTATCAGGACGGCTGGAGGGCCGCCGGCAAGGTCGCCGAGGCGATCGGCTTCGCGCGCGACCTGGCGAACACGCCCCCGAACGTCGCGACTCCGGAGTGGATGGCGGAGCAGGCCCGCGGCCTGGCGGCCGAGCGCGGCATGGAGATCGAAGTACTGGGAACCGAAGAGCTGGAGAAGCGCGGCATGGGCGGCATCCTCGCCGTCGGCGGCGGCTCGGCCAACCCGCCGCGCCTGGTGCGCCTCGAATGGGGGAGCGGCGATCGATCGGTCTCCTTCGTCGGCAAGGGCGTGACGTTCGACACCGGCGGAATCTCCATCAAGCCGGGCGCCAACATGGACGAGATGAAGTTCGACAAGTCGGGCGCCTGTGCGGTCCTCGGCATCGCCCAAGGTGCCGCGGATCTCGAGCTGCCGTTCCGCTTCCGCGCCTACCTGCCGCTCGCCGAGAACATGCCGGACGGCCGCGCCTACCGGCCGAGCGACATCGTCCGCTGCTACAACGGCAAGACCGTCGAGGTGCTGAACACCGACGCCGAAGGCCGCATGATCCTGGCCGACGCGCTCGCCTGGGCGGCGGAGGAGAAGCCGGACGATCTAGTCGATTTCGCGACCCTGACCGGCGCCTGTGTGATCGCGCTGGGACAGCACGGAGCCGGCCTCTTCTCGCACCACGACGACCTGGCTGCGGACCTGCTGGCGGCCGCGGGCGAGGCGAACGAGTACCTCTGGCGACTGCCACTCTGGCCGGAGTTCGGCGAGGAGATGAAGGGGCTCCACGGCGACCTCCAGAACATCGGCGTCCGCTGGGGAGGCGCCAACAGCGCCGCGGCGTTCCTGTCGAACTTCGTGCGTGGGGCGCGGCGATGGGCGCATCTCGACATCGCCGGACCGGCCTACGTCGGACGGGGGAACAAGCGGGCGTTCGGCGCCACGGGATACGGCGTCGGCCTGACCCTCGCCTGGCTGATGACCGGAGCCGGGCGCTCGTAAGGGCCAGCCTTGCCGCGCCTCCTCACGGTAGACGGCCTGACCATCAGCTTTCCCATCGACGGAAAGGACGTTCCGGTGGTCCGGGAGGTCTCGTTCGCGGTCGACCGGGGGGAGTTCGTCGGGCTGGTGGGCGAGTCGGGCTGCGGCAAGAGCGTCAGCGCGCTGGCGGTGCTGCGGCTGGTTCCCGAGCCGGGGCGCATCGCCGGCGGCAGCATCCGGTTGGACGATCAGGAGCTCCTGACCCTCCCCGGCGACGCCATGCGTCGGGTTCGGGGCGCCCGCATCGGCATGGTCTTCCAGGAGCCGATGACCTCGCTCAACCCGGTCTTCACGATCGGCTTCCAGATCGGCGAGTCGCTGCGCGTCCATCAGAAGCTCTCACGCAGGGCGGCCCGCGAGGCGGCGATCGGTCTGCTCGATCGGGTGGCGATCCCGAGCCCCGGCCAGCGCGTCGACGACTATCCTCATCAGCTCTCGGGCGGGCAGCGGCAGCGGGCGATGATCGCCATGGCGCTCGCCTGCGGCCCCGACCTGTTGATCGCCGACGAACCGACCACGGCGCTCGACGTGACGGTCCAGGCCCAGATCCTCGAGCTCCTCGATCGGCTGCGGGACGAGCTGGGCCTCGCGGTTCTGCTGATCACCCACGACCTGGCGGTGGTCGCGGAGACCTGCGACCGGGCCCTGGTGATGTACGCCGGACGGATCGTGGAGGAGAGCTCGGTCGAGCGGCTCTTCGAGGCCCCCAGCCATCCGTACACACGCGGTCTGCTCGGCGCGGTCCCGCTTCTCGGGCGGCCGGCGCCGCGCGGCGGCCTGCCGACGATTCCGGGGCGGGTCCCCGACGCCGCCAGCCTGCCGGAAGGCTGTGCCTTCCATCCGCGCTGCGCGGAGGTGATGGAGATCTGCTCACGGGAGCTACCCGCCGCGTACGCTCTGGGCAGCGACCACCGCGCGAGCTGCTTTCTTCACGCTCCTGACCAAGGGGACCGCTCTTGAATTCGATCCTCTCGATTCGGGAACTGACCAAGAGCTTCCCGGTCCGGCGAGGCGTCTTCCGGCGGACCGTGGGTCACGTGCGGGCTGTGGACAGTGTCGACCTCGACCTCGCTCCCGGCGAGAGCTTCGCACTGGTCGGCGAATCGGGCAGCGGCAAGACGACTCTGGCGCGCTGCGTGGTCCGGTTGATCGAGCCGACCAGCGGCAGCGTCGAGTTCCGCGGCGAGAACCTGCTCGAGCTGTCCGCGGAGGTGCTACGCCGTCGACGGCGCCATTTCCAGATCATCTTCCAGGACCCGTACGGGTCACTCAACCCGCGGATGCGCGTCGAGCGGATCCTCGCCGAGCCGCTCGAGGTTCACGACCTGGTGCCGGCTTCCGGCCGGAAGCGGCGCGTGCACGAGCTGCTCGACACCGTTGGGCTCTCGGCGGAAGCGGCCGGCCGGTATCCGCACGAGTTCTCCGGCGGCCAGCGCCAGCGTGTCGGCATCGCGCGGGCACTCGCGACCGAGCCGGAGCTGCTGATCGCCGACGAGCCGGTATCGGCCCTCGACGTCTCGGTCCGTGCCCAGATCATCAACCTGCTCGCCGAGCTGCAGCAGCGGCTCGGGTTGACGATGATGCTGATCGCCCACGACCTCGCGGTCGTCGAGCAGATCACCGACCGGTGTGGCGTCCTCTACCTCGGCCGACTGGTCGAGCTCGGGCCGACGCGCGGGCTGTTCGAGCGGCCCCAGCACCCCTACACGGTCAGCCTGCTCTCGGCCGTCCCGCTGCCGGATCCGCACCGCACGACCGAGCGGATCGTGCTCAGCGGCGAGCCGCCCAGCCCGAGCGACCCGCCCGGCGGGTGCGCGTTTCACCCTCGTTGTCCGATCGCGCGCGAGCGCTGCTCGAGCGACCGGCCGGCGCTCACCGAGGTCGCTCCGGGCCACCGGGTCGCCTGCCATTTTGCCGGTGAGCTCCAACTGGGACAGAATGCAAGTCCGGATGCGAGTGGAACTTTTTCCAGCTCGGACCGTAGCATCCAGTGAGCGCAGACCTTGGCTCTGCTCCCCTGAATCAACCACGAATCATTACCGATCGAGGGCTGTTCCGATGACGAACAAATGGACGAGGACTACGGCATTGACGCTGGCTCTGCTGGCGCTGGGCCTGGCACCCGCTGCGGCGGTTACCCAGGTGAGTCGGGATGTCAGCGAGCTGGGGCCGGTGCCCGAGCTGCGGATTCAGGAGGGAGCGATCCTCCTGACGCTCGAGGAGGCGATCACCCTGGCGCTCGAGCGCAACCTGTCGCTGATCGTCGATCGCTACCGTCAGGACGAGGCCGATCTCAATCTGAGAGCCGCGTTCGGTATCTACGACACCAATGCGACCTTCGACGGCTTCGCCAACGACGAGACCTCACCGGCCGCCTCGAACCTCGACGGCGCCGACGTGCGGGAGAGCCAGTTCAAGCAGCTCAACATGCGTTTCGACAAGCTCACTTCGAGCGGCGGGCGCGGGCAGCTCGACTGGAACAACAGCCGCACGGACAGCAACTCCCTGTTCGCGACCCTGAACCCCTCGTACCGGATCGATTTCGACCTCACCTGGGACCAGCCACTGTTGCGCGACCGCGGCCGCAAGGCTACCGAGCGCAATATCCGGATCGCGCGGACCAATCAAGCGATCTCGCGCGAGACGTTCGAGACCCAGGTGATCGCCATCATCCAGCTGGTCGAGGACGCCTACTGGACACTGGTCGAGGCGAACGCCCAGTTCGACGTCGCCGAAGAGAGCCTGCGGCTCGCACAGCAGCTCCACGAGCAGAATCGGATCCGGGTCGACGTCGGCACCCTGGCGCCGCTCGAGCTGGTCCAGAGCGAAGCCGGAGTGGCGACCCGCGAAGAGCAGGTCATTCGCGCTCGGGGCGCGATCGGTGACGCCGAGGACCGGTTGCGTCAGCTCCTGAATACCGTCGACGACGACCGCTACTGGTCGGCCAAGATCGTGACCGAGACCCAGGCGGAAATGGACCCGATTGCGCTCGATCTCGAGGGGGCGATCGCCTACGCGCTCGAGAACCGGCAGGGGTTGATCAGCAAGCGACTGACCCAGGGTGACCTTCGGCAGGACATCGACTACTTCCGCAACCAGCGTCTGCCGCGGCTCGACCTACGCGCCTCCTATGGCCTGAACGGCCTGGGGGGCGACGTCACCGAGCGTGACTTCTTCACCCGCGAGATCCTCTTCCAGGCGCCGGGCGACTATGGCGACGCGATCGACCAGATCACCAACGGCGACTTCGAAGGCTGGGCGGTCTCGCTGGTGGCGACCTTCCCGATCCAGAACCGTACGGCGAAAGCTCAGTTCGCCCTGGCCGAGGTCAACTACGAGCGCGGGCAGGCGGAGCTGGCCGACCAGGAGCTGGGCGTGATTACCGAGGTGAGACGGGTGGCACGGTTCGTCGATACCGCGCGCCAGGCGCGCCAGTCGGCGCGGGTGTCGCGCCAGCTCGAGGAGAGGAACCTCGAAGCCGAGCAGAAGCGCTGGGAGAACGGCCTTTCGACCAGCTTCCAGGTGCTCCAGATCCAGGAGGACCTGACCGAGGCGAGGCAGCGCGAGGTCAACGCGGTGACTGCCTATCGCAAGGCAGTGGTGCTCTACTACCAGGCGACCAGTCAGCTGATCGAGACCAGCGGCATCGAGATTCTCGACCAGGCGGAGTAGACTCGCGGTTCTGAAGAACGATCAGCGTCGTCGCGACAAGCGTTTTCCGATCGCCGATATCGAGTTCACCTCGCCTGATCTGCAGGGCCAATTGGTGCAGCTCAGCCGCAGCGGTCTGCGGGTCACTACGCCGATCGCCGTCGCCGTCGGTCGTCCGATCTCGGCCACCCTCAGCTACCGCGACGACGTGGTCGAGGTCTCGGGCGTGATCCGCTGGCGGAAGGAGGCGACCAGCGCCGGTGGCCCGAATGCGGAGCTAGCCTTCTGGGAAGTGGGGATCGCCCTGACCTCGGTGGGTGAGGTGGCGCCCGACGGCATCTGGCGTACCCTGACCACCCACAAGCCCAAGGCGGACTGAGCGAACCGCCGCGCTTCCGCTTTCGCACCCACCGCCCCCCCAAAAAAAGGGGCCCGTACCTACGAGGTACGGGCAAGAACAAGAAGGAGGCGCCGGTGTTCAATCACACAGGCGTCTATCTGTCATCGCAACCGCTGTACCATCGACGGATGCGGATCTCTCTATGACTCCCGCCGTCATCGCGAGCGGGCGGGCGTGTCGCCGAACAGCCAGCTAGCGCCTGGGAATCTCGGTCGGCGGGGCTGGGAGGGACGCCGGCACGGCCGTTCCCGTGCGGGGATCTCGAGATTCAAATCCGGCGACCAACACGGCGTCCTGTGAGAAGAAAAGTGGCGGATTGCGCCAAAACTCGGGCGGATCGGCGGCTCGAGCGCACCCGCTGTCCGCAGGTGCGTCGCGGTCCATTGTGCCGACGGCGGACTCCGTCTAAGGTAACGCGATGAAAGCGCTCTGCGTCGCACCCGTACTGCTCGCGCTCGTCTTTACGGCGACTACTGCCGTCGGGCGCCAGGAGGCTCCGCCCCGGGGTCGCGACCTGGCTGCGACCTCCCTCTCGCGGATCGACCTCCTCGAGCTCACACCGTCGGACCGGCACGCCCTGCGCGCCGCGGACGATCGCCTCGGCAAGCCGGGGCCCCTCCGCATCGCCGAGCCGCGCGCCGTCTCCATCCGACCCGCCACCCACGGGACGTGGACGGCGCTCGCCGACGGCGCTCGCCTCTGGCAGCTCCGGGTGCACGTTCCCGGCGCCACCGACCTCAACTTCGGCTTCACCGAGTACCGCCTGCCGGCCGGCGCCACCCTCCACGTCTGGAGCGAGGCGGAGGGCTATTACGAGGGACCGTACACGCCGCGAGATCACCGCACTCACCGACAGCTCTGGACACCGATGGTCCCCGGGGACCGGGCGGTGATCGAGGTCTATCTACCGGCCGGCGCGGACGGCCCCGACCTCGAGCTGACGCGGATCAACGTCGGCTACCGTGACGCCTTCGGTGACCTGGCTCGAGCTCCCGGCAGCTGCAACGTCGACGTGGCGTGCGGTGAAGCGGACGACTGGCGGCAGCAGGTCCAGGGCGTCGCCCGCTACACGGTCAGCGGTCTCTTCCTTTGCTCGGGCTCGCTGATCAACGACGCCCGCTCCTCGCGCCGACCGTTCTTCCTGACCGCGTTTCACTGTGGTGTCGACCGCTCGAACGATCAAACCGTCGTCGTCTACTGGAACTTCGAGTCGCCGAGGTGTGGACAGCTCGGGGGCGGCTCCCTGGCCGACAATCAGACCGGTGCGAGCTTCGTGGCCGGCGACCTCCTGCTCGACGGCCTCCTCTTGGAGCTCGACGCGCCGCCAAGCAACACCTCCGGCGCGTTCTTCAACGGCTGGGATCGATCGGGGGCGCAGCCGCGCGGCGCCGTCGGCATTCACCACCCGCTCGGTGATGAGAAGGCGATTTCGTTCGACGACGACCCACTCGATCGCTGCACTCCCGACCTGCCCGATCACTGGATGACCAGCTGGGACCTGGGCACGACCGAACCGGGGTCGTCGGGTTCGCCGATCTTCGATCCCGACACTCAGCGCATCGTCGGGTTCCTTACCGGTGGCGACGCCTCTTGCGATCGGCCGCAGGGCATCGACTGCTACGGCCCGACCGCCGAGTTCCTTCGCCTGCCGGCGGTACGGCGGGCGCTCGGCGCCAAGAGGAACCGTCCCCAGGCCGTCGACGGACTCGACTCGACCTGCGACTGTTCGGCTCCGGGTGCGGTCGTCGGCACGAGCGGCAACGACCGGCTGACGGGAACCGCGGGGGACGACATCCTCTGCGGCCTCGAGGGCGACGATCTACTGCTGGGCAAGGGAGGCCGTGACTGCCTCGAGGGCGGCGAGGGCGACGACCGTCTCAAGGGCGGCAGGGGTGGCGATGCTCTCCACGGTGGAGCAGGGGAGGACAGCTGCAACGGCGGACCCGGTAACGACAGCGCCGGCGGCTGCGAGGGGACCAAGAGGGTTCCTTGACCGAGACGAGAGCCGCACGGGCTCTCAGCGACGCCGTCAGCCGCCGCCCGAGCGGCGCGGACGGCGGGGCGGTGGTCCGGCCGAGGTCGCGACTCCGCTGCTGACCGCCGCCACCGCGGCGCTCTCGGCCCGGTGTCCCCAGAGACCGCGCTCCTCGGCGATCGCGTCGCCTTCGAGCAGACTGTACTGGGCCGCGCGGCTGCAGTCGCCCGCACGCAGGACTCCATAGCCGCCGCCGATGGCGGCCGCGGTGTAGTCCCGCCCGCGGGTCGAGCTGACGTACACGATTCGGTGGCCAGCGCCGTCGCGCAGGGACGGGGTGTGCTCGACCAGACAGAGCTCGGTCCCTTCGCGGATCTCGATCTGCATCCAGCTGTGCGCCGCGCGCCCGAACCAGGCCAGCTGCGGGAATCGATGATCCGTCTCAGGTGCGTCCAGACACGCCAGGTGGACGGTCTCGTTCTGATCGCCGATCCGGACCTCGAGCGTCTCGCTGCCGCGAAGCGCCACCACCCGGGCCTCGAGGCACGGCGCCGGCTCGGACGGGTCGGTGACCGTGGCGGAGCTCGGAACGGCGGTGCGCGGCGGCATGAGGCGGCGTCCGTTCAGCTGGAAGGTCACGAACGCGCTGGTGGCCAGATCGACCTGGTCGAACGGCACCGAGACCAGCGTTCCGTTGCGCTGCGTGAACAGGACCTGGCCCCGGCGCTCCTTCCAGCCCTTGTCGGCGATCGACTCCAGCCCGCCACCGATGTAGACCAGCCACTGGTCTGCCGCCGCCGGCGGCGGAGCCGGCAACGCCATCGTCAGCATCAGGACCGGCACGGTGGCGAAGCGACCGAGTCGAGCGATACCGCGGTGGGCGTCTGGATTCTTCATGGCGCCTCCTTCGACAGACTCCAGGCTAGGCCGGCCGCAGGCGGCGCGGCTACCAAGGAGTTCACAGGCCCGGCGAGCGCCTAATAGCTCGGGAAGAGGAGGAGACCGGCGTCTCGAAGATCTCCGTCGAGGTACCGCCCTCGCAGCTCCGGATAGCGGATCTTGCCGTTGGGCGTGCGGGGCAGCCCGCGAGCGGGCATCAGATAGACCCGGCCCGGCCGCAAGCCGAGGTGCGCGTGGACCGCCTCCACCAGCTGCACGGTCATCTCCGCGAAGGCGCCGGTCGCGGAGCTCTTGCGTAGCTCGACGAACAGATAGACCTGCTCGCCTTCGTCACCGCCGCGGTCGATCCCGACGGCGGCGCTCGAGCGGACGAAGGGGAGTGAGTCGACTGCCTCTTCCACTTCCTTTGGTGCGATGTTGCGTCCGCCCTGGATGATCAGGTTCTTGGTCCGACCGACGACGTAGAGCTCGCCGTCCGCGGCGAGGTAGCCGAGATCGCCGGTCCGCAGGTACCCGGCTCCCCAGAAGAGCTCTCTGCTCGCCTCGGGATCGCTCCAATAGCCCGTGGTGTTGGCCGGACTCTTGACCAGGATCTCGCCGATCTCGCCCGCTTCGACCAACTGCTCGCTGGCAAGCAGGGCGATCTCGATGTCGGGAAAGGGGTAGCCGACAGAGACGAAGCCGCGGTCGTCGACGCGCACCTCGGATCCGAGGCGACACATCGAGACGCCCACCGTCGCTTCGGCAAGCCCGTACGCCGGTCTCATCACGCCCGGCACGCCGAACCTGCCGGCGAACTCTTCCAAGGTCGTCTTTCGCACCGGCTCCGCGGCATTGAGCGCTACCCGCAGGCTCGACAGGTCGTACGAGCGCGAAGCGGTCCCACGATGCAGGCAGAGCCGGTAGGCGAAGTCGGGCGCAGCGGTGAACGTGCCTCGACGACGCTCGATCTCGGCCAGCCAGTTGCCGGGGCTGCGCAGCCTCGTCGGCAGGAGATAGAGCGGCGCACCCAGATAGAGCGGCACCATCGTCATCAGAACCAGACCCATGTCGTGATGGACCGGCAGCCAGCTGACGAAGACGTCACTCGCGGTGATCTCCATCCCGGCGATCATCTGCCGGATGTTGGTCAGCAGCGCCGCGTGCCGGACCTCGACACCCTTCGGCTCGCCGGTGCTGCCCGAGGTGTACTGGAGATAGGCGAGCTCCTCGGGTCGAACCTCGGGGAGCGTGGGATCGATCGCATCCGGGAGCGGCGTCCCGGCGACGAACAGGTCGATTCCTGCCGGCGTCTGCTCTTCGACGGTCCGGTCGCCGACCTCGGAGGAAGCGATCACCACCAGGCTGGCCGTACAGCGCGCCGCCAGCCGCTCGAGACGCCTGGCGCCGGACCTCGGGAAGGCCGGCACCGGCACGCCGCCCGCGCGCTGGATGCCGTAGAACACCGTGAAGAAATCGGGGCCGTTCGGAATCGCCAGAACGACCCGATCGCCACGCTCGAGACCGCGAGCCCTCAGGGCGGTCGCGAAGCGTCCCGCCTCGTGCCAGAGCTCGCCAAAGGAGTGAGGGGCGCCTTCGAAGTGGTAGGCGGTCCGGTCGAGACGCTCGACGGCGTGCCGTTCGAGGACCTCGAGGAGATTGGAGGGCGATCCCATCGCATTCATACCCGAGCGGCCACCAGCCGCGCGAGCTCGTCTACCGTGGCCAGGCGCGCCAGGTCCTCCTCATCGATGGAGATCCCGAATCGGTCCTCGACGGCCACGATCAGATTCAGGATGTCGGCCGAGTCCGCACCCAGATCCTCCATCAGGCGATCCGACCGGCGTACGATTCCTCTGCCCAGCTGGAGCCGGACCAGCTCGACGACCTCTTCGACGGTCACCGCCATTGTCCCCTCATGTCGTCACTCGCGATGCCTGGCCCAGGAGCTCACCCATGTCATCGGAGATGGCCCGGGCCTCGGGCTCGTCCATATCCGAGTCGAGGTAGAGGACATCGAACCAGAGTCGCCGCCGAAAGACGCGGGCTTGCGCGGTGTACTCCGGCCCAAGGGGAAAGTTCGATACGAACGCGTGCAGACTCTCGGCCACGAGGTCGCCGGCAGCCGCCAGCTCGACCGCCCCGGAGTAGTTGAGCGCGATGGTGCTCATCCGGGTGACCCGCTGGCTCAGGAGGGTCTTCATCGACATCTCGCCCCAGCGCGACGACACGAACTGCTCGCCGCCCTTGGCGGCTCGGTCGCTCTGATCATGGATCGCCCGCGCCAGCTGCCAGAGGTCGGTGTCGTGGTCGAGCGTCACCATGAGTCGCAGAATCGAGAAGTAGCTGGCGACCACGTCGTCGGGTACCGGTGGATCGAGATAGGGGCGGAGGAGCGGAAACGCCAGGTAGCGGTGGGGCAGGGGACCGCTCGAGTATCGCCGCCGAGCCACGCAGAGGAGCATGGCCGCATTGAGCGCACTCCAGACGCTCACTCGTCTCCTGCGGGTCGTACGGACCAGTCGGGTCGTCTCGCTCTCGTCCAGTGACCAGGACAGGACCCGGCATCGAAACGGCCCGATGGCGGACCTTGCTCTCACCCCGCGCGTCCGCCAACGGTAGCCGAGCTCGTCGACCATCTGGCGCGCGAGGAAGCTGCCGCTCGACCACCTGGCGCCCAGACCTCGATGGCTGGCGGGCAGGCTCTCGTCGGCGGCGCGGGGCAGCACGGATGACCAGCTCTCGGTCGAGCGGCCACCGCTCGCGGCCAGGTCGAGGAGGCTACGCAACACCGTGGTCACCGCTACGGCGTCGACGATCGCGTGGTGGAAGGCGAGCACGATCTCGTGCCGCTCTCCACCGTCGCCATCCGATACCAGGCACGCACGCGCGAGCGGCGCCGCCTCCGGCTCGAAGGGGCGCTCGAGCTCGCTCTCGACCTCGAGCTCCCAGCGGTCCCGCCCATCCCGGTCGACCCTGCGCCAGGGAACGGGAGTCCGATCGTCATCGAGCTCGAACCGGGGGCCGTGCCGACCCCCGGCTATGCGGCTCCGCAGGAGGGCGTGGCGGCGCTGCAGCACCTCGAGAGCGCCCGTCAGAGAGCGCTCGTCCAGCTTGCCGGCCAACCCGAGGCAGATCACCAGGTTGAACGGATGGACCTCGCTCGTCAGCTGCTGCGTACGCTCGAAGTCGCCGAGCGGCCTGGATTCGCGCGAACCCACCGCTCCCAAGATACGCCAAGAGTGGACTCACCGGCTACCCGCCGGGAGGGCAGCAGCGACCGCCCGCCCGCGGGAAGCGCTCAGCTCGAATCCCAGTAAGACTAGACGAGAGCAAACCGATTTCGGTCGCTGCCAGCGGCGTCAGGAGGAATCATGCCGGCATCTGTATCGAACCGACTCAGAGCGATCTTCCTCGCGTATTCGATCTTCGCCTTCGTCTTGGGCCTGCTGTACCTCGTCGTGCCGGAGAGGTGGGGCGAGATGGTCGATTGGGTACCCGCGCAACCGTTCGACCATCGGGTCATCGGCGCGGCGTTCCTGGCCTTCGGCCTCGGAGCGTGGCTCGCGCGTCGGGAGAGCGATTGGGAGCGAGTGCGCGTCGTGGTCCAGATGAACATGTTCTGGTGCCTACTGGCCGCCCTGCTGATGGCGGGAGGCCTTCTGGGCGGCGGTATGCCGACGCTCGGATGGGTCTACGTCGTGGCCGTCGGCGGCTTTGCCGTGGCCTTCATCCTGAGCTTCTTCGAGCACACACGCGCCTGAGTCGACCGCCTTGGCAGCTCGACACCGAGCGTTCCCGCTCCTCCCGGCGACCGTCGTGGTCATCGGAGCGATCGCCGGCTCCTGCGATCCGGGAAGCGTCTTTCACCTGGTGGGGACCGTGGAGCGCACGACCCTCGAGATCGCGGCGCCGGTCTCGGAGGAGATCGTCGAGATCGCTGTCGAGCGCGGCGACCGCGTCGGCAAGGGCGCCGTCCTCGTGCTCCTGGACTCGTCGGTCGCCGAAGCCGAGCTGCGGGCGTTCGAGGCCGCTCAGGCTGCGGCGGCCGCCGCCCTGGTCGAAGCCGAAAACGAGTTCCAGCGGATCGAGACGCTGCGAGCGCGCCGCGTCACCAGCCCACAGGAGTTCGACCGGGCACGACGCAAGCGCGACGAAGCGATGGCGATCGTGGCCGAGAAGGAGGCGAGGATCGCCCAGGCGCGCAAGCGCCTCGACGACCGGACCATCCGGGCCCACGGCAGCGGTGTCATCGATCAGCTGCCCTTCGAGGAGGGCGAGCGGGTCCCCGCCGGCGGCGTGGTCGCCGTCGTTCAGACCGACGAGGAGCCCTGGGTGCGCATCTGGCTGCCGGCACGCGCGGTGACCAGGCTGACCGAGTCGGCGAGCGCGGAGGTCGAGATCGAAGGCCTGGACGAGCAGCTGGCGGGGACTCTCGTCGACGTCGCGCGTGAGTCGGAGTTCACTCCGCACTACGCCCTGACGGAGCGTGAGAGCGCGCACCTGGTCTACCAGGCACGGGTCGTCCTTACGAACGCTCCGGGCGACCTGCGACCGGGGCTGCCGGCACGGGTCAAGCTGATCTTGCCCAAGCGCAAGAAGGCGGCGGATTGAGTGATGACAGCGTCATCGAGGCTCGGGGCCTCAGCAAGTCGTTCGGGCCTCTCGTGGCGGTCGACGGGGTGGACCTCTCGGTGCGCCGGGGGGAGGTGTTCGGATTCCTCGGTCCGAACGGTGCCGGCAAGTCGACCCTGATCCGCCTGCTGGTCGGACTGCTCAAGCCGTCCGGCGGCACTGTCCAGGTGCTGGGTCTCGACCTGCCCGCCCAAGCCGAGGCTCTGAGATCCGAGGTCGGCTACATGACCCAGAGGTTCTCGCTCTACGAGGATCTGACGGTGGAGGAGAACCTGGAGTTCGCAGCCGAGGTGTTCGGCCTCGACGCCGGTCAACGCCGCGAGCGGATCGCCGACGCCCTCGAGCGCTTCGGCATGAAGGAGCTTCGCGACAGCCGTCCAGCGACCCTTTCCGGAGGGTGGAGACAGCGGCTGGCACTCGCCGTCGTCACAGTGCATCGTCCCGAGCTGCTGGTGCTCGACGAGCCGACCGCGGGCGTCGATCCCGAGCGGCGGCGGGAGTTCTGGGCCGAGATCTTCGAGCTCGCCGCGGAGGGGGCGACCGTGCTGGTCTCGACCCACTACATGGACGAGGCGGTCCGTTGCCATCGTCTCTGCATGCTGATTCGGGGCCGGCCGGTCGCCATCGGCGCCCCGGTTGAGCTGACCGGAGCTCTCGAGGGACGCGTCGTCGAGGTCGAGGCGGAACCGATCGAAGGAGCGATCGCGGCACTTGCACGGCTGCCCGAGTCAGCGAGCGTGACGCAGCTGGGTAACCGGGTCCACGTCCTGCTGGCCCCGGGCGGCTCGACCGCGGAAGAGGCGACCCCGAAGCTGCTCGAGCATCTGCGTGAGGCGGGTCTCGACCGCGCCAGGGCACACCCCGCCGACCCGAATCTGGAGGACGCCTTCGTCGCCCTGGGCCTCGGCGAGCGGCTGACGGGGGCGGCGGCGTGAGCCTCTCACTGCCGGCTCCGGTGCGGCGCATGCTATCGGTCGCGCGCAAGGAGCTACGCCAGCTGATGCGCGACCCGCTCACCTCCGGGTTCATCGTCGGCGTGCCGATCGTGCAGCTGGCCCTCTTCGGCTACGCGATCAATCAGGATATACGGCACGCCGAGACCGCCGTGTTCGACGCCTCGAACAGCGCCATCTCGCGCCATCTCGTCGGTCAGCTCGAGGCGACACAGACGTTCGACGTCGTCGCGCGTCCGCCGACCGAGCAACAAGCTCGGCAGCTCCTCGAAGACGGCAAGGTGAGCGTCATCGTGCTGGTACCAGCCGACTTTGCGCGCCACTACTACCGCGGTCGGGGCGCGGAGATCTCGTTTCTGGTCGATGCGACCGACCCGACGCTCGCCCGCGCCGTGCAGGCCTCGACCGCGGGCTTCGAAGCACACCTCAACCGGCACGGCGCGACCTACGTCGTCGGTCCCGGCGACACCGCCGCCCGCTCGGCCGTCAGGTACTCGGTGCAGCCCGACCTGGTCCGCGAGCGGCCCTGGCGTTTCTCGGTCCTGACCTACTTCAACCCGGAGCTTCGGACCCCGGTCTTCGTCGTCCCAGCTCTGCTCGGAGTCATCCTGACGACCACGATGATCCTGATGACCGCCCTGTCGATCGTGCGGGAACGCGAGCGGGGGACCTTCGAGTTCCTGATCGCCACGCCGGTGCAGCGCTTCGAGCTGATGGTCGGCAAGATCGCACCCTACGTGGCGATCGGTTTCGTCCAGATCGTCATCGTCCTGCTGACCGGGCTGCTGCTGTTCCGGGTACCGGTACGAGGCTCGCTGATCGATCTGGCGATCGCGTCCTTCCTGTTCATCGCCGCGAATCTCACCCTCGGGCTGGTCATCTCGTCGATCACGGCCAATCAGCTGCAGGCGACACAGCTCTCCTTCTTTTTCTTCCTGCCGTCGGTGCTGCTCTCCGGCTTCATGTTCCCGTTCGATGCCATGCCCCGACCCGCTCAGTGGCTCGGTGAGCTGCTGCCGTTGACGCACTACGTGCGCATGTCGCGCGGCATCCTCTTGCGAGGCTCCGAGATCGGCGACCACCTTCCCGAGGCCGCGGCGCTGCTGTTGTTCTTCGCGGTGACCCTGGCCCTGGCGACTCGACTCTTCCGCAAGGAGCTCGGCTAGCGCCGCCTCAGAAGCGGCGGGTCACGGTGACGCCGAGGACGTTGCCGAAACCGGAGTACTCACCGCCGATCACGCCCGGCTCGCCCGGCTCGCCCGGCAGCGCGAGGGTATCGGTGAAGAAGAGCGCCATGTAGTAGGCGTCCACGTTCCAGTCTGCGCCGGTGAAGCCGTAGCCGACGGTGACGGCTGCCCGGTCGGTGTCGGGGATCGACGGCCGGAGCGTCTCGGCCCTACCCGGTCGTTCGTCGAGCAGGGCCCCGGCCCGCCCTTCGTGCCTCGCCGACCAGCGTCGAGCGACTCCCAGTCGGTAGGCGAGCGTGTCGTTCCAGTCTTCGCGAAGAGCGATGTCCGGAACGAAGGGGTTCTCGAATCCGATTCGAAGCGCATCGAAGACCGACCAATCGGTCCACTCCAGGTCGAGCTCCCAGGCCCACCGGTCGCCCCGATCCCACGCCGCACCTGCGGTGGCACGCGCCGGCAGATTCAGCTCGCCTCGCGCCGCGCTGTCGGGCAGCAAGGGGTTGCTGAACCGGATGTCTCCTCGAATGCTCGGCGTCAGCTCGGCGCGATAGCTCAGGCCGAACGACCACGGGTCACCCCGCCGATGGAGGGCCAGATTCCAGCTCAGGTCGTCGCCGGTGCCGGTCAGGTCCCGCGTTCCGAGCTCGACCAGGGCGAACGCCGGACCGGTCGGTGTCGGCACCGGTACCAGGGTGAAGAGCTCGGCCGAGAACTCCTTCAGCTCCGCGTAGACGTAGTCGAGTCCAATGGCGAGAGCCCAGCTCTCGCCCAGGCGATAGGCAAAGTTGGGATTCACCATCACGGTGATCAGCTCCGAGGTGGCCGCGGAGAAGGTCACCGGCTGGTCGCGCCAGTCGCTGACCAAGCCGAACGGCGTGTTGACACCGATCCCCCAGGCCAACCGATCGCTCAAGCGCTGACTGAAGTAGAGGTGGACCGGCGTCTCCAGACTGTCGGCGAGCGAGTAGGTCGCCGGCACCGGCTCCTCGTAGAGCACCGGTAGCCCTCGGAGCGTCTCGGGGACGAACCGTTCCGTCTGCCAGAGGTCCATGTCGCCGACGAAGAGGAAGTTGGATCCGGCCTGGAACTCGCTCTCCTCCAGCCAGACCAGGGCCGCCGGGTTGTACCAGTTGGCGGCGGAGTCGTCGGCGCGCGCGCACCAGGCGCCGGCCAGGCCGGACGCCTTTGCCGATTGCTCGGGGATCGCGTATCCGGAGGCGGCCAACGCCCCGGGGATCGCGA
>CAMYOG010000032.1 GCA_947259925.1 Thermoanaerobaculia bacterium
GGTCTTGACCCGAAGACCCGTGATCTTGCCGTCGGCGTCCGCCGCCATCTCGGCGCTGATGTGGTAGTCGCGGGCGAAGCTGTCGGCCTGGAGGTTCTCTGAGCGGTCCTCGATCCACTTGACCGGTTTGCCGGTGACTAGACTCGCGACGGCGCAACAGACATAGCCCGGGTAGACCGGCACCTTGCCGCCGAAGCCGCCCCCGATGTCAGGCGAGATGATCTGGATCTTGTGCTCGGGAAGCCCGCTCACCAGGGCAAAGACCGTGCGATGAGCGTGTGGGGCCTGCGAGGTCATGTAGATCTGCATGTGACCGGTGACTTTGTTGTAGTTGGCCACCATTCCGCAGGTCTCGATCGAGGACACATGGATGCGCGGAATGTGCATCTTCTGCTCGACCGTGTGGGCGGCCTCGCCGAACACCTTGTCGGTCGCCTCCTTGTCGCCGGCCTCCCAGTGCCAGACGTGGTTGGTCTTCTTCTCCTTGTCGTCGCGCACGATCACCTTGTCCTGGAGTGCCTCGTGTGGGTCGACCACGGCGTCCAGCGGCTCGTACTCGACGTGGATCTTCTCGACCGCGTCGGCGGCGATGTAGCGTTCAGTGGCGATGACGACGGCGGCTCGTACTCGACGTGGATCTTCTCGACCGCGTCGGCGGCGATGTAGCGTTCAGTGGCGATGACGACGCAGACCTCCTGGGCGTAGTAGGCGACCTTGTCGATCGGCAGCACCATCTGGGTGTCCGACATCAAGGTCGGCATCCAGTGGAGATCGCCCGCGTCCTTCAGGGTCTCGCCCTTGATCACTGCCAGCACTCCGTTCATGGCTAGCGCCTCGCTGTCGTCGATCGAGACGATCTTGGCGTGGGCGTAGGGGCTTCTGACGATGTCCATGTAGAGCATCCCGGGGAGCTTGACGTCGTCGACATAGCGCCCCTTGCCCTGGATGAAGCGTGGATCCTCCTTCCTCTTCATCCGATGCCCCATGCCGCAGACCTCCGGCGGGGTCGAGGTCTTAACCTCGTGGGTAGTTTCGACCGTTGCCGAGGTCTTGTCCGGAACCGGGGTGTGGTGCTCGAAGCGGTCGTCCAGATGGGTCATGCTTCGGCCTCCTTCTGTTGCTCCGCCGCGTACTGGATCGCCTCGACGATCTTGTTGTAGCCGGTGCATCGGCAGAGATTCCCCGAGATCCCCCAGCGGATCTCCTCTTCGGTGGGATCGGGGTTCTCCTCCAGGAGGTGCTTGGCGCTCATGATCATGCCGGGCGTGCAGTACCCGCACTGGAGGCCGTGCTTCTCCCAGAAGCCTTCCTGGAGCGGGTGGAGGTTGCCGTCCGCGGCCAGGGCCTCGATGGTCTCGACCGAGCGCCCGTTGGCCTGTACGGCGAAGACGGTGCAGCTCTTGACGGCTCTTCCGTCGAGCAGCACCGTGCAGGCGCCGCAGCTGGTGGTGTCGCAGCCGATGTGGGTGCCGGTCAGATCCAGGTCCTCTCGAATGAAGTGGACAAGGAGATTCCGGGCGTCGACTTCGCGGGTGATGTCCTCTCCGTTGACGTTGACGGTGATGGTGTGCCGGCTCATGCCGAACCTCCTTTGGCCCGCTCGACCGCTCGCGCGACGGCCCGCTTGGTCAAGACCCGCGTCAGATCTCGCTTGTACTCGACCGAGCCACGCAGATCGGCCGACGGGTCGCACTCGGCCGCGGCGGCCTGGCCGGTGGCCTCGAGAACTTCGTCGGTGGGGGAGCTCCCGATGAGCGCCTGCTCGGCGCCGGGGGAGCGGATCGGCACCGGGCTGACGTTGGTCAGACCGATGCGGGCGGCGCTCACCGCATCGCCGTCGAGCGTGAGCTGGACCGCGATCGCCGAGATCGCGTAGTCGCCGACCTTGCGCTCGAGCTTGACGTAGGCGCCCCCGGAGCCGGCCGATGGTTGCGGGATGCGGACCTCGGTCAAGATCTCGTTCGAGCCGAGGGAGGTCTCGAAGAGGCCGGTGAAGAACTCGTCGATCGCGATCACCCGCTCGCCGTTGGGGCCCCGCGCGACGACCTCGGCGTCGTAGGCGAGCATGGTAGCCGGGTGATCGTTGGCCGGGTCGGCGTGTGCGAGGTTGCCACCGACGGTGGCCAGGTTGCGCACCAGCGGGTCTGCGATCACCCGAGCGGTGTCGGCGAGCAGTGGATACTTCTGTTGGACGAGATCTGACACCTCGAGCGCCGACTCGCGGGTCAGTCCGCCGATCACGAGCTTGTCGCCGGCCTCGGCGATACCGTCGAGGCCCGCGATCCCGTTGATGTCGATCAAGATCTCGGGTAGCGCCAGCCGGAACCGCATCGCCGGGATCAGGCTCTGGCCGCCGGCCAGGATCTTGGCATCGCCGTTCTGTCCCAGCAGAGCGACAGCTTCGTCCAGCGTCGCGGGAGAGTGGTAGTCGAAGGGTCCTGGGATCAAGATGGCTCCTTTCTTCTTGCCGAGGCGTCAACGCAGAACGAGATAGAGGATCAGCGGAATAATCGCCACGCGGACGATGCTCCACACGGATGTGGGCACTAGGTTCACGGCCACGAGTCCGTCCCAGACCACTCGGGGCGGAGCGTCGAAGATGTAGCTTCCGGCGACTTTCACGGATAGCTCTTCTAGACCGTCGGGGATCCGACGAGAGCGCTCTCACTCGAGCCGCGGCGGGTCGGACCTCACCGGCTAGCTTCAGATTATCCAGCTTGGAGAATCTACCACGCGCCGAGGGCGCCCGCGGGACGCAGGGTTCTCTGAAGCGCTTGCCTACAACATCAGCAGATGCTCGGGAGTTGCGCCGAGAACAGCGGACGTGGGAATCGAGCGGTCGAAGGTCGCCAGCCGGCAGCCGTGCTCGACCGCGAGCGCCAGGAGGTCCGTCGGACCCGCTCGTGTCGTGCAGTATTCGCGAGAAGGAGCCGGCCGAGCCCGTCGATCTCGGCGAAGTACCTGTCCGCAGAGGGTCGGCGCAGCTGCGCGAACCACCAGGACGGTCAGTTCACCGTGGATGGCTTCGTAGATGATCCGGTACCGGCCAACCCGGAGTCTCCGCAGCCCGGAGAACTCGCCCTTCAGTGCGGATCCGGCCAGGGGCTCCTCAGCCAGCCGATCGATCGCTGCGACCAGGCGACGTCGAGTTTCGGGCTGGAGCCGTCGCAGGTCCTTGGCCGCACTACGCTTAATCTTGATCGAGTAGCTCACGTCGCACGTCGTCCCACTCGAGAATGGGATCCGCGGGATCCCGAAGTCGCTCGATTCCAAGCTTGAGATCCTCGAGATCCTCGAGGTAGTACTCCAGGGCTTGGCGTACCACTTGTGCCCGGGAGCGCTTCAGCTGGGCTGCAGCCTCATCGATCTTGCGGGCGATGTCATCGGAGACACGTGCGGTGATCTGAGTCATTGAATCCAAAATAATGTCATGTAATGTCAATCGAGGTCAATGTGCTCGGCCGCTCTGGCGACTGCGGGAAGTCGAGCACCTTCACCCGGGAGCCCTCGTCGGTCACCATCACATTGGCCGGTTTCAGATCGCGGTGGACGATGCCGCGAGCGTAGGCGCTGGCGACCGTGTCGGCGATCGGCACCGCGAGGGCAAGGGAACGGTCGAGGTGGAGGCCGTCGGCCGGAACGAGCTCGTCGAGCGGCTTGCCGGCCACGAGCTCCATGGTCAGGAAGTGGACGCCGTCCACCTCCTCGACCGCGTAGATGGTGACGATGTTCGGGTGGTTGAGCGCCGCAACGGTCTTGGCTTCGCGCCGGACGCGCGACAGCCGTGTCCGGTCCGAGGCCATCTCCTCGGGCAGCACCTTGAAGGCGACCTCGCGGTCGAGCCGGGTGTCGTCGGCGCGACAGACCTCGCCCATGCCGCCCTCGCCGAGCTTGGCGGTGATCTTGTAGTGAGCGAGGTCCCGGCCGATCAAGGCCCGGCATGTGTTTCGTTGTCGGCACTCGCTGTAACGGCCTGGGGGCAGGCCATAGAATGGACGTCTGTCGCGGCTGCGATGGCCTGGAATCCGGGGTCAGCGCCGCTTCGATGAACGCCGGACAATGATCATCCGTGTCCCTCGACAGATGCCGGCCCTCAGCGACTTCGGTAAAGGTCTGCGAGTGCTTTTCGGAGCGGGTTTGGTCGCCCTTCTGGCGGCCGACTGCGGTCCGAAATCGGACGGACCTCCGATCGACGAGTCACCACGCGGCTCCGCTGCGACAGAAGACCTGGCGCGCGACTGCGTCAGCATCCGTGACAGCGCCCATCCGCAGCTCGGAGAGGTCCCCCTTCGGGCGGTCCAGGCCGAGATCGCGCGCTTCGCGGCCGGAGAGACGGTGGTGCCCGGCGAGGACCTGGAGCTCTTTCTGCGCGCGGCCGCCCGAGCACTCGATCAGGCGGACTTCGATTCGACCTTCACCTATCTGCGGCGCGCCAGCGAGCTGGTCGATCGGTTTCCCACTCTGGCCGATCAGACCGACCGCGTGGCCTATCAGTGGATCCTCGCCGAGCTCCGCTACGGCGAGGTCCAGAACTGCTCGACGCCCGACGCGCCGGCGGTCTGTCTGTTCGTACCTGGCGCCGACCGCGGGTTCCGGAAGACGGACTGGACGGAGTCGGCCATCGGGCGCCTGGAGGCGATCCTCGAGCGCAGCCCCGACGACCTCGAGGCCCACTGGCTCCTGAACCTCGCGCACATGAGCCTGCGGACGTATCCGGACGGCGTCCCCGTCCGGTGGCGGATCGAGCCACCCTCGGAGCCGGCCCCGCCGGGCGTGCCGCGATTCGACGAGATCGGTCACCAGCTCGGCGTCGCCACCACCAGCCTGCTGGGCGGGGCGATCATGGACGACTTCGATGGCGACGGCCTGCTCGACCTCTTCGAGACCTCGTACGATCCCTGCCGCTCGGTCCGCCTGTACCGGAACGATGGCGAGCAGGGCCTCACCGAGGTGACCGAAGAGGCCGGTCTGGTGGGGCAGCTCGGGGGTTTCAACACCCAGCAGACCGATTACGACAACGATGGCCGTCGGGACATCTTCATCACCCGCGGGGGCTGGCAGGCAAGCCACGGCCGGCACCGGAACTCGCTGCTGAGAAACCGGGGCGACGGCACCTTCGAGGACGTGACCGCGCTGGCCGGACTGGCGGCACCGGCCTATCCGACCCAGGCCTCGGCCTGGGCCGACTTCGACGCCGACGGCGATCTCGACCTCTACATCGGCAACGAGATGGAGGCCGAGGACCCCGATCAGCTCGAGGGGGCGGTGATCTTCCCGAGCCAGCTCTTTCGAAACAACGGCGACGGTACTTTCACTGACGTGGCCCCGGCGGCCGGGGTCACCAACGACCGGATGGCCAAGGGCGTCGCCTGGGGTGACATCGACAACGACGGCGACGACGATCTCTACGTCTCGAACCTCGGCGCGAACCGCCTGTATCTGAACCTGGGTGACGGTACCTTCACCGACGTCGCTGCCGAGCGCGGCGTCACCGAACCGGTCGGACGGAGCTTCGCCACCTGGTTCTGGGACATGGACAACGACGGCGACCTCGACCTCTACTGCGCCGGCTACCGGGCCGGCCTCGAGGAGATCGTCGCCGATTACCTCGGCCGGGAGACCTCCGGCGAACGGCCACGCCTCTACCGCAACGACGGCAGCGGCTTCTTCGAGGACGTCACCGAGGCGGCCGGGCTCGATCACGTCGTACTGCCGATGGGCACCAACTTCGGCGATATCGACAACGACGGTTGGCTCGACATCTACCTGGGGACCGGCAACCCGCTGCTCGAGATGCAGGTTCCGAACGTTCTGCTCTGGAACGATCGCGGAGGGCGCTTCGTCGACGTCACGGTGCCGACCCAGACCGGGCATCTGCCGAAGGGGCACGGAGTCGCCTTCGGCGACCTCGACAACGACCACGACCAGGACATCTTCCTGCAAGCGGGTGGGTTCGTGCCGGGCGAGCAACAACCGAACGCCTTCTTCGCCAACCCCGGAAACGAGCGTCGTGCGCTGGCGCTGGACCTGGTCGGCGTGTCGTCCAACCGGGCGGCGATCGGCGCGCGCATCGAGCTGGTGGTCGAGGACGGGGCGGACGGCGTCCGCTCGATCCACCGGGTCGTCGGCTCGGGGAGCAGCTTCGGCGCCAACAGCCTGCGGGCCGAGATCGGTGTCGGGGATGCGTCGGTGGTGCGCACCCTCCGGGTCCGTTGGCCGACGAGCGGCGCGGTCCAGGAGTTCTCGGCGGTCGAGCTCGGCCGGATCTACGAGCTGGTCGAGGGCTCCGAGGAGCTTCGCGTCCTCGATCTACCCAGGTTCGACGTTCGCACTGTCGCCGGTGGACACGAAGGAGCTCGAACGCCGTGAGCCTGGGGCGACAGCTGGTCGTGCCGCTACTGACTGGTGCCGCGGCTCTGGCGGGCTGCGGCCCGTCGCCCAGCTCGGAGGTCCCGGCGAGTGACTCCGGGGACGAGCCCGCGGTCACCACGAGCGTCTGGTTCGAGGACGCGACCGCCCGCTCGGGGCTCGACTTTACGCATCGACACGGCGGCAGCGGTCGACGCTTCATGGTCGAGACGATGGGCGGCGGCGGCGGGCTGGTCGACCTCGACGGCGACGACGATCTCGACATCATCCTGCTCCAGGGACAACCGCTTCCGGGGCACACTGACCAGGAGGGATGGCGGGACTCCGTCTGGCGCAACGACGGTACCGGGCATTTCACCGATGTCAGCGCTGAGGTCTTGGACGCTGTGCCCGGCTACAGCATGGGGTTGTGCGCCGGCGACGTCGACGAAGACGGGGACGAGGACGTCGTCTTGACGCGTTTCGGGCCCGATCGACTCCTTCTCAACGAGGGTGGCCGGCTGGTCGACCGGACCGCCGGCAGCGGCCTGGTCAACGACGCCTGGGGGACGAGCTGCGCGTTCGCCGACTACAACCGGGATGGATGCCTCGATCTGGCGATCGTCAACTACGTCGATTTCACCCTCGAGACGCACAAGGTCTGTGACGCGGGAGGCTCGCCCGGCTACTGTCATCCGGACGCCTACGGCGGCGTTCCCGACCGGCTGTTCGCGGGTCGGTGCGATGGGACCTTCTCGGATCAATCGACGACGTCCGGGATCGCCGTTGAAGATCCCGACGAGTCGAAGGGGCTGGGTTTGATCTGGACCGACTACGACGACGACGGCTGGGTCGATCTCTACGTGTCGAACGACTCGACCCGGAACTTCCTCTGGCGGAATCTGGGAGACGGCCGGTTCCGAGAGGTCGGGGTCTCGACCGGGGTCGCGTTCAACGAGGAGGGCGTGACCGAGGCCGGGATGGGTGTCGATGCCGGTGACATCGACCGCGACGGCCGCCTCGACCTGATCGTCACTAATCTCGATCTCGAGACCAACACGGTCTACCTGCAGTTCGCCGACGGCATCTTCGAGGACGCGACCCGGGCCGTCGGCCTCGCCGCTCCGAGTCACGAGCGCGTCGGCTTCGGTGTGGAGCTGTTCGACGCCGACCTGGACGGCGATCTCGATCTCTACATCACCAACGGTCACATCCTCGACAACGCGCGCAACGTCCGGTCGACCTCGTCGTTCGAGCAGCCCGATCAACTGTTCGAAAGCGAGGGTGGACGCTTCACCGCAGTGGCGAATCCCGGGTCGTGGTTCTCCGAGGAGCGGGTCGGCCGGGCGGTCGCCGCCGGAGACCTGGATGGGGACGGCGATCAGGACGTCCTGGTCACCTCCTGCAACCAGGCGGCGACCGTCCTGTTCAACCGGATCGGGGACGGTCGGCCGGCCGTGGTGCTCGACCTGCGCCTCGCCTCCGGGCGCCCGGCGGTCGGTGCTCGAGTGGTGCTGGTCGACGACCGCGGCGGCCGCCAGGTCGAGGAGGTCCGGGCCGGGAGCAGCTACCTCGCCCAGGGAGGGTCGCGACTGGTCTTCGGGCTGGCGGATGGCGTCCGAGTCGAGCGGCTGCTCGTGCGCTGGCCCGACGGCACGGAGGAAGAGCTCCCGCCCGACCGGATCTCGACCGACCCCCAGCAGGTCACCCGCCTGGAGCCTCGGGGATGAATCGAGTCCTCGGCCAAAGGCTCGCGGTGCCGGTCCTATT
Source organism: Thermoanaerobaculia bacterium (assembly GCA_947259925.1). Classification (GTDB taxonomy): domain Bacteria; phylum Acidobacteriota; class Thermoanaerobaculia; order Multivoradales; family JAHEKO01; genus JAHEKO01. The sequence continues at coordinate 8,119 of CAMYOG010000032.1, forward strand.
GGTCGTCACGCTGGTCATTCCAGCCTGCCAGCGACGCGAGCAGCTCGAGCGGCAGGCCGCGGCCGAGCGCAGCGAGCTGATGAGCGAGAGCGAGCGCCTGCGGTCGGCGGGTGACGTGGCTGGCGCCGAGGCGGCGCTTCGGCGGGTGATCGAGGTCAGCCCCGACCACGCTCCAGCCCATCGCGCGCTCGGTGAGCTCGCCGCCGATCGGCGGTCACCGAGCGAGGCGTCCGAGCACTTCGGTCGCTGCGCGGCCCTGGTCCCCGGCGATGTCGAGTGTCGGTACGGTCTCGGGCTGGCGTTGGCCGAGCTGGGCGAGCTCGACCGGGCGGCGATCGAGATCGGCGCGACCGCCGAGATCCTCGACCAGGCCGACGTCTGGGCGGAGCTGGGGCAGCTCGAGCGCCGACGACGCCGGCTCGACGCCGCGATCGACGCGTTCGCCCGTGGCCTCGGGCGGGACCGATACCACCTACCGAGCCTCCTGGGCCTGGGCCAGATGCTGGTGGCGACCGGCCACGCCGAGATCGGCGAGGAGCTGCTCGAACGGCACCGCGAGGAGGCCGCGTTCGAGGATCACCTCAAGGCGTTCCGCAGGGCGGCGGCCGACCCGGAGGCCGACGTCGAGGTGTTGCTACAGCTGGCGCAGATGTATCGCCAGCGCGAGGATTCCGAGCAGGAGGAGGCGACCCTGCGCAAGGCCCTCGCCCGCGCGCCCGACTCGCCACAGGCGATCCTGGTGCTCGCCAACTATCTCCTGCACCAGGGCGAGACCCACGAGAGCGAGCAGCTGGTCGCCGGGCTGGGGCCCGAGATGGCCTCTCATCCGGCGACCCTCTTCCTGCGCGGCACGATCGCCCTTGCCCGGGGTGCCCAGGACGAGGCGAGCCGTCACTTCGACACATCGCTCGCGTCCGGGGACTGGCCCCCGCTGGTCTACGTCGACGCCGGCAAGGCCTGGGCCACGGCGGGGGTCCCAGAGCGGGCCGCGGAGGCGTTTCGACGAGCGATCGCGGGAGCTCCCGAAGCGGTGCAAGCACATCTGGGCCTGGCGGAGAGCCAGCGGGCGCTGGGCCTCTCGGAGGATGCGCTCCAAGCGGTACATCGCGTGCTGGAGATCGATCCCAAGGAGCGCACCGCGCTCCTTCTCAGGGCGGTTCTGGAGCTCGAGCTCGGCCGGCCCGAGCGCGCCCGCGACGCCTTCGAGTCGGCTCTCGACCGCCGCCGGCTGGAGCTGCTCCCGGCTGGCGGCGCAGACAACCTGCGGCGCGATCTAGACCGGTTGGCACCACCACCGGCAGCGGCGAGCCTCTTCGAAGAGGAGCTCGAGCGCTACCGGACCGAACGGCTCTGAGCCCCGGCCGGCGGACGCGCTTCGAGGCGCTGTAAGATCCGCCAGCAGAATGATCGGGCGCTCGCTCGCGCACTACCGGATTCTCCGCGAGCTGGGAAGCGGCGGCATGGGGACCGTCTATCTCGCCGAGGACACCACGCTCGGGCGCCAGGTGGCCTTGAAGGTGCTGCCCGACGAAGTGGCCGGAGACGCCTCCCGACTCGAGCGTTTCGAGCGCGAGGCGCGCACGGTTGCGAGCTTCAACCACCCGAACATCGTCACTCTCCATACGGTGGAGGAGTCGGACGGCATTCGCTTCCTGACCATGGAGCACGTCGAGGGCAAGACCCTCGACCGTCTGATTCCGAGTGGCGGTATGGAGCTGCCGGGGCTGTTCGAGATCGCGATACCGCTGGCCGACGCTCTGTCTGCGGCGCACGCCGGTGGGATCACCCACCGCGATCTCAAGCCGGCGAACGTGATGGTGACCGACGACGGACGGGTCAAGATCCTCGACTTCGGCCTCGCCAAGCCGGTGGCGAGCGTGGTCGGCTCGGAAGAGGCGACCCTGGCCGCGGCGGAGGCGCTGACCCAGGACGGAACCCTGGTCGGCACCGTCCCCTACATGTCGCCCGAGCAGATCGAAGGCAAATCGGTCGATGCCCGCAGCGACATCTTTTCGCTCGGTGTCCTCCTCTACCAGATGGCGACCGGGCAGCATCCGTTCAGCGGCGACAGCTCGACCTCTCTGTTGGCCTCGATCCTCAAGGACGAGCCCCGGCCGGTGCTGGAGCACAGGGTCGAGCTGCCCAGGCAGCTCGACCGGATCGTGCATCACTGCCTGGAGAAGGACCCTCGCCGCCGCTTTCAGAGCGCGCTCGACGTTCGCAACGAGCTCGAAGCGCTGAAGAGGGAAGAGGAGAGCCAGGTTCCCTCGAGGTCGGTCGTACGCCCGGCGCCGAGTCCGGCACGGCCCGCCGCCGTGAGCAGAGGGACCTGGCTCGGTGGGCTCGCCCTCGTGGCGCTGGCGGTAGTCGCCGGTCTCTGGCTGATCAGGGACTCCGGCACCGACCCGGACGGTTCGGCGGCGACAGTCGTCGAGTCCGAGCGCGAGATGGTCGTCGTGCTGCCGTTCGAGAATCTCGGTGCCGCCGAGGACGAGTACTTCGCCGCCGGTATCGCCGAGGAGATCACCAGCCGGCTCGCTTCGGCCGGGGGACTCGGGGTTATCTCACGTAACAGCGCCCGCCGCTACGCCGGCACCCAGAAGTCGATCCAGGAGATCGGCGCCGAGCTCGGCGTCGGCTACGTCCTCGAGGGCACGGTCCGCTGGGCCCGCGAGAACGACAGGAGCCGCGTGCGCATCACGCCGCAGCTGATCCGGGTCGCCGACGATCGCCAGCTCTGGGCCGACACCTACGATCACGTCCTCGAGAACATCTTCGAAGTGCAGAGCGACATCGCCGGTCGGGTGATCGAGCAGCTCGGTGTCACGCTCGGCGACCGCGAGCGAGAGATGGTGGAGAGCCGCCCGACCGAGAACCTGGAGGCCTACCAGGCGTACCTTCGCGGACTGGACTCGACGGGCCGGCGGACCTACTCCAAGGACGATCGGCTGCTGGAAGTACAGATGTTCGAGCGTGCCGTCGAGCTCGATCCCGGCTTCGTCCAGGCGTGGGCCCAGCTCGCCATGGCACACGCCGCTCTGATGAATCTCGGCTACGACAACTCACCGGAGCGACTCGCAGCCTCGCGTGCCGCGGTGGATCGCGCCCTGGAGATCGAGCCCGAGAGCCCCGAGGCGCATATCGCGCTCGTCTACCACTACTACTGGGGCAAGCGTGACTACGACGCGGCGCTCGCCACTCTGGCGGACGCCGAGAAGCTGGCGCCAGGCGAGGGCCGACTGCTGCGCGCCAACGCCTGGATCGCCCGACGCCAGGGTAGATGGGACGATGCGATCCACTTCGCGACCGAGGCGGCACGGCTCGACCCTGTGGCGAGCGACCTGCCGCGGGAGCTGGGCGTGATGTTCCTCTCTACCAGGGACGCCGAGAGCGCGATCGAAGCGCTCGATCGATCGATTGCACTCGCTCCCGATCAGCAGGCGGCGTACGCGCTCAAGGCCCTGGTCCACTGGCAAGAGGGTGACCTGACGGCGGGTCGGGCGGCACTCGAGGAGCTGCCGGGCGAGGAGAGCACATTCTCGGCGTGGTTCTCGTTCCTCCAGGCCTTCTACGAGCGTGACTGGGACGCCGCGGCCCAGGCGGTCACGAGGCTCCCCGGGGGCCTCCTGGTCGTCACGCCGGACGTGCGGCCGGCGCGGGCGCAACTGCTCGCGGATGTCGAAGCGCGCCGAGGGAACCGGCAGCTCGCCGCGACACTCTGGCGGCAGGCGCGGGCGGAGTTGGAGGCCGCGCTGGAACGGTCACCGGACGACGCTCGCCTCCACGGCTCGCTCGGTCGCGCTCTGGCCGGCCTCGGCGACCGCGAGGCGGCCCTGGCGGCCGGTAGGCGGGCGGTCGAGCTCTATCCGCTAGGGAGGGACGCGCTGCACGGAAGTCGCTCCCACTTCGAGCTGGCGGCCATCGCGACGACGGTTGGCGACGCTGAGCTCGCCCTCGAACAGCTCGAGATCCTCCTGACGGCCAATACCTGGTTTAGCGTCCCGCTTCTCCGACTCGATCCTACGTTCGAACCGCTCTGGAACGACCCGGGCTTCGAGGCCCTGGGCGCGCGTTTCGAGTAGTCGCTCTGCGACCGGATAGACTCGGCCCGCCGCACGGCGGAGCGTGGGCCACGGAGGCTATTTGGATGAGTCAGGCGATCGACACCCAGAGGACCGCGGAGAGGGCCGAGACGACGGCAACCGAGGCGCTAGCGCAGCGCTACCGGGCAGTCCGGGCCTGGAGCGACACCCTCTGCGAGCCACTCGAGGTGGAGGACTACGTCGTTCAATCGATGCCCGAGGCGAGCCCGACGAAGTGGCACCTCGCGCATACCAGCTGGTTCTTCGAGACGCTGGTCCTCGAGGCCTTTGTCGAAGGCTACGAGGCGCCCAACCAGACCTTCAAGTATCTGTTTAACTCCTACTACAACTCGCTCGGAAAGCAGTACCTACGGCCGCAGCGAGGGCTACTGTCCCGTCCGACGGTGGCCGAGGTGCGGAGCTACCGCCGCCACATCGACGAGCGGATGGGAGAGCTCCTGGCCTCGGTCGATGACCAGACGCTGGCGAAGGTCCGGCCCGTAATCGAGATCGGGCTGCAGCACGAGCAGCAGCATCAGGAGCTGATGCTGACCGACATCAAGCACGTCTTCTCGCACAATCCACTCCGCCCGGTCTACCGGCGGGAGAAGGCCAGCGCGGCCGTCGAAGTGCCGGCCGTCGACTGGCACCGGTTCGAGGAGCGGCTGTGCGACATCGGTTCCGACGGCACCGACGGCTTCGCCTACGACAACGAGGGGCCCCGCCATCGCGTCTTCGTCGAGTCTTTCCGGATCGCTTCCCGTCTGGTCACCAGCGGCGAGTATCTCGACTTCATGCGCGACGGCGGCTACCAGCGCCCCGAGCTCTGGCTCTCGGACGGCTGGGCCGAGGTGCGGGCCGCGGGCCTCGCGGCGCCGCTCTATTGGGTCGAAGAGGGTGGTGAGTGGCTGCAGTACACCCTGGCGGGACTCCGTCCGGTCCGTGCCGAGGAGCCGGTCTGTCACGTCAGCTCGTACGAGGCCGACGCCTACGCTCGGTGGGCCGACGCCCGGCTGCCGACGGAGGCGGAGTGGGAGATCGCAGCCGACAGCGTGCTCGGCCAGGCGGTCGCCTGTGGCGACGCCGATCCGACGGCCAACTTCGTCGAAGAAGGCCACTACCATCCGCGCCCGCTCTCGGCCGACTCCGCGTCGCGTGGTCAGTTCCTGGGCGACGTCTGGGAGTGGACCCGTAGCGCCTATTCGCCGTATCCGGGCTACCAGCCGCCCGCGGGAGCGCTCGGGGAATACAACTCGAAGTTCATGAGCAGCCAGGTCGTTCTGCGCGGGGGTTCGTGCGCGACGCCCCGCTCGCACATCCGCACCACCTACCGGAACTTCTTCCCGCCCGATCAGCGCTGGCAGTTCTTCGGCTTTCGACTGGCCCGCGACGTTTGACCCGGCTCCGGTCCGCTTTCCACCGGCTCGCTCCGGTCCCAGCACTGCTGGCGATCGCCTGCTCGGCACCACAGCCGACCGACGTGCTTGTGGTCGGCGCCGGCATCTCGGGACTGTCGGCGGCTCTGGAGGCCGCCCGGGGCGGCGCCACGGTGCGGGTGGTCGAGATGTCGTCGATCTTCGGCGGTCACGCGGTGATGGCACACGGTGGGCTGTGCATCGTCGACACGCCGGTCCAGGCGGCGGCCGGGGTCCGGGACAGCCCGGAGCTCGCCGAGCGCGACTTCCTCGAGTGGGGCGAGGACGCCGACCGGGAGTGGGTCTCCTTTTACGTTCGCAACTCGGATGCCATGGTCCACGACTGGCTGACCGATCTGGGGATCACCTTCACCGACCACCTGTTACAGCTGCCTGGCAACAGCGTTCCACGCTTTCACAGTCCCGCCGGCCGCGGCTTGGGTCTGGTCGAGCCGATCTACCGCGCCTGTGTCGAGCATCCGTCGATTGAGTTCGTCTGGAACACCGCGGTCGACGGGCTGCTACGCAAGAACGGACGGGTCATCGGAGTCGAGGCCGAAGCGTTGCGGACCGGCAAGCGTCGGAAGTTCCGGGCCGAGCACACGATCCTCGCCACCGGCGGCTTTCAGAGCAACCTGGAGATGGTGCGGGAGTTCTGGCCCGAGGCGTACCCGTTTCCGGAGCGGATCCTGGTCGGCTCGGGTGTTCACTCGGTCGGGTCCGGCCATCGCCTGGCCGAAGCGTCCGGCGCCGCGCTGGTGGACATGGACCGTCAGTGGAACTACGCCACCGGCCTGCCCGATCCGCGGTACCCGAGTACCGACCGCGGCCTCAACTCGAGCAACGGTGCTGCCGTCTGGGTGAACCTCGACGGCGAGCGGTTCGTCAACGAGACCGGCAGCACCAAGGAGAGGTTCCGGGCGCTCCTGCGTCAGAGCCCGGCGCGCTTCTGGATGATCTTCGACCAGAAGGGGAAGCGCCGTCTGTTCGTGAGCGGCTCGCACTGGGCCGATCCGGCAGTGGTCGAGCGAGTGCTCTTGAGCGATCCGGAGATCGCGCGAGTCGCGGACTCGCTCGAAGAGCTGGCACAGGCGGCCGGCCTGCCGGCCGAGACCCTGGTCCGGACCGTCGAGCGCTATAACCGGATGCTCGTTGACGGCGTCGATGAGGACTTCGGACGCTTCGGTCACGGCGGAGTCCCGTACGATTTGGCGCCCGGCTGGCAGGAGGGGCCGATTCCGCTCGACACGCCTCCGTTCTATGCGCTGTCGCTCTATCCGCTGGCCCGCAAGAGCATGGGTGGCGTGGCGATCGACGCGGACGCTCAGGTGCTCGATCGGGACGGTTCCGTCATCCCCGGGCTGTACGCGGTCGGCGAGTTGGCCGGGTTCGGGGGAATCAACGGCTGGGCGGGTCTCGAAGGGACGTTTCTCGGCCCGTCGATCGTCACCGGTCGGGTAGCCGCCCGGACCGTGCTCGCGGGCCTGGGCGTGCCGACCGGCGTGGCGGTGGAGAAGAGCAGCCCCGATCGACCGGGCGAGGCCCCAGCCGAGTTCGAGAACCGGGCCTGCACCGGGTGTCACCGCCTCGACCTCGAGATCGCCGAGTCGCGCCCGGGCTACTGGCACTTCGAGAAGACCCACACGGCGGTCCTGGAGGGCGGCCTGGCCTGCCGGGAGTGTCACGCCGGGCTCTACCCCTATCGCGGGGACCAGCACCGCCTGGGGCCGACCGACTTGGCCGACACCTGCTCCCGCTGCCATCTGGCTAGGCTAGAGGCCGCCGACCCGGTCGTCGAGCAAGGTGGGCCAATCGGTCGGGTTGGACGCGTCGTCCAGGACCACGCCGGTGGTGAGGTCGACCGAATCGTCGGGGTCCTCACCGAACATCTCGTAGCTCCGCCGCCCTCCGGCGGTCACCGTCAGGTGGATTGTCCCGGTAGCCCGGGTCAGAAACGCCATGCGCGCGTCGTCGCTATTGAACTCGGCGAAGATCGCGGCGCCGGTCAGGTCGGGGAGATGGTGGCGGCTGTCGGGGTCGGACGAGACGATCAGCTCGCGCGGGTCGAGCCGGTCGACCCGCTCCCACTGCGTACCGTTTTGACTGCCGTGGTGCGCCGCGCGCATCACCTGACAGCTCTCTTCCATCAGCCGCTCCGAGTCGAAGAACGACCAGTTCTCGAGCTGGGAATCGGCGGCGCTGACCATCCGGAAGTTGCGCCAGGCGAGACGGGTCATGATCGACAGGTGGTTGGTGTTGAAGACGTTGGCGTCCTCGAGCTGACGGACCAGTCCGTTGGTCGGGCCGAGCAGCTCCAGAAACGGCGCGTCCGGGTCGACCTCCGGGTTCTGATCGCCCGGCTGGGTGGTGAGGGCGCCGTCCGGATACCAGCGGCTGTAGCCCGAGAGGAAGGTCGTGTTCGTGTCCTGGTCCTCTAGCCTGCCGATCAGCTGCCGGTAGGTCGCCGGGCCCAGACCGAACTCGTGCCAGAACGGAGCGAGGGTCGCCTCGGCGATGGTCTTCTGGTTGGCCAGGCTGTTGCCGCCGTTGAAATGGTCGCTGTGCGGGTGGGTGATGATCAGCTGCTCGACCGTGCCGTCGAGACCGAGATCGTCGAGCAGGGCGATGAGCTTGCTCGGTCGGGTCGCGTCGATCACGATGACGCTGCCGCCGGGAGAGATAACGATCGAGCTGTCTCCCTGGCCGACGCTCAGCATGTAGACGTGGAGGTTGCCGTCCGGGTTGGTGATCATGGCGCTAGCGCCCTCCCTTCCGTTGGACCTTGGCGAAGAACTCGGGCGCCGGCTCGCCCTTGCTCATCTTGATCTTCCTGAATCGCTGCTGGCGGAGGCTCTTGGCCGGATCGACGCTCTTGGCCTCGTAGCGCTCGAGGGCCGAACGGAGCTCCCGGCGTTGGGTGGCGCGCTCACGGGTCGCCTGGCGGCGGTCCTCGGGAGGGGCGGCGCCCCGCGACCTGATCCGCGGTTCGCTCACCTCGGCGGTCTCGCGCACCACCCTCTCGACCGGCTCGAGCTCCGCTTCGAGATCAGCCGCCGCCAGGTAGCCCGATCCGCGGAACTTCCGCCAGTCGTGGGTGCTCGAGAAGATCGCCAGGAACGCCTGGCGGAGCTTCCCCGCGTCGTGCGGGTGGCGGTAGTCGTAGGTCTCCTCGAACTGCCGGAAGTCGGGCTCGGTGCAGTCCAGATCGAGGCCGTCGGGGAAGTCGACCAGCGCCCGATGGGCGATCTGGCCCTCGGCGGCCAGCCGTTCGAGGTGGGCGGTGGGCAGAAAGGCCACCAGCCGGAAGTCCCCAGCGTGGCACTCGTAGTAATAGACAGGCTCGTCCGGGACCGAGATAGCCATGGCATACCCCCTTTAACTATTTAGACGGACTTCTTTTGGGATTCTACTCCCGGTCCTCCTTCGCATAAACTCGGCGTTCCGTGTCACTCGAAGCGATCCTGGTGCTGGCGATCCTGATCGGTGCGGTCGCCCTCTTCATTTCGGAGAAGTTCCCGATCGACTTCGTGGCGTTGCTCGTCCTCGGAACGCTGCTCGGTCTCAAGCTGGTCACGCCCGAGGAGGGGATCTCCGGATTCAGCAACCCGGCGACGGTGACCGTCGCGGCGATGTTCATTTTGAGCGCGGGGCTTCAGAAGACCGGCGCGACGGCCGCGATCGGCCACCTGATGGTCCGGTTCGGCAAGAGCTACTTCACCGCTCTGGTGGTGATCATGGGGACGATCACGGTCATCTCGGCGTTCGTCAACAACACCGCGGCGGTAGCGGTCTTCATTCCGCTGGTGATGGTGGTCGCCAACCGGCGGAAGATCGCCGCCTCGCGGCTCCTGATTCCGCTCTCCTACGCCTCGCAGTTCGGCGGCGTCTGCACGCTGGTCGGAACCTCGACCAACCTCCTGGTCAGCTCGATCTCGGACCGCGCCGGCTATGGCGCCTTCAGCATGTTCGAGTTCTCCCGCATGGGTCTGATCCTGTTCGCGGCGGGCGTCCTCTTCTTCCTGATCTTCGGCCGTTGGCTGCTGCCCGAGCGCAAGGCTCAGGAGCTGGCGGTGACCTATCAGCTCGGCGAGTACATCACCGAGCTGCGGGTCGGGGAGAGGTCGCCGCTGATCGGACGCTCGGTGCTGGAGAGCCGGCTGGGCGAAGACCACGACGTCACCGTCCTGCGTCTCCTGCACGTGAAAGAGGCGGTCTGGGCGCCGCTGCGCCAAGCGCTCCAGCAGGGTGACGTGCTGCTGGTGCGCGGCAAGCTGCGCGAGCTGATGCGGCTCCGCGACACGGCGAAGCTCGAGCTGAACGCCGAGTTCAAGCTGCGCGACGAGACCCTGCAGACCGAAGATCTGCGACTCGTCCAGGCGCTGGTCGCACCCGGCTCGGAGCTGATCGGCAGTAACCTGAAGGAGCTCGACTTCCGGAATCGCTACAAGGCTCTGGTACTGGCGGTCCAGCGGCGCGGCGAGACCATCCGCGACAAGCTCAACTCGGTGCGATTCGGACTGGGCGATGCCCTGCTGATCCAGGCGCACGAAGCACAGATCAAGGCACTCCGGAGCGACAAGGACTTCATCGTCCTCGACGAGGTGCCGGGGGGAGTCGCCCTCAAGCACAAGGCCCCGGTGGTGATGGCGATCCTCGCCGCCGTGGTCGGCCTGGCGGCCTTCAACGTGCTGCCGATCGTGATCACCTCGATCCTCGGCTGCCTGGCGATGGTGCTCACCCGCTGCCTGCGGGTGGAGGAGGCGTACAACGCGATCAACTGGCAGGTGATCTTTCTGCTCGGCGGCATCCTGCCGCTCGGGATCGCCATGCAGAAGACGGGTGCCGCCGGCTTCATCGCCGGCAACGCGGTCGGGACGGTCGGTCACCTCGGACCGGTCGCCGTGCTGGCGGTGGTCTACCTGATGACCTCGGTCATGACCGACACCATGAGCAACAACGCCGCCGCCGTCCTGCTGGCCCCGATCGCGATCTCGACCGCCGAGCAGGTGGGCGTCGACCCGCGACCGTTCCTGATGGCGATCACCTTCGCCGCCTCGACCGGTTTCTCGACCCCAGTCGGCTACCAGACCAACACGATGATCTACAACCCCGGGGGCTACAAGTACACCGACTTCCTGCGCACCGGCGTGCCCCTCAGCATCGTGTTCTGGATCCTGTCGGTGACCTTCATCCCCCGGTTCTGGAGCTTCTGATCCCGCGCGCCTGGCACGGCTGGCTCGGACTGGCTCTGATCCTGGTCTGCTGGCCTCTCAACTGGCTCCTCGAGGGCCTCAGAACGCATCTGCTGTTCACGCCGCTCTGGGTCGGCTACATCCTGGTGGTCGACGCCCTGGTGCTCCGCCGGTCGGGCAGCTCGATCCTACGGCGCTCGCCGAGCGACTTCGTGCGGCTGTTCGTGGCCTCGGTGCCGGTCTGGTGGCTCTTCGAGATCCTGAACCTGCGGGTCCGCAACTGGGTCTACCCCGGAAGCGAGCAGTTCGGGCCGGTCACCTATTTCGTCCTGTCTTCGATCGCCTATTCGACGGTCATCCCGGCGGTGTTCGAGACCGCCGAGCTGCTCGGCACGTTCCGCTGGGGCCGGCGTCTCGATGCTGGCCCCGGTCTCGCGGTCAGGCCCGGGCTGCGCCTGAAGCTCTTCGCGGGCGGCGTCCTGATGCTGGCACTGCTCCTGATCTGGCCGCGGCTCTTCTTCCCGCTGCTCTGGCTGTCGCTGGTCTTCCTGCTCGACCCGCTGGCGCACGCGCTGGGCCGCCGCTCGCTCCTCGGATTCCTCGAGCAGGGTCGGCGCCGCCCCCTCGTGCTCCTCGCCCTGGGTGCCCTCGTCTGCGGTTTCTTCTGGGAGCTCTGGAACTTCTACGGCTACCCCAAGTGGACCTACGACGTCCCCTACCTGGGCTTCGCGCACATCTTCGAGATGCCGCTCTTCGGCTACCTCGGTTATCTACCCTTCGGCCTCGAGCTCTACCCGTCGACCCACCTGCTCTTGCGGCGGCCGCCGGCTCTTCGTCTGTGACGATTCAGCAACGGCGCGGTCGAACCTTGTACAATCACCGCGGGCAGGATGAAAGCAGCGGTCTGTGCACTCTGCGGCAAGCGGTTCGCTCTCGACGATGGCGGCGGATCGGTAAGGTTCTCCGACTACGAGCCGCCACCGGACGGCAGCCGGGCCTGGGGCCACCTCTGGTTCTGTGTAACGCACCTCTCCTCGGCCGAGAGACGCAGCGATCTACCGACCGCCGCAGCGCTCGAAGAGCTGCGCAAGCGGTACTGGGTCTCCTGGATCCGCGGCTGGCTCAGGTAGAGCTAGCGGCCGCGGACGTTCACCAGCTCGACCGGGCGTGACGACGCTCCGGTGACCGTGAGCGTGTTGGTCTCCGGATCGAGCTCGAGCTCGGCACCCACGAAGACGGTGCCGGTTCCGCGATTGCCGTCGTCGAGCTCCAGGATGATCAGGCTCGTATCGTAGTCGAGCGATCGGGTCTGCCGGGCCGCTTCGCCGAAGCCGACCGGACGATCCGTGGCCATGATGATCCGGCGGCCGCCGTCGGTCTCCACCTCACGGGCGTACCGGAGGTCCCAACGCAGGCTGTCAGTGGTACGAATCCACCCGGCCACTTCTTGCGTGCGCAGGGCGGCCGACATCTGCCGGTTGCCATCGCGCGTGAGCGATTCGAGGAGCTCCGTGCGCTGGTCCTCGGTGCTCCAACGAGTCACAACGACCGTGATCTGGGCCGTCTGACCGCCGGCGATGGTCCCCGTGCTCCGGGCGTTCGCGGACCATCTCTCCAGATGGGTGGCGCTCGAGCCGCTGCCGGTTCCAGTCGAGCTACAGGCGGCCAATGCGCCGATCGCGAGCACCACCGCGACTGCGCGCAGAAGTCCCATTCCCTGAGTTCTTTCCATTCTGACCCTCCCCTTGAATCGGTTGCCAAGCCTACTCTAGACGGATCGGAAGTCACCAGCAATCCGTGGAGTTGTGCTAAAAGGACCCCGAGCGGAGCCCGATGATTCACGGAAGCGTCACAGTTCGCTGATGACGAGGCCTCCGCCGGCAGGGACAATCGCCCTGCGATTGCTGGGGGGCGGTCGCGTCCATCCACCCGAGGAGTCACAGATGTCGATCCTGCGCCACCACCTGATCACCGCCTTCGCCCTGCTCGCGCTCGCGACCGCGGCGGGAGCGATCGCCCAGGACGACACCGCGAGCGCCGCGGGCATGGAGACCGAGACCGAAGGAGTTACGGCCCTCCTCCCCAAGTGGGAGTTCGAATTCGGTAGCTTCTTCACCAGCACGACGACCGACGTCCGGGCCGACTCCCAGCGGGGCTCGCGCGGCACTGCCGTCAACCTCGAGGACGTCCTCGGCCTCGACGATTCGGAGACGGTGCTGCGCCTGTCGGCGGCGCGCCGCTTCGGCAAGCGTCACCAGGTCCGGTTTCGCTACACGGAGTTCTCCCGAGACGGGCAAGTCGAGGTGCCGTTCGAGATCCGCTTCCGCGACATCGCCTTTCCCGTCAATGCGGTGGTGACGACAGAGTGGGACTTCACGTTCTCCGACCTCGGCTACACCTACTACTTCAGCAATAACGAGCGCACCGCCTGGGGAGTTCTCGCCGCCGTCGCCCGTTGGGACTACGACATCGTTGTCAGGGGCTCGGACGAGCGAATCAACCGGGACCTGGCGTCGGATATCGATATCGACGAGCTGGTGCCCGAGATCGGCCTGACCGTACGGCATCGGCTGGCGCCGAAGTTCCACTTCAGGGGCTTGTTGACCGGTCTACGTGCCGATCTGGGTGACGAGGAGGTCAGGATCGTGAACGCCAACCTGCGGTTCGACTATCGGGCGTTCAAGAACGTCGGTATCGCGATCGCCGGAACCTACTCCGAGTTGGACTACGAGGACATCCGGGGTCGCTTCATCGGCGATTACGACTACAACGTCAGCGGCATCCAGGTCTTCATTCCGATCTACCTGGACTAGGGGTCGAGCCTACGCACGGCTACCGGCGCCGGCCGCCGGATGACCTGCCGCCGCCGCGGAAGCTCTGGGTCCGAGCGGCGCCCCGCTGCCGGGCCTGGAAGTCTCGGTTGAGAGAGCTGGTGTTGACGCTCCGAGGCTGGTTGGCGCGTCCCCCGGTGCCACGCTGCGGTGAGACCTGGCTGGCCCGGTCTCGTGCCGCCGCGGCGCGATCGCCACCGCCCTGTACCTGGCCGGCGCGGCCGGACGCGGCCGTGGCGAGGTCACCCGAGGCCGCCCACTGGCCCTGCTGGCGCTGTTGCCAGCCGCCGTCCTGGGCCCGCCGGTAGACCTCGCCGTTGCGATCGGCAAAGACGTTGTTCGGCTGACCGCCGCGCGCTGAAGCGGCCAGGGCACCGCCGGCGGCACCGGCGGCCGCCGCGTTTCGCGTCCGGTTGCTGGGCCGGTTGTAGAGATTCCGGCCACGCGCGATGTGGTCGCGGGTTCCCGCCCGGTAGCCGGCCCTGAAGCCGGAGCGATGGCCCTGGGCCCAGCCCGCGTTGAAGGCGGTCGTCGACGACGGCCAGCCGCGCGGACCCCACCAGCCCGAGCTCGGCGAGCCCCAGCTGCTCCAGCCGACGCTGAAGCTGAACCAGCCGCTGCTCCAGGTGGTGCCGAAGCCCCAGCCGCCGTGCGAGCTCCAGCTCATATGGAATCCCCAGGTGGAGTGGCGCGGCCACCAGTGGCTGCCCCACCAGGCGGGATGGTGCCAGCCCGTGCCCCACATCATGCAGCCGCGGTACCAGAAGCTGTGCATGTAGCCGGGCAGATAGCCGACGTGCACGACGGAGGGCGTCGAGTCGTAGACGTAGACGAAGGTCGTGTTGTAGGCCGGGCTGGAGGCGGGCTGCTCGTAGATCGCCCTCGGGATCGAAGTCGCGACGACCCATGCGCCGGTGGGGGAGTCGGCGGTGAACCAGACCCCGTTGTCGACCGCGTAGTAGCGCCTCTCGTGCTGCAGCACCTGGCTCTGGGTATTGACCGCGTGGCTGAGCTCGGTCCCCTGGATCGGCTCGAACTGCGGAGCTCCGTCGTAGACGACTTGGAGGGTGGCGTCGCGGCTGATCACGGCGGTCTGAGGAATCTGGGCCTCGAGGACCGCCTCCTGCGCCTCGACGGTGCCGGCTACGGAGGCCCGAAGGTAGGCGACCTCCGAGTCGGGCTCGATCGCCTGGAAGATCGCCGGCAGGGCGTCTGGGCTGACGAAGCTCCACGGCCCGTCGAGCGACGGCGCCACGAACCAGCGTCCCGAGAGCAGGACGAAGGTCCGCTGGGTGGTGATCTCTATCAGGACATCACTCTCGGTGTTGGTCATGAACAGGAGCTCACCGCCCGCGACCGGCCTGAACTCGGGCGCACCGTCGCTGACGATCAGCTCGGCGGCCTCGGTGCGCACGATGATCTCCGGGGGCGCGGCGAGGGCGTCTCCCGATGCGAACTCCTCGCGAACCTCGTCCGGCACCAGGCCCACGATCTCGTTTGGAACCGTCCTGGCCACGGTGAACGGTCCGGTGGCGCTCGAGGCCGTGTACCAGGTGTCGTGCGCGGCGTAGAGGAAGAAGGTGCCGTTCCCGGGGTCCTTGACCATCAGGACGGGCGAATTCACGACGTGCTGGAAGGGGGTGCCCTCGATCGCCTGGAGCCTCGGGCCGTCCTCGATGACGACCAGGATTGCCGCCGAGGTTCGATAGAGGATCTCGGGTGGTCGGTTGTTGAGTCCCTCGCTCATCCGTTTCTGCTGCTCGGTAACTCCCAGCGCGGTCAGGATGCGGTCGAGCGAAGTTCGGAGATCCCATTTCGGGACCTCCTTCTCGAGCAGTGCCGCGAGCTGTCTCTCCTGCTCCGGAGTCGCCTCGGCAAACCGGACCCGCGGCACCTGGACATCGAGGATCTCGACCACGCGCTCGTCGCGATCGGTCTCGATCCGGGCGTCGAACCAGACCGCGCCGAAGACCGGGCGATCCGCGCCGTCGAGGGTCACCGACACCGCGGAGCGACCGCTCAGCCGGTTGCCCTCGAGCGAGTCGAGCTGCGGCTGGAAGACTACGACCCGGGCGTTCGCTTCGGTGGTGAATTCGCGCGGCCAGTCGTCGTCCTCCTGTGCGGTGACAGGACCCGTGAGAGGCCCCGCAAGGACAAGGGTGGTGACGGACAGTACCGCCGCCAGGACGATCGTCATGCTTCCGTACCTTCTCGTCATCTCGATCTCCAGTCGCCGCTCGCCACAGCGGGTGAGCGCGAAGCATAGCCGTCGCGCGTAGCCAGCGCGAGTCCGGGCCGAATCGGCCCGGCTCAGTCGTCACACAGGACCGAGATCCTGATCACGGCCCGGTCGATCTCCTCGTCGGTCTCGGCGTCCAGTAGGCGTCGCTTGGCCTTGGCGCACTTGTCCGCCTCCTCGACCATGTCTTCCTTCACCTCCGGAATCAGGAACTTCGACTGGTCGAGGCACATCAGGTCGCTGACGCGCCGGATGTTGTGGGTGCCGCCGGACTGCTCGATGACGACGCAGTCGCCCATCCGGATGTCATCCTGATCGGTCACGAAGCGGACCTTCTCGCCGTTGTCGACCATACGCACGTGGTACTCCATCGCTTCCTGCGCGCCACCGCCCGTTCGGCGGGCCAGACGGCCGCCGGCGGCGGCACCGAGCGCGGTGCGACGACGGGTAACGGCGCGCGAGTGGTCCCTCGAGCGTCCGTACATCGCTCCCATCATGCCGCCCATGGTCGCCAGCCCGGCCACCGACCCGTCGCCTTCCAGGCGAATGATCTCGACGCCCACGACCTCGCCGGGGCGGACGTCCGTCTGAGGGGCCTGTGCGAAGGCCGTTGGAGAATAGAGAGTCGTCAAAGCCAGAATAGTAACTACCAGTCTCTTGTCAGAGCTCACGTCATTGCCCTCCGTCTTCAAGATGTAGCGGCGAATCTATCTCGCCGCTGAGGTCGAAGTCTCTTAAGAAGAACGCTACGGCCCGGGAACTCTGGCAGCGATGGATGTAGAGCCGAGTGTCGATGCTAGAGTAGCATCGCGTCTCTGCAGCTGAGGGCCGATGAGAAGCGCGCGTATGAGCAGGGGGCCATCCGAGAGCGGTTGAGACGATCGGCTTCGAGGTCGCGCAAGGTAGCGCGGGCTGGCGAGGTCGACTTCAAACCGTACGAGGTCGTCGAGACCCGCGGCGAGTAGGGCACACATCGCCCTCGCGAGGCGGGAAGCGCTCAGCCGCCGCACGGTGCTGAATTGAAAACCAACGAACAACGAATCCAGAGAATCCGAATCAACGAGTCAAGCGGGAGGAGGACCCCATGAAGACGTTGCACTCTGCCGCCCTCGCGGCGATCTGCGCCGCCATCGCCGTCACCGTCGCCCTGGTTCCGGCCGTGGCCCAGGAGCCCGAGACCTACCACCTCACCCAGGAGGATCTGCCCGAGGAGCAGGTCTTCTCGCCCTATGTCGGACGCGCCTACCCGGACCGGGTGCTGTTCGGCGACACCCACTTCCACACCAACCTGTCGCCCGACGCGGGCATGATCGGTACCACCCTGGGGGTCGACGAGGCGTTCCGCTTCGCGCGCGGCGAGAAGGTCATCTCCAACACCGGTCTGCCCGTGCAGCTCATCCGGCCCCTCGACTTCCTGGCGATTACCGACCACTCCGAGCTCATCGGCCTGGCGCCGATGATTCGGGACGCCGATCCACGCCTGCTCTCGGACCCGTGGGGCAAGTGGATGTACGAGCGGTTCAAGAGCGGCCCCGAAGGCAGGATGGAGGGCTTCGCCAGCATGCTCGAGGCCGGCACCACCGGCGTGAACCCGCTGGGGAACAACGACGCAGCCAAGAACATCTGGGTCGATTTCGTCGAGAAGGCCGACGAGTACAACGAGCCGGGCCGATTCACCGCGATGACCGGGTGGGAATGGACCTCGACCCCCGACGGCGACAATCTCCACCGCGTCGTGCTGCTCGCCGACGGTGCGGAGACGACGAGCCGCATCGTGCCCTTCTCCTTGTTCGACAGCCAGGATCCCCAGGATCTGTGGGCCTTCCTGGCCCGCTACGAAGAGACCTACGGCGGCCGCGCCATCGCGCCGCCCCACAACGGCAACCTCAGCAACGGATTGATGTTCAACCCGAAGAACTTCCGCGGCGAGGAGATCACCGCGGAGTACGCCGAGACCCGCATGCGCTGGGAGCCGCTCTACGAGATGAGCCAGATGAAGGGTGACGAGGAGACCCATCCGCTCTTTTCCCCCGACGACGAGTTCGCCGACTTCGAGAGTTGGGACGTCTCCAATCTCGACGGCTCCTCGCCGAAGGAGGACTGGATGCTCGAGTACGAGTACGCCCGCACGGCGCTGCTCGTGGGACTCGAGCTCGCCGCCGAGATCGGGGTCAATCCGTTCAAGTTCGGTATGTTCGGAGCCTCGGATACCCACACCGCCCTGGCCACGACGCGCGAAGAGAACTACTTCGGCAAGCTGGCCGGAGCCGAGCCTTCTCCCGAACGGTTCAAGAAGGTGGTGATCCCGGCGAGCGATCCCGAGCTGGTGATCACCACGGTGCAGGAACAGGCGGGCAGCCTGATGGCCGTCTGGGCCCGCGACAACACCCGCCGCGACATCTTCGACGCGATGGAGCGCAAGGAGGTCTATGGGACCACCGGCACGCGGATGCGGGTACGAGTCTTCGGCGGCTGGGAGTTCGAGGCCGAGGAGGTCTCGAGGCCCGACTTCGCCGATCAGGGCTACAGCCGAGGTGTGCCGATGGGCGGCGATCTCACGAGCGCCCCCGAGGGTGGCGCGCCGAGCTTCATGGTCCGGGCCCTTCGGGATCCCGACGGCGCCAATCTCGATCGGATCCAGATCATCAAAGGTTGGGTGGACCCTGATGGCGAGGGTCAGGAGCGGATCTACGATGTCGCGGTCTCCGACGGCCGCACCATCGGCGCGGACGGCCGTTGCCGTGAGGCCGTCGGCAGCACGGTCGACATCGCCACCGCGACGTACACGAACACGATCGGTGACGCCCTGATGACCGCCTACTGGCGGGACCCCGACTTCGATCCGAGCCAGTCGGCGTTCTACTACGTCCGCGTACTCGAGATCCCGACGCCGCGCTGGACCACCTACGACGTGGTGCGCTTCGGCGTCGACCTGCCCGACCGGGTGCCGCCGACGGTTCAGGAGCGCGCTTACACCTCGCCGATCTGGTACACGCCGTAGTCGGGCGAGAGTCGGGGTTCTGTGTCACACGCAACCAACTGGGGAGTCCGCAGGATACCGGCGACGGGTCGATCCGGTTCCAGTTTCAGCTGCTCTTCCTGCGTTAGAGTCGAATTCGCACCTCAACGGCAAAGGAGTAGACCTACGTGAAGCGACTCATGATCGTGATAATCACCATGGCCCTGCTGGCCGGCTGTTCCTCCATGAGCATCCAGGCGGACTTCTCGGAATCCGCCGACTTCGCGTCCTTCAAAACCTTCGAGTACGCCGAATCGAACCGAACGCTGGCCGACGCCGCACCGCTGGCCCACGGCAGGATCGTGGCGGCGATCAAGCGGGAGATGACCGCTTCCGGGTTCACCGTGGTCGACTCGGACGCCGACGTCCGGGTGAGCTACTTCGCGTCGATCAACGAGCGTCTCCAGTTCAACACCACCTACACCGGCATGAGCGGCTGGGGACGGCACGGGCGGGCAGGCATGGGGATGGCGACCTCGAGCACCCGGGCGTCGACCTTCGAAGAGGGCACCCTGGTGGTCGACGTCTGGCAGGCCGACGGCAACGAGCTGGTCTGGCGCGGGGTCATGCAGGATACGATCCGCGACGACCCCGACCGGAACACCGAGCGGCTCAATCGCGGCATGTCCCGACTGTTCGAGGACTTCCCGCCGAGCTAGCTGCAGCACGGAACCAAGGTAGAAAAAGAGAGGTCGGCGCTCACCGCGCCGACCTCTTACTTGTCTATGCTGGGTGAATCGCTCAGGCCGAGGCGGGCTCCTCCGTGCGGGCAAGCGCCTTGGCGGCGGCCGCCATGGCGATCTCCGCCCAGCCGGCGAAGATCAGCTTGATGCCCACCAGGGTGCCGATCGCCCAGGTTCCGGAGACCGGCCACTGGCGCCAGATCATGACGCCGAGCACGAGCGACACAGCACCGCCGAGGAGCAGCCACGTCCAGCCCGGGTTCGGCTTGGCCCGAAACGCGACCGCGATCTCGGAGAAGCCGTCGACCACGAAGTAGGCGGCCAGGATCAGGGCCAGGGTCGTGAGCCCTCGCAACGGCTGAGCGAAGATCAAGACGCCCGCGATCAGCGTTACGACACCGATCAGCAGCGCCAGCAGGCCCTTGCCGAACGAGCCGGCCTTGAAGGCGAGAATGCTGCGCATGACGCCGCCCATGATCAGCAGGAAGCCGACCACCCTCACCACGGCCATACCGGCGACAAAAGGCACCGCCAGACAGAGCACGCCGAGGAGGACCGTGAGAGTCCCGATCACGGTCATCATCCTGGAGCTGCGCTGAACGGCTCCGGCGATCTCTCGAGCGCTCTGTTCGCTCATCGGACGCGCCTAGTTGACGCGGCGGACGTTGCCGAGCCGGACCGGCTGCGACGAGAAGCTGGTCACCTCGAGCTTTTCCTTCTCGCTGTTCCAGCGGACCGTCGTGCCGACCGACATCGTGCCGGAGCCGTTGCCCTCGGCGTCGAAGATCAGCTCGAGCACGGTGACGTCGAAGTCGCCGGCCATCGTGTTCCCGAGCGCCTCGCCGAAGCTCACCGGCCGGTCGGTCGCCAGGATGATCCGGTGGCCGCCGTCTTCGCGCGGCATGATCCGCGAGTAGCGAAACGGCCAGCTGGTCTGGGCGCGGAGGTTCATCGAGCCGACCCGCGGCGCTCCGCGCAGGGCACGAGCCACGGCGCGATTCCGGTTGCGGGTGCTGCGGGCGCTCGCCTCCTGGATCTCGCCCAGCACTTGATGGCGTACCTCGTCGGTGGTCCAGTCGCGAATGCGGATCTCGAGCATGTTCGAGCGCGGGCCACCCGGAGCCCCGGTGGTGACCATGACGTTGGCCTGGAGGTCCGCGGGCAGCGCGAAGCCTTCGGCGGCTGTGGCCGGGGCGGGCACGGCGATCAGGGTGAGCAGGGCCACCGACACCACAGCGATCGGCGAGCCGAGGGCCAGGTAAATCAACTTCGTACGAGTCATGAAATTCCTCCTTCCAAAGAGGTCTCTTGGCAGCGTATACCGAGTCGAGGATGAGCCTACCAACTGGGAACCGGCGAGTCATCAAGGAAGCGAGTCCGACCGCACCTGACCGCGCACCGCGCGCGCTCGGCCGCTCCAGGACGACCCTGAGGGGGTGTTGATCGCGTAGGATCGGTCCATGTCGAAGCGCCTTCGAGTGAAGGGACCGGTGCCAATGTCCGCGACCCTCGCGATTCACGACGAGGTGCGCAGGATGCGCGAGGCGGGCAGCACCGTCTTCCATCTCGGCTTCGGCGAGGCGACCTTCCCGGTTCACCCCAGGATCCTCGACGCGTTCCAGGGCAGCGCGACCCGGCGCGCGTACCTGCCGGTGGCGGGACTGCCGGAGCTGCGCGAGCGGGTGGCCGGCTACTACCGCCGCCGATTCGGACTGGAGGCGGAAGCCGAGCAGGTCCTGATCGGCTGCGGCAGCAAGAGCCTCCTGTTCGCGGCCCTCCAGGCGATGGAAGGGGATGTGCTTCTGACCGACCCCTGCTGGGTCACCTACGAGCCCCAGGTTCGTCTGGCCGGCCTGCCGGTACGGGTGGCCCCAACCAGACTCGAAGAGAGTTACTGCCTCACCGCCGAGGGCCTTCGCGCCAGTCTCGAGGAGGCCCGCGCCGCCGGAGGTGACCCGGCGACTCTGATCTTGAGCTCTCCAGGCAACCCGACCGGCACGATGTACCCGCCCGAGCTGCTCGCGAGCCTGGCCGAGGTCGCGCGCGCAGAAGGGCTGCTGGTCATCAGTGACGAGATCTATGCTCTGACCGCCTACGGGGACGTCGAGCACCGGAGCATCGCCAGCTACTACCCGGAGGGCACCGTGGTCACCGGCGGGCTGAGCAAGCACCTGTCGCTCGGGGGCTGGCGACTCGGTGTCGCGCTCCTGCCGCCGGGAGAGGTCGGGAGCCGGCTGCGTCGCTGTATGACCGCAGTCGCCGGGGCCGTCTGGACCACCCCGACCGCTCCGGTCCAATACGCTGCCGTCGCCGCTTACGGAGACGATTCCGAGATCGACGCCTACATCCAGGCGTGCGCCACGATCCACGGACGGATCGCGCGGCAGATCCACGGGCGGCTCCAAGCGCTCGAGGTCCCCTGCGCGGAGCCTTCGGGCGCGTTCTACGTCTATCCGAGCTTCCGACCGTGGAGCGAGACTCTGACCAACGACCACCGCGTCGAGACCTGTGGCGACCTCTGCCGTCTCCTGCTTCAGAAGCAACAGATCGCGGCTCTTCCCGGGTCGGACTTCGGCTCGGACCCGAGTCACCTCTCGGTGCGGCTCTCGACGAGTCACCTGCAGAGACTGGGGGAGGGCAGTGTGGAGCGGGTGCTCGAGCTCTCGCAACCAGAGGTTCCGGACGAGCGCTTCCGGCAGGAGGTCTGCCCGGACCTGGAGGAGGTCTGCACCCGACTCGGCCGATTCGTCGATTCCCTCGAGAACGCGAGGATGGCGGGTTGAGCCTGCAAGGACGTCCGCTCGACGGCATCCGGGTAATCGGCCTGGAGCAGTACATGAGCGGACCGTACTGCACCATGCTCTTGGCCGACGCCGGCGCCGAGGTGATCAAGATCGAGCGCCCCGGCCGCGGCGACCCGCGGCGCGACATCCCGCCGTTCGTCGAAGCCGACGGGGTCAAGAAGGCCGGCGGCTATCTCGCCTACAACCGCAACAAGAAGAGCCTCGCCCTGAACCTGCGCGAGGAGGCCGGACGGGCGATCCTGCGGCGGCTGGCGGCGGTCTCGGACGTCGTGGTCGACAACTTGAGGCCCGGCGTGACCACCAAGCTCGGACTCGACTACGCCAGCCTGAGCGAGCTCAACGAGGGCCTGGTCTACGCGTCGATCTCGGGGTTCGGCGGCCTCGAGGGCTATCGCAGCGACTACAGCGAGCGGCCCGCCTTCGACATCGTCGCCGAGGCGATGAGCGGCGTGATGAACCTGGTCGGGTTCGAAGACAAGCCCCCCAGCTACACGCTCTACGGCCTCGCCGACGTCTACTCGGGGCTGGTCACCGCCTGGGGAATCATGCAGGCGCTGTTCATGCGTGAGCGGACCGGCAAGGGACAGCTGGTCGACTCGTCGATGGTCGACAACATGCTGGCGCTCAACGAGCGGATGGTCGCCCTCTACTCGGTGACCGGCCACGAGCCCGAGCGGGGAAAGCTCAAGCACCTCGGGCCCCGCGGAGCGTTCCACTGCCGCGACGGCTACGTGGCGCTCAACGTTCCCGACCAGATCATCTGGTGCCGCCTGGCCGAGGCGATCGGTCGCGAGGACCTGATCAACGATCCCCGGAGCGCCGACGGCACCAGCCGGGCGGAGAACGCCGGCTTCCTGCGGCCGATCCTCGAGGAATGGATGGCCGACAAGACCCGTGAGCAGGTCGTCGACACCCTGAACGCGGCCGGCGTGCCGACCGGCCCGGTCTACACGGCCGCGGACGTCTTCCGAGACGAGCACTTCCGGCGGCGGGGGAGCCTGGTCGACGTCCACGATCCCGAGGTCGGACCGGTGACCTTTGCGCGCACGGCGCCGCATCTCTCGTCGAGCCCCGAGATCCGCGCGGAGCCCGCGCCCGGACTCGGAGAGCACACGCGAGAGGTGCTCGAGACGCTCCTCGACTACGGCTCGGACGAAGTGGAGGAGTTCTTGCGCTCGGGTGTGGTCGGCGAATAGCCGAACGGCCTGAGTCTCCGTGGGCGCCAGATTCGTTCCGCGCGTCCGACCAGGGTCAGGCACGCTACCGCCGTACCGGCGGGAAAGAGCCAGAGCCACCGGCCGAAGAAGAAGGTCAACGGCAGCGCTACCAGCGACGCCACGAACGCAGCTGCGAGGCTCGAGCGGATCCACCAGCGGCCAAGTGACTTCATCGCGGTAAGCCGATGCTCCTCGAACGCCGCGACGAAGTAGCCCGGCACGGCGAGTATCGCCGCGGTCACGACAGCCGCATAGGCGAGCAGGAGCGAGTCCGCCTCGAATATGTTGACGTCACCACTGACGACGCCGGACCAGATGGCCCAGAAAGAAGGCAGGGCGAGCAACAGACAGACCGCGGGCAAGAGGATCAGCGGGATCGACAAGAGCGCCTTGCGGGCGACGGTCGAATTGTCGTCTCGAGTCATTTAGCCGAAAAGCGTCAGAGCTCCCCCTCGGCGGCGAGCTCGGTGACCGAAGCCAGGTCCTCGCTTTCAGGCCGTACCTCTAGGAGCCCCATCTTGGGAATTCCCCTCTTCGAGATCAGTGGTCCGAAGACGAGGGCGCGAAGGAGCGAGGTCATGCTCCCTCCGACCATCGGGTAGACACCGCGATGTCGCCCTTGTCGGGCCAATAGGGCTCTCGATAAGAGGGTGGCACCTCGTCCTGGCACTTAGTCCTGGCGGCACCCAGTCCGCCCCAGACTACTAGCCTGCTTCACCAGCAAATACCTTGGCTTCCTCCTCCGGTATCTCGATTGGCACGAATAAGCTCGCGGGGAAAAGATAGTCCTCGCCGGTCTCATCGAAAATGCGGAGCATGCCGTGCGACTCGGCAGCGCGGTCGCTTCGCCCGCGATATATCGTTCGCACCTGAAGCGACGCCGCGTAGCCCTCGTTGCCTACGGAAAGGAAGTACCTCTGCTCCGTTTCGCCCATAGCCACTAGCTCAGCAGGCGTTTGACCTTCAGGTCCACTCTCCCGCGGCCATGCGCCTCATACCAGTGTACCTCCGCCTCTCCGACGAATCGATGCGGTCGCCCACGCAAAGCCCTCGCCTCCCGAAGCCGAGCTCACAGAGATCGAGGAGTCCGACGTCGCCGCGGTCAACCCGAGCGCCGCCCACTCCGCCTGGAGATCGGCGAGGCGCTCGAGCGCGCCGGCGGCCACCGGCGGCCCGGCGTCGTCGATGACGTCGAGCAGATGCCGCACCTGCTTGACCAGCCTCGGGGGCAGGCTGTCTTCGTCCTCGTAGGTCTCGAAGTCGACCTGCAGGACCTGCCGCTCCCAGGTGGTGAGCCTCTCGACGGCATTCGTCCCTGCCTCCTGTAGCGTCTCGGCGTCCGGATGGTCGGCCAGGAGTGCCTCGATCTGTCCGCGCGTCTTGCGTACCGCCGCGATACCGTCGAGGAGCTCGTTCATCAGGCTGGTGAGCTCCCGGATGCAGTCTTGGACCTCGGTGAACTCGGCCTGGGTCGCCACCAGACGGCGGTCCGGCAGCAGGGTCAGCTGCGCCGTCGCCTCGGCGTCCCCGATCGAGACGCTGGCCTGGTATTCGCCCGGCGGCACGTAGGCGCCGGCGAAACCCTCGATGTGCACCGTTCCGCCGGGTCAGTAATGCCCCGTGGTCAGTGCAGCTCATCAACATGCTCCGAGACCAGTCTTTCGGCCCGAAAGGGCGACCGGCCTCGGGCAGGGGCGAAAGTTGTGGAGGGGGCCATAGCCCACCACGGTAGCGATCGCAAGAATGGACAGCGGGTGCCACCAGAGCGTTCAGAAGAGGTGTCGATGGCCTGGGAAGAACGATGAGCACACCTGTCTCGCTGCGCTGGAAAGTGGCGGCGACGGTCTCCGTCCTACTCATTGCCGTCACCTGCGTCATCGGCTTGGCGCTCATCCGCTACCTGAGGCTCTTTCTCGTCGAGGAGGCCGGCAAGCGAGCGGCAACGCTCGCGGAGACCCTCGCGGTCAGTGCTCGAGATCCTCTGCTCGAGGCGGACGAGCTGCGGCTCGGCCCAGTCATCGAGTCGATCATGCAGGATCCGGACGCGGTCTACGCATATGTGCTCGACCACGAGGGTGTCGTCGCCTTCCACGCCGACACGCAGTTGATCGGCTCGCGGATCGTCTCGTCGAGCGGCCCGCCGGAAAAGCTGCTCGAGGCCAGCGCCGAGGTGGTGGTGGAGGACATCCAGGTAGGTGAAGCCTACGTCGGGCTGAGCACGGAATTTGTCGACAGGGCGGTGCGGACGGTAGCGGAGCAGCTGCTGTTTCGACTCGGGCTGGGGACGCTCTTCGGGCTGGGCGGCATTCTGCTTCTCACCGACTTCCATCTGCGGCGCCTGGCCCGGCTCGAGCACGCGGTGCATCGAATCGCCGAGGGAGATCTGGCCGTCAGGGCGCGAGTCCGAGGTCGTGACGAGCTTGCCCGGCTCGGTCGCGGGTTCAACTCCATGGTCGCGCGCCTCGAAGCGGCGCGACAGGAGATCGAGAGGGGCGTCACCGAGACCGTCAGCGCACTCGCTTCGACCATCGACGTGAACGACGCCTACACCCATGGACACTGCGAGCGGGTCGCGCAGGGCACCGCTGCGGTCGCCGAGCGGATGGGCGTCGAGGGGCAGGATCTGAAGGAGTTCGAGCTTGCAGCGATGCTGCACGACATTGGCAAGATCGGTGTTCCGACCCAGGTGTTGGCCAAGAAGGGCAAGCTCACGAAAGCGGAGTACCGCCAGATGCAGGAGCACGCAGCGCTCGGCGCCCGCATCCTGAGCTCGGTCTCGTTCCTCGGCGAGATTCCGACCTACGTACGGCATCATCACGAGAATTGGGACGGCAGCGGCTACCCGGACGGACTCGCGGGCGACGAGGTTCCGCTAGCGGCGCGAATCATCCACCTGGTCGACGCGTACGACGCCATCACCTCGAGCCGCCCGTATCGACGGGCGCTGGCCCACGAAGAGGCGATTCGGCGAATCGGCGAGACGAGCGGGACTCAGTTCGATCCAGAGATCGTAGACGTCTTCCTCGAGCTCGTGGACGAAGGAATCATCAGGTCGATTCGCCAGCGGGTCGATGAGGAGGCCGCATGAGGGGCTGGTGCGCGGCGGCCACGGCCCTCTTCCTTGGAGCCTGCGCCAGCGGCCCTCCGATCGAGCCGCCGACAGCAGTGGCCGATCAGGAGGAGGCTCCCTGCCTCGACTGTGGGGAGCTCACGGAGGCGAGTTGGCCGACTGCGCCGGTCGAAGACACCGAGATCGCGTGTGTCGAAGCCGCCGGCTTCGCGAAGTCCGGCGAGCACAAGCCCGCGGTCGACGCACTGGCGGCGATTCGCGAGGGTGGGTCGACCTGCCCGGAGCAGGTTCTCGAGAGTGTCGCGGTGTCCGAGCAACACCTGGGAAGAGCGGACGAGTTCGCGAAGCGAGGGCTCGAAGCGTGGAGGGAGGGCGATGCCGCCTCGGCTCGTGAGCACTTCGTGCAGGCCCTCGAGGCTTATCCGAAGTACTACTGGGTACAGAAGCTGATCCAGGATCTTGCGGTCGATCCGGCAGCTGAGGTCTCCAGGTATCGAGAGCGCGCGGCGACGCTGCGCGGTGTGGGTCGGTCGGAGGAGGCGCTCGAGGCGCTCGAAGAGGCCGGCGAGGTCGCGCCCTCGGACGCCGCCCTCAGGGCGGAGATTGCCCTTTTGAGGACCGAGCTCGGGGACGCGCGACTCGGCGAAGCCTACCGCGCGCAGCGTGCCGGCGATCTCGCGCGAGCGCTCGAGCTGACGGTGCGAGCGATCGACTTTCAGCCCGACTATCCGGTGAGAGACCGGCTTATCGACTTCGCCCGCCGGCTCGGGCTGAGGCTGTTCTCGGCGGGGGAGTTCGTCAAAGCACGAGGTCTCTGGCAGGCGGCCCTCGCGCTCGACGTCGGCAACGAGCTCCTCAGGCAGTACATCGAGGAAGTCGACGCTCGACTCGAGAGCCTGGCCGAGATCAGCAAGAGTAGCGGCGACTAGGGGGTCTCTACCTGTCAGCCGATCGGCCGCGCGCGGCCTGGCGGGTGTTCCAGCAAGGATCAGCCAGGCGGCGCCACGTGCGGCACCGCGTTGTCCTGCGCCCAGCGGTTGACCGCGGCGACGTCCGACTCTTCGATCTCCTGGAGCTCGGCTTCGAGCGCCGCCCACTCGGCCTGGAGGTCACCGAGACGCTCGAACGCACCGGCGGCCACCGGCGGACCTGCGTCGTCGATGACGTCGAGTAGGTGCCGCACCTGCTTGACCAGCCTCGGAGGCAAACTGTCTTCGTCCTCGTAGGTCTCAAAGTCGACCTGGAGGACCTGCCGCTCCCAGGCGGTGAGCCTCTCGACGGCGCTCTTGCCTGCCGCCTGCAGGGTCTCCGCGTTCGGGTGGTCGGCGACGAGCGCCTCGATCTGTCCTCGCGTCTTGCGGACCGAAGCGATACCGTCGAGGAGCTCGTTCATCAGGGTCGTGAGCTCGGTGATGCGCGTTTCGACTTCGGCGAACTCGGCCTCGGTCGCCAGCACGCGGCGGTCCGGCAGCAGGGTCAGCAGTGCCGTTGCCTGGGCGTCGCCGATCGAGACGCTGGCCTGGTACTCGCCCGGCGGCACGTAGGCGCCCGAGAACCCTTCGAACAGGCGAATGTCCTCGATGCAGTGGAGCCCGTCGCGCCGCAAGTTCCAGGTCCACCGGTTGGTGCCCTTCTTCTTGGGTGGGTACTCGACCTCGAACGGCAGTCGCTGGTCCATGTTGCCGAGGATGCAGCGCTCGAAGTCGCGCTCCTCGCTCGAGTAGCTCCGCACCAGGTCGCCGTTCGCGTCGCGGATCTCGATCGTCAGCGGGCCCTCGGGCTCGTCCCGGATGTGGTAGTCGAGGACGGCTCCACGCGGTGGGTTCTTGCCCTCGAACGCCCGCGCTCGGCCCCATCGCCGGATCATCTCGACCGGGGCGGGGGTGAAGAGGTGGAGTGGCGCTTCCGCGATCTCGCTCTCGACCTGGCGCAGCGTCGAGAGGTCGTCGAGCACCCAGAAGCCACGCCCCTGGGTCGAGGCGACCAGATCGCCCTGACGGATCGCCAGGTCGGTGATCGGGACCGGAGGCAGATTCAGATCGAGCGACTGCCAGTGCTCGCCGTGGTCGAACGAGACGTACATCCCAGCCTCGCCGCCCGCGTAGAGCAGCCCCTGCCGCTCCGGGTCCTCGCGCACCACCCGAATGAAGTTGTCGTCCGGGAGATCGCCGTCGATGCGCGTGGAGGAGGCGCCGTAGTCGGTCAGCTTGTAGACGTACGGCCGGAAGTCGTTCATCTTGTAGCCGGCTACCGTGACGTAGGCGGTGCCCGGATCGTGCGGACTGACGTCGATCGCGTTGACCATCGCGCCGCCCAGATCGCCCGGGGTGACGTCGGACCAGGTCTCGCCGTCGTCGCGGGTCACGTGGACCAGACCGTCGTCGCTGCCCACCCAGACGGTGCCGTACTCGTGGGGCGAGGCGGTGATGGTCAGGATCGTGCCGTAGAACTCGGCGCCGACGTTCTCGGCCGTGATCGGCCCGCCGTTCAGTCCCTGCTTGTCGACCTCGTTCTTGGTCAGGTCGGGGCTGATCTCTTCGAAGGTGACGCCACGATCGCGGGTCCGCAGCAGCTTGTTGGTGCCGTAGTAGACGACCCGCGGATCCTGCGGTGACGCCGTCACCGGAGCGTTCCAGTTCGCCCGGTAGCGCAGATCCTTCGATTCCATGCCGAAGACGAACTCCGGATACGGCTTGATCTCCCGGACCCGGCGGTTCTCGGCGTCGTACTCGGTGAGCGTGCCGTTGATGGTCGTGGCGTAGATCAGCCTCGGATCGTCCGGATCGAAGGCGATGTGGGCGCTCTCGCCGCCACCGACCGAGAAGAAGTCGTCGTTGCCGATGCCGCCGTCGTAGGTCTGGCTCAGGATGGCGACCGTCGAGTTGTCCTGCTGGCCGCCGTAGATTCGATACGGGAAGCGGTTGTCGGTGTTGACGCGGTAGAACTGCGCGGTCGGTTGGTTCCTCAGGCTGGACCAGGACTCGCCACCGTCGAAGGTGATCGTGGCACCGCCGTCGTTGGCGTTGATCATGTTCTGGTTGTCTTCGGGGTTGATCCAGTGGTCGTGGTGGTCGCCGTGGGGCGTTCTCTTCTTCTCGAAGGTCACTCCGCCGTCGATCGACTTCATGAACGGAGCGTTCAGTACGTAGACCACGTTGTCGTCGACCGGGTCGGCCGCGATGTGCATGTAGTACCAGGAGCGGGTCCAGAGGATGCGGTCGCCGTTCTTGAGCTCCCAGCTTTCGCCCCCGTCGTCGCTGCGATAGAGCCCGCCCTTGCCCGGCATCGCCTCGACGATGGCGTAGAGCCGGCGCGGATTACTCGCCGAGACGTCGACGCCGATCTTGCCGATCAGCTCCGGGAGCCCCCGGGTCAGCTTCTTCCACGTATCGCCGCCGTCGGTCGACTTGAAGATGCCGCCCGCCGTGCCGCCCGAGAGCACGTACCAGGGCTGGCGCCCGTGCTCCCACATCGCCGCATAGAGGATCCGGGGATTCGTCGGGTCCATCCGCAGGTCGGTCGCGCCGGTCTGGGCATCGACTCGCAACACCTGCTCCCAGCTCTGGCCGCCGTCCTGCGTGCGGTAGACGCCTCGCTCCTCGTTCGGTCCCCAGATCTGGCCCTGGACCGCCACGTAGGCCAGGTCGGGGTCCTGGGGATGGATCTTGATCCGCGCGATCTGTCCGGCGTTCGGCAGGCCGGTGTGCGTCCAGGTCGCGCCGGCATCGGTCGACTTGTACATCCCGTCACCGTGACTCGTGGTCACGCCGCGAATCGACTTCTCGCCGGTACCGACGTAGATGACGTTCGGATCCGAACCTGCGACGGCGATGGCGCCGATGGTGCCGACTCCGAAGTCCCGGTCGGAGAGGTTCTCCCAGGTCAGACCGGCGTTCTCGGTCTTCCAGAGGCCGCCACCGGTAGCCCCCATGTAGTAGAGCTGCGGGTTGCCCGGAACGCCGGTGACCGTCGTCACCCGACCGCCGCGATACGGTCCGACGAGGCGCCACTTCATGGCGGACAGCAGGGAAGGGTCGGCCGTCTCCAGAGCGTCGGCGGCCGGCGTCAGCAGAGTGAGCGCCAGAACCAACGCCACGCCGGGAGACTGAAATCTCTTGCGCATCGGCTTCGAGTCCTCCTATCTGAGCGTGCTGATCCTAGCGCGGTCGGAGGCGATCGGGGGTGGGGACTCAAGACTCAAATCCGCTGCCGGGCAGCTATCCGGGTGCGCTCCCGCTGCGGCGATCTCCTCGATGCTCACGGGGCGACCTCAGACGAGGAGAGGAGAGCTCGGCAGGAGCGGGCCGGCGAATCCCGCCGAGCCGATCGAGATCTTGCCGCGGACGCTCCTGCCGTCTCGGTGCAGTGCAGAGGCTCAGGTAGTAGGAGCTCGCGCCGGCAGAGTGCAGCTGGCGGTAGGTGTCGGCGCCCTTCAGTCGCCGGGGGTGCACCTGCCCGGCGAGCCGCGGAAGCCCACCCAACGCGCGATCTGGATCGTCATCACCAGGAACCACAGGCCCACCAGGGGGCCCGCGTCGAACAAGCCCGCCTCGGCCGGAGGCCGCGGGAACGTGATCGACTTCAGTAGCAGATGCGGAGCGATGGTCACGGTCGTGAAGAGTGCAAACCAGCGGCCGAAGGCGGGGTGGCGCCACATAACCACCGCGATGAGGAAGGCCGCCACATCGACGAAGAAGTCCGAAACCCAATTGAGGCCGTTCTGAACCGTGAAGACGCCGCGGAAGATCAGCCGCCAGGTCTCCTCGACGGCCGGCTCGGCTCCTTCCATGTATCCGCGGATGTACTCGAGGTTGTTGAGCTGGACGCTCGCGAACATCATGCGCGTCGCTCCGCCGATCACACCGAACACGACGCTCATGAGCGCAGACACGGTGGGCCGTGGTCGGTTCAGGAACGGGTAGATGCCCACGAACGCGGCGACCACGCACGGTCCCATGAGGAGGAAGAAGGTGGTCTCTAGAAACGGGGGAAGCGGCAGGAAGGCATTCGCGAGATACGTGGCGAGCGCGCCGAAGCCCGCCCACACGCCCACCCGCACCTGCCGGGTCTCGAGCGACGTCAACACGATGGACTGCGTGGTTGGGTCGTGCATCCGAGCCTCCGAGACGCCAGTTGCCAGCTACACCAAGTCTCCCCAGGCACTACGTCGGTGCCTTGGGCTCGGTTTCGCCGGATCCGACCGGGGACTGACAAGCGATCGGGCGGTACGATACCCGGGCGATCGGGATAGGTGGCATCAAGTGGGAGCCGTACTCGGGCGGAGCGCACAACTCGTGGTCGGGTCCGATGATTAGGAAGTCCGTCGCAGCCCTCACGATCCTGGTGCCGGTCGGGCTCTCCTACATCGCATGGCTCCGCCCCTACCAGCTCGAGTGGGGGGCAACCAGAGCGGAGGTGGAGCGGGTCATGGCTGGGGACGAGCTCAACCCCGATCCCTCCTTCCTCGCCACGCGGGCGATCACGATCGCGGGGTCGCCCGAGGAGATCTGGCCCTGGCTGCTGCAGATGGGCCACGGCAGGGCCGGGTATTACGGCTACGATCTCCTGGAGAACCTCGGGAGTCCCACGGGCATTCGCAGTGCGGACCAGATCCTGCCCGAGTTCCAGCGCTTCGAGGTTGGGGACGAAGTGCCGATCAGTGCGGTCGCCAGCATGGCGTTTCAGGCGATCGAGCCGCACCGCCATCTCATATGGGTAGGAAGCGAGGAGTCGGAACCCGGCGCCTTTACCTGGGCTCTCTACCCTCTCTCGGAAGGGCGCACGCGCCTGGTCAGCCGTATCCGCTGGAGCTACCACTGGTCGTCGATCAAACTGATTTCGCTCGAGTTGTTTACGGAGTTCACCGATCACGTCGCCGTGCGCAAGATCCTTCAGGGTGTGAAAGACCGGGTCGAAGGCAGGGTCGAGCCTCTCAGGACGCAGAATGTCGAGCTCTTCACATTCATCATCACGTTCTCGACCTTCGCTACTGCTCTGCTGCTGCTCTTCCTGCGGCCGCCGACCTGGCCGACCTGGGGGGCCGGCCTCTTCACCGGCGCTGTCTGGCTCACGACCTGGTACACGCCCGTACCCACCTGGCTCAGTGTGGTGCTGGCGCTCGCGGCCATCGGCGCCGTCTATGTGGCGTCTCGAAAGCGACTCCACGCCGCGTACCGTCCGCCAGGGCCTCGCCGACCGAGCGCCGGGAGCCGTTGAAGGGGCTTCTGGGATCTATCGTTGGGTTCGGAGCGCCTGTCGCTCTGGAGTTCGAAGGGCGGCCCAAGGCCGAAAGGAGCAGGAGTTCAACGGTCTTCAGACTGTTCGGAGGGGGCGTGATGATGCCACCATTCGTGGAGCTCTTCGCACAACAGTCGCTCCGTGAATCTCAAGACGAAGATTCCATCCAAAGCGGCTCTCTCGCCTCCGGACGCACGCGAGTAGGCGGTTGACCAGTGAACGATGCTCACCTCGTCCTGGATACTCAAGATCTCGAACCTGAAGCGCACCTCGCGGTGGTTGGCAGTCGCGTCAGCCCAGTACGCCCGTATCTCGTCTCGGCCGACCGCGGGCCTCGTGAACGGAGTCACTCGGTAGCTCGCGTCCTCTGAGAAGAGGACGGAGGCCTTGATCGGGTCCCGCGAACTCCACGCATCTCCATAGGCGCGCAACCAGTTTTCCAGCTCGCCTCTCGTCACGGTAACAATTCTCCCTTCGGGCATGGTATCGCTGGTATGCACAGAGGATGGTAGAGAGACCAGCCTCTCGGCCGGCACTCGAGGCGCTGGCCGGGCAGGTCTATCTGCTGCGATCCTGCAATCTTGGTCCTAGAGGCGCGGCGTCTCGGACTGAACGTAGCCAAAAGAGCGGATGCTCCCGCGGCTCTTTGCTAGCGAAGGGCGCGGTCTCTGAGGTCCTGTCGAAGGGTCAGCTGATTCGGAATCAGCTGTTCGAAGTTCGGGCCATTAGCTGTAAGGCGCTGATACAGAAACAGAGCTGGAGCCGACGAGCGGACTTGTTCCCGGGTGGGTGGGCGGTGGGGCGGCGACCGAAGGGAGCCTACCGCTGGCCTGCTGATTACGAACGCGAGGCCCTCGCGTTATTCTCGGTTTCAATCTCCTGCAAGTCCTCACGAGCGCGTGGAGGTGGGGGTGGAAGTTGAGCAGCTCCCCGGCCGTCTGCAGGAACCCTACGGCACCGGGGGTCACGTCGGCGCCGTCGAAGTACGCCTCGATGTAGAGCTTCAAGGCCCGCCAGGCGCAGGCGGCCAGCTCTCCAAGGAGTTTCCGGTCGTAGCGGAAGAAGATCCGCAGCCGCTTGGGAAGGGTGAAGACAACACCGAGTCGGGCAAGCCCTCAACCGACGGGTGGGGCGGAGCTACGCACGGGGCTTCTGCGATTGGCGCTGGCCGGAGTCTGCCAGTGCCGGCTTGGCGAATACACCGTTTGGGTCCGTCTCACCCAACGGGCTGAGAGGAGTCCCTCCCAGCCACCTACCGTAACTATCTGCCCTGGGGCCCCTCGGGGGGAGGTTGCCATGGACAGGATCTGGGGTCTGGACCTCGACGCGCTGCTGGCGATGGCGGCGATTCTTCTCGGGTTGTCGATCGCAGCACAGGTGTTGCAGGAGATCTACAAGTTCCTCACCGCCAGCAAGGCGCGTATGTACAAGCTGGCGCTGCGCGACTTCCTGGGCTCCTGGGCCAGCGATCTGTATGAGCGGAAAGACGGCAAGGAGGAAACGCCCGCGTCGATGGAGAGCCTCTTTCTGCGCGGGCCGTTCCAATTCGGCTGGCAGGCCGTGTGGGGAGAGCGGAAGAAGGCGCGGTTGTTGCCGCTCGACAAGCAGACCCTGCTGGACTCACTCGACGACACCGCTCCCGAGTGGGAGGGCGCGGCGATCGCGGCGCTCAAGCAGGAGGTGGAGCTGCAGAAGGGAAAGCCCGAAGAGTCGTCGCCGATTCTACGCGGACTGATCAATGAGGCGTGGAAGGAGTACCAAGGCGAGGAGAGCGCGCCCTGGAAGATCTTCGATTTCCTGGATCGGTGGGAAGCGGTAAAGCCACCGCCGCCGTCGACCACGCAGCTCGAGGACGCGAAGACCGAGGCCGACCCCGATGCCGCGCGGGAGGCGCTCAAACCGAAGCCCACCGGGAAGGTCGACGCCGCCCGTCTGCTCGAGGGCTTCTACCGTGAGTTCCAGTCGAGTCGCACCGAGGTCGAAACGCGCTTCGAGCAGTTCAACGCGAACTTCGAGCACAGCTACGCGCGCCGCAACCTGCGCCAGACCTTCCTGCTGGCCCTCGTGCTGGCGGTGGTCCTCAACCTGCCGTTCAGCGCGATCTACCGGCAGGCAAGCAGCTTGACGCCGGAAGAAGCGGCCAGCTTGGCCGATTCGCTGGTCGAGCTCTACGAGAAGCGCTCCGATGGCGGCGAGGTCGAGACTCCCATGGTCGAACGCAAGGACGAGGAGCCTCGGGAAGAGGTGCCCGCCCCGGCGGCCACCGCGGAGGAGAGCCCGGAGACGCCAGCCGAAGGACGGGACCTGGCCCCGGAGGAAGCAGCCCAGGAAGCGGCAGAAGGGGGCGACGCAAAGGACGCCGATGCCGCCGAGGACGAGAAGCTCTCGGATCTGGTCGAGGAGCTGCGCGGGCCCCTCGAAGAGCTTCTGGAGCTCGACCGGAGAAAGGAAAAAGAAGCGCTCGCCAAGCTCATGGAGGAGCTCGAAGACCCGCTGGCGGCGTTTACCGCCCTGAAGCCGTTCCACCAGGAGGAACAACTGGATGCGCTCCTGGAGCGCCTGGGCGAGCCGCTCACGAGATTCGTCGAGCGCACATCCGACAAGCAGGCACGCGAGACAGATCGGGAGCAGTACCTGGAAAAGCTCAAGAAGACTCTGAAAGAACCGATCGAGGGATTCATCCAGCAAGTCAAAGAAGGGGACGAGCCCAAGACCGAGTTGCTCGTGGCCAAGCTGCGCCACGAGATCGGCGATCTCCTAGATGCCAGGGCGGGTCGTGGCAAAGTCCTCACGCGCGGAGTCCGACAGATCGCAACGCTCTGGAGGGAGGACAAGAGCGACCTCGCGACCTTCCTGGTCAACTGTCTGATTACGGCCCTGCTGATCTCGTTCGGTGCTCCGTTCTGGCACAGGCTGAGTAAGGCGCTCGTCAGCGTCAAGAAGCCGACGCGCACCGAGGTGGACAACCCAGAGACCGGATAGCCGGAGCGGGATGGGCAAGCGCTCCAACCTGATCGGGCGGGACGGCGAACCGATTCGGGCGCTGACATTCGCCGGAGGTGGCTTTAATACCGTGCTCCAGCTCGGCGCCGCCCACGCACTGCTGGTCAGCCGGGCCGAGGCGCCGGACGTCGTCGTCGGCATCTCGGCGGGCTCGGTTAACGCTGTCGCCCTGGCCGAGATTCTCCAGGCGGGAGAGAAGGCCAAGGATCCCCAGCAGCGGCTGGCTCGGCGCGCCGAGCGCTTCCGCACGATCTTCGAGCGCTATCAGTCGACGCCCACCGAGTTGTTCTCAGCGTTGCTGCCGGATTCCCTGGAGATCGACACCCAACGGCCGCTCGAGCCGCTCAAGCTCCCCATCCACGCCGAGCAAGAGCGGGACGAGCGTGATCATGCTCTGCACGTTCGCTCCGGCCTGATGAACGTCTACAACGAGCTGCTCGCACTAGGGCTGCCGATCGGTACGATCGCACGCGGCGTCCGCAGGTACCTGGGCCTCAAGGCTATTCCCGAGGAGAGGGCGGCCGGCCGAGTGATACCCAGATTGATCGAGGAGTCGCTTCCCTTTCTGGAGATGCTCGGAGCGAACCTCGTCCGATTGGCCCCGTTGGTGCCGATCTTCCTGCTGGCCGCCGTGTTTCCCAAACGCAAGCCGCCAGCGGGCGCTTCGGCGGGAGAGCTCGTTTTCCAGGCGCGAGCGTGGGAGTGGCTCAAGCGCATGCTGTGCAGCGCGCTGTCGCTGGCGGTGCTGGTGCCCCTCTGGGTCTTTGTCACGCCGATCTCGTTCGTCCTCTTGGGGTTCGCAGGCGGCTTCACCGTCGTTTCGGTACTTGCGAAGCTGGCCGTTGCCGGCTGGCAGAAATGGAGGTTCACGCGGAGGATCAGACGTCGCCTGAAAGCGTTGCGCTCGAAGCTCGACAAGCTCCGCCGAGGCCTCGGCTTAGTCCGGAGCAGACCG
Source organism: Thermoanaerobaculia bacterium (assembly GCA_947259925.1). Classification (GTDB taxonomy): domain Bacteria; phylum Acidobacteriota; class Thermoanaerobaculia; order Multivoradales; family JAHEKO01; genus JAHEKO01. The sequence continues at coordinate 44,866 of CAMYOG010000032.1, forward strand.
TCCCCCTGGCCGGATCGTTGGCGCTCAGTGGTGCAGCCGAGACTGGAGTGGTTGGGCATTCTGCGAGCCTTCGCCGAATTGAAGAAGCTGCTCGGGAGCGCCCGCAAGGCGCTTGTCTCTCTCTGGAGCACGTACGTCTTCAAGAAACTCGACGGCGTGGCAGGGGAGTCCCTCCGGAGCTTGCACCAGAGAGCCCTACAGTGGCGGGAACGCCGGAAGCGACGCCATGAGGCCGCTGAACAGCAACCGCCCGAGCCGAAGAGCCAGCTTCCGACGACGGCCGAGGTGTGGGCCGCGGTGCGTGCCTGGAGCGCTCTCTTCGTGACGTTGATCTGGCGGTGGGTGCTCTGGCTGATCCCCCTGGGGCTCCTGCGTCTTCTGCTGGTCGAACGGTCCACCTACTGGTGGGTATTCTCATCGCTGGTAGTGATCGGATTCTGCTGCGCCGGTCTCCTCTACTGGCGGCGCAAGTCGCTCCGGCTCAACGTTTTGCGTCGCAACGCCCTGGACAGAGCACTGTTCGATCCCCATCCGGTGCGCCAGCTTCTGGTGCGCCTCTTCGATCCCGACTACTACGGCGCACTGAACATCGACAAGGTGGTCGAAAGGGCCATGGCCGACAAGACGGAGGGGTACCGCGAGGAACCGCGGCCGTACTCACTCGCCCGCTACGGCCGATGCGATCCGCCGATCCGGGTGGAGGTCGCCTCCGCCAACGTCGAAACCGGTGAGATGGAGACCCTGCCCGAGTCGACGCCGATCGTCGACGCTCTGCTGGCCGGCCTGGCTGTCGTGCCCTGGTTTCCACCACAGCGGATCGGAGAGGCGTTCTACGTCGACGGCACGAACATCGCGAACGAGCCGACCCGGCCGCTATTCAAGTTCCTTCGGCAGAAGATCCCTCAGGACATCACGCGGCCGTTGCCGGGCGAGCTCAATCCGGCCGCCTCGGTGGTGCATATGTACACAGTCTCCCCGCTGCCAATCAGCCAGCCGGAGCTCGGTCTCCGGAATCAGAATCGCGACGGGGGTCCTGACGACGACAGCAGCGGTGACTTGGGCGTCCACTGGCCGTTGGTGGACGTGGTCGAGCGCGCGCTCGAGCTTCAGCACTTCCGCGACGCCCGCCTCGAGCGCCAGCTCACCGAACTCCATACCCGTGCGATGCCCGCCGGCGGCGGCCTCCTCTTCCCCGCTCCGCCCGCATTCGAGGGCGACCTCGGGAAGATGTACCTGCGGACCCGCGTCTATCCGATCGAGCCGCAGCGGCCGGTCAAGGTCAACCGCCGCGTAATGCGTGCCCGCACCGAGGACGATCGGCGGCGGATCGTGGCCGAAACGGTTGCCGACGGCTGCCGAGCGGCACTGGAGGCGATGATCCAGCCGGACATCCGGAGGAGCGGCTTCGGGAGCGTGCGCTGCCGCAAAGCCATCGAGAGCCGCCTCAGCGGCTGTAGCAGGCCGACCCTGCCCGGTTGCGACTCCAACCACGGCCCCGGGCTGGTCGAGGTCTGCCGCCACTGCGCCCTGACGCGCGCTGAGGACGGCACGACGACCAAGAAGGAGCGCTGCCGTCTCGTCGTCAAGCCGGAAGAGCAGACACCGCCGCCTTGGCCGCTGGAGGGTGGGCAGAGCGTCGGTCCTCACGACAAGCGTCTGTCGGCGCCGAAGAACAGGCAGAAGGACACAGCCATCGACACCCTGAAGAGGTTCAAGGCGGCCGGTTACAGAGTGTCTCCAAAGGACGAGCCGACGCGCTGGCCACGGGACCCGGACCCGTCTCGCCCCACCGTCAGTCTACTCTTCAGCGGCGGCGTCTTTCGCGGTGTCTACCAGCTCGGCGTGCTCAACGCGTTGAGCGACGTCGGCTTGTACCCCGACGTCGTTGCCGGCGCGTCGATCGGCTCGATCACCGCCGCCATGGCAGCGCGGGTCTTCGCTACCACTGATCAAGATCCGGACAAGCAGCGAGAGCTTCGTGCCGAGCGCATCCGACGCCTGGCAGCCGCATACATGGCCATCGACCGGCTGGTCCTCACCGACCGGTTCTCCGACTTCGTGCGCACCATGACCGTGCGCGCCGCTCAGACCAAGTTCTCGCTGCGTCAGGCGGACCAGGTCGTCCGTCAGTATGATCAAGCGCTCTCCGGCAGGTACGAGCGCAAGGCCCGGATCGTTCTTGCCGGACTCGAGCGCTTGTTCTACATCAGCCCGTTCGAGTTCCGGGATCTGATCAAAGCGCTCCGCCTTCGCCGGTCGGACCAGGCGATCGCCCTGATAAAGGACTTCTTCCAAGAACTGCTCGATCGGGGGGGTGTTGGCGGGGAAGTGCTGGGTTCCGAGCCGCTCGAGCTGCTGATCATGGAGCACGTGCTCGACAAGGCGGGCCTGACGGAGCCCGAGCTAAGGGCGAAGCCCTTCGACCACTTCCTGTCCGCCGGCATCTTCCTGCTGGCCACGGCAACCAACCTCACCCGCGGCCGTCTGGAGATCCTCGGTGAGCATCAGCTCGGTGACCGCAAGCGACGGACCTCGCTGATTCAGGGCCTGCTGGCGAGCAGCGCCTTTCCCGGAGTTTTTCGGCCGCGCTGGTCCTGGGAGGTCATGCCGCATGCGGCCAACCAGGACCTGTTCACCGACGGCGGTGTGATGGACAATCTGCCGCTCGACGCGGTAGCTCGCTTCCTGTTCGTGGCCGCCGAAGCCAAGCTGATCAGGACCCGGCCGGGCACGGCAGAGCTACCGGTGCCGCATCTGCTCTTTTCGGCCTCGTTGCGGGAGGACCCGCCGCGTCTCCGCCCGACCGACGTCGAGGGTATCGCGGGCGACTGGCTCTCCCTGTGGAAGCGAACCAAGCGTCTGAGCTACAACCAGAAGCTGAAGATCTTCGAATACGCGGAGCAAGCGGTGCGGCGGATCTGGGGGCCCGCGGGCCAGGCGGCGCCCGACGACTTCGAGCCTCTCGATCTAGAAGTTCTCACAGTCCGCCCGCGATGGCTCTGCGGCACCTTCGCCTTCCACCCGATGCTCGGCTTCCGCCGCCTCTTCCAGGCGCGCAGCATCGCGCACGGTTGCGCCTCCACGCTGATTCGCCTCGACGGCTACCGGCGGATCCCGAATCGCGAGCGCTGGGCGGGGCCCGACGGCTGGGGCGTCGACCTCGAGCGGCTCCCGAAGGTGGATCGCCTGAATGGACGCGCCACGTTCGAGCCGCAGAAACCCACCAACGGCCGAGCCAAGGGCTCCTGCTGGTTTCGCCCAGAGCTGCCCTGTCCATTTAGCCGCCACTCGCAGGGCACGAGTACAAAGGATCCCCACACGCGCTTCGCGCTGGATCGCATCCATCAGCAGTGCGGCCTGCAGGAGACGCACGCTTCGAAGGTGTGAGGCTCATCGCTCCAGCCGAGGCTCCGCATTCGTCGCCGACTGGTCGTAAGTAACTGATTCTTTTAGGTTTTAGCTGGAGCCGACGAGCGGACTTGAACCGCTGACCTGCTGATTACGAACGCGAGGACCTCGCGTTCTTCTCGGTTTCGAATTGCTGCAGGTCGTTGAGCCCTCTTGACTTCCGGATTTCGATTCGTAGCCTCGAGTTGCAGCCGATCCCGCCAAGTTGATGTCGCGGCCGGGCCCGGCTGGCCCCGGAGACGATTCGAATGCCGCGGATCAGGATTACAGAGAGGACGCTCCAGTCGCTGCGGGCCGACACAGACCAGCAGGCCTTCTGGGACCAGAGCCTGCCACGCTTCGGTGTGAGGGTCTCGCTCGGCGGCCGCAAGACCTTCTGCATCCGCTACCGCGTCAACGGGAAGCGCAGGCGCATGAGCCTTGGCCACTTCCCGTACATCAAGCTCAGCGAGGCGCGCGATCGCGCCAAGGAGCTCTTCGGCCAGATTGCGCGGGGATCGACCCCCAGGAGGAGCCCGAGCCCGGGCTCACCTTCGCCGAGCTGCCGGCCGAAGAAGGCTCACCGTAGGCGTCGGGGTGACCGACCAACACCGAGGATCGCACGATCCTGCCGCGGAGCTCTCCCGAGACCGGGATGGCGGGAGCGGTTATCTCTTGGGTTGCGAGGACTCATTGGACGCGGATGGTAGCCTACCGGTCAAAGCAAGGAGAAGGGGTATGCCCGCGTTCTCGATTTCGACCGTGCTCCAAGTGGTGGTGGCCCTTGGCCTCCTGAATGTCTGGCTGCTGCGTTCTGGCAAGGCAACGTCGTATCGGGGTGGCAGTTCCAGGACCCTCAAGCAGGAATTCAGCGCATACGGTCTGCCGGAGGCTGCATTCTACGTGGTCGGGGCCCTCAAGATTCTGTCGGCGGTCCTTCTGATAGCGGGTTTGCGGTACCCGGCGCTGGTGCTCCCGGCGGCAGCTGTGGTCGCGGTGCTGATGGTCGGGGCGTTGGTGATGCACCTGAAGGTGAAGGATCCGGCTATCAAGTCGCTACCGGCCTTCTTGATGTTCTTGATGAGCGCTGACTTGTGCGCTCTTGCCCTGCTGTAACTTGCGGGCTGGTCGAGGGCGGGAATGCCCGAGGGACCTGAGATCCGGCGTGCGGCCGATCGCGTGGCCAGAGCGATCGGGGGACGGGTCGCCGATGAGGTCTTCTTCGCTTTCGACGAGCTGAAGTCGTTCGAGAATACGCTACAGGGTCGGCTGGTGCAGGAGGTGACCAGCCGCGGGAAGGCGATGCTGACCCGCTTCGAGGGTGAGCTAACCGTCTACACTCACAACCAGTCTACGGCCGCTGGTACGTGACGCGCAATGGCCGATTGCCGAGAACGCGCCGTCAGCTGCGCTTCGCGGTATCGGCCGAAGGCCGCCGGGCTCTCCTCTATTCAGCCTCGGACATCGAGGTACTCGACGCGGAGGCCGACCGAACGCACCCGTTCTTGAGCCGTCTGGGTCCGGACATTCTGTCCCAATCGCCATCGGCAAGCGAGCTGTCCGCCCGCCTTGGGGAAGCACGCTTCCGTGGCCGTCAGCTCGGAGCGCTGCTCCTCGATCAACGGTTCGTCGCGGGGCTCGGCAACTACCTTCGCGCCGAGATCTTGTTCGAGGCCGGGATTCACCCCAGGCGGCGAGCAGCTGATTGCCGTGACGAAGAACTCGAGCGGCTCGCCGATCGGATCATCGCGCTCACCAGGAGGACGTATCGCACGCGAGGCATCACGCTTGCGCCGTCGCGCGTCGCCCGCCTCAAGGCCGCCGGAGCCAAGCGCTCCGAGTACCGGTTTTGGGTGTACGGGCGTGATGACGCAGCCTGCAGGGTCTGCGAAGGCCAGCTAGGGGTGCAGCCGGTCGGTGGCCGGAAGTGCTACTGGTGCCCGAGCTGCCAGCCCCTACCAGAGGGCGGAGATCAAGGGAGCGGGCACTTGTGACCAGGCTTCTTCTGCAGATAGGGGGCATACTCGGTCTCCTAGCCGTTCGTACCGCACGACCTCCGGCGAACCGCGGCCACCCACATGGCCCGGATGGGCGTTCAGCGGATCGTTCTCGCCAAGATCCTAAATCACGCAGACAACGGCGTCACGGCGATCTGCGACCGCTCGACCTACGACCGCGAGAAGCAGGAAGCGCTGACGATGTGGGGCGACCGGGTCGAGATGATCGTCCGGAGCCGGCCGTCCGCCCAGACCGGCTAGCTCCGCGGCTAACCTCTTGTCAGGCCGCGCATCCACCGCTCGATGTCGCTCCTGAGCCAGCCCTTCACCCCGACGCTGATGTCGAGGGGCTCGGGGAAGCGGCGCTGCTTCCTCAGCCGCCAGATCGTCGTCCGGCTGAGCTTGGTGGTCTGAAGCACCTCGCTCTGCCGGAGGATCTCGTCGCCGGGTTCAAGGCGCGCTCGCCGCGTTCCGAGGGGTTCCATCGAACGGACAAGCTACTACAGTAACAGGGAGTAGGCCACGGACAGTTGTGCAACTGTCGGTGGTTCCAATCCCGTTGGGGACACCAATGCGCACAGTTGTGCGACACACAACTGTGCGCATGCTCGAAGGGCGCGGAGCCAATAAGTGCATGGACGAGCTCGAGACCCAGCGCCGAAGGGTTGCTGGGCTGGTCTCTGTGTGGGAGTCTGAGTCGCCGATGTCGACGCTACGCCGTGCGTGCCTCGTGGCTTGGATCCTGGTTCTGGGCGGCTGCGGCGCCCGCGGCGACGGGTCGGCACCAACCGAAGCCGAGACACTCGATCGCGTTTCTGGTGCCCTGCCCACCGCCTCCGTGGACACCAGGTATGGTCCGGTGGTCGGCATCAGCTTTGACGGAGTCCACGTGTTTCGCGGGATCCCCTACGCCGCGCCACCGATGGGCGAGCACCGCTGGCGGCCGCCCAAGCCGCCCACGCCCTGGATCGAACCACTCCAGGCTGAGAGGTTCGGGGCCGCGTGCCCACAGCAGCTGTCTGAGCGCTTTCCTGCCTGGGCCCGAGAGCATCTCGCCCACACCGGGATCAGCGAGGATTGTCTGACGCTCAACATCTGGCGCCCGGCGGAGCTGTCCGCGGGCGCGCTCCCAGTCATGGTCCACATTCACGGCAGCTCCTGGAAATACGCGTCGTCGTCCTGGCCCCTCTGGACAGGTGACTCGCTCGCGCGCGAGGGTGTCATCGTCGTGAGCTTCAACTACCGATTGGGCCTTTTGGGGCGGTTTGCGCATCCAGCGCTGAGCCGCGCTCAGGCTGGCGAGCTCCTGGCGAACTACGCCACGATGGATCAGATCGCTGCGCTGGAGTGGGTGCGGGACAACATCGCCTCGTTCGGCGGAGATCCCGGGAACGTGACCCTGTTCGGCCACTCGGCCGGCGGAACCTCCGTGGCCTTCCTAATGGTGACGCCACGGTCTGAAGGGTTGTTTCACAGAGCAATCGTCCAGTCGGGCGGCGTGCTGCTCGACGGCTCGAGGAGGCTTTCGGAGCTGGGGCCCGAAGGCCCGGTCCGAGCTTCAATGGAGCAAGTCGGACTCGAGATGGCGAAGCACTTCGGTATCAGGGGGAGCGACTCCGAAATCGTCGCGGCACTTCGTGCGCTGCAGCCGCAGGAGCTGGTGGACTATCTCCCAACGGAGACGCTGTTGAACCCGGTAGTGGATGGCGACCTCATCCCAGATGACATTGCACGCTTGTTTGAACAAGGCCGCCAGCACGCCGTGCCGTTCATCTCCGGAGCGACCAGCTGGGAATGGAACCAGATTGCCAGGCCGCCATTGATTGCCAAGTGGTTTATGGCAGGAGCGCTTCTCGAGGGTCTCGGTGCCGAGGACCTGAAGCCGCTGCCGCGTTCGTGGACTAGGGTCGGCGCCTCACAGCAGTGGTTCAACAACGGCGTCTTCTTCACCCCGATGCGCTTCCTAGCCAAGATGATGGGGCGTACCCAGGCGCCTGCCTGGCATTACCACGTCACCTACCAGCAGACCGCGATTCGAGGCAGCTACCCGGGCGCTCCGCACGGTCTAGACGTGCGCTTTCTTTTCGGCCACCTGAAAGAGAGCCCGGAGTTCAACAGTCCGGAGCCGATCGAACTCAGCCAGGAGGATCTCCGTTTCGGAAACACACTGCGAACGTACTGGCTCAACTTCGCCCGGACCGGTGATCCCAATGGCGCGGGCCTGCCGCACTGGCCTCGATTCGACCCGGCGGCTGGGAGTGATCTGACCCTCGAGTTGGGATCCAACATCCAGACGCGTGAGAACCTGAAGCAGCGAATGGCCGACGCGTTGGAGCGAAGGGCGCTCGCTCGACGGGCACGCTTCGAGTCGCCTGACTAGCCGAGGCAGGGTCCCCGGAACAACCACCGCGGTGAAGGCGCCCGTGAGGACTCGGTAACGATGACCAGGCCTTAGAGCGCCTTCTGCCTATGGATCGGCTGGGCTGTACGCCGAGCTCAGACCCTCGAGACACCAGGATACTGTTGACCGACAGCGTCCGTCCCCCAAAGCTGAGAACCGTATCTCGCCCATTGGTCTTCGCATCTATGTGCAAGTGGGGCTCGAGGGTGAGACCCGAGTTCCCAACTGTGCCCAGCTTCTGCCCCACCTCGACCCTTTCCCCGGTCTGCACGGTGATGCTGCCTTGCTTCATATGAGCCATTGAAACCTCGGTTCCTGCGCAATCCAGGACGACGTGGTTCCCCTTCCGGTGCTGCCTGTCCGGCTTCCCAGGAGGGTTGTCCGCCAGGCCGTCACGAGCCGCTAGGACTCTCCCGTCGCACGGACTGGAAACGGCCTCTCCAAAGATCTCGTATGCCCCGAGCTCGGACGGAGCGAAACCGCTCGCACGGTTACCGAACCAGTTCAGCTTCACGATGTCCAGCGCTTGCGGGTTTCCGCTCATCGCATGAAAAGGACTCGTGACCAGGCTGCCGCCCTGAAGTACCTAGTAGACACCGTCGCGAAGCGGAAAAGTACATTCCAGAATCGTCTGCTTTCGCGATACCGGGAAGATGATCCACACCGTCAGCGATGAGAAGACTAGGACCAAGCAGCCCGGCACCAGGAGTCGTCCCTTCCACAGCTTGAGCCGATCCACGCTGCTGGTTCTGCCCCGCTTGAGCTTTCGAGACGAGTAGATTGCCGCTGCCGCGAACAACCCGAGTAGAAGATAGCGAAGGTAGACGCTTGTCAAAGCCCAGGGGCCCGCCAAGAAGGAGAGAGTAACTATGCTTCCGCTGGCCAACAAGTGCGCTATCCACTCGGATCGCGACTCAGGTAGGCCACGATACAGCCATAGGGTAGCGACCGCCGAAAGAGCGAAGGGCCCCCAAGCCAGAACGTGCACGGTCATCGTGGAGACCTCAAGCGCCCTGCAAACGCTTGTTAGTGAGTACGAGCGGGGTCATCAGGAACCTGAGAGCCAGATCGCCGCTGCCATCGCGGAAGGGTCGCGACAGCCTCAAGACCTCGGAGCTGGCGGTTAAGAAGCTCGAGCCTACCTCCGTGGAGTTCGACGATGCGCCGGCAGAGGTTCAGTCCGATGCCGTAGCCGACGCCGTGACCACGGGCCTTGTCGAGCTTGACGAACGGTTCGCAAACCCGTTCTTCCTGCCCGGCCGGAATCCCGATGCCGTCGTCGACGACTCGGAGGATCACGTGGTCGTTGTCGGTCTCGAGCTCGAGCGCGACCGGCCGGCTGTCCGAGCGCGAGAACTTGACTGCGTTGTCGACGAGGTTCTGGATCAGGAGCTTCAGGAGAACTGGATCGGCATACATCGTTACCGGTGCCTTGGAGGTGAGCTCGACTCCCGGGGCACGGTTGGCGAAGGAGGCAGCTACGTCGCGCGCCACGGCATCCAGATCGATCTCTCCTCCAGCGAGTCGGCCCGCCCTGCTGCGCAGCGCCTCTCGTTCCAGCAGCACGGCGACCAGCTTTTCCATCTCCCGGACATCACGGACCAATGCGACCTTTTTGTCGCCTGGGTCCACGAACTCGAGAGCGACCTTCATACGCGCGAGCGGCGAGCGGAGCTCGTGACTCACGTCGACTAGCAGGCGCTCGCGGTCGGCGATCATCTCCCGTACTCGGTCGGTCATCTTGTTGAATGACTCGGCGACGCGACCGATCTCGTCGGCGCGAACAACCGGCACTCTGGCATTCAAGTCTCCTCGAGCTACCGCGTCGACGCCTCTATTGAGCAGGCCCAGTGGTTTGAGCTGGCGCTGGAGGAACCAGAAGGCAGTACCCATGACCGCGCAGACCGTGATCAGGAGACCAGCGAGTAAGGAGAAGTGAACACGCCGCGAAGACGTCTGTGTCCAGAAGAAAGTCGCCCGGTCCCCGTTCGGGTTCGACCGCACGGTGCGAAGCGAGTTATAGCGGCGTGTTGAAGAGGGTGGGATTGAAACCGGCGAAAGAGACTCGCCCAGGGCGTCGAACGCGAATGGAGCCGCATCGGCGGGCTCGACCAGGATTGCTACCCGATGCTGCTTGGCGATCCGCGCCCAGGTCGCGGCATTCGCTTCGGCAAACCCAGTTTCAGCGAGGACGTTGCTGTACGGGGCCAGTATTTGACGGATGATCGCGTCGGTGTGGTGGCTGATGCCGATTCCGTAGAAGGTGGCTCCGACCAGGGTCACTCCGGCGATGACGGCCAAGCCCGTCAGCCGAAAGCGCGAGACGACGCTGGCGTTGTCAGGAATCGGACACCCCAACGAACTGATAGCCGGCGCTCCGGATGGTCTTGATGAAGCGAGGCGATCGCGAATCGTCCATGAGCTTCTTGCGCAAGCGGCTGATCAGCATGTCCACGGACCGGTCGTAGACGGTGGAGTCGTCGCCCCCTAGCCTGTTCAGGAGCGTCTCCCGTGGCATCACCCGTCCGCGGCTCCCCATGAGGATCCGTAGCAGCTCAAATTCGTTCGTGGTCAAGTCGATCTCGCTGCCGTCCAGAGTGACTCGCCGAGTCTCGGTGTCCAGAGCCAGACCGGAGGCGGAGATCTTTCGTAAGGTCGTCTCCCGTGTTCGTCGCAGTAGAGCCTCGACGCGGGCCACGAGTTCCCGGGGCTCAAAGGGTTTTGGCAGGTAGTCGTCCGCGCCGAGCTCGAGACCGAGCACCCGGTCGGGTAGGTCGCCACGAGCGGTCAACATGATGATCGGGACATCGCTCTCGTCGCGGGCCTCGCGGCAGAGCTCCATTCCGTCTGCGTCGGGCAGCATGACGTCGAGAAGCAAGAGATCGGGAGCGTCGCGGCGCAGGAGGTGGCGTCCCTCGGCAGCGCTGGTTGCCGTGCTCAGCCGGTGGCCGAAACCGGCGAAGTACTCCGCCAGAAGCTCACCGAGCGCATCGTCGTCGATCAAGAGGATCCGAAGCCGTTCGCCGCCCTTCATCGTCCTACACACGAGGATAACCCCGTGAGCCCAGCTAGCCCAGGTCGAAGGCCGTGATGTATTGTCGGTCGCGAACGTAGAGCGTCCGGTCGACAATCGTCGGCACGGTCCACGCGACCCCGTCGAGCAGCTGAGTTTCGGCGTGGACGACTAGTTCGTCTGGGGTCGGAGTAGCGAGGTAGAGCACGCCGTTCTCGTCCAAGATCACCAGCTTGCCGTCTGCGATGATGCAGTTGGCCTTGGCGAAGCCGCGCTCACGCCAGGCGATCTCGCCGGTGCGGGCATTGACCGCGATCATGAACGCCGGCGAGGTGACGCCGGTCGAACCGTAGATCCAGTCGCCATTGCGGACCGAGGCGACGTGGTAAAGCTGGATCGCACGCTTCGACCAGATCTCCTCGACACCGATCTTTTCGCCGTCGCGCACCAGGCGTAAGGTACGGGCACCGGCCTGTGGCGAGGAGAGGAATAGCCTGTCGCGCCCGACCTCTATCGGCATGCTGATGTTGTGACCCCATTGATTGCGGTGCGGGTAGCGCCAGCGGAGCGCGCCGCTGTCGGGGTCGGCGCCGATTAGCTCTTCGGCCATGAAGATGACGATCTGGGGCTTGCCGGCGATCTCGAGGATGCGCGGCGATGAGTAGCTGTTGCGAAAGCTCTGGCTACGCCAGCGCACAGCGCCCGTCTGCTGGTCGAAAGCGACAAGCGCGGCGTTGTTGCCACCGACCGGCATGATTACCATGTCCCGGTACGCCACCGGGCTCGAGGCGTAGCCGTGGTCAAGGCGGTTACCGGAGAGCTCGGTTCCCCACAGGTCCCGGCGCCATTGCAGCACGCCGTCGGCGAGGCGCAGGGCGTGTACCCTGCCAGTCACACCAACTGCGAAGATCAGTTCCCCCGCGACGAGTGGCGTCGAACGCGGCCCCTCGCCGTAGTGTGGGAGGCCTTCGTAGGGCGGCGGAACGTAGCGGTACTCCCAGATAGTCTCGCCGGATGCGGCCTGGAGACAGACGATGACCTCATGGTCCCCTTTGCGGTACATCGTGTAGAGCCTGTCGCGGTCGAAGAGCACAGCCGAGTAGCCGTCACCGAGCTCGCGGCGCCACAGTCGCCGGGGCTGATCGTCCGCCCAGTCCGTGGCAAGGCCCGTGGTCGGAGCGCGGAAGTCGCGATCGGGACCGCCCCACTGAGGCCAGCTCGACGTTTCTGCAGCGAGCGCGACTGGCACAGCGGCAGCGATCGCCGCCAAGAACACTCTGGCGACGCGGGTCATTGGGTGTCCGCTCCGCACTGATCGAAGAGAGCACGACAGGCCTTGTGGTCGGTCGCCTCGCCCCTCAGCGAATAGCGTTCGTATACGCCGTCTCGCATACAGGCCAGGCGCTCTCGGTGATCCTTGCGCTCCGAATCGAGCGCGTCGCCGAGGTGGGACTCACAACGGTCCGCCAGGGCCTCACCGAGCTCGACTAGTAGATCGACTCCGGAGCAGTGGATCTTGAAGATGTTGTCGCACCAGGGAACGGGGATCGGCACCGCCATATGCCGCACATTGTTGGCCATGCAGGCTCCCAGCTCGACTGCGTCCTCCGCCAGGTCGCGACCGAGTTCGGTCGCCAGGGTCTCGATGCGATAGGTTACGGCGACCCAATCGATGCACTCGGCGCGCGTCAGGCCCGGCTTGGCGCCGGTCTCGGCTTGTGGGCCGGGGTGATGGATCGCTTCGAGACCGTCGTGACTATGGATGACGATCGCCGCCAGCGACAGGAGGGCGAGGGCGAGTGCTGAGGCCAGCGTGAGCTTCTTCATGGCGGCTATTCTGGCTAGCGCCTGTAACAGGGTGATTCCTGGACCGTAACGCTTTGTAACAGTCGTCCGGGCCGCGGGGCTTTCGCGGTACGTAGGGCTCATCCAGAGCGTGAAGCGGCCGTTGACCCGCTCGCGAGGCGGCCCCGCTCGCTCCCGGCGGCGGTACGTGCTAGCTTCTGGAGAGGCCATCGGGAAAGGGATGAGCCGTGGCGCCTCGAGGGAGCGAGCCGCTTGGTGTCCGGGCTGGACAGACTGCTCCGTCGGAGCCTCTCACCGCCCCTCGGAGCTCGGTCCGGCATGAGATTCGTCGTATCTTTTCTTCGGACAGGTCTCGGTAGCGCGCGCGAGCTAGCGCCGGTGGTCGGCGTCGTTGCGTTCTTCCAGATCGCCGTTCTGCGCCAGCCTTTCCCGAACCTGGCGGAGATGGTCTTCGGCCTGGTGTTGATCCTGGTCGGCTTGACCCTCTTCGTGCGCGGTCTGGAGATGGGACTCTTTCCACTCGGGGAATCGATGGCCTGGGACTTCGCACGAAAGGGTCAGCTCTGGTGGCTGCTGGCCTTCGCGTTCGCTCTCGGTTTCGGAACCACCGTTGCCGAGCCGGCGCTGATCGCGGTGTCTCGAGAAGCGGCCGCGGCCGCGGCGCTCTCCGGAGTGATCCCGGACAGTAGTGAGGCCGCGGCGCGCTACGCCATGGCGCTGCGGGCGACAGTGGCGGTGTCCGTAGGATGCGCGGTGGGCTTCGGCGTCCTTCGCATCGTCAAGGGCTGGCCGCTTCACTGGCTGATCATCGGAGGCTACGGCGTGGTCGCCGGGCTGACCGAGCTCGCACCTCCCGAGATCATCGGCATTGCCTACGATTCCGGGGGGGTGACGACGTCGACGATCACCGTTCCCCTGGTGACGGCTCTCGGGATCGGCCTGTCCTCCTCGATTCGCGGGCGACGACCGATGGTCGACGGGTTCGGACTCATCGCGTTCGCTTCGCTGGCGCCGATTCTCTTCGTTCTCCTCTACGGGATTCTCACCCAATGACCGAGTTGGTCGTCAGGGTCCTCGTGGGCACGCTGCGCGACGTCCTACCCGTGGCCGTGATCATCCTCGGCTTCCAGGTGTTCGTGCTGAGGCGGCCGGTCAGAAACCCCAGGCGTATCGCGATCGGCCTGGTGTACGTCGTGCTTGGTCTCGCCCTGTTCCTGCTGGGCCTCGAGGAGGCCTTGTTCCCGATTGGGCGGGCGATGGCCGAGCAGCTGACGGCACCCGGTTTCGTGGCGACTGCAGGGGTCGAGTCCGGCTCGGTTCCTCATTGGCTCGACTACTACTGGGTCTACCTGTTCGCGTTCGCGATCGGCTTCTCGACGACTCTCGCCGAGCCGGCGCTGATAGCTGTCGCCATCAAGGCGCATGAGGTCTCCGGTGGCGCCGTGGAGGTCTGGCAGCTACGCGTCGCGGTGGCCCTTGGCGTCGCCGTCGGGATCATGTTGGGGGCATACCGGATCGTGGTCGGCCACCCGATCCACCTCTACATGGTCGGGGGTTACCTGCTCGTCGTCGTCCAGACTTGGTTCGCTCCGCGCGAGATCATTCCGCTCGCCTACGATTCGGGAGGTGTGACGACGTCCACGGTCACCGTCCCACTGGTGGCGGCGCTCGGCCTTGGTCTCGCGGAAACCGTGCCGGGGCGCAATCCGATCGTCGACGGGTTCGGGCTCATCGCTTTCGCCAGTCTTTTTCCCATCGTAGCCGTCATAGCCTATGCTCAGTTGGCCGCATTGGCCGGACGGCGACGCCGAAGGCCCGAGGGCAACGGGCCGCGACAGAGAAGGAGAGCATGATGCACTTCAAGTTGATCACTGCGTTTGTCGACGATCGCAAGACCGAGGCGGTTGCAGAGGCGGCTCGCGAGGCCGGCGCCACCGGCATCACGGTCGTCAGCAGCGCCCGCGGAGAGGGACTCGTTCCGGGCAAGACTTTCCTCGGCCTCTCGCTCGAGGAGCAACGCGACGTCCTGCTGCTCGTAGTGGAGGAGCATTTGGCCAGGCATGTCCTCGAGACGATCTGCGAGGTCGGTGAGTTCGATAGCGTACCCGGGCGTGGGATCGCGATTCAGACAGATGTCGAGGACGCCGTCGGCGTCTCGCACCAGGTCGACGAGCTCAAGGCTGTCGTCGAGGAGGAGCTGTGAACAACGAGACGATAGTCACGGTGGCTGACGTGATGACCCAGGAGTTCATCCTCATCGACGGTCTCGCGACCGTGCACGAGGCGCTGGCGGCCCTGGAGGCCAAGTCCGTCAGGTGCCTGATCGTCGAGAAGCGGCACGAGGCCGACGAGTTCGGGATCGTCACGATGTCCGACATAGCCCGCCAGGTCATCGCCCGCGACCGGTCCCCGATGCGGGTGAATGTCTACGAGATCATGACCAAGCCTCTGATCAGCGTGCGCCCGAAGATGAACATCCGCTACACGGCCAGGATGTTCGACTCGTTCGGTCTGCGCCTGGCACCGGTGCTGCGGCGGGGCGAGGTGCTGGGAATCGTCAGCTACTACGAGATCGTCAAGGGCTCGATGCGAATCGAAGCGGGTTCGTAGGATCGGCGTGGTTACCCCGAGGGCGAGGATTTCGTCGCTCACAGCCAGGGTCCACGGGAGCGGGGACAGCTGTTTCATAATCGACAGCTCAAAGCTGCTGCGGCCGACGAACTGAATACTGAAAACAGATCGCTTATGGAGCCGACGAGCGGACTCGAACCGCTGACCTGCTGATTACGAATCAGTCGTCATCGCTTGCACACAGTTTGCTGCAGTTTGATTCGGCCTTATGATTCGGGCGTTTCTTTGGACTCGGCTTGCACACAGTTTGTTGTGGTTTGAGTGCCCGTGATTACCCGGTGATTGCCAGGAGCCGCGATTCCGATGCCGTTTCCAGCAAGTTCGCGTGGGCGCTCTTGAGCCAAGGCAAGTCCCTACGGGCACGAGGGCCCCCGCCCCGAGAAGGGCCGACAATCCGGTCCCGGTTTCGGATCAGCCCCCGCGACCGATCTGTTGCACCAGCTCCTGGAAGCGAGGCTCGTCGCGCATAGAGTCGAACTTCGGATCCGTTCGGGCCCAGACCGTGCAGTCGGCGCGTTCCTCGATTCCCCGGGCGAGCCAGCGCAGTGCCTCCTCCGTGTCTCCCAGTCCCGCGTACACGGTGGAGACCTCGTAGGCGCACACATACTGCCGCCCGGCCAGATCGACGAGGTCCTCGAGAACTTCCCTGGCCCTTTCGCGCTGTCCCAAGGCAACCTTGACCCCTGCCAAGAACTCCAAGATGAACGAAGCGTCGCCGCCGATCTCCCGAGCCTTCTCCAGCTGAGCGTCGGCCTCGGCGAGGCGACCCTGCATCTCGAGGGCGATGCCTAGCACGACGTGGGCCAAGGGGCTGTCGGGTGCCAGTTCGAGCGATGCTTCCCCCGCTTCGACTGCCTTCTCGTATTCCCTAGTGAAGTAGTAGATGAGGCTGGCGTAGGTTGCGATGTAGGGCGACAAGGGATCGAGCTCTTCGGCGAGCTCGAGTTCGGGGAGCGCTTCGTCGGCTCGACCAGCCGCGGCCAGATGCGCCGCGAGATGGATATGTGCGATCGCCAGGCTCGGCTTTAACTCGATGGCTCGTTTGAGCGCGGTCTCGGCACCGTCCCAATCGAACTCGTACTCCAGTTTGATCGATCCCAGCACCGCATGCGCGTCGGCCAGGTACGGATCCAACTCCAACGCCTTGACGGCCGCCGCTCTGGCCTTCGGCATGACTTCGCGAGGCGGGACGGAGAAGGTCTTGAGCTGCGCGTACGCTTCGGCGAGGCCCGAATAGGGGAGCGCAGACGTCGGATCGAGCGCGATCGCCTGGTGGAACAGAGCGATCGCCTTCTGTGCTTCATCCGGGTGCCACTGCTCCATCGCGTAGCGGCCGCGAAGGTAGAGGCGATGGGCCTCGGGATCGAC
>CAMYOG010000033.1 GCA_947259925.1 Thermoanaerobaculia bacterium
TCGACGACGGCTGCCAACACACACCACAAACACAACCCACCCGGGTGTTACCCATGTACCCGGTCTGGAGTGTTACCTATGTGCCCGGCTGCTCGGGGGATGATCCGATGGAATGGTGTCCCTCCCGTTCCTGTGAGGGGTGGGAGAGGGATTTCGGGTACCGGGAGGGTGTGGAGGGTGAGGGGGGGCGATCCGATGGAGTCGAGGGTAAAGGGGGCGATCCGATGATCGTCGTGATCGACAACTACGACTCGTTCACCTACAACCTCGTGCAGCTCCTGAGGGCCGCCCGAGGTGGCGGGGGCTCCGAGGTGCGGGTGGTGCGCAACGACGCCCTCGGCGTCGACGAGATCCTCGGGCTCGGGCCGCGCGGCATCGTTCTATCGCCGGGTCCCGGCCGTCCGGAGCAGGCGGGCGTCTGCATCGAGCTCGTCCGGCGCGCCGAGCCGGTGCCGCTTCTTGGCGTCTGTCTGGGACACCAGGCGCTGGCGGCCGCTCTTGGCGCTAGAGTCGAGAGCGCCCCGCGGCTCATGCACGGCAAGACCTCGAAGATCCGACACAATGCCGAGGGACTGTTCGAGAACGTGGAGAACCCGTTGACCGCGACGCGCTATCACAGCCTGGTGGTGCCGCCGGAATCGCTCCCGGACGTGCTCGAGCCGATCGGCCACGCCGACGACGGCACCCTGCAGGCGATCCGGCACCGGACGCTCCCGTACTGGGGGGTGCAGTTTCACCCCGAGTCGATCCTGACCGCTGGCGGCCCGCGATTGCTCGAGAACTTCCTCGATCTGTGCCAGGAGACGAATCGATGATCGACGCGACGAAGGCGCTCCAGCGGATCATCTCCGGCCACGGCCTGAGCCGCGACGAGATGGAATCGCTCTTCGGCCAGCTGATGGACGGCGAGCTCGAGGAGCCGTTCAAGGCGGGCCTGCTGATCGGGCTGGCTACCAAGGGCGAGAGCGTCAGTGAGATCGCCGGCGCCGCGGCGGCGATGCGCCGGCGGGTGATCGCCATTCCACACGGCCGCCGAGGTGTGGTCGATACCTGCGGCACCGGCGGTGACGGTAAGGGGACGTTCAACGTCTCGACCGCGGCCGCGCTGATCGCCGCGGCAGCCGGTGTGCCGATCGCCAAGCACGGCAATCGCTCGGTCTCGAGCCGGTCGGGGAGCGCGGACGTGCTCGAAGCGCTCGGCGTGGCGCTCGAGACCGATGCCGCCAGGGCCGGACGGGCGCTCGATGAGCTCGGACTGGCGTTCCTGTTCGCGCCCCGACTCCATCCCGCGGTCAAGGAGGTCATGCCGGTGCGCCGCGCTCTCGGCGTGCGAACGATGTTCAACGTGCTCGGGCCCCTGACGAACCCGGCCGGGGCGCCACGTCAGCTGTTGGGTGTCTACGCGCCGCACCTGGTCGGGCTGCTGGCCGAGGTGCTGCTCGAGCTCGGCTGTGAGCACGCGATGGTCGTGCACGGCTGCGACGGCCTCGACGAGATCACCACCACCGGACCGACCGAGATCGCCGAGGTGCGCGGGGGCGCGTTCCGGCGGCTGGAGCTGACGCCCGAGGAGTTCGATCTGCCACGGGCGTCGGTCGACGACCTCGCCGGTGGCGACCCGGGCCGCAACGCCGAGTTGATGGAGGGCGTCCTCCAGGGCGAGAAGGGACCGTTTCTCGACGTCAGCCTGCTCAACGCCGGTGCCGCGATCTACGTCGGCGGTCTGGCGCCGACGATCGGCGACGGGATCGAGCGCGCCCGCGATGCAGTCACCAGAGGCGCGGCGACGCGCAAGCTGGACGAGCTTCGGCGCGGCCTTCCGGAAGGCGAGTGAGTGGCGGACGTACCGGTCGCCGACGTCCTGCAGCGGATCGTCGCTCGGCGGCGTGAGAGGTTCGCCGGCGAGCTGGAGACGCCGGCGCTCGAAGCCTCTCCGCGGCTCTCGACGGAGACGCAGCCGTTCCTGGCGGCGCTCGCGGCCCGGCGCGGCTCGGCGATCGTGGCGGAGGTCAAGATGGGCTCGCCGCGCCTCGGCTCGCTCACCGGGAAGATGGACCCCGAGCGCCAGGCTAGCGCCTACCGCGACCACGGCGCGGCGGCGCTCTCGGTGGTGGTCGAGCCCGACTTCTTCTACGGCGACTATCACCTGCTCGACCGGTGCAAGCGCGCCTCGGGCCTGCCGGCGATCGCCAAGGACTTCGTGGTCAGCGCGCGCCAGCTCGACCAGGCGGTCGACGCCGGCGCCGACGCGATCCTCTTGATCGCCGCGCTCTACGACGCCGGAGAGCTGCGTCGCTGGGCGAGCGCGGCCCGCGCGCGGCGTCTGGTGCCCCTGATCGAGACCCATATGGCCGCCGATGTCGCTAGGCTCGACGGCGAGGAGTGGGAGCTGGTGGGCGTCAACAACCGGGACCTGCGCACCTTCGACGTCGACCTCGAGAACTCGATCGCGCTCCGACCGTCGCTCCCAAAAGGGGCACTCACGGTCGCCGAGAGCGGTATCTCGGGGGGCGAGCAACGGCGACGGCTGGCGGCCGCCGGCTTCGACGCGTTCCTGATCGGAGAGGCGCTGCTGCTCACCGACGATCCGGGGGCGAAGCTCGCGGAGCTGCTCTCGGAATGAGCCGGCCCCTGGTCAAGATCTGCGGCGTGACCCGGGTCGAAGACGCCGTCCGCGCGGCAGAGCTCGGTGCCACTCACATCGGGCTCAACTTCCATCCGCCGAGTCCGCGGTTCGTGGACGAGGAGCAGGCGCTGCGGATCGCCGCCAGCGTGCGTGGTCGAGTCGCGCTGGTCGGCGTGTTCGTCAATCGGCCCGCGGCCGAGGTCGAGGGCCTGGGGCAGCGTCTCGGTCTCGATCTCTACCAGTTCCACGGCGACGAGACGGTCGCCGAGCTCGGCTCCCTGCGCGACCGGGCGCTCAAGGCGCTGCGCCTGGACGACTCCTGGTCCGAGGCCGAGCTCGACGGGTTCGAGGACGTCTGGGGCTTCCTGGTCGAGGCCAAGCACACGAGCCTCTACGGCGGCACCGGCGAGAGCTGGAGCTACGAGCGGATCGCCGGCATCGACTTCGGCAAGACGGTCCTGGTGGCCGGCGGCATTCGGCCTGAGACCGCACGCCGGGCGCTCGCCCGGTCGGGTGCCGCGGGGATCGATGTCTGCTCGGGGGTCGAGGGAAGACCGGGGGTCAAGGACCCGGAGCTCCTCGAGCGGCTCTTTGCGGAATTGCGAATAGCGAACTCCGAGCAGGACGTGTAGGGTCCGTCGGGGCCAGGAGAATGAGCGCCGCGAACGACCAACCGATCGGCTACTTCGGCAGCTACGGCGGCCGCTTCGTGCCCGAGACCCTGATGGCTCCGATCGCCGAGCTGGCGCGAGCCTACGACAAGCTCTCCGGCAAGCGGAAGTTCCGCAAGCGGCTCCAGAGCCTGCTGCGCGACTACGCCGGCCGACCGACGCCGCTCTACTTCGCCGAGCGGCTGAGCCGCGAGCTCGGCGGCGCGCGGATCTATCTCAAGCGCGAGGATCTGCTGCACACCGGTGCCCACAAGATCAACAACGCGATCGGCCAGGCGCTGCTGGCGCAGAGCATGGGCAAGGAGCGGGTCATCGCCGAGACCGGGGCCGGTCAGCACGGGGTGGCGACCGCCACCGCCGCGGCCCTGCTCGATCTGTCGTGCACCGTCTACATGGGCGAAGAGGACATGCGCCGGCAGCGGCTCAACGTCGAGCGGATGCGGCTGCTCGGTGCCGAGGTGGTCGGGGTCGATGCCGGCAGCCGCACCCTGAAGGACGCGATCAACGAGGCCCTGCGCGACTGGGTCACCAACGTTCGGACCACGCACTACGTGCTCGGCTCGGTGCTCGGTCCCGATCCCTACCCACGGATGGTGCGCGACTTCCACCGGGTGATCGGCGACGAGGCGCGGCGCCAGCTCCGCCGGCAGGCCGGACGCTGGTGGCCCGACCTGGCTATCGCTTGCGTCGGCGGTGGCAGCAACTCGATCGGTCTCTTCACCGCATTCCTGGACAACGAGCGGGTGCGGATGATCGGGGTCGAAGCGGGTGGCAGCGGCGAGGAGCTGGGCGAGCACGCGGCGCGATTCCGTGGTGGCTCGGTCGGCGTCCTCCACGGCACCCGGACTCTGGTCCTGCAGGACACCAACGGCCAGATCGCCGGCACGCACTCGGTCTCGGCGGGACTCGACTATCCGGCGGTCGGGCCCGAGCACGTCGTCCTGGCCGAGGAGGGCAGGGTCGAGTACACCTCGGCGACCGACGCCGAAGCGATCGACGCCTTCCACCGGCTGGCGGCGACCGAGGGGATCCTGCCGGCGCTCGAGAGCGCGCACGCGATCGCCGAGGCGATCAACCGCGCTCCCGGCCTGACCGCCAAGGAGATCGTCCTGATCAACCTCTCCGGCCGTGGCGACAAGGACGTCGAATCGGTGCTCGCCTACGACCGCGAGACAGGGGATAGGGGGTCGGGCGCCGGGCGGCAGACCGTACCCCGGGTCGGGCGGGAGTTCGAGTGAGCGAGATCGGGCCGGTCTTCGAGCGCTGCCGCGAGGAGAAGCGCGCGGCGTTCATTCCCTACCTGACCGGAGGCGATCCGGACCTCGAGACCAGTGGTCGTCTGCTCGAAGCGCTAGCTGCCGGTGGTGCCGATCTGATCGAGATCGGAGTGCCTTTCAGCGACCCGATCGCCGACGGCCCGGTGAATCAGAGGGCGGCGGCGCGGGCGCTGGCGGCCGGCACGAGTCTCTCCGCGGTCCTCGATCTGGTGGCTCGCTACCGCGACAAGCTCGGCGTGCCGATGGTCCTCTTCACCTATTTCAATCCGATCCTGGCGGCCGGCGTCGAGCGCTTCGCCGAGCGAGCGGAAGCGTCGGGAGTCGACGGCGTCCTGTGCGTCGACCTGCCGCCCGAGGAGGCGGCGAGCGAGCTGATCCCGGCGCTGCGCGCGCGCGATATCGACAGCGTCTTCCTGCTCGCTCCGACCAGCGACCGGCGGCGGATCCAGGCGGTCGCTCGAGCCTCGACCGGCTTCGTCTACTACGTCTCGCGCACCGGGGTTACCGGGGCGCGGGAAGAGCTGCCGAAGCCGCTGCTCAAGGAGGCCAAGCGGATGCGCCGCCGACTGTCCCAGCCGCTGGCGGTCGGTTTCGGAATCTCGACCCCCGAGCAGGTGAGATCGGTCGCCAGGGTCGCCGATGGCGTCGTCGTCGGCAGCGCCCTGGTGCGGATCGTCGAGGAGCACGCGAGCGAGCCTGGCCTCGCGGAGAGGCTCGAAGCGCAGGTTAGGGAGCTCGCTGACGCACTACGCTGAGCGGCGAGCTGCCCGGGAGAGAGGACTATGTCTGGGACATTCGAAGCCCACACGATCGCCGCCAGCGTCCACGGTCGCTACCTGATCCGGAGCTCGGCCGAGGAGGGACCGGCGCCGCTGCTGGTCGGCTTCCACGGCTACGCCGAGACCGCCGAGGAGAATCTGGACGCCCTGCTCGAGCTCCCGGGGCTGGCGCACTGGCACATCGTCGCGATCCAGGGCCTGCACCCCTTCTATCGCTCACGCAGCGGCGACCTGGGCGCGAGCTGGATGACCCGATTGGACCGGGAGCTGGCCATCGAGGACAACGTTCGATACGTCGGTGAAGCGGTGACGCGCATCAAGACCCAGGTCGAGGTCGCGGAACCGGTGGTCTTCCTCGGTTTCTCACAGGGTACGGCGATGGCTTATCGTGCTGCGGCCGGCTCGGGTCATCCCAGCCAGGGCCTGATCGCGCTCGGCGGCGACGCTCCGACCGAGATCTTCAAGGGTGAGCTCGACGGCTTTCCGCGCGTCCTGATCGGCCGCGGCACCGAGGACGAGTGGTACGACGAAGGGAAGATGCAGCGCGACCTCGATCTCCTGACCGCCGCCGGGATCGAGCCCGCGACCTGTGTCTTCGAAGGGGGCCACGAGTTCACCGCCGAGTTCTACCAGGCTGCGGGGCGGTTTCTGAACGGACTCTAGGCGCGACCGACCGTCCTCCAGGCAGCCCACCTTGAGGGGTGTTGCGGTCGTCGACGGGCAAGCTGTAGAAGGGAACGAGGCTCGGGCCGAAGCCAGCTAGCGGCTGAACTCGACGCCGCCGAAACGGCGGAACGAGCCCGAGTGGATCGTGGATGCGGTTCGGTACTACGCTGCGCTGGCCCTGCTGGTTACTTTTCTGCCAGCCATGTCCATGTGGCTCTGGATTCACCCGCTGATTGGGTTCTGGCGGCGCCGTGGACCGGTCATCACCTATCTGGCCGTCGGGTCCTTCGTGGTCGTGATGGCTCTCGGACTCCTGCAACTGAGAACCCACCTCCTGCGAGTGGAGTTCGGCTTCAGCTGGCCGCTGGCGATCGCGGCGGTGTTCTGCCTGGCGGTCGCGATCGTGATCGAGCGCCAGTACCGTCGCCACCTCGGTTTCTCGACCCTGCTCGGCCTACCGGAAGTCGCTGAAGGGCGCTCGGACAAGCTGATCACCGAGGGCATCTACGACAAAATACGGCATCCGCGCTACGTCGGTATTCTGTTCGAGGTCTCGGCGTTCGCTCTGTTCGCCAACTACCTCGCGGTCTACGTCGTCATCATCGCCGCGGTCCCTCTCTTGTACCTCATCGCCTTGCTGGAAGAGCGTGAGTTGTTGGCGCGCTTCGGCGATGAATACCAGCGCTACATGATGCGGGTGCCACGGTTCTTCCCGAGGTTGCAGCGGTCGTGAGACCGAAGCTGACAGTCGCGCTTCCGACAGGGCTGGCAGCGCTGTGGCTCCCAGTCGTTCTCGGCTTGCTTCTGGCCTGTAGTGACGAGCACGCGCCGGTGTTCGACGGCTCGGCGGTGATCGCCAAGGCCCGTTCGCTTCATGGTGCGATACGGAGCGCCAACGCGAATCTCCTGTGGGCGGAGCTCGATCGATCGGCGCGAGAGACGTTTGGCACGGTGGAGTCGTTCGGAGAGTCCCTCGAGACCGTTCTCGCCGAGACCGGGCAGCTGCGAAGTTGCTTGTACGATCTGGCAACGCGCGAGGGAGAGTACTGGCTCTATCGCGGAGACTGTGAGTTCACCGAGAGCCGGGCGCCGCTCCTGGTGGTGTTGACGTTCAAGGACGACGGACGGGTCGCAGGTATGTGGATCGGACCCGGCCCCGAGGCCTACCCGACCGAGCATCTCGCATACGAGACCCGCACCCCGCTCAAGCTTCCGTTCCAGGGCGAATGGACCGTCGCATGGGGTGGACGGACGGCCCTGCTGAACATTCACGCGGAGCACCGAGACCAGCGCTTCGCCTACGATTTCTTCATGGCTCGCGACGGGGCGACCCATGGCGGTGCCGGCAGGCGTAATTCCGACTACTACTGCTTTGGGACTCCGGTGCTGGCGCCGGCGGCGGCGACGGTCGTCCTGGCCATCGACGGTGTCGCGGACAACCGTCCCGGCATCAAGAACGCTCGAGAACCGCTCGGGAACGCCGTGGTCCTCGATCACGGCCAGGGTGAGTTTTCGATGATGGCGCACTTCAAGCGCGGCAGTCTGCGGGTCGACGTCGGTCAGAGGGTGTCCGAAGGCGAGACGCTGGGTTTGTGCGGCAACTCGGGGAACAGCAATGAGCCACACCTGCACTACAACCTGCAGAGCGGCGCGCAACCACTCGAGGCGGACGGTCTTCCGGCGGCCTTTCTCGACTATGTAGCTGACGGGCGGCCCGTTGTGCGCGGTGAGCCCCTGCGGGGTCAACGGATCCGCCGGGAGAACGCTGCTTCTCAAATGTAGTTGCCCTAGAGGCCGTGTGCCGGTGAGCGCGTAAACAGCGGAGCGCCGCTCGTATGCCGGACGAAGCCCGCGTGTTCCGGGACGTTCTCGTGGCTTCCCACCGCCAGCCAGCCATCGGGCTCGAGGCTGGACAGGAGACGCATCAGGCTCTGCTCTTGCCCTTCGGAGTCGAAGTAGGTGAAGGCCAGGTTGCGGCAGAGGACCAGGTGGAAGCGGCCTGCCGGCGCCTCTCGGCGGATGTCCTGCTCGACGAGCCTGACGCCACCGCGCAAGCGGTCGCGCAAGCGGTAGCGATCATCGTCGGTCCGCGTGAAGGCCTGCCGACGCCACTCGGCCGGTAGGTCGCGCAGGCTCGATTCCGGATAGACGCCCCGTCGCGCGCGCTCGAGCTGATGTAGGTCCACGTCGGTGCCGAGGATCTCGACTTCGAACCCGTCTGGCAACGGATTCGGGCCGAGTCGTAGCAGCATCGCCACGGTGTAGGGCTCTTCACCGGCGCCGCAGCCGGCGCTCCAGACCCGCAGCTGGTGAGGGGACCGCGCGGCGCCTTGTCGGTAGAGGCGAGGCAGGATTTCTCGTCCGGCCGTTTCCCAGAGCCCCCGGTCACGATAGAAGCGAGAGATGGTGATCCGACAGCAATCGTCGAGATATGCCCACTCGCCGGGCGTGCGCTCCAGGTGAAGCCGGTAGGCCTGGAGGCTCGCCAGCTCGAGATCGCGCCGGCGCCTGCGGACTCGCCGGCAGACCTGGCGTCGGACCTTCCGGAAGCCCTCCCAGCGGTAGCCCAGGCGCGGCAGAGCCCATTGCAGGAAACGGACGCACTCTGAATCGCGAGTCGGCTCCACGGCCGTACGGTACCGCCCGGCGTCGGGTCCCGTTGTCGCCGGGTAAACCCTATCCGCAGGCGGTCGGTAGAGGGCTGGCCGGCTGAGCGTCGGCCCGGATCGCTTCGAGCTCGCCGCAGGCCCGATCGGCGGTCTCGACGTCGCCGAGCGCTCGAGCCGCGGCGGCGAGGCCGGCCAGTGATTGCGTTCGGCGCGGCGCCCGGCCGAGGGCGGCCTCGAACTGCTTCAGCGCCTCTTCCGGCCGGTCGAGGCTCAGGAGCGACTCGCCGTAGAGTTCATGCGACGGCTTGACGATGCCGGGCGGTCCGAAGTCGAGCGGCAGCGCGCCCTCGGCCTCGGAAGCCTCGGCGAGTAGTGCGAGCGCCACCGCCGGCTCGCCCTCCGCCAGCTCGAGCAGCGCCCGGATGCTCTTGGTCAGGACTCGCGCCTGGGTGCGCGCGCCGGCCGAGGCTTCGTCGTCCCGTTCGAGCTTCTCGGCCGCGGCCGCGAGCGCCTGATAGGCCAGGGTCGCGGCCTCGAGGTCACCTTGGTCGAGCGCGGCGTAGGCCGACGCGAAGTGATCCAGCACCTGGGCGTTCTCGTTCGGGCTCTCGGCGCCATGGCCGCCGGGAGCGTCCTGACCGGTCTCGACGACCCAGGCGGCGCGCATGTAGGCGTGATACCAGCGCGCCCGTCGCGAGCCGCTCTCGGTGACGTAGCGCCCCATGTCGTCGAGCAGCCGGCGCGCGTCGTCCAGCCGCCCGAGCTGCAGGTACGAGTACTGCAGCCACTGCAGGGCGTGGTAGTTGAGGCTGTCGACGCCCAGGCCCTTCCGCTCCGCGCGCTCGCGCGAGACCTCGAACGACTTGGCGTTCGAGTCGACCGAGTCCTCCCACTGGCCGAGGGCGACGAAGATGTGCGAGATCATGTGTTGCGCGTGTGACGCGGCCGGTGCGATGTCGGCGTAGACGCGCGCCGCGCGCAGGCCGAGCGGTGCGTGGATCGGGTCGTCGTAGGAGTGGATCATGTAGTGCACCGCACCCGGGTGACGCGGATTGGCGGCGAAGACCTCTTCGGCGATGGCGCCGGCGCGCATGTAGGTGGCGAAGTCGCGCACGCCGTTCTGGGTGCCGAGGACCGAGAGCGAATAGAACGCCTTGGCCTCCATGTCGTCCGGGTACTTCGTCGACAGCGCTCCCATCGCGTTCGAGTACGCCGCGTCTCGGGCCGACTTGTCGCCGTCGCCGAGGAGATGCTCGAACGCCTCCAGGTAGCCGCGCTCGCGCTCGGTCGGCGTCTTGGCGAGGCGCTCCTCGTGGGTCGGGGCCAGCCTGCCGAGCGCTTCGCGGGCCGCGTCGCGGTCGATCTCGCGCCAGATCGGATGGTTGTGGGTCATCGCTTCGCCCCAGTAGGCGAGGGCGAAGTCCGGGTCGATCTCCTGGGCCTCGCGGAACGCTTCGCGGGCGTCCTGGTACTCGAAGCTGTGGAGCAACAGAACACCGCGGGAGAACGGCTCCTGGGCCTCCTCGGAGCCCGAGTTTGGGAACTCGACCCGCCCGAGGTTTGGCATCTCCACGGCGACCGCGAAGCTCGAAAACGCCAGAAAAGTGACAAAAAGCGCCACAACTGGCAGGTAGGACCCTTGTTTCGGCGGAGTGAACCACGTCATTGTTTGTCTCCAGGTGCTGGCGCAGACTTGGGAAGTAGTGATTGTACCGGACCTTTTCGGTCCGGTATCCGTACCTACCACTGCAATGGTGGAGAGTTCCTCATGAGTCTTTTCAGCGATCGCCGGCCGCTGCGCGAGATCGGGGGCTTGCGCGCCTACCTGAGCCAGGTGATCTGGTCTCTCTGGTGGCACTTTACGGCTCCCTCCAACCGCCGGGCCTAGGCACCCTACTGCGCGGCCGGATTCACCCCAATCTGCACGATTTCCCTCGGTCGGGCGTCCTCGGCGTATACGAATACGCCTGCGGGGCCCTCGGTCGGGAAATCGCACATCTCGGGGCGACTACGGCCGCTCGCTACGGGCGCCCACCGTGGCTCGGCCAGCCTCGAGCGGCGCCCTCGGTCGCAAAGCGGCACATCTCCAGGCGACTGCGGCCGCACATCTCCTGGCAACTACGGCCGCTCGCTACGGGCAGCCACGGGTAGCGCGTCGGAAGTCAGTCGTCGTCGGAGCTGGGCTTCGGGCCGCCGAGGATGCGGTACATGCACCAGCCGGCGAGGCAGGTGACCGCGGTCATGCTGGTCAGCATGAAGACGAGCGCGAACGGGGTGAGTCCGTTCATGTCGAGCTCCCTTCGTCGGTCGGACTCTGGGGCTGCCGCTTCCAGGCCGTGTGGATCATCCACAGGCAGGCGACCGTCAGCCCGAGCATCAGCAGCCGGCTGACCCAGCGGTAGGGGACCGTCGCTGGGTCGGTGACGTTCTCCATCAGCAGGGCCGGCCACGCCTCGGTGACGCCCCACCAGCCGAGCAGGATCGCCAGGAAGGCGGGGGTCACCCACTTCATGATCGGCTTGAAGATGCCGGGGATCCGGATGTCGGCGCCTTCGTGAAGCTGGTCCCAGCCCGCGTTGATGCCGAAGATGTACGAGAACAGCACGATCTCGACCGCGGCGAAGACGACCAGCCCGAAGGTTCCCGCCCAGTAGTCCCACTCGTCGAGGACGCCCATCCGGAAGTAGAGGACGTGGAAGATCGCCAGGCCGAAGCCGATGGCCGCGACGGTGGCGGCCGCCCGCTTGCGCCGCCAGCCGAACTCGTCCTGCAAGAACGCGATCGTCGGACTCGCCTGGGCGACACTCGAGGTCGCGCCGGCGATGAATAGCAGGAAGAACCAGAGAAAGGCGGCCAGCTGGCCGAGGATCTGCGGGCCTGGCAGCTTCTGGAAGACAACGCCCATGGCAACGATGCCCAGATCGTAGGAACCACCCTGGGCGATCGCGGTCGCGCCGGCGACCCCGAAGAACACCACGGCTGCGGGGATCGCGATCGTGCCGCCGAGAACGACCTCGGCGAACTCGTTGGTGGCGGCGGTCGAGAGACCGGTCAGGGCGACGTCGTCCTTCTTGCGTAGGTACGACGCGTAACAATGGATCGTGCCCATGCCGACCGAGAGGGTGAAGAACATCTGGCCGGCCGCCGCCAGCCAGACCCGGGCGTTACCGAGCGCGCCCCAGTCCGGATTCCAGATGAAGTTGAGGCCCTCGGCCGGGGTAGCCGCGGCCGCCGGCAGGGTGAGCACGCGGGCCATCAACAGGAAGGCGAACAGAAAGAGGATCGGCATGCCGTAGAGCGCCAGCTTCTCGATGCCGCCGCTGACCCCGCGCGACAGGATCCAGGCGATGAAGCAGAAGGTGAACAGGAAGAAGGCGATGGTCACGCCGCCGCCGATGTAGCTCGAGTCGGCGATGTTCTGGTACGAGGCGAGGTAGCTACGCATCGCGTCGACCTCGCCCAGGCCGAAGAAGCTCCCGGTGAGGCTGAAGAAGCTCATCGCCAGCATCCACGACACGACGTACGTGTAGTAGGTGAAGACGATCATCGGGATCACCAGGCCGAGCGCCCCGAGGTACTTCGCCCACTTCTTGCGCGGTCCGGCCAGCGCCTGGAACATGCCGGGCGCCGAGCTGTGACCGAAGGTCCCGCCGTAGCGCCCGATGCCCCACTCGATCCACATCAGCGGGATGCCGAGCAGCAGAAACGAGATGAAGTAGGGGATCATGAAGGTGCCGCCGCCGTTCTGGGCGGCCTGCACCGGGAAGCGCAGGAAGTTGCCCAGACCGACGGCGTTGCCGGCCATCGCCAGGACCAGGCCGATCCGGGTGGCCCAGCGCTCCTTCGAGTAGTTCTCGGCGCTCATGCGGTCCTTTGGCTCATCAAGGCGGCCTCCTCGGAGCTGAACGGGGGATGCGGGTAGAAACCGGCCGGCAGGCTAACCTGGGGGGGTAGGGGTGTCAAGGCGGCCCGCCGCGCCCAGGGCCGCCTCGAGATCCTCGGCGACGATCTCGTACAAGTCGGTCGGTTGTCCCCGGTAGGTCTCGAGGATCTCGCCCTCCGGCCCGACCAGGATGTAGGTCGGGTAGGCGAGGACGTCGAACAGCTCGGGCACGTCGAGCTCGACCACGACCACCGGATAGGTCACGTCGTGGTCCTCGAGAAACACGGCGACCTCCTCGGGCGTTCCCGAGAGCACCGCCAGGCCGACCACCTGGAACCCCCGCTCCGAGTAGTCGTCGTGCAGCCGGCTCAGCTTCGGAAAGGCGTCGATGCAGGGAGGGCACCAGACGCCCCAGAAGTCGAGCAGGACGAAGCTCCCCTGGAGCTCGGTCGCGTCGAACTCGGAGCCGTCGAGGCGCAGGCCCTGGAACGAGTGCGCCGGGCCGGCCGTCGGCTCGTCGGGCTGGGCGAGCGCGGGCATCGCCGCCACCAGGCAGAGGCCGAGCCAGACGCTGGCGCGCGATCGGCGGAGCATGAGCAGCAGGCTAGGCCCGAACCCTCGGGGCCTTGGGCATCACCAGCCAGAGGATCAGGTAGACGATGATGCCGGGGAACGCGGCCGAGAAGACCGAGACCAGGACGTACAGGATTCGCACCAGGGTGACGTCCCAGCCGAGCCAGTCGGCCAGTCCCGCACAGACTCCCGCGATCACCTTGTTGGTCTGGGATCGGTGCAGTGGCGCTGCGGGCATCGCTTCTCCTCCCATCCCATCCTACGACACCTGGCGGTGTCGGGTTTCGAACTCGGAGGGTAGAAAAAAAGGTGGCGACGGGGAAGGAGGATGCCCGTCGCCGTTGGGGATGGAAAGAAGGGTGTTGAAGCACGATCAGAGTAGCCCTGGAGGCCACTCGGCGCTGTGAAACCGTTCACACCGCGTGAAAGTCGCGCGACGTCGGCTCAGTTCAGGTAGCCGAGGTTGCGCAGCTCTTCGAGCGTCGCTTCGGT
The DNA here is from genome assembly GCA_947259925.1 of Thermoanaerobaculia bacterium. Lineage (GTDB taxonomy): Bacteria > Acidobacteriota > Thermoanaerobaculia > Multivoradales > JAHEKO01 > JAHEKO01. The sequence continues at coordinate 13,577 of CAMYOG010000033.1, forward strand.
CGGAGCGACCTCGGGCGGCTCGAACGGCTCGCGGGCGGCGATCAGGGCTTCGAGCCGCTCCTGGAGGTCGGTGGCGACGTCCGAGTCCTTGAGGCTGACGTCCCAGAGCTCTTCGGGGTCCTCGACCAGGTTGAACAGCGAGCGGCGCTTGGCCAGGCCGGCGAGCTTCCACTCCTTCGTCCGGATCGACGAGCGCTCACGGTTGACCCTGCGGTCCATGCGGCTGACGGCGTCGAGCGGCGCCATCTCGTCGCCGAGCACCAGCGGCGCGAGGTCGGCGCCGACGAACTCGTCGGGGATCGGCAGCTCCAGGAAGCCCAGGATCGTCGGCGCCACGTCGATCCCCCGGACCTGCCGGTCGACGACGATGCCGCCCCAGCCGTTGCCGGGGTACTTGACGATCATCGGCACGCGCAGGAGCTCGTCGTAGAGGGAGTGGGAGTGCCAGCCGATCACACCGTGCTCGTTGAACTCCTCGCCGTGGTCCGAGGTGAAGACGATCAGGGTGTTGTCGTAGAGCCCCTTCTCTTTCAGGTAGGCGACCAGGCGGCCGAAGCCGTCGTCCATCGAGCGGATCTCGGCGTCGTACAGCGCGATGATGTACTCGAGGTCGGCATCGTCGATCTCGATCTCGCCGGCGCGGATCCCCTCGAGCAGCTCCTTGGTGATGTCCTCGCCGAGATCGCCGTCGTAGCGAATGTCGAGCAGGTCGCGGTACTCCTGCGCCGGCTCGTACGGATGGTGGACCTCGTAATTGTGGAGGAAGAGCAAGAACGGCTCGTCGCCGATCCGCTCGATCCATTTGATGCCGTGGTCGACAGTCTCGGTGAAGTGCTGGGCGCCCGGCTCGACATAGCTCTCGAAGCCCTGATCGAGCCCGAAGATCTGGGCCATCTGGCCGCCGCCGGTGAATGCGGCGGTGCGGTAGCCGTGCTCGGACATCACCTCGGGGAAGGTCAACGTCTCCTCGGCGAGCCGGGTGCGGGCCGCCCACGACGCCCGGTGCTGCTGGGGCAGCAGCGAGCTCAGGATCGAGGCGTGCGAGTGGAGGGTCGAGGGCGCCTGCGCGATCGCCTCGGTGAACACCACCGAGTCGGCAGCGAAGGCGTCGACGTGGGGCGTCGGCCGGTCGTAGCCATAGGCCCCCAGGTGATCCGCACGCAGGGTGTCGATCGACACCAGGATGACGTTGTAGCCAGGCGCGCTCGGGTCACCCTCCGGCCGTGCGCACCCCCAGCTCGAGGCGAGACCGAGGGCCACGAGGGCCATCGCCGCGAGCTGGCCGAGCCCTTCCCAGAACGGCCTGGAGCTCGCCTCCGTGGGCGTGGTTTGGCGCGCGAAAGACATCCCGCTCGACCGCTTGCAACTGGCACGCCACTTGCCTAGTCAGCCAGAGGCCGATGCAAAGTCTCTCACCAGGGTATGGCTCGGTAGGGTCGCGTGCGTCAATTCGACGCTCCCAGGGCCGTTTTTGCTCGCTACTGTCGCTGTTTCTGCTCCTGATCGCGTTACCGATGAGGGTTCGGGACGCCGCGGCCGAGATCAGCCCGATCTCGGAGATCGTGGCCAGCTACGGCCTGAGGCCGATCGACCCCGCCGTGCAATCCCCGGATTTCGACCTGCCCGATCTGGGTGGCGGCCAGGGATCGCTCTCGGACTTCGCCGGGCGCTGGGTGGTGCTGACCTTCTGGGCCACCTGGTGCGGACCGTGCCGGTGGGAGATGCCGAGCCTCGACGAGCTGCACCAGAGCCGCCAGGCAGCCGGCCTGAGCGTCCTCGGAGTGACGGTCGACCGGACGGTCGAGCCGGCCGAGCGCTTCGTCGAGGACTACGGCCTGACCTTCCCCAACCTCTGGGACAGCAGCGGCCGGGCGGCGGAGATCTATCGCGCCGACAGCATCCCGCTCAGCTATCTGGTCGATCCGGCCGGGCGGGTCACGGCGATGTCGATCGGGGCGCGGGACTGGGCGGCACTCCAGCCGATGATCGACGAGCTGCTCGAGCTGGTCCCCGCCGGCACGACCGACCCGACCGAGTACGAGGTCGCCGGCGCCCCGCTCGAGCTCCCGAGCACCCTGCAGCCGCCGACCGCCGAGGTCGTGCTGCTCAGCGAGCGGCCCGAGGTGGGGGAGTCCTTCTCGGTCGAGGTGCGGGTCCGGTGGGCCGGTCACTTCGAGGACTACCTGCTGCATCCGCCCAGGATTCAGCTGCCCGACGAGATCGAGCAGTCGGCGCTGACCGCGTCGACCCGCAGCTCGGACGGCCGCAATGTGGTCGTCTACCGGGTCGACCTCGAGGCCCGGGAGATCGGCACCTTCGCCCTCAACCCGGTCGAGCTCTCCTACACGCCACGGGGTGAGTCCGAGGCTCTCGTGGCCCGGATCGAAGGCCCGACCGTGGGGGTCACGGAGGCGACGCTGCTCGGGCTGCGGCCGCGCACCTGGATCGCGGGCGTCGCCGGACTGGGCGTGCTCGCCCTCGCGTCGATCGGCCTCGCGCGCTGGCAGCGGAGCCGCACGACCCGGACCGAGAGTGGCGACTCCGAGCTCCACCAGGAGCTCGTGCGCCGGCTGGACAGCGCCCGCGCCCGCCGGCTCGAAGGCGACACGCGGGGCGCGGCTCTGCTTCTGGCCGAGATCGAGCTCGAGCTGGGCGTCGACGGGAGCGCCGAGCGCAAGGCGCTCGATCGCCTGGTCGAAGGCGCGCGCTACGGCGGTCACGTGCCGACGCGCGACGAGCTGGACGGAATCGAACGAAGAGTCGGCCGGCGCGTTAGGAAACTGGAGGCGGATTCGAGGCAGGCGGCACGCGAGGCGCTCCGCTTGCGCAACCAGGAGAGCTGATCCGGCGCCGGAAGGCGGCGGAATCGTGAGGAGAGAAGATGAGTGCAATCGCCGAGGAGTTGCTGCCCGAGATCGAGAGTCAGGCGGCTGCGTTGCAGCGCCTGAGAGACGAGGTAGGCAAGGTCATCGTCGGCCAGAGCTACATGGTCGACCGGCTCCTGCTGGGCCTGATCGCCGACGGACATATTCTGCTCGAAGGGATCCCCGGCCTGGCCAAGACGACCGCGGTCAAGACGGTCTCCGAAGCGATCCACACCGGCTTCTCGCGGATCCAGTTCACGCCCGACCTCCTGCCGGCGGACCTGATCGGCACCGAGGTCTACCGGCCGCAGAACCACGAGTTCCTGGTCAAGAGGGGGCCGGTGTTCACCAACCTGCTGCTCGCCGACGAGATCAACCGGGCGCCGGCGAAGGTCCAGAGCGCCCTGCTGGAAGCGATGCAGGAGCGCCAGGTGACGATTGGCGACGAGAGCCACGAGCTGCCCGATCCGTTCCTGGTCCTGGCGACCCAGAACCCGATCGAGCAGGAGGGCACCTACCCGCTGCCCGAAGCGCAGGTCGACCGGTTCATGCTCAAGCTCCGGATCGGCTACCCCGATAAGCCGGAGGAGAAGGAGATCATGCGGCGGATGGCGAGCCGCCACCGTCCCGAGGTCAAGGCGGTGCTGTCACCCGAGGACATCCGCAAGATGCGCGATCTCGCCGACCAGATCTACCTCGACTCGAAGGTCGAGGACTACATCGTCGACGTCGTCTTCGCCAGTCGCGAGCCGGCGGCCTACCGGTTGGAGAATCTCGACAACCTGATCGAGTACGGCGCCTCGCCGCGTGCCAGCATCTACCTGGCCCAGGCCGCGAAGGTGCATGCGTTCATGAGCGGTCGCGGCTACGTCACCCCCCAGGACGTCAAGACCATCGGCCCCGACATCCTCCGGCACCGGGTGCTGGTCTCGTACGAGGCGGAGGCGCGGGAGCTCGACTCCGACGACCTGATTCAGGAGATCTTCAACACGGTCGACGTGCCGTAGCGTTCGCCCAGAATGCCGGAAATGCCCGAATCTGCTGCGCTGTTGACCCGCCGACCGGGCGCCGAAGGGAGGCGCTAGCGTGGCACAGGCGGCGGCAACCGAGCGCGAGGACCTGACGGGGGCGCTGCCTCCGGAGCTGTTCCAGAAGATCAAGTCGATCCAGATTCGCACCCAGCGCACGGTCAACGACGTCTTCGCGGGCGAGTACGAGAGCGCCTTCAAGGGGCGCGGGATGGAGTTCGAGCAGGTGCGCGAGTACCACCCGGGCGACGACATCCGCCATATCGAGTGGAACGTCACTGCCCGCATGAGCGCGCCGTTCGTCAAGGAGCATCGCGAGGAGCGCGAGCTGACCGTCATGCTGGTGGTCGACGTCAGCTCGTCCGGAGCGTTCGGCAGCGTCGAAAAGCTCAAGAACGAGGTCGCGGCCGAGATCGCCGCCCTGCTCGCCTACACCGCGATCAAGAGCAACGATCGCGTCGGCCTGATCATCTTCTCGGATCGGATCGAGCACTTCATCCCGCCGAAGAAGGGGCGCTCCCACGTCTGGCGGGTGATTCGGGACATCCTGACCTTCCGGCCGATGTTGCGCACGACCGACCTGGTCGGCGCCCTCGAATACCTGAACAAGGTGACCCGCCGCCGCTCGGTCACGTTCGTGATCTCTGATTTCCTCGACAGCGACTTCGTCGATCAGTTCCGGGTCACCGCCAGGCGTCACGACGTGACCGCGATCGCGGTCGGCGACCGGCGCGAGGAGGGCCTGCCCCGTATCGGTCTGATCGAGCTCGAGGACGCCGAGACCGGGGAGTCCATCCTGATCGACACCTACGACCGCAACGTCACCGACGGCTTCTCCGTGCTCTCCGAGGACGATCGCTCCCGCCTGACCGAGCTGTTCCGGGCGGCGGGCGCCGGCGAGGTGCGGATTCGGGCGGACGACCGATCGTATGTGGACGCTCTCATCAGCTACTTCCATGCCCGGGAGAAGCGTCGCTAGCCGAGGATTCGATGGAGCTGAGAGAGCCGCCACGCGCATCGAGTCAGGGCCGTTCGGACACCCTTGCCCGGCTCCTGGCGGGGGTTGCCATCGTCGGCCTGCTGGCGATCGGGGCACTGGTGGCGCTCGACCGGGGCGGCAGCGACCCGGCGGTGAGCGCGCGCGCGCGTGAGGTCGGCGCCAAGCTTCAGGCGGCCGGCGCACTCGAAGCCGCGGCCGCCCGATACGAGCGGGCCCTCGAGACCGCCGACATCGACGCCGAGACCTACGCTGGCATCGCCTACAGTCTGGGCTCCAACTACCTGGAGCGCGGCGAGTACGAGCAGGCGCTGCGCTGGTTCTACGAGGCCGAGCTGGTCGGTGCCGGCGAGCTGAGCGCCGAGCTCGGGCGCAAGATCGTCCACACCTTGGAGCGCCTCGGCCGATACCACTCGGCGCAGTCCGCGCTCGAGTCGCGCGTACAGCTCGAAGACGATCCGGCCGGCGAGGTGCGGCGGGCGGCGGGCGACCCGGTCGTCGCCCGGATCGGCAGCGAAGAGATCCACCGGTCCGACGTCGAGCGCGCACTCGACGAGCTACCAGCCGAGTTGGCTCAGGCGATCCGGACCGAGGCGGACCGGAAGGAGTTCGTCCGGCAGTACGTCGCCGACGAGCTCCTCTGGCGCAAGGCGCAGAAGCTCGAGTACGACCAGGATCCGGAGGTGCGGCGGCAGCACACCTCGGCCCTCAAGCGGCTGGCGGTGGCGCGGCTGATCGAGGACGAGGTGGTCGGCAAGATCGCGGTCGACGAGGCCGACCTCAAGAACTTCTTCGAAGCCAACAAGGAGCGCTACCGAAGCCCCGGAGGTGATGGCGCCGTTGCGGCCGAGCCGGAGTTCGAACAGATCCGTCCGCTGGTCGAGCGCGACTACCGGCTGACAAAGCTCCAATCGGGATACCAGTCGCTGATCGAGACCGAGCTCGCCGCCGAGGAGGTCGAGGTCTTCCCGGAGGCGATGGGGGAGGGCGGATGAGGCTCGCTGGTGTGCTTCTGATCGTCCTGCTGGTCGCCGCTTGCGCCGAGCAGGCGGCCGCTCCGAAGTCAGAGGAGCCACGCCTGCCGGTCGAGGCGAGCGCCTCGGTCGACCGGGCGGTGGCGACCACCGGCGACGTCCTGACGTTCCGGGTCAGTGTCGATCACGATCCCGCCTACGAAGTAAGGATCCCGGAGGCCGGCGCATCGATCGAGGGCTTCCGGATCGTCGACGTGACCCGCGAGGAGCCGGTCGAGCGCGGCGGGCGGGTCGTCCGCGAGCTGCTCTACCGGCTGCGCGCCGATCTCGTCGGCTCCTACATCCTGCCGTCGATCTCGGTCAGGTTCCGGCGCGCGGACGCCCCGGAGGGCGAGATCGACGGAGCGGTCGAGACCTCCGAGATCTTCGTCGAGGTGGAGTCGGTGCTGCCGGCCGACGGGTCGGCCGAGGACATAAGAGGCCTCAAGCCGCTTCGACCGATCGAGAGCGGCCGGCGTCTGTTGACCGCCGCGATCGCCCTCGGCGCACTGCTGCTCGGCGCCCTCGCGGTCTGGTACCTCCGGCGCGGGCGGGGCGAGGACGCGAGCGCGCCGCCCGAGCCGGCGCACGAGGTGGCGTTCCGGGCTCTCGATGCCCTCCGGGGGACCGACTTCACGGATCCGGTCGCGGTGCGCCGGTTCTACTTCCGGATCTCCGAGACCGTGCGCACCTATGTCGAGGGCCGCTTCGGCTTGAACGCGACCGATCTCACCACCGAGGAGATCCTCGTCGGGCTGCCGGCGGTGACGGAGCTCTCCGAGGTCGATCGCGGCGCGCTGGTCGAGTTTCTCCGGCACACCGACCAGGTGAAGTTCGCCGAGCACCGGCCGACCGAGGCGGAGATCGAGCGCACCTACGAGGGCGCTCTGGCCTTTGTCGAGGCGACCCGCCCCGGCCCCGAGCCGGCCGCCGCCGTAGAGGAGCTCGCCGCATGATCGGAGATCTCTTCTTCGCCGACCTGTCCCTTTTCTGGGCGCTGGTGCCGTTGTTCGTGCTCTGGCTCCTCGCCTGGTACCTCCTGCCGAAGCTGTTTCGGCGCCGGGGAGCGGTACGGTTCTCGAATCTGCACCCGCTCCAGCAGCTCCGGCCTTCACGCACGCTGCTTCTCCGACGGCTGGTGATGGGGCTTCGGATCCTGGTCGTGGCCCTGCTGATCCTCGGGATGGCCCGTCCGCAGACCGGTCGCAAGCAGACCCAGGTGAAGACCGAGGGCATCGACATCGTTCTGGCGCTCGACACCTCGGGCAGCATGCAGGCCCTCGACCTCGACGGCGACCGGACGATCGCCAAGCGCCGCAACCGGCTGGAGGTCGCCAAGGCGGTCGTCGACGAGTTCGTCGGCAAGCGCGTCAACGATCAGATCGGCCTCGTCGTCTTCGGCAGCGAGGCCTTCACCCAGTGTCCGCTCACCCTCGACCACGGCGTCCTCGCCACCTTCCTGGAGCGGGTCGAGATCGGCATGGCGGGCGACGGGACCGCGATCGGCTCGGCGATCGGCACCGCGGTCAAACGGCTGAAGGACTCGGAGGCCAAGTCGAAGGTGATCGTGCTGTTGACCGACGGCCGCAACAACGCCGGCGCGCTCAGTCCCGGCAAAGCGGCCGAGGTCGCCGCCACCTACGGCATCAAGATCTACACCGTCGGCGCCGGTACCCGGGAGAAGGCGCCGTTCCTGGTCGACTCCCTGTTCGGCAAGCAGGTGGTCTACCAGGACGTCGAGATGGACGAGACCAGCCTGCGGGAGATCGCTCGCCGGACTTCGGGAGCCTACTTCCGCGCCGAGGACGAGGAGGCGCTGACCGAGATCTACGGCCAGATCGACGAGCTGGAGACGACCGAGATCACGACCGACACCTACATGGAGTACCACGAGCGCTTCCGCTACTTCGTGATTCCGGCGGTGGTGCTACTGCTATTCGAGGTGGTCCTGCTGGGGACGCGGTTCAGGAAGCTGCCATGACCACCCGTCGCGCACCACTCCTGTCTGTCGCCTGGCTGAGCCTGCTGCTGGCCGGCTGCGACGATGTCCAGGTCGGCAGCGCGGACTCGCTCTGGCTGCTCTGGCTCGTCCCGGGCCTGGTCGCCTTCTACATCTACGCCTTTCGCAGCAAGACGTCTCTACTGCGCCGGTTCGCGTCGCCCGAGATGCTCGCCCGGCTCACCTCAGGGGTCAGTCGACCCCGTCAGTACTTCAAGGCCGCGCTGGTGGTGATCGGCCTCGCGGCGGCGCTGGCGGCCCTGTCCGAGATCCGCTGGGGCTTCACCTGGGAGGAGGTGCAGCGCCGGGGCGTCGATATCGTCGTCGCGCTCGACGTCTCGGACAGCATGCTGGTCGAGGACGCCGAGTCGGGCGGCCGGTTGAGCCGGATCGAGCGGGCCAAGCGGGAGATCACCGACCTGCTGCGATTGATGGAAGGCGACCGGATCGGCCTGGTCGCGTTCGCCGGCACGGCGTTCGTCGAATGCCCCCTGACGCTGGACTACGGCGCCGCCGAGATCTTCCTCGACACCATCGACACCGATCTGATCCCGGTCAAGGGGACGTCACTCGGTGACGCGATCCGCACCTCGCTGGAGGCCTTCGAGGGCGGGTCCCACCCCTCGCGAGCGGTCATCCTGATCACCGATGGCGAAGACCACACCGGCGACGCGTTGCGAGCCGCCGAGGAGGCGAAGCTCGTGGGCGTCCGGATCTTTACCATCGGCATCGGACGGGACGAGGGCGCGCCGATCCCGGCGCCGTCGGGTGGCTTCCGCCGCGACCGCCGGGGCGAGATCATTCTCAGCCGCCTCGACGAGCCGACCCTGCAGAAGATCGCGCTCGACACCGGCGGCAAGTACGTCCGCTCGGTGACCGGCGACGTCGATCTCGAGCAGATCTACTCGCAGGGGATCAAGGCGACCCTCGAGGACCAGGAGCTCGGCTCGAAGCGCCGTCAGCGCTGGGAGGAGCGCTTCCAGTGGCTGCTCGCCGTCGCGCTGCTCGCGTTGACCATCGAGACCCTGGTCAGCGACCGCTCACGCCCCGAGCGCGGGCGGCGGCGCGTGCTTCCGGCGGCGGTGATCGTTCTACTGGCGCTCGCTCCTGCGGCGTCGGCACAGACGGCGGAGGAGCCGCCGGAGCCGGTCGAGCCGGAGCGATTCGACGACCCGTTTCAGGCCTATTCCTCGGGCGCCTGGTCGCAGGCGCTGGAGCAGTTCACCGACTACCAGGTCGAGCGCCCCGAAGATCCCGAGGTCACCTTCAACCTTGGAAGCGTGCATTACCAGATGCGCAACTACCCGGAGGCCGAGCGGGCTTTTGGCGCGGCCGCGGTCGCGGCCGACGAGCAGCTGCGGCAGCAGGCGCTCTACAACCTCGGCAACACCGCCTTTCGACAGGGCAAGCTCCAGGACGCGGTCGAGCTCTACAAGAGCGCCCTCGAGCTCGATCCGGCGGACGAGGACGCGAAGTTCAACCTGGAGTTCGTCCGCGACGAGATCCGGCGCCGGGTGGAAGAGCAGAAAGAACGGCAGGAGCAACAACAACAACAACAGCAGGGCCAGGAGGGCCAGGAGGGCCAGCAGGAACAGCAGCAGGAGCAGCAGAGCCCCGATTCCGAGCAGGGTCAGGAGGAGCAGCAGCAGAGTGGTCCGGACGGCGATCAGGACGGACTTCCGGACGCCACCGAGGAGAGCGCGGAGAACCCGACCGATCCCAGGAACCCCGATTCGGACGGAGACGGCCTGGCCGACGGCCAGGAAGACCTCAACAGCAACGGACGAGTGGACGAGCAGGAGACCGATCCGAACAATCCGGACTCGGACGGCGACGGCGTCCCGGATGGGCAAGAGGCGGAGGCGCGGGCGCAGCAGGAGGCGGCCGCCGAGGCGAGCGAGCTGCCGCCGGACGAGAGCCTGACGCCGGAAGAGGCCGAGCGCTACTTACAGGCGATTCAGGAAGGGCGTCCGGAGCAGCGCCGCGGCCAGCCGGGCCGTAGGACTCGGCCGCTCAAGGACTGGTAGGGATGAACCGGCAAGGCATGCGGCAGGCAATCGTGAGAGGTCTCGCCCTGGTGGCGCTCCTGACCGGAGTCGGAGCCCTGCCGGCGTCAGCCCAGCGGATCGAGGTGACCGCCGACCAGACCCAGATCACGCTCGAGGATCAGATCCTCTTGACGGTCAGGGTCGAAGGGGCGCGCGGCGCCGAGCCCCAGCTGCCGACCCTCGCCGGCTTCAACGTGACGCCGGCCGGGCAGGAGACGCAGATGAGCTTCGTCAACGGGCGGACCAGCTCGAGCGTCAACTACCGCTTCCTGCTCACCCCGCAGAGCACCGGGACCTTCGAGGTCGGCGCGGCCACAATGGATATCGGCGACCAGGTCTTCAGTAGCACTCCGTTCCAGATCCGCGTGGTCGCCGCCGCGGAGCGGCCGCCGGAGGAGCGCGACCTCTTCGTCACCGCCCGCGTCTCGACCACCGAGCCGTTCGTGGGACAACAGGTGATTCACACCTGGCGCTTCTTCCGCCGGGTCCAGGTGAGCGACGCGCGACTCGAGCCGCCGGTATTCGACGGCTTCCTGGTCGAGGACCTGGGCGACGTGCGGGAGTACCAGGCGACGGTGCGCGGACGTCAGTACCTGGTGAGCGAGATCCGGCGCGCGCTCTTTCCGCAGGAAGTCGGCACGCTGACGATCACGCCGTCCCAGCTGACCGTGCAGGCGCTGCTCCAGAGCCAGGGCCGGCGCTCGCGCAGCATTCTCGACGATTTCTTCCAGTCGCGCCGGACCGAGCGTCGGGCCCTGCGCGGTCCCACGATAGAGCTCCAGGTCCGGCCGCTGCCACCGCCGCCCGCCGGGTTCAGCGGTCTGGTCGGCGACTTCGACATCGAAGCCCAGCTGACCCGGAGCGAGCTCAAGGTCGGTGAGTCCGCGACCCTCAAGGTCACCGTGTCGGGCAAGGGGAACAGCCAGCTGATCGCCGAGCCGCCGCTGCCGACGCTGCCCCAGTTCAAGATCTACGCCGACAAGCCGTCGAGCTCGCTCAACCGGAGCGGTAACGAGCTCTCGGGCAGTCGCAGCTTCAGCAAGGCGCTGGTGCCGCTGGCGCCCGGCGAGCTGGTCATTCCGGCGATTGACCTGAGCTACTTCGATCCGGCGAGTGAGAGCTATCGGCTGGTGAGCACCGGCGCGATCGCGCTCCAGGTGGCGCCGGCCGACGGCGAAGAGGACCTGGGACTAACCGAGGCGCTGGCACCCACCCAGGGCAAGGTCTCGGTGCGGATCATGGCGGACGACATCCTGCCGCTCTACAAAGAGCTCGACGCCGCGGAGCCGAGACCGACTCTCGGCCGCACCTGGGCACTGACCGCGGGCCTGCTGCTGCCGCCGTTCCTCTACCTGGCGGTCGCAATCGGCCAGCGCCGCCGCGAGCGGTTCGCGCTCGACGGCACCCTGCGCCGTCGCCACGTGGCGATGCGCACGGCCTCGAAGAAGCTGGCCGAGCTCGCCTCGGCCGACGATCACGCGGCCGTGGGGCTGGCGTCCCTCTGTCTGCGCGAGTTCATCGGCGACAAGCTCGGAATCGAGGGGAGCGCCCTGACCCCGGCCGAGGTTGGCGACAAGCTACGCAAGCTGGAGGTGGAGGAAGTGGCCTCGGTCGAGGTCGTCGACGTCCTGGAGCGGCTCGAGGCGGCCCAGTATGGCGCCGCGACCGTCTCGGGGACCGACATCCATGAACGGCTCAAGCCGCTCTTGCGCCGGCTCGACAAGGAGATCCGGCCGTGAGGGTGGGCTCCTGGATCGTCCTCGGCATACTGCTCGGGGGCGGCGCCGGGGCAGCGGAGGAGCCGCCCGCGCAGGGTGCCGAGCCGATCGAGTTGGCCCCGGCGACGCCGTTCTCGAGGCCCGAGCTCTTCATCGAGGCGAACGCCGCCTACGAGGACGGCGACTACGCGACCGCCGTGCGCCTCTACGACTCACTCGTCGAGCGGGGGCACGACGCCGGTCATCTGCACTACAACCTCGGCAACGCCTACTTGCGCAACGGTGAGCTCGGGCGCGCGATCGCCTCGTACCGGCGGGCCTGGCTGCGGCTGCCGAGAGACGAGGACGTTCGGGCGAATCTCGACTTCGCGCGCAAGACGACGCAAGACGCGCTGGCTGCGCCCGGCCCGTCGGCGGTGACCTCGACGCTCTTCTTCTGGCACTACGGGATGAGCATGAGCGAGCTCGAGCGGCTCGCCCTCGTCCTCAACCTGATCTTCTGGCTCGTCCTGGCCGTGCGGCTCTTCCGCCGCAACTCGGAGTTCCTGCGCTGGACCACGTTCCTGATCCTGATCCCGCTGATCGCGGTCCTGGCGTCGCTGGCGGTGCGCGCCTTCGATCCGCAGCGGGTGGCCGTCGTCATCCCCCAGGAGATCAACGCGCAGTCGGGCCCGGAGGGCGATGCCGTCGTGCGCTTCAAGCTCCACGCCGGGAGCGAGGTCGAGCTGCGCGGCCGTCGCGACGGCTGGCTACGGATCTCGCTTCCCGACGGCCAGCAGGGCTGGATCGAGGCCGAGCACGCCGAGATCGTCGAAGGCTGAGGGGTCCATCAGATCACCCCCCCTCAGCCTCGATCCCTCTCCCACCTTCGAGGTGGGCGAGGGACGCCGATCTTGTTGATCACCCCGCTCACCCTCGATCCCTCTCCCAGCCTCGAGGTGGGCGAGGGACGTCGATCCTTTTGATCACCCCCCTCACCCTCGATCCCTCTCCCACCCTCGCGGTGGGAGAGGGACGCCCCCTCCCGGTGCTCACTTGCTGTGCCGGGAGCGCCGAACGCTACTGGATGTAGCCGAGCGACCGGAGGTTCTCGAGCGTCTTCTCGTCGAGCTCGACGGCGTCGTCCGGTCCGATGCTCTCGGCGTGCACCCGGTAGGCCTGGATCCTCGCTACTAGGTCGGTGGCCACCCTGCGGCGGAGCTTGGAGATGTTCTGTCGCTCGAGCGGGTCGTCTTCGAGGTTGAACAGCTCCGTCCGACCCCGCTGCGGCTCGTAGATCACCTTGTACGGCCAGGCGATCGCGCTCTCGCGCTGCGGGCCGTAGAGGGTGCGCTCGGCGATCAGGGTCCGGGGCTCGCCTGCTCGGCTTGGCCTCTCGAGCATCGGCGCCAGACTCCGTCCCGGCAGCCCCTCTAGCGCCGGCAGGCCGAGCAGCTCGACCACGGTGGGGAAGATGTCGATCAGCGAGACCGGCTCGGCGCGCCGGCCCGGCCGCATCCCCGGTCCCCAGACCACCAGTGGGATCCTCACCAGCTCGTTGTAGAGCGTGTGGCCGTGCTCGAAGCCGCCGTGATCGCCGAACTCCTCACCGTGGTCCGCGGTCAGGATCACCACGCTGTCGGCCAGCCGGCCGCTCTCCTCGAGCCCCTCCCACAGGCGCCCTAGCTGCTGGTCGACGAAAGCGATCTCCTCGTCGTAGGCGCCGATCAGGAAGTCCCAGTCGACGTCCTCCTTGGCGCGGACGCGCTTCCGGAGCGGCCGTAGCTCCATCATCGAGCTCCGCTCCTCGTCGCTCATCTCGGTCGGTGCGAAGCGGCCACGGAACGGCTCCGGAGCGTCGTAGTTGAGGTGCGGGTCGAAGAAGTGAACGACCAGCAGGAAGTCGCCGCGACCGTCCTTGCCGAGCCACTCGAGCGCCCGATCGACGACCTCGTCGGCACGACGGATCCGCTTCCGATTGCCGCCGATATGGTCGTAGGTCTGGAATCCGCGGGCGACGCCGAAGTCCGGATGCAGGAAGGCGTTGTTCATTATCGCCGCGGTATCGCGGTCCGCGGCGAGCAGGGTCTCCGCCAGGGTCGGCATGCCGGCCCGCAGGGGGAGGAAGTTCCGCCCCTCGGGAGCGTCGTCGGTGCGCGGCGCGGGCCAGCCGGCCAGGTGCTCCGCCGGCGGCCGGCCGGTGAACAGCGAGCCGAAGGACGGCAGGGTCCAGGGCGAGGTCGCGAAGGCGTTGTCGAAGACCACGGCCTCACGCCCCAGAGCGTCGAGAACCGGGCTCGTCTCGCGATCGTGCCTGTAGAGCCCGAGGTGATCCGCTCGCAAGGTGTCGACGACGATCAACACCACCGAGCGGGGCGGCGCCGGTGCGCACGACAGCAGCGCGACCGCGCCGAGCGAGAGAGCGAGGGTCAGCCGGCGCCAGCTCATTGGATGTAGCCGAGCGAGCGCAGCATCTCCATGGTGCTCTCGTCGTTCTCGGCGTCGGCGCCCGCCAGCAGCGCTCTCCGGTTGATCAGGCGCTCGTAGGTCGGCACGGTCTGGATCGGGTAGCGCTCCAGGAACGCCGGGTCGATGATCTCGGTCAGCACCCGCCCGGGCAGGTCCTCGGGAATCGGTAAGCCCATCAACGCCAGGATGGTCGGGGTCAGGTCGTAGAGGGTGGCGTCGGTTTCGCTGCCGGCGACGATCGGACCGCCGCCGGCGACGAAGATCCCGGCGGGGTGGTGAACTCCGCTCTGGCCGACGGTGACGGTCTCGAACCCTTCCTCGGTCTCGGTAAACTCCTCGGTGAACGCGTCCCGGAGCCGCCTCTTGGCGCCCGCGGTCGGGAGCTTGCCCGACGGCCGGAAACCATGGTCCGAGATCACGATCGTGACGGTCGATTCGTCGGCGCCCGCGATCAGCTCGGCCAGGTAGTCGTCGTTCCGGCGGTAGACGTTGGCCACCACCGGCCCGAGCCGCGCGAGCCGTTCGGGATCGATCGAGCCGAACTTCTCCGGCTGATGGTAGTGCCAGAAGGTGTGCGAGATGGCGTCGTTGGCGATCAGGAAGACGGCAAGGAAATCGGGGCGGCCGCCCTCGCGGTCGGCTCGAGCGAGCAGGTGATCGGTGATCCGCTCGTAGGTGACCTGGGTCGAGAGTGCGTACTTGAGGACGCTCAAGCCGTGGGCGCGGACCGGCCGCGTGGCCGCCAGCAGCTCGGCCTCGTCTGCCGCGTCGAGTTCGATGATCTTGCGGATCTCCTCCATCGGCGGATCGAGCGGATCGACGATCAGCGGCAGGAGCTCGTCGGTGAGCTCAGCGGGGTAGGTGAGGCCCTCCTGTTTGACTCCGTCGGCCCACTCGCTCCAGCGGCTCCGGGTCATCCGGTCGGTGACCAGCCAGCCGCGGACCGGCTCCGCGGGCCACGACGCCCACCATCCGACCACGCCGATCGTCCGGCCGGCGGCGCCCAGGATGTCCCAGATCGTCAGGGTGCGACGCATCCCCGAGTTAGCCAGCACCGGCTCGCCCTCCGCTTCTTCTCCCTCCGACGTGAAGTGCTCGATCCCGTGGTCCTGGCGGGTCCGGCCGGTGGCGACCGTCGTCCAGAGGGCCGGTGAGCGCATCGGGCGATCGGACTCGAGCACCGCGCGCGCGCCGCCCCGGATCAGGCCGCCGAGCGTCGGCAGATCCCCCGCCTCGATCAGTGGATCAATCACGTTGAAGGTGGCGCCGTCGATGCCGACCAGAAGGATGCGAACGCCCGTCTTCTGGCTCTCGATCACAGGCGCGGCCGGCGTCGGCGCCGGGTCGTCGGGCTCCGAGCAGCCAGCGAGCCAGACGGTCGCGAGCAGTGCCAGAACCGCCCGGGTGAGGGCGAAACGGGTCATCGGGCGCGCAGCTCCAGGACGATCGACTCCGCCGGATCGGCTATGGCGAGGTGGGTCTCGGGGGAGCCCTTGCGACCGGCGACCACCGCGGTCAGCCGTGGCTCGAGGAGCGCCTCGGGCGAGAAGCCCAGGGCGGTCTGGAGCTTGTGCAGGGTCTCCAGGTGCTCGCCGACGGCGGGAGTCTGCACGATCACGCAGAACCAGTCGCCGACGGCGATCTTGTCGATGAAGCCGTTCAGGCCGAGCACCTTCGGATCGTCGGACCAGGCGGTCTCGAGCTCGAACGGGATCACGCCCCGGCTACGCCGCGAGTTCCCCTCGATCACCGCGAACTCGATCGGTGCGGGCTCGTCGCCGATCAGCCGATGCTCCGCCGAGACCTCGATCCGCAGGACGCCGTCCGCACCCGGAACGACCTTCAGGCGGTCGATCGGCCAGCGCGTACCGCTCACGAAGTAGTCCGAGAGTGGGTCCTCGTTCTGCCAGCGCTGGACGTAGTCGACCTGGTAGCGGTCGAAGAACCTCTTGACCCGCCGGCCCCGGAAGTAGAGCGGCCGGTCGTCCAGAATCGCGTACTCCTCGTCGAAGACCTCGCGGGCGGTCAGAAAGTGCAGGTTGCGCTCCTCTTCGAGGTGCAGGCCGAAACGGTGGTAGTTGTTGAGCTGCTTCGCCTTGTATCCGGGACCCCGGTAGGCGACGACGTAGGCGTCGCGGCCGGCCGCGGCCACCAGGAGGGTGCGATCGTACTCGTTCTCGTCGATCCGCAGCGCGCGGAAGTTGAGCGTTGCCGTCAGCGCCAACACGGCCGCCCAGACGACCAGGGCCGCGACCCGGAGGCTGCGGCGCTCGATCGCCCGGCCGGTGCCGATCGCGGCGAGACCGCCGACCATTACCCAGGCGGGTGTCAGGTAGGCCTCCCAGTCGCCGATGTGGTACGCGGCGATGAACGCGGTCGGCGCCAGGATCCCCAGGACCAGGTACCAGCGCAGCGATTGGCGCCGCTTGAACGAGCTGACGACCCCGGCGATCGCCAGCAACAGGGCGACCGGGCCGAGCTGCCGGGCGGTCTCGATCGGCGCTCCACTCAGCCGGCCGACCAGCTCGCCTTCGCCCCGGCGGAGCAGGTTCTTGCTGGTGAATCGATCGCCGCTCATGCTGTCCGCCAGCCGATTCAGGTCGGCCTCGCGGCCGATCCCTTCGACGAACGGTGCGTCGCTGTGCGAGCGCCAGAGGACGTACCCGTACTGCGCCAGGCTCAGGGTGATGCCGATCAGGGTGATCGCGATCACCCGTCGGCGGAAGAGCTGCCGGCCCGCGGTCGCGAAGAGGACGATCGCCAGACCGGGCAGCAACGTGATCATCATCGGGTGGTTGCCGAAGCTGAAGGCGTAGAGGACGAGCAGCGCCAGGAGCCAGCGGTCGGAGCGTTCGCGGGCGAAGACACAGGCGGCCCAGGAGACCACCGCCACCCACAGCAGGTGGAGCGAGTAGACCTCGGCTTCGGTGGAGTAGCTCCAGATCGTACGTGCCAGCAGTACGGTCCAGGCGGCGAGGATCGCCGGCACGACCCGGCCACCCAGCTCCCGATAGAGCAGGTACAGGAAGGCACCGGCGGCGAGCGCGAAGACCGCCGAGAGCAGATTCACCTGCGTCGCCAGGTCCATCGGCAGCGGCAGGCGGGTCCACAGGAAGTTGAGCATCACGTACTGCGGGTAGCCGGGCTGGTGCGGTACGCCGAGGACCTCGCCGATGTACTGGAACTTCGCTGAGTCGCCGGTGTTGCCGCGCCCCCCGACGCCCGGGAAGAGGGTCCACCAGTAGAGAATCGCGGGCACAATCAAGACCGCGGCGATGACGGATCTACGGGACACTTCGTTTGGGGGAGTCGGCGGGTCTGCCGGATGGCTTGCTGCGTTCGGCCTTCGAGGTGGCGAGGTTGGGAGACCTCGCGACGACGCCGGCGATCTTATCGCAGTCGTCGTCGCCGGGTAGTGGTACGGAAAGGGCCAGCGCACCCCCTCCGGGGCTGGCTCGCGCCCCTTCTGAACGAGGAGCACGAGAGAGCCTTGCCAGGCGACGAGGCCTGGCAAGTCTCCTCTTGTGGTGACGGAGTGGGGGCGCTGCGCTTCAGGCCCCGTCTGGGGTGCGCTGGCCCTTTCCGTACCACTACCCAGCGACGGGAGGGAGTTACGGAGCCCCGATCCGGGCGATCACGTCCTGGTTCACCAGCCGGATCCGCCGGGGATCGTGCTTTTCGTCGAGCCAGATCACTCGCTGGCGCCCCAGTTCCTTCTCCAGACTCCTGACCGCCCGTTTGAGCTCCGGATACTGGAAGATCGGGGTCGCTTCGGGCCAGCCCTCCGGAGGTGCGCTCGAGCCTATGTGCCAGACGTACAGAGGCACCGCCAACCTGCGCAGGTAGTCGGTGGCCACCTCAGGTCCGATGGTGCTGAAGTCGCGGGTCTCGTCGCCGGTCACCAGGACCACGGCACGCCGCCGTTTGCCGCTCGCCGCCTGCAGACCCGCGGTAGCGACCGCGTCGCTCAGGCGCGGCTGGGGAGTCGGGCTGCTGATCCTGAAGCGCTGCCAGAGCGCCCAGTAGACGCCCATGTCCTGGGTCAGGGAGGGGGAGAGCAGGAACGTCTCGAACGACAGCTTGCCGCGGCTCACCCGCGTCGCTCGGGGCGACATCAGGCGGAGTCGGTAGTGCTTGGGCAGCGACAGCGCCGTCTTCATGCGCGCCGAGTCGGGGGATATCGGGAAGTTGCCGCCGCCGTAGGTGCCGCCGCCGGCGTAGCCCAGGCCATCGAGCCTGCTCATGACCGAGGCCACCCCCTCGGAGCGTACGAAGACGACCTCCACCGGCCCCTTCTCGACCGCGACCACCCTGAGCGGCTCACCATCGAGCGAGAACCAGCCCGCGATCTCTTCGGAGCCGAGCGAGCGCTTCCGGCCGATCAGGGAGACGAGGACGGCGGTCAGCTGGTCGCTGGTCTCGGCGAAATAGACGCCGCCGAAGCTCGTCTGAGCGTGGGCTCTAGCGCCGCCGGGGAACCCGACATCCGCCTGCACCAGATGGAAGCTCTTGGTGTCGACCTGGGGGAGTCCGAAGCGATGCGGTTCGAGCTCGAGCATCCGCTCGCCGTCGAGGGTGACGTGGACCTCTTCCGGTCGCGCGAACTCGGTGCTCTGCCACTCGACCCGGACCGCGATCGGTCTGCCGCTTTCATCCCGCTCGAGCAGTAGCTCGACCTCGGCCTGCGGTCGAGGGACGTTGATGGCCTGAGCCGTGCGGTCGAGCTCGTTGCCGTCGGAGTCGAAGGCGACGGCCTCCAGCTCGCGAAAGGCCAGGTCGTCGCCGAAGTCGACCTCGGCTCGCCACGGCTCGCCTTCGAGCCGGGCCACCGCCGCGTCGTCCAATCGCAGCTCGACCGCCGCCACCGCGGTGTTGACCATCACCTCGACCTCATGCGGGCCGACCAGCAGTCCGAGAAAGAGCGTGAGGAACCGGACCATCGCCGTCAGGTCTCGGTCGATACCTCGGCGGCAGGTACACCTGCGCCGACCGATTCGAGCTCGTAGCGTTCGTTGGCGTCGGCCAGACGTCGGGTCCAGACGCCCGCTTCGCCGTCGCCGATCGGTCGCCCGTCCATCTCGACCACCGGCTGCACCCCGGTCAGGGTGCCGCACAGGAGCGCTTCGCGCCACTCCTCGCGCTCGGCCAGGAGCGGCGCTCGTTCGACCACTGCGATGCCTTCCTCGTCGGCGAACTCGAGCAGGAGCTGGCGCGTCACCCCGGGCAGGATCCGCCGGTCCGCCGGATGGGTCTCGAGGACCTCGCCGCGCCGCACGAAGAAGTTGTTCTGGCCGCCTTCGCGCACTTCGCCTCCCTCGCTGACGAAGACGACCTCGTCGACGCCCTCGTCCGTGGCCGCCATCTTGCCCAAGACGGTGGCGATCAGGCTGGTGGTCTTGATGTCGCAGTGGCCCCAGCGGCGGTCGGGCCGGGTGACGACGCGGATCGGGCGTCCCGCCGGGGGCGCGAAGTCGAACTCCGAGGGGAGAATGAAGAGGGTCGGCTTCATCCCCGGGGGCGGCAGGTGGGTACGAGCTGCTACGCCGCGGGTGACCTGGAGATAGACGAAGCCGCTCTCGAGCTCCGCCGCCGCCACCAGCTCGCTGCAGGCGTCGGCGAGACCGGGGGGCTCGGCGATGCCTACCCGCTCCAAGGTCCGGGTCAGCCGATCTATGTGCGCCTCGAGCTCGAAGACCCGGCCGCCGCGCACCTTCATCACCTCGTAGAGGGCATCGCCGAAGACGAACCCGCGATCCAGAGGGTGGATGCGCGCGTCGGCGATCGGCAGGATGCGCCCGTCGAGGTGACAGAGGTCCTTCACCCCTCGATTCTAGCCTGCGCGCCAGCCGCTGGTGGACGTCGGTCGAGTGGCGCAGTCCACTGCATGTCGAGCCCGATTTGCATAGCTTGCGCCTGGAGTTTGGTGGAGGTGTGGAGGTCCCTTCATGTCCCGTGTTTCTCCTCTCTTCTGGAGCCTCTGCATGTCGACGCTGCTGCTCGCATGCTCGGCGTTCGCCGCCCCCAGGAGCGGCCAGGTGATCGTCGACCCCGACAATCCCAGCTGGCTCAAGTACCACGACGGCGGACCCTATTTCCTCGCCGGACCGGGTGACCCGGAAGGCTTTCTCTATCGCGGGCGGCTGAACGAGGACGGCACCCGCAAGGGTGACCAGCGCAAGCTGATCCGCAAGCTGGCCAGGTCGGGGGCGAACTCGATCTACCTGATGGCGATCCGCTCGCACGGTGGCGACGGCGACTCGACCGAGAACCCGTTCCGCGGTCACCGGCCCGAGAACGGGCTCAACCGCAAGGTCCTCCGGCAGTGGAACAAGTGGTTCAAGCGGATGGACCGCCACGGCATCACCATCTTCTTCATCTTCTACGACGACGGCACCGAGCCCTGGCGGACCGGTGACAGCGTCGGCCCCGAGGAGCGGGCGTTCATCCGCGCGATGGTCGACGAGTTCGGCCATCACCGCCACCTGATCTGGGTCGTCGCCGAGGAGTATCAGGAGCGCTTCAGCCCGCTTCGGGTCTCCAGGATCGCCGCCGAGATCAAGGCCGCCGACAGCCGCCGACACCCGGTCGCGGTACACAAGCTCAACGGCTTGAAGTTCGACGAGTTCGCCAACGACCCGAACCTCGATCAGTTCGCCATCCAGTTTCACGCCCGTGACCCCGAGGATCAGCACAACGGAATGTCGCTCGCCTTCAAGGAAGCCGGCGGCCGCTACAACCTGAACATGGCCGAGGCACCGGACTGGGGGAGCGGCGAGATCGCGCGCAAGAAGGCCTGGGCCGTGGCGATGGGCGGCGCCTACGTGATGGCGTTCGAGATGGACATCGCGACCACGCCCGCGCAGGACCTGAGGGACCTGGGCCGCTTGCGCCGATTCATGGAGTCGACCGAGTTCAACACCATGGAGCCGCGTGACGAGCTGGCCCGCGACGAGACGCTCTACCTGCTGGCCAACCCAGGATCGAGCTATATCGCCTACGCCGATCGCGGCGACGGACCGCTGGGAGTCGCGGACGTCCACCGGGGCGAGTACGAGTTCCGCTGGCTCGACACTGTGAGCGGCGAGAAGGTCAGCGAGAGCCGCTCCCTGGCGGCCGGTGCCCACTCGTTCGAGCGGCCGTCGACGATCGGGGCCGAAGCGGCCCTCTACCTGGTGCGACTGGCCGACTGACCGAGTCGGTTAGTCGGAGGCCAGGGTTCCGGTCGGGAAGCGGATGAAGTTGCCGTCGACCCAGACGATGTCCTCGTCGTAGTTGGTCGCGACAAACGGACCGACCGGATACGGGTTCGTGGTCGGTCCTTCGACCCGGTCGCGGCCGGTGCTGCGCAGGCCGAAGGTCGGTGTCGCCGCCACGTTGCCCGCCCACATGAACTCGTAGTCGCCGCCCCAGCCATCCTTGTCCGGCACCGTCACGATGTAGTTCATGCCGCCGCGACGGAGCAGCTCGGACAACTCGTTCGGTGTCAGCGTGTCGGGCAGCGCGCTCATATCGAAGGTCTGCGACGACGAGCCGGCGGCCGAGGCCGAGAGCTGATCGGTGACCCAGGAGAACCAGGCGGTGCCGACCGCACGGACGTCGTTGACGGTCCGCTTCTGCTTGGCCTTCTGGAGAGAGTCCATCAGGTTCGGGATGATGATCGCGACCACGATCCCGATGATCACGACCACCAACAGGACTTCGATGAGAGTGAAGCCTCTGGCGCCCTGGGAGTTCCTCGCTAGCCGCATCGCCCGCTGCTCCTTTCCTTGCGCTGGGGTGAGAGCACGGGCCGTGCCAGGTCGAGAAAGACACGAAAAGCTATATTTCTAGGGCCGAATCGCCGACCAGCTGACACCCGGCGCCGACCGGACTGACGCTCAATGTCAGTGTTCTTCCAGGCACTACGACGGATCTGCAGGCCAAGGCGCCTCCTGCGAGTAGTCGCCGCTATACTGGCTGGCACCCCCTGCGAAGAGGAGATGGCATGACCGTCAGAGGTTTCCTGGTCCGATGTTCGCTACTCGCCCTGGTCGTTGGCGCCCCTGCCCTAGCCCAGCAGAGCACGTTTCAAGACGTCACCGACGTGCTGGTGATCGAGGTTCCGGTCCAGGTGACCCGGGACGGCAAGCCGGTGCGCGGCCTCACCGCCAAGAACTTCGAGCTTCTGGCGGGCGGCAAGAAGCAGCAGCTGGTCGGATTCCAGGAGGTCGACCTCGGGCGGATCGAGGGTGTACCGGCCTCCGACCAGGTCGAGATGCTGCCGGTCGTCGCGCGGCGGCACTTCCTCTTCCTGTTCGACCTGTCGTTCGCGCGGCCGGCGGGCATTCTGAAAGCACAGGCGGCGGCGCAGCGACTCGCGCTCGAGAGACTCCACCCCAGCGACCTGGTCGGCGTGGCGACCTACCAGGAATCGACCGGAGCCAAGCTGCTGCTCGGATTCACCTCGGATCGCCGGCAGATCGATCTCGCGCTTGCCACTCTTGGCTACGTGGATCCATCGGAGCGGGTGAACGATCCGCTCGGCATCGTGATGGCGGACTACCAGGTCTATATGGAGCGGTTCGGCGGCTATGAGAGCGACCTTTCGAGAACCACCCCTTTTGGCATCGCCCTGATCCCCGACGCCCAGTGGCTCAACAACATGAAGGACATGGTGTCGATGTCCGGGCGCGCCAACCGCGATCAGGTACGCAACCAGATCCTGGATCTGAGCCGCTCGCTGACCGAGCTGGCCGAGAACCTGGCGAGCGTCGACGGTCGCAAGTACCTGGTCTTTTTCTCCGAGGGATTCGACAGCTCGAGTCTCCTCGGGACCGACGACAGCGAGCGCATTCAAGAGCTCAACAAGGAGGCTTCGTACGGTCTGCTCTGGAGAGTCGACAGCGATGAGCGGTTCGGGGACGTTGCGACCCAACAGGGTGTGTTCGACATGCTCGACCAGTTCCGCAAGTGTGACTGCACGATCGAGGCGGTCGATATCGGTGGAATCCGCGCGGATGGTGAGTTCGAGGCTCGCGCCAGCGGTGAGCAGAGCCTCTTCGTCATGGCCGATCAGACGGGCGGTGAGCTCTACCGCAACTACAACGACCTGGGCGAGGCGATGGCAACGATGCTGGAACGAACCAGTGTCACCTACCTGCTCTCCTGGCAGCCGAAGGAGGCGGGCGTTCCCGGTCAGTTCTATCCGATCAGGGTCAAGCTGAAGGGCGGCCCGAAGGGATCCCGGGTTGTCCACCGTCCTGGCTACTACGCACCACGCTCCTATGTGCAGTTGGACGCCGATGAGCGCCGCCTGCAGACGATCGAGCTGCTCATGGAGGGGCGTGAGGGCGGTGCTCTCGACGCCGCGCTGTTCACGGCGCCGTTCCTGGGTGCTTCCGGAGACAGCAAGGTCCTCACGCTGATCGAGATCGAAGGCTATTCGCTCCTGCGCGGCCATCGGGAATCGGTCCTGCCGACCGAGGTCTTCGCCTACGCCCTGGATGCGGATGGGTCGGTCGCCGATTTCCTCGGCCAGGCGGTGACCTTCGATCTACAGAAGGTTCGGCCGGCTCTCGACAACCGTGGCTTCAAGTTCTTCGGACGTCTCGACCTCGATCCGGGCGAGTACGAGATCCGAGTCGTGGTGCGCAACGTCGTGACCGGGGCGACGGCGACCCGTATCTCGCGGGTGACCGTGCCGGCCTTCGACATGGCCGAATCGACCCTGCTGCCGCCGTTCTTCGTCGAGCCGGAGGGCTCGTGGCTGGTCGGTGAGGAGAAGCAGGATCACCTCGGGGCGGACGACTATCCGCTCACGATCGGTGGCCGCGACGTGATCCCGGCCGCGCGGCCCTACCTGCCGAGCTCCTCTCAGGTGCCGGTACTACTGGTCGGCTACAACCTCGGCCGCGGCGCCCTGAGCACTGCCTGCCGGCTGGAGCCGGTCACCGGCGGCGATCCGATCGACCTCGATCTGACGGTGGAGCGGCGGACCGAGACCGACGTCCCGGGCGTCGAGCGCCTGGCCGCGCGCATCACGACCGGCTCCGCCGACCCGGGTGAGTACCGGATGGTGGTCACCCTGAGCGACGACGCGACCGGTCAGGCGGTGACCAGCGAGCTGCCGGTCCGGATCTACTGAGGCTGGTGGCTAGGAAGCCGCCAGGTCTCGGTGCCAGGCGCTGATCGCCCGCTCCACGTAGGTTGCGCTGAAGGCGACCCAGACGTCGAACGGCGCCGGCAACGGCGGCTTCGCCGCCTGGGCGGGCGTAGCGCCGGCTTCGAACGAGCGTCGTGCCCGTTCCTCGAGAATCGAGGTGAGCTCGATGTTGAGCTCCAGGAGCCGCGCCTCCCCGAGCGCGCCGTGACCGGGAACCCAGGTCCTGGCCGTGCGGTCACGGAGCGCTCGCAGGGTCGTCGACAGCTCGATCGGCCGGGCGTCGACGAAGTTGGGAATCATGCGATTCCAGAGCAGATCGCCGCCGAAGCCGAGCTCGAGGTCGGGCAGCTCGACGACCACGTCGCTCGCGGTATGACCGCCACGAGGATGGAGGATCGCCTGACGGCCTCCCAGGTCGAGGACCGCGTCGTCGCCTTCGGCGACGATCGTCGCGGCGTCGAGTAGCGCCCGGCGCTCGTTCGCTTCCTGGTCGTCGTCGCCACCGGTCAGCCGGTCGAGGGTGGCGCGAGTGCCATGGAGCGCGGGCTGACGACCGTCGCGCAGGAAACCGGTGAGGCCGCCGGTGTGATCGCCGTGGTAATGGGTGACGACGACGTCGGTAGGCCACCTGCCGGTCAGCTCCAGCGCCGCCTCGGCCACCCAGCGTGCGCCATCGCTGCCCGCGAACGCTTCGATCACCAGGACCCGCTCGCTGCCGGCGACGATGCCGCCGTTGCAGACCGTCTTGAAGTCCCGGTGGGCGAGCGGGGTCGAGGCGACCGCCCAGAGGCCGTCGGCCAGCCGCTCGATCGAACCCCAGTCGCCCCGTGGAAGCTCGCTGGCCGTGCCTCTGTCCGGGAGCCACAGGCCGCCCCCGGCGATCGTCCAGGCGGTGGCGCCGGCCAGGAGGTCGCGGCGGGTCAAGCCGTGACGATCGGTGTCGGGATCGATTCGAGAGCTGTCTGGGAGGGTCATCGGGGGCTCCTTGAGGTCGAGGTCGGCCGGTTCGCGAACCTTAGATCGCGCGGGCCGGGCGAGCAACCCGGCGGCCGAACCAGACACTATTCCACTGCCGGCGGCGGGGGCGCATATGGCAAACTGAAATGGCATGGACGAGACCGCTGATTCGCCGGTCGAGATACCGCCGGAGCTACCCCTCGACGAGCTGAGCGTGGTCTTCGGCTCACTCGGTCGGGCGCTTCTGTGCATCGACGAGTCGTTCCACGTCGTCCACGCCTCGAAGAGCTTCGACCTGTTGGTCGGTGGGGGAGCGACCGAGCGGCTCATCGGCCAGCCGGTGGGCCGGATTCTGGGTGACGGCCTGTTCGGGCCCGACGGCACGCTCAGGCGCGCGCTGGAGGCGGGGCAGCGGCGCGAGGGGTGGGGAGCGACGCTCGAGATCGAGGGCTACAGGCCGCGGCTGATCTCGGTCTCGTGTGCGCCTCTGCGGCACGAAGCGGGTACCCGCTGCGACCCGCGCGTCTCCTATCTGGCGGTGCTCCGGCCGAGCGAACAGACCGAGTCGCTCGGAGCTGCGGCGCCGACCCTCTTTTCGGGCATCCTGGCGCGCTCGGCGTCGATGCTCAAGATCTTCCAGCTGATCGAGCACCTCGGGGAGAGCGACGCCACGGTGCTGATCACCGGCGAGAGCGGAACGGGCAAGGAGCTGATCGCGCGCGCCATTCACATGCACTCGCGGCGCCGTGCGGCGAGGTTCGTGCCGGTCAACTGTGGAGCGATCCCCGAGCAGCTCCTGGAGAGCGAGCTCTTCGGCCACGTGCGCGGTGCCTTCACCGGTGCGATTCGGGATCGCGACGGCCGCTTCCAGCTGGCCTCGAAAGGGACCCTGTTCCTCGACGAGGTGGGCGATCTGCCCCTCCACCTGCAGGTCAAGCTGCTGCGGGTCCTGCAGGAGCGGACGTTCGAGCGGGTCGGGGAGAGCACCTCGCGCACTTCGGAAGCCCGGATCATCGCCGCGACCAATGCCGACCTCCGGCAGGCGTGCGCCGAGGGCACCTTCCGCGAGGATCTGTTCTATCGGCTGCGGGTGGTTCCGATCGAGGTGCCACCCCTACGTCAGCGCCGCGAGGACATCGAGCCGCTCGCGCGCCACCTCCTGGAGCGCGTGGCTGCACGCTACGACCGATCGCTGCGGCTGGCTCCCGACGCGGTTCGAGAGATGCTCGCCTACTGGTGGCCCGGCAACGTGCGCGAGCTCGAGAATGCTCTCGAGTTCTCCCTCGCCGTCTGCCGTGGCGAGACGATCCACGACCAGGACCTGCCGCCGGAAGTTCGGGACCGCTCGACGCCGCGGAGCGATGAGGCCTCGACCGCTCCCTCCGACGTCGGTCCCGGCGCCGATGAGGACCCCGAGGCCGCCTCGCTGCGAGCGATTCTCGACGCCCACGGCTGGCGCCGTGAGGCCACGGCACGGGCGCTCGGGGTGAGCCGCACGACACTCTGGCGGCGGATGCGCGAGCTGCGGCTGCTGCAGTAGGCCTGCCAGTCGCGGCTCGCGAGCCCGACTTGATGTTGCAACGTTGAAACATAAAGTTGCAACTTCCTGTTGCAACTGCCTCCGTCCGGAGATGTCTGAATCAGATTAAAGCCCTATAAATCAGTAGCTTAGAAGTTTGGCACGAGCTTCGCTCTGGGAACATAGCGAACGACGCATGAGAGAGGAGAGCGAAGCCGAATGAAACGACTCCTGATCCTGGGGGCAGGCACCGCCGGGACGATGGTCGCCAACAAGATGCGGACGCGACTCCCGGAGAGCTGGACGATCACGGTCGTCGACCCCGAAGAAAAGCACCTCTATCAGCCCGACCTGATCTTCCTGCCGTTCGGGCGGGTGCGCGCCGACAGGATGGAGCGCCCGCGCCGTACGACGCTCGGCCGTGGCATCGAGTGGATCCAAGAAGCCGTCGACCGGATCGATCCCGACAAGCGGCAGATCGTTCTCGGTGAGAGCACGCTCGACTACGACCTGCTGGTGATCGCGACCGGCTCGCACATCCGGCCCGAGGAGACCCCCGGGATACTCGGCGATCACTGGTACCAGAGCGTCTTCGATTTCTACACCCTGAAGGGCGCGCTCGAGCTCCGATCGGCGCTCAGCGCATTCGAGGGTGGCCGGGTGGTGGTGAACGTGGTCGAGATGCCGATCAAGTGCCCGGTCGCGCCGCTCGAGTTCTCCTTCCTGGCCGACGAGTACTTCACCAAGAGAGAGATTCGGAACGACGTCGAGCTGATCTACGCGACCCCGCTCGACGGCGCCTTCACCAAGCCGGTCGCCTCGAAGGTCCTCGGCTCGATGCTGGGCGACAAGGGGATCCAGGTCGAAGCCGAGTTCAACGCCGGCGAGGTCGACGGCGAGAAGAACATCCTGCGCTCCTATGACGACCGCGAGATCGCCTACGACCTGCTGGTCACCGTGCCGACGCACATGGGCGCGCAGGTGATCGAAGACTCCGGCCTCGGCGACCACCTCGGCTTCGTCCCGACGCACCCCAACACCCTCGTCTCCAAGACCGACGATCACATCTTCGTCCTGGGCGACGCCACCGACTTGCCGACCTCGAAGGCGGGATCGGTAGCCCACTTCGAGGCCCACGTGCTGGCCGAGAACCTGGTGCGCGCGACCGAAGGTCGCAGCCTGCTCGAAGACTTCGACGGCCACGCCAACTGCTTCGTCGAGAGCGGCTTCGGCAAGGCGATGCTGATCGATTTCAACTACGACGTCGAGCCGCTGCCGGGCATGTACCCGCTGCCCGTGGTCGGGCCGATGTCGCTGCTCAAAGAGACCCGCTTGAACCACCTCGGGAAGCTGGGCTTCCGCTGGGCGTACTGGAACGCCCTGCTGCCCGGCCGACCGATCCCGGTGCCGAACCAGATGTCGATGACCGGAAAGAGAGAAACGGCCGCGTCCGCGGCCTGACCGAAAGGAGCCAAGGACAATGCCGACCGCTGAATACGCTGGAAACGTCGTAGAGCTGAACGAAGAGGGATTCCTGGTCGATAGCTCGGAATGGACACCCGAGGTCGCGACCGGCCTCGCCGAAGAGGCGGGCCTCGGACCGTTGACCGACAAGCACTGGACGGTCCTGACCTTCTGCCGCGAGGACGCGGCGCAGCAGGGTCAGCCGCCGGGCCTGCGCCGCATCTCGAAGCTCTCGGGGGTCAACATGAAGGAGCTCTACCAGCTCTTCCCGAAGGGTCCCGGCAAGCTGGCGGCGAAGATCGCCGGCCTTCCCAAGCCACAAGGCTGCATCTGATTGCGGAGGAGAAAGCGATGACCACAACCACACTCGAAACCCCCGAGGTCAAGGAGGCCACCCAGGTCGAGGCCAAGCAGCCCAAGCCGATCGAGCACATCAGCATCATCTGCTCGAAAGGCACCCTCGACATGGCCTACCCGGGCCTGATCCTGGCCAACGCCGCGCGCATGAGCGGCATCGATGCGACGCTCTTCTTCACCTTCTGGGGCCTCGACATCATCACCGAGAAGACGCTCGACAGCCTGCACGTGGCCACCGTCGGCAACCCCTCGATGCACATCCCGACGATGGTCGGTGGCCTGCCCGGCATGGAGTCGATCGCGTCGACAATGATGAAGAAGGAGATGGAGAAGCTCGACATCCCGCCGGTGCGCGAGATGCTCGAGATCCTCTCCGACAGCGGCGCCAAGATCTACGCCTGCCGCATGGCGATGGACATGTTCCACCGCGAGGAGAGCGACCTGGTTCCACAGGTCGACGGCGTCCTGTCCGCGATGGACTTCTACGACAAGAGCGCCGGCGCCCAGCTGCTTTTCATCTGAGGTTCCGCTCCGGACGCCGGCTCGATGCCGGCGCTCGGGACGAAAGGAGACGATCATGAGACGAGAACCGACCACGGTCCCAGCGGTTGTAGCGGTTCTGCTGCTGCTCTTGCCGGCCAGCCTGGCGGCGACCAATGGGATGTACATGACCGGCTATGGGGCCGAGACAATGGGCCGGGGTGGTGTGAACCTGGCGATCTCCGACCGCTCGCTGGCTCTGAACTTCAATCCGGCCGGCATCAGCCAGCTCCAGGGCAACCACTTCTCGGTCAACCTGTCGCTGCTGGCCCCGTCCCTGGAGTACGAGAACGCGCTCAACCGGGCGTTCGACGGCGAGGACAAGATCTTCCCACTGCCGGCGATGGCCTACGTTCGGGGCGGCAAGGAGACACCCTGGACCTGGGGCGTCGGCTTCGTCGCCCAGGGCGGGATGGGCGCCACCTTCGAGCGCGAGCTGACCTTCTTCGGCACGGTCGACGAGACCTTCTCCGAAGTCCGATTCATGACCCTCAACCCGACTGTCGCCTACTCGATCAACGAGGACATGTCGATCGGAGCGGCGCTCAACATCGGCTACGCCGACGCCTCGTTCGCCCTCTTTCCCGATACCTCGTTCTTCAACCCGATCAACCCCGAGCAGAGCTTCTTCGGCGTCAACATGAAGCAGGCAGGTGGGCTGCAGACCAATTTGAGGCTCGGTTGGTGGTGGCGAGCGCAACCCAACTTCTCGGTCGGCCTCGTTTATCAGACCGAGACCGAGAGCAGCTACGAGGACGGTGACCTGTGGATGAACTTCACCGGTCATCCGTTCGTCGGCCAGACGGTTCGCTACAAGGCCGACATGGAGGGATTCACGTTCGCCGCGCAGGCCGGGCTCGGCATCGCCTTCCGTCCCGCCAGCCGCTGGATGGTCGGCGCCGACCTCAAGCGCTACTTCTGGGACGACGCGATCGACTCGATCACCGTGCGCGCCTACGATCCCGACCTCGAGGGCGCTCCGCCGGAGGTGGTGCTGCCGCCGTTCGTCTTCAACTGGGAGGACCAGTGGGTGGTGGCGCTCGGCGCCGACTATCGCGCGACCGAGCTCCTGACCCTGCGCGGTGGCATCAACTACGGCGAGAACCCGGTTCCCGACGAGACCCTGACACCGCTCTTTCCGGCCAACATCGACCGTCACCTGTCATTCGGCGTCAGTTACCTGTTCGGCAACAAGCTGCTCGAGTTCGGTATCGAGAGGGCGTTCGACTCCGAGCAGGTCAACAACAACGCCAACCCGGCGGTGAATCCGTTCGGACCGGCCTCACGCGTCGAGCATAGCCAGTGGACCGCCAGCTTCGGCATCTCCTGGGCGCTCGACCGGCGCAAGGCGCGTTCGCCCAAGCCAGAGTGGGAGGACTGACCATGAGAGCCATCACGATCATCACCGCCATCGCCCTGCTGGCCATCGCCGTCGGCTACCAGGCAGTGCCCGAGGCGTCAGCCTCGAACACGATCGCCAAGCGTGAGGCGCTGGCCTGCACCAACTGCCATGACAAGCCGGGGAGCAAGCTCCTGACCGATCGCGGCAAGTACTACGAGCTGATGTCGTCGCTCGAGGGCTACGACGAGCTCGAGGCGACCTTCAGCGAGTGCACGACCTGCCACGTCCGCAAGCCCGGTTCGCTCAAGCTGACCAAGAAGGGCAAGCAATTCCAGTGGATGCTGGAGGACATGGAAGGGCTGCGAGAGATGCTGCTCGGCCTCCACCCCACGGCGGAAGTGCCCGATCCGGCCGACTGATACGGGGGTCTTCTACCCCCTTCCCCCCGGGGGAGCAGCCAGTCCGAGCTGCTCCCTCTTTCTTCTTGCCCCGAAGACTAATGGCCGTCGATGCAACCAATATGGCTTCCACGGCCATCTGACTGGGTGAAACCGTGCGCGGCTCATGCCGTAGGATCAAGTAGAACGCGTCATTCTCCGGCCCACCCGGCGCCGGCAGTGGGGAAGTCCGATGAAGAAGTTCCTCAAGATCGTCCTCGCGGTCGCCATTCTCGGCGCCGTGGCCTTCGGTCTGGTTCGCGCTACCCAGAGCGGTGGTGACGAGGCCAACGGCGTAACCCTGGTCAAGGTGGAGCGCGGCACGATCGTCGACAAAGCGCTCGCCACCGGGCAGATCGTGCCCGAGGAGGAGATCTCGGTAAAGTCCCAGATCTCGGGGATCGTCAAGGAGTGCTACGTCAAGGTCGGCGACCAGGTCCGGGCTGGTCAGCCGCTGGTGACGATCATCCCCGATCCGACGCCGCTCCAGCTCACCGAGGGCGAGCGCAACGTCGAGCTCGCCGAGGTCGCCCACAATCGGTCACGTGCGGCGTTCGAGCGCGAGCAGCGGATCTTCGAAGCGGGGCTGTCGGCGCGCGACCAGATGGACGCCGCCGAGGAGTCATTCGAGCAGACCCGGATCCAGCTCGAGCTGTCGAAGGAGCGGCTGGCGCTGCTCCGCGAGGGCAAGATCCAGAAGCGGGTCGGCGGCGTCGACTCGGTGATCCGCGCGCCGGCCGGCGGCACGCTGCTCGAAAGGCTGGTCGACCCGGGCGATCCGGTCGTACCGCTGACGACCTTCCAGGAGGGGACGCCGCTGATGAGCATCGCCAACATGGATCTCTTGATCTTCAAGGGGACCGTAGACGAGATCGACGTCGGCAAGCTCGAGGAGGGGCTGCCGGTGCGGATCGAGATCGGTGCGCTGCCGGCCGCAAGCGTCACCGGTAGGCTGCGGATGATCGCCCCGAAGGCCAAGGAGGAGGAGGGCTCGACGCTGTTCGACGTCGAGGTCGAGATCGAGGACCGGGGCGACGCCGTCCTGCGTGCCGGCTATTCCGCCAACGCCAACATCATCATCCAGGAGAAGACCGACGTCCACATCCTGCCGGAGCGACTGCTGGTTTTCGAGGACGACAAGACGTTCGTCGAGCTACCCGGCGCCGGGCCCGAGGACGAGCCGGAACGGCGCGAGGTCGAGATCGGCCTGAGCGACGGGATCAACGTCGAGATCGTCTCGGGTCTGAGCGAGAGCGACGAGGTGGTCGAGCGGCCGCCGCGAGAGATCGCTTGATGGCACTCGGAGATCGAGGGTAAGTGGGAGCGATCCAGTAGATGTACCTGCGGAACTACCTCAGGCAGTTCCTCTCCGACCTTCTGACCCAGAAGCTGCGGACCTTCCTGACCGTCTTCGGGATCATCTGGGGGACGGCCTCGGTAACCCTGCTGCTTGCCTTCGGCGAGGGCTTCCACAGGCAGGTCGGGATCAACTTCAAGGGCCTGGGCGAGAACATCGTCATCTGCTGGCCCGCGCGGACCAGCAAGGACTGGCAGGGCCTGCCGCACGGCCGCCGCGTGCGAGTCACCGACGAGGACATGAAGCTGATCCGCAGCCAGGTCCCGCAGGTGGCGCGGATCAGCGGCGAGCTCTCCGACAGCGGCACCCGGCTGCGGGCGGGTCGGACGACGGTCGCGCCCCAGATCGTCGGCGCCAACATCGAGTTCTCCGAGATGCGCAACATGATCCCCGACCGCGGTGGCCGCTATCTGAACCCGATCGACATGGGCAGCAAGCGGCGCGTCGTCTTCATCGGCGACCAGCTCAAGAAGGATCTCTTCGGCGTCGACGAGGCGGTCGGCCAGCACATCTACTTCGATGGCGTCCCGTTCCTGGTGATCGGCGTCATGCAGCGCAAGACCCAGGACTCGAACTACTCCGGCCGCGACGAAGACAAGGCGACCATTCCGCTCTCGACCTACCAGGCGATCTACGGCGAGGAGTACCTCGACAACTTCGTCTTCCAGGTGGCCGGGATCGACGACGTCGAGATAGCCAAGGACGGCGTCATCGCGACCCTGGCCCGCAAATACCGCTTCGATCCCGAGGACAAGGAGGCGGTCCTGATGTGGGACACGACCGAGATGCTGGTCTTCATGGACGCGTTCTTTCTCGGCTTCCGGCTCTTTCTCGGCATCGTCGGCGCGCTCACCCTGGTGGTGGGCGGCATCGGCGTCAGCAACATCATGAACGTCGTCGTCGAGGAGCGGACAAAGGAGATCGGCATCAAGATGGCGCTTGGGGCGAAGAAGCGCTACGTCCTCGGTCAATTCATGTTCGAGACCCTGCTGATCACCGCGATCGGGGGCGCGATCGGGCTCGGCATCGCCTGGACGATCTGCGCGGTCTTTCCGCAGTTCGGGCTGACCGACTACGTCGGCGACCCGACGATCTCGCCGCAGGTGGCGCTGATCACCACCGGGATTCTCGGCTCGATCGGGTTCCTGGCCGGCTTCTTCCCGGCGCGCACCGCCGCCAACCTGAAGCCGGTCGAGGCCCTGAGGATGTAGCGATGCGCCTCGGCCTGATCTTCAAGCTCTTCCGGAGCGCCGCCAGCATCCAGCGCAAGCGGATGATCCTGACCGTCACCGCGATCGCTTGGGGGACGATCTCGATCGTCCTCTTGCTGTCGTTCGGCGAGGGATTGAAGCACACCCTGACCGCCGGCTCGACCGGTCTCGGCGAGGGGATCGCGATCTGCTGGCCGGGCGAGACCCAGAAGGCGTTCCGCGGCTTTCCGGCGGGACGCGAGATCAACGTTCTGCCCGAGGACGCCGATCTTCTGACGCAGAACATCCCCGAGATGGAGGCGGCCTCGGGCGAGATGCAGACCTGGGGAGCGCAGCTCTCGTACGGGCGGCAAAACCTGAACAAGCGGGTAGTCGGCGTCCATCCGCAGTGGGGCAAGCTGCGCAACCAGGTGCCGGAGTCGGGCGGTCGGTTCCTCAATCAGCTCGACCACGACCTGAAGCGGCGGGTGGCGTTTCTCGGCTGGGAGATCAAGCAGGATCTGTTCGGCGACGAGCCGGCGGTCGGCAAGACCTTCACCATCAACCGGGTCCCATTCACGGTGATCGGGGTGATGAAGGACAAGATCCAGATGGGCACCTACGGCGGCCCCGACAAGAACAACACCGTCATCCCGATCAGCACCTTCGAAGCGCTGCTCGGACGCCGCTACGTGAACGTGATGGTCTGGAAGCCGCGGACGCCCGAGCTGATGGAGCACACCAAGCGGCGCTTCTACGAGGTGCTGGGTGCCAAGTACCGCTTCGATCCGACCGACGAGCGGGCGATCGGCATCTGGGACACCGTCGAGTCGCAACGGATGACCGCCAACATGTCCGTCGGCATCGAGATCTTCTTGGGCATCATTGGCGCCCTGACTCTCCTGATCGGCGGCGTCGGGGTAGCCAACATCATGTACGCGGCGATCACCCACCGGACGCGTGAGATCGGCGTCCTGATGGCGATCGGAGCGCGCAAGTCGTACGTCATGGGTCCGCTGGTGGTCGAGTCGCTGGCGCTGACCTTCCTGGGCGGCATCATCGGCATCGGTATCGGCGGCGCGCTCGTCCAGGGGCTGGCGTATCTCCAGCAGAACGCTCAGAGCGAGGCGATGGAGTTCCTCGGAACGCCCACCTTCTCGCTGCCGGTAGCGGCGACGACGGTGCTGCTGCTCGGAACGATCGGCTTCATCGCCGGCTACTTTCCCTCGCGGCGCGCGGTCTCGATCCAGCCGGCGGAGGTCTTGCGCTATGAGTGAGTCGAACGGTGCCCTCATCGAGATGAAGGGCATCAGCAAGGTCTACGACACCGGCAAGCTCCAGGTCGAGGCGTTGACCGGCATCGATCTGACCGTCAGGGAGCGCGAGTTCGTCTCGATCGTCGGCCCGTCGGGATCGGGCAAGTCGACCCTACTCAACATCATCGGCTGTCTCGACACGCCGACCGACGGCTCCTACCGACTGGGTGGGGAAGAGGTGGCTGGGTTCGGAGGCGATCGGCTCGCCGACGTCCGCAACCGCAAGATCGGCTTCATCTTCCAGAGCTTCAACCTGCTGCCGCAGATCACCGCCTACGACAACGTCGAGCTGCCGCTCCTGTTCAAGGGCACTTCGGCGCGCGAGCGCAAGCGGCGGGTGGAGGATCTGTTCGAGCGGGTCGGGCTGGCCGACCGGATGGCCCACAAGCCGACCGAGCTCTCGGGCGGTCAGATGCAGCGCGTCGCCATCGCCCGCGCCCTCGCCTGCGATCCCGATCTGATCCTCGCCGACGAGCCGACCGGCAACCTCGACTCGAACTCGGGAGCCGACATCCTGCACGTCTTCCAGGATCTCGCCGAGGCGGGCAATACCCTGCTGGTCATCACGCACGACAACGCCATCGCCCAGCGCACCGAGCGGATGGTCACCCTCCAGGACGGCAGGATCACCGGCGACGGTCCGGTCTAGCCTGCTCTTTTCGCCAAAAACCTGTCAGGATGGGACTGGCGTGCCCTACTCGCTGCTCGAACACACCGCCGACGTGGGGCTCGAGGTCGAGGCGGCGAGCCTACCCGAGCTCTTCTCCGACGCCGTGCGCGGCATGAGCGACGTGATCACCGACGTCGAGCGGGTCGAGGCGATCGAAGAGCAGCCGATCGAGGCCCGCGCGGAATGGCTCGACGTGCTACTGCTCGAGTTCCTGAGTGAAGCGCTCTACCGCTTCGAGGTGAAGGGCGAGATCTTCGCCGGGGCGCGGGTCGAGGTCGACCAGACGCCCGACGGCTGGTCGCTCAGCGGCGTTGTCGCCGGCGAGCCGTTCGACCCCATTCGCCATACCACCAGGGTGATGATCAAGGCGGTCACCTACCACCAGCTCGCGCTCGAGCAGAGCGATTCGGGCTGGCGCGGGCGAGTGATCTTCGACATCTAGGCTGCCGCGAGCCGACCCGATTGGGCGGGGCCGGCTGGCGGGCGGCGGTAGAGTGGTCGAGGGATCCGATGAAGGTCCAGAAGATCGACGAGAGTCGCTGGCGCATTCCGCGCGAGGGGAAGATGCGCGTCGACGGGATCGTCTACGCCAGCGAACCGATGATGGCCGACCTGCGCGGGGACCAATGTCT
Source organism: Thermoanaerobaculia bacterium (assembly GCA_947259925.1). Taxonomy (GTDB): domain Bacteria; phylum Acidobacteriota; class Thermoanaerobaculia; order Multivoradales; family JAHEKO01; genus JAHEKO01. Next base: position 49,614 of record CAMYOG010000033.1, read on the forward strand.
GGAGCAGGTGGCCAACGTCGCTCACCTGCCCGGCATTCTCGACGCGTCGCTGGCGATGCCCGACATCCACTGGGGCTACGGCTTCCCGATCGGCGGAGTCGCGGCGATGGACGCCGACGAAGGGGTGATCTCGCCCGGTGGCGTCGGCTATGACATCAACTGTGGCGTGCGGCTCCTGCGCACCGAACTCACCCGCGCCGACGTCAAACCGGTGCTGCGCGACCTGGTCACCAGGCTCTACCAGAGCATTCCGACCGGAGTCGGCCGTGGTCGGAAGGACCTGAGGCTCGGCAAGAACGAGCTCCGCAAGGTCCTCCGCCGGGGCGCCTCGTGGGCGATCGGGGAGGGGATGGGGTCGCCGCGCGACCTCGACTTCCTGGAAGAGCGGGGCACGATCGACGGTGCCGATCCCGAGCGGGTCTCGGATCGTGCCTACGAGCGGGGTCGGCGGCAGCTCGGCACCCTCGGCTCGGGCAATCACTTCGGAGAGATCCAGTACGTCTCGGAGATCTACGACGAGGTCGCGGCCCGGGCGCTCGGGCTCTTTCGGGACGGGATCACCTTCACCATCCACTGCGGCTCGCGCGGCCTCGGTCACCAGGTCTGCAGCGATCATCTGAAGACCATGGTGAGGGCGGCCGCCAGGTATGGCATCGACCTGCCCGACCGGCAGCTCTGCTGCGCGCCACTGCGCTCGCCGGAAGGCCGCGACTACCTGGCCGCCATGGCGGCGGCGGCCAACTTCGCCTTCGCCAATCGCCAGGTGATCACCCACTACGCGCGCGAGAGCTTCGCCGCCGTTCTCGGGATGGGGCCGGCCAAGCTCGGGATCGAGGTGGTCTACGACGTCTGCCACAACATCGCCAAGTTCGAGGAGTTCGAGCACAACGGCTCGGTGCGACGCGCCTGCGTGCACCGCAAGGGAGCGACGCGGGCCTATCCGCCCGGTCATCCCAAGACCCCCGAGCCCTACCAGGAGTGCGGCCAGCCGGTCCTCATTCCGGGCGACATGGGGCGCTATTCGTACGTCCTGGTCGGTACCGAGAAGGCGTACCGGGACACCTTCGGCTCGACCTGCCACGGCGCCGGCCGCCGCCTGAGCCGTCGCCAGGCCAAGAGGCAGGCCCGCGGCCGGCGGCTGATCGACGAGATGGAGGAGCGCGGCGTGGTGGTGATGGCGGCCGGTATGTCGACCGTCGCCGAAGAGATGCCCGAGGCCTACAAGGACGTGGCCCAGGTGGTCGACGTCGTCCAGGCGGCCGGCATCAGTCGCAAGGTGGCCGAGCTGCGCCCCATCGGCGTCATCAAGGGCTGAACGTCGCAGCTGCCGGGATCTGCTGCGTTAGCTTCGCTTCGCTCGTAGACGAATCGACTTGAGCCTGGATGGGCGTTCCGCTCCCTGCGGGCTCCTCGAGGTATTGCGCATACGCCTGCGGTGCCATCGGTCGCGCGCCTTGCATCTCCAGGCATCTGCGGCGTTCAGCCCCGATGCCCGAAGGGAGGCAGGCTGCCATTCTGCTCGCCCTGCCGTATAGTTCGGCGACCCGATGAAGGAGAAGCACATCCGGATCCGGATCGAGCAGTGTCTGGCGCTGTCCAAGGCGTCCAACTGCCCGCGCCGGAAGTTCGGGGCCCTGCTGCTCGATCCCGAGCGCAACGTGACGCTCATGGACGGCTACAACGGGGGGCCGCGCGGTGGGGGGGAGCTGTGCGGGGGCGACGTCTGCCTGCGCGACCAGGACCACATCCAGTCGGGTACTCGGATGGAGATCGGCTGCCATCACGCCGAGATGAACGTCATCTGCAACTGCGCGGCCTCCGGGGTGCCGACCAAGGGGGCGTGGATCCTGGTCACCGGCGAGCCGTGCGTGCTGTGCGCCAAGCTGATCCACCACGCGGGGATCACCAAGGTGATCGTGGTCGGGGGCGGCTATGCCGGCGAGAACGGCGTCGACTATCTGACCGCGCACGGCATCGCCGTCGACAGTGTCGAAGGGCCGCAGGACGAGCGAGTGGAGAAACTCGGGGACACATTACTCATTTCCCCCTTTCCCGGACCGAGTCGAGGAAATGAGTAATGTGTCCCCGATTCCCTCGGGATCACCTGAGACGCTTCGGGTTTGACGCTCTGAACGCGGCTGGACTACGCTTGCCCGGTACGAATTGGACGCCGGCATGAAAGCCAAGTCTCGAGCTCGACTGGAACCGGCACTCCTGGCCCTCCTGATCGTCGCTGGGTCGGGCGCGGCCAGCGCCGAGTCGATAGCGGGTGGCGAGGGCGTCTGGGACAACGTCCAGAAGGCCGACTGCCGCATCTGGTCCAAGCGGTTCGATCCGTTCGAGCTCGAGTGGCGGGTCGAGGGTAGCCGGTCCTCGATCCGCTGCGTGACCACCGTTCTCGACGGTGAGCGCCCCAAGAAGGGCACCAAGGTCACTCTGAGTGCCGAGGTGACCGGCGCGGACGGCAACGTGGTCTCGCTCGGCTCGCAGACCACCAGGACCGATCAGAACGGCTCGGCGGTCTTCGAGTTCCCGGTCTCCGGAGTCTCGGGCGACGTTTTCACCGCCCGGATCGACGGCCTCTACCGGAGCTGGAGGAAGGCCACCTCGATGACCACCGACTGCAGGGGTCCGGGGTCCTGATCAGCCCCTAGCTGACTTCACCTTCGTCCTCGAGCTTCTCGGCCACTTCGTCGATCGTGGCCAAGACCAGGCGCTTGACGAGTGGCGTGGTGGGCTCGCCCTTCTGCCGGGCCTCGGCGACCAGACGCTTGAACTCCTCGGGGGTAAGGGGCTCATTTCCGTCCGGACGAGGGTCGAGCGGGGGCCCGTCGGTCTCGCGCGTCATTCGTCACCCGACCCTTCGAAGCGCAGGCTCCGATCGTGCTGATGCCGCACGATGAAGTTGGCCACTCGGATCGCCAGCTCCTCGGACAGACGTCGGGCCAGGGCGGCACGGCGAAGGATCAGGAAGACCGATAGTGCCGGCTGCTCGAGGCGGACGGCGACGAACTCACGGTAGGTGGTTTCGGCCAGATCAGTGAGCTCGTCGAGCTCGCCCTG
>CAMYOG010000034.1 GCA_947259925.1 Thermoanaerobaculia bacterium
CGACGACGGCTGCCAACACACACCACAAACACAACCCACCCGGGTGTTACCCATGTACCCGGTCTGGAGTGTTACCTATGTGCCCGGCTGCTCGGGGGGCGATCCGATCTACTCCAGAGGCCAGATCGGCGACAGCATCCAGTCCTCGCGATCCTGGATCGTCGCGTCGGCGGTCGCTGGCGTGATCGTCTCGCCCGGGCTGCCACGCTCGAGCAGACTCTGATACTCGGCGCGGTTCGAGGTCACCGCCGGCCGCAGCCAATCGGGCGCTCGGTCGCCGGCCAGATCCCGAGTCAGCTCGAAGGGGACGAAGAAGGCGTCTCCGACCTCCTCGATCAGGCCTCGGCGTCGGGCGTCCGAGGCGAGGCGCAGGTAGGTGGCGCGGATCGGGTTGAGAGCGCGCCGGTACGCTTCGCGAAACTCGCCCCGCAACGGATGCGCACGGTCCGCGTCACCGAGCGCCGGAACTTCGTCGAGCCGTCTCGCGACCACCTGCTCGACGCCCTCCGAATCGCTCCAGGGGTCGGTCATCGGGTCGACGACCCCGAGGCTCGACAGGTCGGCTCGAGCGCCGGTGTGGACCGCGAACGCCTCCCGACCCAGACAGCGGCCGAGCCGCCGCCCCCGCTCTCGCTCGGCACGCCGCTCGAAAGAGGCGACCAGCTCTCCCAGAAGCGCGTCGTCGAGCGTCGGCTGGAAAGCGGCGACGGCCGACCGGAAGAGCTCCCAGAGCTGTGCACTGGACTCGCCGGGCGGCGCCGCCACTGGCCGAGGACGGCGAGCGAAGCGGAGCCTGAGCCGGGTGCGGTGAAACGCGAGTGCACCCCTGAGCGCGCCGCGCGGGATGGCGCGACGGCCACCCGGATCGAGGCAAGCGCCGAGGAGCGCCTCGGCGGCAGGTCCGTCGCTCGAGATCTCGCCCAGCCGGTCACGGTCCAGAAAGACGCGGAGTCCGACGATCCGGACCGGCGCGCCCTCCGGCATCGGCGCTCCGAGGCTGTGGAAGGCGAAGCGCACACCGGTCGTGATCACATGCTTCAGCAGGGTCGCTCCGAAGTGCGACAGGGGAGGCTGGGGGCCGGGCAGGAGAAGGGAGCGACTACTCTCGGGCAGGCGCACGGAGGCACCCTATATCAGCCATTGGCGGGACAAGCTCAATTCACTAAGTTCCATCGGCTTCCGACGGCCGGCCGGTCTCGTACCTCTTCGATCTGATCGTCGATACCCTGACGGCGGACAAGGAGGACGAGCCCGGTCCGCCCACTCTGGTCCGGTCCTCTTCGGCGAGCGAAGAGCTGCTCGCCCGCCTGACAGATCGGGACTACCTGGGGGGCATGGAGGGGGCGCGGCGAGCGCTCGAGCGCCTGGCTCGCCTCGCTGCCGAGCGGCAGGTGCCGGTCATCCTCATGATGCTGGGCGCGGGCTCGGGGAGCCGCGCCGCGGCTCGCGATACCGCTCGGGAGCTTGGCTTTCACTCCGTCAACGCCCTGCCCAGCTTCAGGGAGCGGCTGGTCGCCGACGGCGTCGAGCTGACCCGTGAGGAGTGGCGGAAGGCCTACTTCGGCCGTGGTGATCTGCCGACCGAGCTAGCGCACCGAGCCTACGCCGATCTCCTGTTCGACACGCTGGTCGAGCTGGAGATGGCACCGGCGAGCGAAGGCTGATCAGGGCGCGGGCAGGCCTCGCGAGGTCTCGGTGCGGCCATGGGTGAGAACCGCCGAACGGGTTGGTCGAAGGGCTCGACGAGATTTCGGCCGGGAGCGCACCAGAATTGCTACTATTGACCGGCAAATCAACTGTTCGACTCGTCTGGGAGGCAACCCTATGAGTAGCAGAAGGCTCTTCAGTGTGCTGTTGTTGTCGGGTCTCTTGCTGTCCCCCTTCGCCATGGCGCAGGGCAGTGGGAGCATTATCGGAACGGTCAGCCGGGAATCGGGCGCCGGCATAGGCGGTGTCGCCGTGGTCGTGAACGAGCTCGGCCTGGCCGAGCTGACGGACTCGAACGGCACCTTCGCTTTCTCGGGTGTCGCCGAGGGCACCTACTCGCTCACCTTCACGCTCGGCGACAACGTCGCCACCGAGGAGGGCATCGAGGTGACCGCGGGCCAGTCGACGGAGGTGGACAAGTCGGTCGATTGGAACATCGCCTTCGCCGAGACGATCACCGTGGTCTCGGCGTCCCGGCGCACGGAGCGGATCGTCGAGGCGCCGGCGGCGGTCACCGTCATCACCGAGGCGGAGATCGAGCGCCAGGCCTCGCACGGCCAGCTGCCGAAAGTGCTCGAGTTCACCCCCGGTGCCGAGGTCACCCAGAGCGGCGTCTACGACTACAACTTCAACACCCGCGGCTTCAACTCGTCGCTCACGCGCCGGGTAGCGACCCTGATCGACGGCCGCGACCCGTCGGTACCCTTCCTGGGTGCGCAGGAGTGGGCCGCGATCAGCTTTCCACTCGACGACCTCGCCAATGTCGAGCTGGTGCGGGGCCCGAGCGCGGCCCTCTACGGCGCCAACGCTTCGAGTGGCGTCCTGAACATGATCACCCGCGAGCCGCGCGCCAGCCAGGGCGGGCAGGTCCGCCTGACCGGCGGTGAGCTGTCGACCTTGAACGCCGACCTCCGCTGGGCCGGGCACCTGGGCAACGAGTTCTACCTCAAGATCAACGGCGGCTACCGCGGCCACGGCGACTTCACGGTCTCGCGGAACGTCACCGTCGAGTACCCGGGTCTGCCGATGGAGGTCGTGCCGCTCGATCCGGAGGACGACAACGAGATCACCTTCTACGGCGTGCGGCTCGACAAGCACTTCAACGACGGCGGCCTGCTGACGTTCGAAGGCGGCGACCTGAGCCTGGAAGGCCCGGCCTTCCAGACCGGTATCGGACGGGTCCAGCTCCAGGACGTCGAACGACCCTGGGGGCGCGTGAACTACAGCCGACCGCACTGGAACTTCCTGATCTTCCAGACCAAGCGCGAGGCCTCGGGGCAGAAGGCGCTCTCCTCGGGGGCGGACATCCCCCTCGACACCGAGCGGGTGGCGTTCGAGATCCAGACCAACTGGAGCTTCGCCGACGACAAGGCGCGCATCGTGCTGGGCGTGTCGGCGGCCGAGGAGGACATCGACTCGTTCAATCCGGCGACCGGTCGGCAGAGCTTGATCTTCGCGCCGGTCAGCAACGATAAGTCGGCAGCATTCGGTCAGCTCGATTGGAACATCACGGACAAGGTCAAGCTGGTGCTCGCCGGCCGTCTGGACGAGAACGATCTCCACGACTCGCAGTTCTCGCCCAAGGGCTCGCTGGTCTACAGCGCGACCCCGAACCACAACTTCCGCCTGAGCTACAACGAGGCGTTTCAGGTAGCCAACTACTCCGAGTTCTTCCTCCAGGCGCCGGTGGCGCCGCCGATCGGTCTGCAGCCGTTCGAGGCGCTCTGCATCGCCGGCGGCACGACCTGCGGCTTCGCTCCCGGCCCGACGCCGGTGCTGGCGGTCGGTAACGCGGCGCTGGAGCTCGAAGAGGTGAGGACCGCGGAGATCGGCTACAGCGGCATCCTCGGCGGCAAGGCGTTTCTGACCATCGACTACTACAACAGCGAGAACGAGAACTTCATCACCGATCTGCTGCCGCAGCTGGGAACGAGTCTCGGCCGGGTCAATCCCGCGTTCGGTCTCTATCAGCCGCCGGCGGATCTGGGCGAGCCGTTCCGGTCGCTGCTGCTCTCGAACCTGCTGGCGGCGCTCGGTCCCAGCTTCTTCATCCTGTCGAACAACTTCGACGGCAGCCCGATCCTGGTCGGCGCCTCCTACACCAACTTCGGTGAGGTCGACACGCAGGGAGTGGATCTCGGGCTCAACTACTACATCGACGACAGGTGGACGTTCAACCTGAGCTACTCCTGGTTCGATTTCGACATCGTCAACCCGCAGCCGGGCCTGAGCCAGCTGCTGTTGCCGAACTCGCCCGAGAACAAGGCGAGCGCCGGCATCGCGTACATCGCCGATCGCTGGGACTTCTCGTTCTCCGGTCGTTGGGTCGAGGATTTCCTGTGGGCGGTCGGTCCGTTCCAGGGGCCGGTGCCGTCATACGAGACGTTCGATCTGAACGGCAACTACGACATCAACGAGAACGTTCGAATCGGCATCCAGGTCTCGAATCTGTTCGACAACGAGCACTGGGAGTCGTTCGGTGGTGATGTCCTCGAGCGACGGGCGCTGGCGAACGTTCTCTTCAGCTGGTAGAGCCGAAGAGCGAGATCACGTCACGGGCGGCCGGAAGGCCGCCCGTCTCGTTTCTGGACGTGGGATGGGATCCGGCGCTCCTCCGGAAAAGCGTGTCCGCCCCTTTCTTGGCGGCTGCCCATCTAGTAGGTTTGAGGCTCTCCGTGGAGAGGGAGGTGACATGAGATTCGGGCTGGTGTTTCTTGCGCTCTGTCTGGTGGCCGGGGTCGCTCCGGCAGCGATCGAAGTGGAGGTCGCGCGGCATGCGGACGTCGACTACTCGAAGTACCAGTCGTTCAGCTTCAAGGTGAAGGAGGGTATGCCTCCCGACCAGCCCCTGGGCGAGAACGGCGCGACCCTCAAGGTCGTCCGCGAGGAGGCAGCCAAGGTGCTCCTGGGACGCGGCCTGACCCGGGTCGAGGGCGGCGACGCGGACATGTGGATCACCTTCTTCGGGCTGGTCCAGGAGAGCCTCTCCGTGGAGGGCTCCAGGAAGGGCGTCGGCGGCGGCGTGACCTGGGTGGGCGATCCAGGTGCGCACTCGAGTCGAACGGTGATCCAGGGGACGCTGCTGGTCGAGATCTTCGACGGTGAGAGCGGCGAGCGGATCTGGAGCGGTTGGGCGACCGCCGAGGCGGCCCAGCGCGGCAAGCTCCGCGCTCGCGCCGGCAAGGCGACGCGCAAGATTCTCGAAGAGTTTCCGAAGAAGTGAGCTGGGGGGCGAAGCTCGGGCAGGCGCCGATCTGGGCGATCGGCCTGATCCTGCTGTCCGCCGTGGCCGCCGCACAGCCCGAGGAGCTGCCGGTCGTCCGCATCGGCGTGATCGTCGATGGGCCGTGGGAGCAGAACGAGACCGTCCGTCGCCTGACGATCGACGAGGTGACGACCCTGACCGAGGGCGAGTTCGACGTCCGCTTCCCGGCCGAGGCGTATCTGATCGGCGACTGGAGCTATCAGACGGCGCGCGACAACCTCGAGCGGCTCCTGCGCTCGCCGGACGTCGACATCATCATCACCTGGGGGATTCTCGTCTCTCATGCTGTCTGCTGCTACGCCGACCTGCCCAAGCCGGTGGTCGCGGCCGCGGTGATCGATCCGGTGCTCCAGGGGCTGCCCAATAAAGGCGGAGCGAGTGGGGTCCCGAATCTGAGCTACGTGGAGTTCGAGAACAAGATCGATCGGGAGATCGCCATCTTCCGGCAGATCGTTTCCTTCAGCCGTCTCGACTTCCTGATCAACACAAACTTCGTCGAGGCGATCCCGGAGCTCCCGGGGCGCACGTTCCAGCTGGCCGCGCAGACGGGTCTCGAGGTTGGAATGATCCCGGTCGGAGACTCCGTCGAGGAGGCGCTGACGGCGATTCCCGACGACGCTGAAGCGCTCTATCTCTGGCCTCTCTTCCACCTCTCCTCGGATCAGCGCCAACGACTGATCCACGGTTTGAAGGAACGCCGGCTGCCGAGCTTCACCGCCCTCGATCTGGGCGAGGTCGCAGAAGGAGTGCTGGCGAGCGCCACGTCGAACGACTTCTTTCCGCGCCTCGCCCGCCGGGTCGCGCTCAACATCCAGCGGATCATGCTGGGAGAGAACGCCGGCCTGCTTCCGGTGCGCTTCAGCTATCGAGAGCGGACCAAGATCAACATGGCGACGGCGCGTGCTATCGGCGTATCGCCGCGCTGGGAGATCCTTCGCGAGGCCGAGCTCCTCCATACCGAGGAGTCGGGCCTCGGAACGATGTCGCTGGAGCGGGCGGTCAACGAGGCGATCGAGGCGAATCTCGATCTGGCGGTCCGGCGGCGCGCCGTCGCCGCCGCCGCGCAGGAGATCGCGGTCGCTCGAGCCGCCTATCGCCCGCAGCTCGGACTCTCCGCGCTCGGAGTTCAGATCGATGACGATCGGGCGGCCGCCAGCTTCGGGTCGCAGGCCGAGCGCACGACCAGCGGCTCGCTGACGCTCTCGCAGCTCCTCTTCTCGGATCCCGGGCTGGCCAACATCCGGATCCAGGAGGAGCTCCAGCGCTCGCGCGAGGAGGAGCTCGAGGCGCTCCGCCTCGACATCGCACTCGAGGCGGCATCGACCTACCTCAACCTGCTCCGAGCGAAGAGCCTGGTGCGGATTCAGCGCAGCAACCTGGAAGTGACCCGGTCGAACCTGGAGCTGGCCCGGATCCGGCGGACGATCGGCGCCGCCAACCCGGCCGAGGTCTTCCGCTGGGAGAGTCAGATCGCAACCGACCGCAAGTCGCTGGTCGAGGCGCAGGCGAGCCAGGACGCCGCCGAGATCGTCCTCAACCGATTACTCCATCGCTCGCTCGAGCAGGGCTTTGTCTACGCCGAGGTCGAGCTCGACGATCCGGGGCTGATCACCGGCCAGGAGCGCTTCGAGGGCTATACGGAGACGCCCGCCCGCTTCCGGCTGTTTCGCGATTTCATGGTGCAGGAGGGGCTGACCGTGGCGCCGGAGCTGCGCCAGCTGGACGCCGCGATCAAGGCGCAGGAGCGGCTGCTGACGTCTCTGAGGCGCTCCTTCTGGGCGCCGACCGTGGCGCTCGAGGGGAGTCTGGAAGAGATTCTCTCGCGCGGCGGTGCCGGCTCCGCGGGCCCGGGGTTCTCGATCGGCGACCTGATGCTGCCCAGGGCCGACGACAGCTCGTGGTCGATCGGCGTCGGCGCCAGCCTGTCGTTGTACTCGGGGGGCTCGCGTCGCGCCGAGGTAATCCAGGCCGAAGAGGAGCTGACCCAGCTCACCCTGCAGTTCGACGCCGTCGCCGAGGCGATCGCCACCCGTATCCGGGCCGGGCTGCAGATCGCTCGCGCCTCGTTCGAAGGGATCGAGCTGTCGCTCCAGGCCTCGGAGGCGGCCCGCAAGAGCCTCGATCTGGTCTCCGACGCGTATGCCCGAGGCGCGGTCTCGATCCTCGACCTGCTCGACGCACAGAACGCGGCCGTGAGCGGCGATCAGCTGTACGCCAACGCGATCTACGACTTCTTCGTCGACCTGATGGAGATCCAACGGGCCGCCAACCGCTTCGATTTCTTCCTGTCGGCAGCGGAACGCGATCTCTGGTACGAGCGGCTGGAGGACTACTTCGATCGCGCGGGCGTCAGACGCTCCGAAGCCAGGCACGACCCGCCAATACGACTGGAGATGGAACGATGAGTCACTGGAGAACCGGCAGCGTCCTGGTGCTCGCCCTGATGGGTGCCGCCTGCGGCGACGACGCGGAGGAGGCCGCACCGGCTCTGAGGCCGGTGCGGTACGAGCGGGTCGCGACCGACTCGCTCTCGATCTCGCGCAGCCTGGCGGCCGTCGTCCGAGCGGGGGTCGAATCGCGGCTCAGCTTCCGCGTCGGCGGCAGCATCGAGCGGCTCGACGTGGTCGTCGGCTCGTCGGTCCGGCGGGGTCAGATCCTGGCGCGATTGGACCCGACCGACTTCGAGCTGCGGGTCGAGGAGGCCAAGGCGGCGCTCGCCCAGGCGCAGGCGAGCCTGCGCCGTACCGAGGCCGACTTCGATCGGGTCCGGGCGCTCTACGAGAACAACAACGCCTCCAAGGCCGAGCTCGACGCCGCGCGCGCCAGCGCCGAGTCGAGCGAGGCCCAGGTCGACGCGATCACCAAGCAGCTCGAGCAAGCGAACCAGCAGCTCGGGTACACGGTGCTGCTCGCGCCGACCGACGGCGCGATCGCATCGGTCGAAGTCGAGGTGAACGAGAACGTCCAGGGCGGCGACGAGGTCTGCCTGCTGATCTCCGGTGGCTCCCCCGAGGTGGTGATTCCGGTGCCCGAGGTGATGATCGGCTCGGTCCGTCCGGGGCAGCGCGTGTCGGTCGCCCTGGACGCGCTGCCGGGCGAGGCCTTCGAAGCCGAGGTGACCGAGGTCGGGGTGGCGGTCACCGGGGCGTCGACGACCTATCCGGTGACGGCGCGCCTGCTCGATTCGAACATCAGGATCCGCGCCGGCATGGCCGCCGAGACGACCTTCAAGTTCGAGCAGGAGGGCGGCGACGATCGTATCTTCGTGCCTGGCGTGTCGGTCGGGGAGGACCGCGACGGCAGGTACGTCTTCGTACTGGACCGGACGGGCGAGCGCGAGGGGCTGGTACGGCGTCGTGGCGTGACCATCGGAGCGACGAGTGAAACCGGAATCGAGATCCTGGAGGGGCTGTCCGAGGACGAGCTCGTGGTCACCGCCGGTGTGCGCCGACTGACCGACGGCATGCGGGTAGCGGTACTCGAATCCGACGAGGTCGGGGGATGAGCATCACCCGCGCGGCGATCACCAACAACCGGGTGACGCTCGTGATCCTGTTCGTGGCGCTCGTCTGGGGTCTGAGCTCGTACGCCGGGATGCCGCAGTCGGAGGACCCCGGGTTCATCATCCGCACTGCCATGGTGCAAACGATCTTCCCGGGCGCCGGCCCGGAACGGGTCGAGCAGCTGGTGACCGACAAGCTGGAGAAGGCGATCCAGGAGATGCCGGAGCTCGACTTCATCGCCAGCGAGTCGAAGACCGGTGTGTCGCTCATCTTCGTCAACATGCAGGAGAGCTACACCGAGATGCGGCCGATCTGGGACGACCTCCGCCGCAAAGTGGAGCGGGTAGTGTCGGACCTGCCCGAGGGGATCATCGGACCGATCGTGAACGACGAGTTCGGCGACGTCTTCGGCACCATCGTCACCCTGACCGGCGACGGCTACTCGTATGCCGAGCTCAAGGAGATCGCCGACGACGTCCGGGACGAGCTGCTGCTGATCCCGGAGGTCGCCAAGGTCGAGATCTACGGTGACCAGGAGGAGCGGGTCTTCGTCGACTACTCGAACGCCAAGCTGGCGGAGCTGGGACTGGCGCCGCTGCAGCTCAGGAGCATCCTCGAGAGCCGCAACATCATCAATCCGGGCGGTGACATCCGAACGGCGGACGAGGAGATCGTCTTCGAGCCGACCGGCAACTTCGAGTCGGTCGAGGATCTGAAGCGGAGCGTCATCACCGTTCCGGGCAGCCAGGAGCTGGTCTACTTGCAGGACGTCGCCCACGTCTACCGCGGGTACGTCGATCCACCGCAGACCAAGATGCGGACGAACGGTGAACCGGGGCTGGCGTTGGCGATCTCACTGCGCGAGGGGGGCAACATCCTCGACCTCGGCAGACAGGTGCGGGCGACCATCGACCGCCTGCAGGCGACCTACCCACACGGGGTCGAGTTCGACTTCGTGATGTTCCAGGCCGACGCGGTGGCCAAGAAGGTCGACGACTTCGTCGGCAATCTACTGCAGGCGGTCGGCATCGTGATGCTGGTGATGCTGGTGACGCTCGGCCTGCGCACCGGGCTGGTGGTCGCCAGCCTGATCCCGATGGCGATCGTCTCGAGCTTCATCTTCATGTCGATCTTCGAAGTCGGCATCAACCAGATGTCGCTGGCGGCCCTGATCATCGCTCTCGGCCTGCTGGTCGACAACGCGATCGTCATGTCCGAGTCGATCATGGTGCAGATGTCGGAAGGCGTGCCGGCGGTCGACGCGGCGGTCAAGTCAGCGAGCGAGCTGCGAGTCCCGCTCCTCACCTCGTCGCTGACTACCGCCGCCGCCTTCCTGCCGATCTACCTGGCCGAGTCGACGACCGGGGAGTACACAGCGCCCCTCTTCCAGGTGGTGACGATCACGCTTCTCTGCTCGTGGGTGCTGTCGCTGACCATGATCCCGCTTCTCTGCGTGCTGTTCCTCAAGGTGAAACCGAGAGCCGAGGACAGCTACGAGACGCGCGTGTACCAGACCTACCGGAACGTCCTGATCAACGGCCTCGAGCACCGCTGGCTGTCGATCGCCGGGGTCGTCGTCGTCTTCTTCGGCGTCATGCAGCTGATGGCGTGGGTGCCGCAGATCTTCTTTCCACCGAACGACCGTCCGACCCTGCTGGCCGAGATGTATCTGCCGACCGGCACGCCGCTGGCGGCGACCGAAGAGCTGGTGCACGAGGTCGAGGAGTTCATCACCGAGGAGCTGCTGGTCGGTCCCGAGGGCCTGGAGAACGGTGAGTCCGGGGTGGTGAACTGGTCGACCTTCCTGGGCGAGGGTGCGCCGCGCTTCATTCTGCCGGTCACGCCGCAGCAGTCGAGCCCCGAGTACGCGATTCTGGTGGTCAATGCGACCAGCCGGGAAGACGTCGATCTGTGCGTGGCGCGCCTCCGCGAGTTCTGTGCCCGCTTCCCGGGCTTGAAGGCCAAGATCGATCCTTTGCCACTGGGGCCGCCGGCCGACAATCCGATCGAGGTCCGGATCTCGGGCCGCGACCCGGATCGGGTGTTCGAGTACGTCGATCAGGTCAAGGCGTTCCTCGAGGAGATCTCGGGGCCGCGCTCGATCGCCGACAACTGGGGTGCTCGCTCGAAGAAGCTGCTGGTCCGCGTCGACGAAGCGCGGGCTCAGCGCGCCGGGGTCACCAATCAGGACGTGGCGATCTCCTTCCAGACGCTCTTCTCCGGTTTCGATACCACCGAGTACCGCGAGGACGACAAGGTCATCCCGGTCACCCTGCGGTCGGCGGGAGCGGGCGGTCTCGATCCCACCACGGTCTCGAGCGTCAACGTCTTCTCGCAGTCGACCGGCAAGTCGGTGCCCGCCGGGCAGGTCGCGAACATCGAGCTCGCCTGGCAGCCCTCGAAGATCCTGCGCCGCGATCGGCTCCAGACGGTCACCGTCGAGGCCGACCTCGAGCCGGGCTATACCGCGGCCGCGGTGAACAGCGTGATCGAGCCGTGGCTCGAGGAGATCAGCGCCGACTGGCCGCTCGGCTACTCCTGGGCGCTCGGCGGCGAGCTGGAGGAGTCGACCAAGGCGAACGAGTCGATCGCCGCCAAGCTGCCGATCGCCGGGCTGATCATCGTCCTGCTGCTGGTCAGCCAATTCAACTCGCTACGCCGCCCGGCGATCATCCTGATCACCATCCCGCTCGGGCTGATCGGAGTGGTGATCGGCCTCGTAGTGATGCGCTCCTACTTCGGTTTCATGACCTTGCTCGGGATCATCTCGCTCGCCGGCATCGTCATCAACAATGCCATCGTCCTACTCGACCGGATCAAGATCGAGATCGAGGAGAATGGTCTGAGTCCGCAGCGGGCGGTGGTCGAATCGGCGCAGCGGCGGCTGCGGCCGATCCTGCTGACCACCGTGACGACGCTCGGCGGACTGCTGCCGCTCTACCTGGGAGGCGGCCCGATGTACGAGCCGATGGCGGTGGCGATCATGTTCGGACTGGTCTTCGCGACCGTCCTGACGCTCGGCATCGTACCGGTGCTCTACTCGCTCTTCTTCCGGGTCGACTTCCGCGACTTCTCGTACTGACCCGGTTACCCCGGGAACTCGAACCGCGCGGCGTCCAGAGGCACGTTGAGCTCGGCCTCTTCGACGACGATCTCGAGCGACTCGGAGCTGCTCGTGTCGCTGCTCGCGATCGAGTGCGGAAACATCACGCCACCGACCGGCCGGTAATCGCTGAAGCTCATCTCGAGCTCGATCGTCCGCTCGCCGACGTGACGTGTGCTCGTCCGGCGGACGAGGTGGGCCGACTCGGCGTCGAGGTAGTCGGTTTGCACGCCGCCGCCGGCCAGAGTCACCTTCAGCTTGAAGGCCTCCCGCCCGTCGATCATCTCCTTGCCGAGGAGCTCGACCGAATGCCCCTTGGCCTGCCAGTCGAACAACGGCCCGAGGATGTCGGTCTGCTCGATTGCGAGACTCGTGTCCGCCTCGGTCATGAGCTCGGCCTCGAAGACTCCGGACAGAGGGGCGACGTACCAGCACTTCGCACCGTCACAGGCATACACCGCCGTGACCCCCTGGAAGGCGAATTCTGTGCGGACGCGACCAGGCGGCAGGACCTCGCGCGTCACGAGCGCCTCGCGGCCGGGGCCGCCGATCGCCCTGCCGCTCATGCGCAGGGTCTCGATCGACTCGAGCGCCTCCTTTCCGCCGCGAGCCTCGATGTGCCTGGCGATCAGCGAGTCCAGGGTTTCAGCCGGCGGATCTGCGGGGGCGCATGCAGCCACCATCGTCAGGCCGATCAGCAGACCCAAGCCGTAGCGGCGCAGGCTCATCGCGAGTCTCCTTTGCCGAACCTTCCGGGAGCATCCAGCGGGTTCCTTACCACCGGCCAGGTGCTCGGCCCCGGTCCCCAGCTACTCCAGTAGAGAGGAACCCCATAGTTCTGTTCGTTTCTGGCTTCGGCCTCTCTCGCCCGCGCCTCGGCTTGCCGCGCTTCGGCTTCGGCGGCCTGTGCTCGTGCCAGCGCGGCGTCCCGGTCGGCTTCACGCCTACGCAACACCGACTCGCGCTCCTCCGGCGTCACCCATCGCCCCTCGAACTGCACGTAGCCGCGAGCGCGGTAGGCGTCGTCTTCCGACATCCACTGTCCCTCGAACTGCACGCGGCCGAGGGCCTGATTGGCCTCCGGGTGGTTCGGATCGAGCGCGAGGACGTGCCTGTAGGCGCGCAGCGACTGCGTGCCGAGCCCTGCTCGAGAGGCCCAACGGGCGAGCGCGAGCCAGCCGTCACGATCGTTGTCGTCCAGGCTCGCGACCCGGTCGTCGTAGTCATCCAGCGGCGAGCGGCCTTCCTCGATGCGGTCGACGCTCGCCATGGGAAGCGTGAGGCTACCCGCTCCGATGTCGATCTCGACCGAGGACTCGGTACGCTGGACGACACGACCCTCTATTTGGGCCCCATGCTTGAGGAAGACCACGTCGGCCCACGAAGCCACTGGCGCTCCGATCAGAAAGATAGAGAAGAGAAGGCGCAGCCGCCCGTTGCGATAGCTACGTGAAGCAACTTGCATCTTGCAGGCCTGGCACCTACTCGGTCTCGGCGTTCGGGTCCCAGCCGCCGCCGAGGGCCTTGTAGAGCGAGATCAGGTTGCGGACCAGCTGACCCTCGCTCGAGGCGAGGCTGTCCTGCTGAATGGCGAGGGAGCGTTGGGCCTCGAGGACGGTCCGGAAGTCGGTCAGCCCGGCGCGATACTGGATGTCGGCGAGCTCCACGGTTCGCTGGGTGGCTGCGACCGCCTCGCCGAGACGATCGCGCCGATGGAGCTCGAGTGCGTAGCTGGTGAGCGAGTTCTCGACCTCCTCGAGCGCGAACAGCAACGAGCGCTCGTAGGCGACGAGCGCCTGCTCGGTCCGCGCCTCCTCGACCTGGACCGCGCTGCGGATGCGGCCGCCGTCGAACAGGTTCCAGCGGAACGGCAGCGAGACTCCCCAGGTCGTCCCGTCGCCGAGATTGCTCACGTCGGTCGCCTGAACGGCGAAGAAGCCCGAGAGCGAGAACCGCGGATAGAGATCGGCCTTCGTGACGCCGATCCGCGCGGTCTGGGCGGCTAGGCGACGCTCGGCGCCGCGCAGATCGGGACGCTGGCGCATCAGCTCCGCAGGCACGCCGGCCACCAGCGTGGCTGTCGGCTGTGGGATGGCGCCGGGCGCCATTAGCTCGTCGTGCAGGGCGCCGGGGGGCTCGCCGAGGAGTACCGCCAGGCGGTTGAGAGCGAAGTGCAGCGCGATCTCGAGGGTAGGGATTGCCGCCTCGGTGGTCTTGAGATTCGATTCCGCCTGCCGCACGTCGATCTCGGAAGTCGCTCCGGCGTCGTAACGGTCGGTCGTCAGACCCAGGCTAGCCCGTTGGGCCGCCGCGTTGGCCTCGGCATAGGTGATCCGGTCCTGAAACTCGCGCACGTCGACATAGGTCCGCGCGACTTCGGCGAACAGCGTGACGAGGACGTCGCGGTAGTCCTCCACCGAGGCCTGATAGGCGGCGTCGGCCGACTCGACCGAGCGCCGGATGCGGCCGAAGACGTCGAGCTCCCAACTGGCGTCGAAGCCGACGTCGTAGAGCTCCGTGCTGTCGAAGCCGCCGGGGGAGAGCTGGGCGAGCGGTCTGAGCAGGCCCTCGTCGCTCTGCTGCTGGACCGAAGCCGAGCCCGAAGCGTCGAGGTCGGGTAGCCTCTGACCGGAAGCGACTCCGAGCCGCGCCCGCGCCTCCCGGATCCTCGCCATCGCCAACCGGAGCTCCAGGTTCGCGGCCTCGGCGCGCCGGACCAGATCTTCCAGCGTCGGATCGCCCAACCCGGTCCACCAGGTCTGTAGGTTGGCGTCGCCGGTTCCGAGACCCTCGACCGCGGCGGCGTGCCAGACGTCCGGGACGGCGAGCTCGGGCTCTACGTAATCCGGCCCTACGGTGCAGCCCGTCAGTACCAGCGAAACGGCGACCGTCAGGAGGAAGGTGGCTCGGGCCGGCAGACTCATGACGCTCCCTCCGTAAGCGACTTCGAGGGTACGTTGAAGAGGATGGCGTAGAAGACCGGCAGCACCACCATAGTCAGAACGGTCGCGAACATGAGGCCCGCGATGATGGTGATCGCCATCGAGACGAAGAAAGCGTCGAACAGAAGTGGGATCATCCCGAGTGCCGTCGTCGAGGCGGCCATCGCCACCGGCCGGAGCCTGCTGGCGGTCGCATCGACGATCGCCGGTCCCAGCTCCTTGCCCTCGCCCGACTGGACGTTGATCTCGTCGATCAGCACGATGGCGTTCTTGATCAGCATTCCCATGAGGCTCAGGAACCCGAGCAGCGCCATGAACCCGAACGGCTGCCCGGTACCCAGGAGCCCGGCGGTCACTCCGATCAGCGCCAGCGGCACGCACAGCCAGATGACCAGCGGCTGGCGCAGCGAGTTGAAGAGGACGATGGTGACCAGCACCATGATCAGGACGAAGAGCGGAATGCTACCTGCGAGGGCGGCCTGAGCGTTGCCGGAATCTTCGTATTCCCCGCCCCAGTCGAGCGAATAGCCCTGCGGCAGCTCGATCGCCTCGATCTGGGGCCGAACCCGCGCGAAGAGAATGCTGGCCGCGCCGGTGATCGGATCGCCGAACACCGTGATCGTCCGCGTGCGGTCCCTACGAATGATGATCTCGTCTTCGTAGCCGGTCTCGAAGCCGGTGACGACCTGGCGCAAGGGGATCATCCTGTCCGCCGCCGGGCTCCAGATCTGGAGCCGGTTGACGCTCTCGACGTCATCGCGCTCTTCTCCCTGGGCACGCATGATGATCGGCAGCAGGAGGTCTCGGTCCCGGAAGACGCCGACCGTCTGACCCTGGAACCCCTCCATCAGCGTACGGGCAACGTCCACCCGGTGGATACCATTGAGGTTGGCGCGATCCTCGTCGAGGATCGGTCGCAGGACCTTGACGCGCTGCCGCCAGTCGGTACGGATCGCCTTGGAGTTGGGGTCGGCGTGGAGAATCGCGGCCGCTTGAGTCGCCAGCCGTCGCAGGACATCGGGGTCGGGCCCGCTGAAGCGCGCCTGGATCTTGCCGGTCGAGCCCGGCCCGAGCTGGAAGCGCGAACCGAAGCCCAGCGCTTCGGGGAAGTTCTCCGCCAGATAGTCCTCGACGGTCGGTATGAGTCCATCGATGAAGCGCGGGTCCTCGACGTCCACCAGAAGCTGGGCGTAGGCGGAGTTGGTCTTCTCCGGCTGATAGGTCAGGAGGAACCTCAGGCCGCCCTTGCCGAGGAGGGAGACGACGTGGGTGACTCCCTCCTGTTCATTCAGGAACTCTTCGACCTGGGCCACCTTCCGCCTGGTCTCCTCGATGTGAGTGCCTTGCGGCATCCAGACATCGACCATCATCTGCGGTCGGGTGGAGGGCGGGAAGAAACTCTGATCGATGAAGCCGAAGCCCCAGAGTGAAGCGAGGAAGATCCCCACCACGATCGCCACGGTCAGCCAGCGCGCGCGAATCGCTCCCCGCAAAACGCCCTTGAAGGCGCGATAGAAGCCGGTGTCGTACGGGTCCTTCTCCTCCTCGCCGGCCTTCTTCTTGGGTGCCTTGAGGAGCATCACGCTCAAGAGGGGCGTCGCGGTAACCGCGGTGACCCAGGAGAGGAGCAGCGACACCAGAACGACCTGGTAGAGGGAGCGGCAGAACTCTCCCGTCGAGTCCTGCGAGGTGCCGATCGCGGCGAACGCCAGAATCGCGATCACCGTCGCGCCGAGGAGCGGCCCGGCCGATTGGGTGACCACTTCACTCGCCGCGCGCTTGGAGTCGATCCCCTTCTGCTGACGCACAAGGATGCCGTCGACGACAACGATGGCGTTGTCGACCAGCATGCCGAGGGCGATGATGAGAGCGCCCAGCGAAATCCTCTCGAGCGCCACGCCCATGCTGCTCAAGAAGATGAAGCTCCCCATGATGGTCAGAACCAGCACGAAGCCGATCAGCAGGCCGCTTCTCACTCCCATGAAGAAGAGCAGCACGACGATGACGATGGCCACCGCCTGGACCAGACTGATGACGAAGCCGCTGATGGCGGTCTTGACCGCCCCCGACTGGAGCGAGACGATGCCGAACTCGATGCCCAGGGGAACTTCTTCCATCAGCTCTTCGACCCGGCGGTTGAGGGCGTCGCCCATTGTCACCACGTTGCCGCCGGATACGGTCGAGATGCCGAGGCCGATGGCGGCGTTGCCGTCATACCGGATCGCGTGATCCGGCGGCTCTACATAGTCACGCCGGACCGTGGCGACGTCACGCAGATAGATCTGCTGCTCACCGCCTCGAATCAGCAGCGACTCGAAGTCGGCGACATCGCCCACTCCGCCGGTGGGGCTGATGGTGATGAACTCGGTGCCCACCTCCACTCGCCCCGAGTTGGTGACCAGATTCTGCTGCCGGAGCTCATTGGCGATCGCAGCGGGAGGTATGCGCAGCTGCGACAGACGGTCGCGGTCGAGCTCGATGTAGATCGCCTCGACCCGCTCGCCGTAGGTGTCGATCTTCGCCACGTCCTGGACCAGCAGCAGCTCACGGCGCAGGAGATCGACGACCTCCTTGATTTCGGCGTAGCTGTATTCGGGTCCGTAGACCACGCCGAAGATGCCGAAGACGTCGCCGAAGTCGTCGACCACGATGGACGGACCCGCGCCGGGCGGCAGCTGACTCTGCGCGTCGCTCACCTTGCGCCGCAGCTCGTCCCACACCTGGGGCAGGGTGGACCGGTCGAACTTGTCCTGGATCGTGATGGTAAGCGTCGAGAGGCCACGATCCGACTTGGATTCGATCTCCTTGAGCTGACTCAGCTTCTGCACCGCGATCTCGATCCGGTCGGTAACCTCTTCCTCGACCTCGGCTGCCGTAGCGCCGGGGTAGGGAGTGATGACGAGCGCGTCCTTGATGGTGAACTCCGGGTCCTCCAACCGGCTCATGCCGTTGAAGGCCTGATAGCCGCCGAACAGCAGCACGACCGTCATCACCAGGGTGACGGTCTTGTTCTTGATTGAGAGATCGGCCAGATTCATGGCAGGCGTCCGCTACCCTTCCTCGATGCGCCGCACCTTCATGCCGTCGCGCAGGTGGTGGACACCCGTTACGGCGATCAGGTCACCCGGCGACAGGCCGCTTGTGACGATGATGTCGGAGCCGGTCAGCTCGCCCACCTCGACGGTTGCGCGCCGTACCTCCCAGCTCTCCGGGTCGATGACCCAGACGAAGTTGCCGCCCGCGTCACCGGTGGCAACCGACTGCGAGGGAATCGCGTAGCCGAGGCCGCTAGCGCCCGGCTTGTCCACCGACAGAGCGACCCGAGCGGTCATCCCCGGCAGGATGTTGACGTCGTCGTCGGGCGTGAACGATAGCGTGACCTCGAACGTTCGTGTCACCGGATCGGCGGCGGTCGACACCTCCGCGACCCGGGCTGGAAAGGAGCGGCCGGGGAGGGCGGTCAGCGAAACGACCGGCTGCAAGTCCGTTATCCGGTCGGGGCTTCCAAGAGCCGCGTCGGCCTCCGGCACATCGATCTTGATCTCGAGGCGCGACTCGTCCTGTAGCAGGATCACCGGCTGCTTGGCTCGGACGTTTTGGTAATCATCCACTAGCTTGCGCGCCACTCGACCCCGGAAGGCAGCGACGAGCCGGGTATCCGCTACCGCCTTGTCGGCGATAGCGAGCCGTGCCTGAGCAACCTCGTAATTGCGCTTCCGGCTCTCGAAGTCGCGCTGCGAGACCGCGCTCTTCTCCAGAAGCTCCTTGAACCGTTCGTAATCGGCCTCGGCGGCCCGGAGGTCGGCCTGTGCCGCCGCCAGCTGGGCCTCGAAATTGCTTGCATCGAGCCGGGCGAGCAGCTGTCCTCTTCGCACCCGCTGCCCTTCGCTGACCGGGAAGTTGACAAGCCGCCCGGCGACCTCGAAGCTCACCTCGGCCTCGAGAGCCGGCGCGATCCGTCCCGGGTAGGCGCGGCTCAGCGCCGAGACCGCGGAGCCGACCTCGATCATCTTGATCGGCCGAACCACGGGCGCGTGCTCGCCGACCTCGGCAGGGCCGCAGCCGGTTAGGACGCCTGTCGTGAGCAGTGCCGCCAGCACGATAGCGTCGGGCGGTAAGCGCCTGGACTCCCTAGCTCCTCGAATCATCTCCAGCTCCTAATAAGAGAGCGCCGAGTGTACCGCAGTCGCTGCCGAGGGGATCGCAGCGGGAGAGACCGGCTGGGGAGGCAGCAACACCGTGGGAGGCTCGCCGCGGCTCGAGGGCAGCCGGCTATCTCCGGCAGAGGTGGAGCGCATCATCAACTCCGTGCTTGCAGAGCCTTGAGGCACAGGCGCCCGCGGGGAAACCGACCTACTCACGCCGTTCCGCGGCGCGCGTGGCGAGCAGCGAGCGCAACATGACGTCGGCGCGATTGCGCCAACTGGCCCAGCCGTCACCGTCGGGTGCCTCGCCGCCGGTCAGGGTGAAACCGAGCCGCTCGAGCTTCCTCCAGAACCGTGCCGAGTCGGAGCGCAGGTCCCACCCCTCCTCGGGGTTGTGCATGCTGTAGGTGCCCCAATCCAGGTAGATGCGTAGCGGTCGGTCGGCGCCGGCCCCGACCAACGGCTCGAGGGCGTCCCAGTCGGAGTCGAGCCAGGCCACGCTGTGGAGGCCGAGACCCGAGGTCATATCGGGTCGTTCGAAGGCGATGAAGGCCGCGTGCAGCGCACCGAGGTCTCCGCCCACGCCCACTCGTCCGCGGGCGGCGGCGATCGTGCGGTAGGAGGCGTCGACCATGGGAACGACCTCTTCAGCCCAGAAGAACGTATAGGCGGGCGTCGGTGGCAGGCGTGCTTCCGAGAAGACGGCGATCACCGGGGGAAGGTCACCGTTGGCGATCAGGTTGTCCAGCGTGCGCGGCACCGCGGAGAGCTCGCGCGGTGTCTGGCCATGGTAGTAGACCACCCGATAGCGCTCATCCGAGGTCGCGTAGCCTCTGGGCAGATAGACTTGAAAGACGACGTCACCGAGCTCGCGGCTCGAAACGACCCGCGTCTCGAGGCTGCCCCGGACGGCCGGATCCGGCTCCCTCAGATGCCGCGGAAGCTCCCACTCCGGCATGCGCAGCTCCGACACGGCCAGCAGTCGGCCGGTGGTGCTGAACTCGCGATCGGCGTCGAAGATCAGGGTCTCGGTGCCGAGAGGGTTGTGCGGGTCGCGAATGGCGTCGGTCTCGCGCCTGAAGACGTACGAGATCCGCGCCTTCGGCAGCACTCGCGCAGAGTAGTAGAACAGATCGCTCGTGCCCACGCGCACCATCGGCGCCTCCAGCCGCGCACCGATGTGGTCGCCCGCGATTGCCATGCCTTCCTCGTCGCCCCGGTAGACGAAGTGAACGAGATCGGCTCCTTCGACCAGCGGTAGCTTGGGATGGTGCGCGAAGAAGGCATCGATCATCGGCGCCGGGTCGGCCGCGAGCTCGACGGCGCGGACGAACCGCCCGAACTCTCCGCCGCCTGGCTCGAGGCTCCGTGCCGGGCCGAGGCTCGCCGTGGCCGCCTGCGCCGCTCCTTCGCCGCCCTGAAGATCGACGCGAACGACCTCGTCGCGGCTGCGCAAGAAGACGCCGCCGTAGGCCACGCTGGGGATCGCCCAGCTCAGCTCGTCGAAGATCGTCGCGGAGGCGAGCTCCTGGTACCCCTCGGGGGTGGCCCGAATGGCGTGCAGGGTGCCGGCCTTGGTGAGGATCACCAACGTGTCGCCGACCAGCGTGATGAAGCCGTCGCCCGGACTTCGCGACCGCCACTCGAGCTCACCGGTGGCGGCGTCGACGCAAACCAGGACGCGAGCGCTGTAGGCGTAGAGGTGTCCCTCGTGATGGACCGCCACGTTGTAGCTGTTGCGGATCACTCGATTGCGCCAGAGCCGCTCGACCGCGAACCCCTTCCCCTTGCGGCGGACGTCGATCACCTGCGACGCGTCATCGTCGTGCGCCAGGAAGATCCGTTCTCCGTCGAGCCCTACAGGAACCAGACTCCCCTCGCCGCGGTATCCGGCGCCCTCGTGCGGGTACTCCCAGAGCACCTCGCCGCTGCCCGGATCGATGCCGAACACGTGCTCCTGGCCGGAGGCCACCACCATGCTCCTGCCGGCCAGCGTCAGAATCACCGGAGACGGAGCGAGCACCGGTTCCGTCCCCACGGCCCAGCGGGCTTCACCGCTCGCCACGTCCAAGCCGAGGACGGTACCGCGCGGCCCGCCACCGTGCACGACCAGTGTGTCGTCGGCGACCAGCGGCGAGCTGCCGAACCCGTATGCCGGCCGGAGGGCACCCGGCCCGGCGGCGAGGTCTACCGACCAGACGGGCTTCCCATCCCTCGTATCGAGGGCGATGAGTCGGCCCCGGGGCTCGAGCGCCACGACCAGGTCGCCATGGATGACCGGTGTCGAGATCGGTCCGTTCCACGAGCCGTCGCGACCGGGGAACGACTCTCCAATCCGGCGTCGCCACAGCTCGCCGCCGGTCGCCGCATCGAAGGCGACGATGTACTGATCGCCGTCCTCGAACATCGTGATCGCCTTGCCTCTCGCGACGGACACGCCGGAGAACCCGCTGCCCACCTTGGCGCGCCAGGCGACGGCGGGCGCCAGGCGGGCGGGGTCGAGCACCTCGGCCGAGACCCCGGAAGCGGTACGACCCCGGAATCCCCGCCAGTCTTCGTCGGCCGCCGACGCGAGACCGGTCAGGCTCAGGACCGCGGCGACGGCAGCTCCTATCCGATTCAGGACTCTAGCCCGACCTTGTCACCGGTCTTCGTAGGTCGATCGCGCTCGTCGGAAAACGGCATGGGAGGGTCAGAAGGGAAAGATCCAGGGCGTCAGCAGCAGCGTTACCGCACCGACCAGCAACGTCAGGGGCACGCCCATCTTCACGAAATCCATGAAGGAGTAGTCGCCCGGCTCGTAGACCATGAGGTTGGTCTGGTAGGCCGCCGGGGTGATCGCGGCGCCGACGGTCCCGGTCATGAGCGCGATGGCGAAGGGCATGAAGCTCACTCCGAGCTGGTCGGCGATCGACAGTGCGATCGGGAACATGAAGACGGCCGAGGCGGCGTTGGTGATCAGGTTCGTCATGACCACCCGACCGAGAAACACGACGGCCAGGGCCGCCAGTGGGTCGCCGGCGCCGAGTCGGGTCAGCCCGCCGGCAATGACCGCCGCCAGCCCGCTCTCGCTCACCGCCGCCGCCACGCCGATGGCGGCGGCGAGGACGCCGAGCGTGCCGTAGTCGATGCTCCGAGCGGCCACGCGCAGGGTCAGGCAGCCGGTGAGCAGCATGAGCCCGGTGGCGAGCAGGGCCGCGTTCAGCATGCTCATCCAGCCCATCGCGGCGGCGGTGATCATGGCGGCGGTGATCAGCGATGCCGTCGCCGCCCGGTGCCAGCGCCGCATGCGGTGGCCTGGAACCGGACGCACGAGGGAGAGCTCGGTTTCACCTCGGTTCACGTAGAAGAAGGAGTCGTCCACCTCGAGCACCGCGACATCGCCCGGCTCCACCCGCACATCCTGGATGCGGCCCCCGACGGGACGTCCATCACGCGAGACGGCGACGAGCGACAGTTTGTAGGGGCTCTCGGGCAAGGGGAACTCCGAGATCGTCCTACCGACGGCCTGGGAGCTGGGCGAGATGACGGCCTCGACCAGCTGATGATCGTGGCGCGCGCTCTCCATCGGGTGCATGGTATGGAGCGGCGCCAGGCCGTTCATCGTCCACAGACTCCCCAGCGAGTCGACGTCCGCCGAGACCGCGATCACGTCTCCCACGACGAGACGGGTGCCGGCGTCGAGCCCGGCGCTCGAGCCGTCCGCTCGGATCAGTTCGAGGATTTCGAAGCCCACCGGCTCGGCGAATCCAGCGGCCTCCAGGCTCTTGCCCACGAGCGGCGAGCCGTCCGGGATGACGAACTCCGCGCCGTAGCAACGCCTGGCAACCTCCGCGGACTCCTGCGGCGCCTTCGACCGCAGCAGCCACCTGGAAGTCGCCATCAGGAGCACCAGGCCCAGAAGGGCCGCGGGGGCCGCCACCAACGACGGATCGAACAGTTGGATCTCGCGCAGCGTCGCGTTGGCCGCGGCGCCGCTGGCGATGGCGTCGACCACCAGGCCCGCGATGATCAGATTGGTCGCGGTACCGATCAGAGTGCACGTGCCGCCGAGAATCGAAGCGAACGACAGGGGGATGTAGAGCTTGGACTTGTCCAGGCCGGTGCTCTTGCACAGGTCCCGGATGACCGGGATCATCATCGCCACCAGCGGGGTGTTGTTGAGGAACGCGCTACCGATGGTGACCGGCCCCAGGATCTTGAGCTGGGCGGCCAGCATGCTCTTCGGCCGGCCGATGAACCTCTCGCTCAAGAGCGTGATGGCGCCGGTCGAGTACATCCCGGCAGCGACCATGAAGAGAGCACCGATGGTCAGCACCCCGGAGTTGGCGAAGCCGGCCAGGCTGCGGTCGAGCGGGGCGAGGCGGAAGGTGATGCAGAGCGTCAGAGCGCCCAGGAAGACGGTCACCGGGGGGAGCTTCGTCGCGAGCAGGGCGGCGAAAGTGGCGGCGAGGATGGCGACGGTCAGCCAGGCTTCCGGGGTCATGGAGCGCCTATTGGATCACGCCTCCTTGGCGGTGACCACCGGCGCAGCAGCAGCTTGGCGAGCAGCTTGGCGAGCGAGTAGATTCGCTTGAGATTGTCGATGAACTCCTCCCCCATCCGGAAGACTGCGACCAGGTCGGGCGTCGTGGGAGCGACGCGCTCGGCCTGGTAGTGGAGAGCCTCGGCGATCAGACCGACCGAGCTTCGCGCGGCCAAGGACCGTCTGGCCGAGGAGAACATCTACTTGCACGAGGAGCTGCTGGAGGGGCTGTCCTTCGGCGACGTCGTCGGCGACTCCGAACCCTGGCGCCACGTCCTGGCGCAGGTTTGCCGTACCTGACGATCGCCGTGTGCGAGATTGCGGATCTTCATCACGTCCCCCAGGAAGAGCAGAACCGAGTCCTAATTGACCTGATCACATGACCAGGTCATACTTGCTTCATGAAGAAGGTGGTCGTCTCCGAGTTCAAGGCCAAGTGCATCGCCTTCCTGCGGGAGGCTCAGGAGACCGGCGAGAGCATTCTCGTCACCAGGCGCGGACAACCGATCGCCCGGGTCGAACCCGTGCGAAAGGTCCGTTCTGAGCGCCCGCTCGGGGTCTTCCGTGGCCGCATGAAGCTCCGCGGCGACGTCGTCCAGGCCGACAGTTCGGCCGACTGGGAAGCACTCGAGTGAGGCTGCTGCTCGACACGCATGTCTGGATCTGGACCCAGGAGGAGGTAGAGCGCCTGGGGGCGGAGACGACTCGTGCCCTCGTAGATCCCGAGACGAGCCTCCACGTTTCCACTGTCTCGACACTCGAGATTGCTCGCCTGGTCGCCGTCGGGACGATCGAGCTCTCGGGAACGCTCGAGTCATGGGTCGAGGAGACGCTCGATTCCCTGCTCTGCTCGACCATCGAGATCTCCCACGAGATCGCCGCAGGCGCGTATGCACTTCCGAAAGGCCTCCACAAGGATCCCGCCGACCGCATCCTGGTCGCCACGGCAAGGCAGCACGATCTGTCCCTCCTGACGGCCGACGAGCGAATCCTCGACTACGACGCCGTCCAGACACTCGACGCCCGAACCTGAGGATCGCGAGATAGCTACCGTGCGCGCCGATCGACCGCTTCTCCTCCCACGGGTGCGGCTCCTGACCGGGAAGCTCAAGGGTGACTACCGGGTAAGAGTTGGCGGCTGGCGAGTCCTGCTCACACCGGACCGGGAGCTACGCGTGCTCCAGGCCTACGCCACCCTGCCTCGCGGCGCCGCGTACTGACCGCGGCTTTATACTCGCGCTCGCCGACGAGTCGACCGAAGGAGGGTGTGCAATCGTGAGAACGGCAGGTGTTCACAGTTTCTCGGTGGCAGTGCTTCTCGTCGCGTCCCTGGCCGGGGCGACCGAGGAGCGAGATCGCTACTGGCCGACCTGGCGCGGCCCCGATCAGAACGGTGTCAGCCCCCACGGTGATCCGCCGGTCTCCTGGAGCGAGACCGAGAACGTGAAGTGGAAGATCAAGCTCGAAGGCCGTAGCCTGGCGTCACCGATCGTCTGGGGCGATCGGATCTTCCTGCTGTCCGCAGTCGCGATCGACGAGGCCGCGTATTCCGCCAGCCAGGAGGCAGCCGCCGAGAAGATGGAGCGCCGGCAGTGGCCGCCCGCCGTCGAGCCGGTCCGGCAGCGTTTCGTCGTCCAGGCGCGCTCGCGGAAGGACGGCTCGCTGATCTGGGAGCGGGAGGCGATCGAGCAGACCCCGCACGAAGCGCACTACATCGATTCGTCGTTCGCTTCCGCCTCACCGGTGACCGACGGCGAGGTGCTCCTGGCGCACTTCGGGTCGAACGGCCTGTTCGCGTACGACCTCGACGGCAAGCCGCTCTGGGACATCGACCTGGGCGACATGCGCACGCGCAACGCCTTCGGCGAAGGTGCGTCGCCCGCGATCCGCGGCGACGTCGTGGTGGTCAACTGGGATCACGAGGGCGACTCGTTCATCATCGCGCTCGACAAGAAGACCGGAAGGGAGCTCTGGCGCACACCGCGTCCGGGCGAGGTGAGCACCTGGGCGACGCCGCTGATCGTCGAGAGCAAGCGCGGCCTGCAGGTGGTGGTGCCGGGTACCGGCAAGAGCCGTGGCTACAGCCTCGAGACCGGCGAGGAGCTCTGGAGCCTGAGTGGCATGACGGTCAACACGATTCCGTCACCCATCTATCGCGACGGCGTCGTCTATCTGGCGAGCGGTTACCGGGGCAACATGCTCCAGGCGGTCGCCGTCGACGTGGCGGAGGGCGAGGTCGACGGCGAGTCGGAGCTCCTCTGGCAGTACGAGCGCGACACGCCGTACGTGCCCTCGGTGCTCGCCTACGGCGACCAGCTCTACTTCATCAAGCACTTCCGGAACATCCTGACCAGCCTCGACGCGCGCACCGGGGAGGTGGTCTTCAACCAGCAACGGCTCGACGGTATAGACAACGTCTACGCGTCTCCGGTCGCCGCGGCGGGCCGGATCTACATCCTCGGTCGAGGCGGCGACGCCGTGGTGCTCGAGCACGGCAGGGAGTACAAGCTGCTGGCGAAGAACGTCCTCGACGACGGCTTCGACGCCAGCCCGGCGATCGTCGACGGCGAGCTCTACCTTCGCGGGCGCGAGCATCTGTACTGCATCGCCCGGGATTCGACAGAACCGGCGAGCCGCTAGGCTTCCCAGTCTTCGAGCTCGAGGCCGACGACCTGCGAGAACTCGCGCTGGTTGTGGGTCACGAGAACGAGGTCGTTGGCCACCGCGGTCGCGGCGATGAGCAGGTCGAAGTCTCCAATCGGGTGGCCTGCACGTTCGAGCTCCGCTTTCAGGCTGCCGTAGACCTCGGCGCATCGATCGTCGAACGGGTACGACGGGAAGGGCGCGAAGAATCGACGCAGGACTCGTGAATTGGCGGCGACGTCACGACTCTTGCGGGCGCCGAACACGAGCTCTGCCTTGACGATGGAGCAGAGAGCGATCTTGGTCTGCTGCACCTGGCGCAGCCGGCGGATCAGGGGTCGTGAACGCCCCGTCAGAATGCCTATGCAGGCATTGGAGTCGAGCAGGTACACGACCGATCAGGGGAACTCGTCGCGAGGTGTCGACTCGAGCCCCTTGGGTCGCTCGAGTTCGCCGACCCAGCCACCAACGACTTCCTCGAAGAAGCTGTCGTCCCATTCGTCTGAGATCTCGTGCTGGACGAGCTCCGCGAGGTAACGCGAGACGCTCACGCCCTTTTCCTGCGCTCGCCTTCGGACCGTCTCGGCCAGGGCTTCGGGGACGTAGAGATGCATCTGAGGCACGAAGGGTATTCTAGCACATATATTCTTGGGTTCTTCTAGATCGTTCATCGCTTTCCGCAAGGAGTGACGAAGAAGCTGCGCCAGATCTCGCACCGCGCTCCGGATTCCAGCCGGTCGGGCTCGTTATACTCAGAACCAGTTATCCGATCTCGAAAGGGCGTGGATTGTGGCCTGGCTGACGAGGCGTATCCGTCGTTTAGCGATCGCGCTGACGGCGCTGTGTGCATTGGGAGAGCCGTCGGCGTTTGCGGACACCGACTCTGGCCAGACCCTGAGAGTCCTCACCTTCAACGTCTGGCACGGCCGGCGGCAGCCCGACGAGAACGAGAGCAGGAAGGTCTTCCCCGGCGAAGACGACGAGCGCAAAGAACGTCGGTTCGCCTGGCAGATCGAGGAGATCCAGCGGCTCGATCCGGACGTTCTGCTGCTGCAGGAGGTCAATCCGAACCAGCGCGAGGCGCGCAGGTACGCCCGTGCTCTGGGCTACGACGAGATCCACAAGGTCACCAGCTGCGGAGTTCACCTCGGCAAGCTGCTCAAGATCCCGAAAAACGTCAACGAGGGCCTGGCGATCCTCGCCAAACCCGAGCTCGGGCTGCGCCGGGTCGGGTCGAAGCGCCTGAGCGGCAACGCCAGGTGCACCGCCACGTTCGGGCTACAGACCAGAGAGTCGCGGTACGTCCTCATGGGGGAGATCCGGGCGGCCGGCCGCAAGCTCCTCGTCGCCAGCACCCATCTGTTTTCACCGGCCTTCATGCCACCGGGGTTCCGCGAGGGCCTCGACGCGCTGGTGGAAGCGGGCACGGTCACCGCCGATCATCACACCGAGATCGAGGGAGTGCTGCAGTCACGTCAAGCCCGGAACGTCCGAGAGATCCGCGATCTCCTGGCCGACCTCGACAAGCGCCGGGGGCGCCTCGGCTCGGACGGCTCACCCGTACCCGTGGTTCTCGGGGGAGACTTCAACACCGAGCCGGGCACTCCGGGTGTCGCCGTCGTGCTCGACGCGGGATGGTCGTCGGTGACCGAGAGGGACACGCCCACGTGGGACCCGGTAGCCAACGAGGTCAACTATCAGATCGGCACCAAGCGCTCCGATCCGTTCGACACCCGCGGCGTCCCCGAGCTGATCGAGCTCCTCGCGCCTCGCCGGACGATCGCCCGGCAGATCGACCACATCTTCCTGTCGGCCGGCCTCGAGACGGCTTCGGCAGAACGTGCCCTGGACCGGGACCGCGACGGCCTTTACCCCTCGGATCACTTCGGAGTGCTGGCGACCGTCAAGCTTCCGTGAGCTAGCTGCCTGGCGTCGCCACCCGAAGCTGCGAGACCTTGGCGAGGGCGTCGAAGTCGCGGTCCCGGTGTAGCACCGGCAGATCGTTGCGTAGGGCGCAGGCAGCGATTAGACAGTCGGAGCTCGAGCGGACGGTGAGGCCCACGCGCCGGGCGACGCGGTAGAGGCTTGCTGCCTCGTCGAAGACTCCCAACGAGACGGGAGACTCGACAACCGGCAGGGCAAACATCGCATTGCGCGCAATCCGATAGGCATGCTCCTTGTCGAAGCCCTGGAGGACTTCTTGAATCACAGTGGGACACGTGACGACCTCGTCCAGATCGAACAGATCCTCGGCGCGCAAGTCCGGGTCATGGCGGAAGAGCGCAATCCAGATGGAAGTGTCAACCAGAACCACCGCTCGGGTCCCCTCGCATCTCGCCGAGATCTCCTCTCCACTCTCCAGATCCCGCCAGCTCGAGGATTCGCCCGGCCCGGATGCGACGAACAAAACTCTCGAGTGCACGGTTTACTGTCGCGGAATAGGTCTTCTCGCCGCTGAGCCTCTGTGCTTCGAGGAGCAGTTCCTCATCGAGCACAAGATTTGTACGTTTCATGTGTACATAATGCACTGATGTCTTGTTCGCTGTCAAATCGCGTCTACCAGGAAGGAAAGACGGAAGACGACGCGTGTCTCTGACGGCTCTAGGGAACCTGATCGACCTGGAGGTTCTCTTCTTCGACCGGCGACAGTTTGCGCGCCGTCCAGGTACCGCCGCCGAGGCGCCCGCCGCTGAGGTCGACGGCGGTCCATTCACCTCGGATCTGGCGCGTCGCCGCGTTGTAGGTGCCGTCGAGCACCGAGTCGAAGCCGTTGGAGTTGTCGATCCGGTCGAGCTCGACCTCGTTGTTCGCCAGCGTCCCGCGTACCGATCCGGTGCGGGCGCCGCTCAGCCGGTAGGTGCCGGTGACCAGCGTCCCCTCCACCCGTAGCTCGAGCAGACCGATCTCGCCGGTCGGCTGGAACTCGAGGTTCCAGAAGCCGTCGAGCTGGCTGGGAGGTACCAGGAGCCGTCCACGCTCGCGCCGGATCTCGGCGTCTAGCTCGACCAGCCGTGCCATGCGGTTGTAGATCTGTTGACGCAAGTCCGATAGCTCGCGCGAGACGGCGTAGGCTGCTTCCCGCGCGCTATCGACCTCGGCCTCCAACTCGGCCAACTGTTCGAGATTGGGCCGATTCCGCTTGAGCGCCCGGTCGAGGGCGTTGGAGCTCGATCGCAGGCCCTGCAGAGCCTGGCGCTCGCGCAGCCGGGCCTCTTCGTAGCGCTCCAGCTCACCGTCGAAGAGCCGGTTCTCGATCCGGCGGTTCGCCTCCAGGACGGCGACAACACTCTGCGCGTTGGCCGCCGTGAGCGAGGCCGCGAAGACGAGGAGGACACAGAGGGGTCGAAACACCGTAGCGATTCTACTCCGGTGTACGAAGCCGTCGACGTCGGTGTCTAGCCGCCAACGAGATGTTCGGCCTCGTCGAGTAGCTCCTGAGCACGCTCGAGCGCCCGCGCCGGGTTGCCCATCCCGCGGGCCTCGCCGCGCGCGATGCCGTCGAACGAGAGCGACAGATCGCGCAGCTCGGAGACCGCCGCCGCAGCTCGATCGCAGGCGTCGCCCGGACACGCGCAGGCGCTCTCGGCCGAGCCGATATCCGAGCTCACCGAGATGAAGGCCGACGTCCACTCCTGCTGGTTGACCGGCGGCTGCGAGAACTGGCGGATCGAGTCTGCGAGAGTGGTGCTCGCCTGGCGTGCGAGCTCGACGCAGTGGACCGCCTCGTCGCTCTCGTCGCTCGTCATCTGGTCGCCGGAGCTTCCGAGCCGCGCCTCCAACCACGGCAAGCCGTGCTTGTACCCCTGGTAGAGGAGAAAGCCGAGCACGACGACGGCTATGAGTCGGGCCATCAGGCCGCGTCGCGCTCCGCTTCCGACGTTACGCCTCGTAGATACTGCTCGAGGAACGCGAGCATGGACGTGTGCGCCTCCTGCCGGTTCTCCTTCTTGGTGAAGCCGTGGCCCTCGTCCTCGAAGACGATGTATTCCACCGGCACGCCGTTCTCCCTGGCCGCCGCGACGATATCGTCGGACTCGACCTGGATCACTCGCGGGTCGTTGGCGCCCTGGAGCACCATCAACGGCCTGACGATCTTGTCGGCATGAAATAGCGGCGAGATCCGGGTCAGACGCTCCCGGTCGGTCTCGGGATCGCCGATCTCGTCGATCAGGGCGTCCCGGATCGAGCCCCACCAGGGCGGCATGCTTTCGATGGTGCGGATCCAGTTCGAGATGCCGAAGATGTCGACCCCAACGTTGAACTCCTCCGGCGCCAGGGTCAGAGCGGCCAGCACCATATAGCCGCCGTAGCTGCCGCCGATGATGCCAATCTTGTCGGGATCGACGTAGCCGGTGTCGATCAGCATCTGTTTCGAGGCGACGCAGTCCCCGAGGTCGGCTTCGCCGTGCCGGCGGTCGTCCATGGCGAAGAAGCTCTTGCCGTAGCCGTTGCTGCCGCGGTTGTTGATCGCGTAGACCACGTAGCCGTGGTTGGCGAAGTACTGGAGGGTGTCGAAGTAGCCCATGCGGGATTGACCGCCCGGGCCGCCGTGCACCCAGACCAGGGCTGGCGCCGGGTTCTCGGCGCTGACACCGTGGGGCTTGTAGAGGATTCCGGGAATCTCTACGCCGTCGTACGACTCGAAGCGCACCACCTCGGCCTCGACCAGGTCCTCGGCGTTGATGTTGGCCGAAAGCGAGCGGGTCAGCCGCCGCGGCTCACCACCGATCTCCTGGACGTAGAGGTCGCGCGGATTCCGACTGCCGCTGGCGTAGAAGGCGAGCGCACCCTCGTCACGTGAGACCGAGATCGAGGTGACGTCCGCCGACGGCACCTCGGGCAGCTCGACGCGTTCCATCGTCGCGATGTCGTAGAGCCGAACCTCGGTGCGGGCGTCGTTGTTGATGCCCACCACCAGGTACTTGTCGTGCTTCGTCGGGTAACCGTAGCGGACGTCCCAATCGGGCGTGACGATGGCCTCGCGCTCGCCGCTCTCGAGGTCGTAGTGCGAGAGGTAGGCGAACTCGCTGTCCTCGTCGGTGGTCATGTAGAGCGCGGTGCCGTCCGGGCTGAACGACTGGAAGCTGTTGGCCTGTTCGCCTTCGTGCTCGGTGATCAGCTCCATCTCGTCAGTCTCGATGTCGTAGAGATAGATATTGGAGTCGGTCGTGGTGTTGGTCTTCGAGAGGGCGATGAACCGCTTGTCGGGCGAGCGCCCCTGGAAGTTGTAGCCCTGGTCGTTCTGGTAGATCATCTCGCGGCTGTAATCGGCCAGCGAGTACTCGTAGACGTCGTAGAAGCGCTGGTCACGCTCGGTCGTGCCGACGTAGAACGACTGATCGTCCCAGGCCCAGCCGAAGAAGAGCCCCCGATGGCCGTCGCCCGGCGTCAGGTCGGTCACCGTACCGTCGAGCTCCTGAACGTACAGGTGGAAGAGCTCGTTACCCCCCTCGTCCTTCAGGTAGAGGAATCGCTCGTCCCCGGGGAAGTAGCCGACCGCACGAATCGTGTCGGTCGTCGAGTTGGTCAGGGCGACCGGATCGCTGCCGTCTACCGGTACCGCGTAGGCGTTGTAGATCCCGGTCTGATCCGAGCTCACCAGGATCTTGCTCTTGTCGGGGGAGAAGGACGCTCCGAAGTAGTTGGTGGTGCCCAGGAAGTCCTCGATCGGGTACCGGGTGATCTCCCGGGGCTCCGGTACCGGTTCGGTGGCGCAGGCGCCGAGCAGCAGGCTCGAAACAATCAGAATCGTCGAAGGTCTTGCGGACAGTTTCATTTGGAGCTCTCCAGTGGGTCAGCAGTCTCGGTCGCGAAGGCAGAGTATAGACCTGGAAGAGCAATCTCTATTCCAGCTCGAGCCGGCGAACACCCGAGATGCGACAGAGCGACGTGGTGGAGCACTGGAGCGTCGGGTCGCGTAGCCAGCCCGCAATAGTAAGAAAAGCAGTAAGCGACAGTCGTGGCCGGAAGCGGTACCGTCTGGAGGTTCAACGAGATGCCTGCGGAGGTCACGATGGCGGTTCAAGATCGTGGCGATGCCTCGCCGATCTGATACATGCCATGGGTGCTGGCAGAAGCAGGAGAAGAGCCAGACCACAACTACGCTCAGGTCTGCTCAGGGAGGAGAGAAGAGATGATGTCGAGAACGGCCCTGGCCTTGATCACCTTGATCGCCACGATCTGCTCAACCGCGATCGCCCAGCTGCCACCGCCCACGGAGGAGGTGGCGGACGCCTTCCCAGCCCAGAAACACTACTCGCCCTACGCGGGTCGGGGCTTTCCGACCGAGGTGTACTGGGGCGACACGCACCTCCACACCGGCATGTCGTTGGACGCTGGCGCTTTCGGCTGCCGGTTGGACCCCGATGACGCGCATCGCTTCGCGCGTGGTGAGGAGCTGACCTCGACGACCGGGCTGAAGGTGAAGCTGTCGCGGCCGCTCGACTGGCTCGTCGTCGCCGACCACTCGGACAACATGGGCTTCTTCCCCGCCCTATACTCCGGCGACCCGAAAATGCTCGCCGACCCGACCGGAAGGCGCTGGTACGACATGATCCGGGAGGGCGGGCAGTCTGGGGTCGCCGCCGCTGTCGAGATCATTCAGTCGCTGACCGGCAACAGCTTCCCCGAGCCCCTTTATCTGGCTCCCGGAACCGAGGGCTACCGTGCGGCCTGGGAGAAGTTGATGGCCGCGGCCGAGAAGTACAACGACCCCGGCAGCTACACGGCGTTCATCGGCTACGAGTGGACCTCGACCGAGCAAGGCGCCAACCGGCACCGCGTCGTCATCTACCGCGACGGTGAGGACAAGGCGAGCATGATGGAGCCCTACACCTCGCTACCTCCCTGGGGAAGTCCGGACCCGCGTGACCTGTGGAAGTGGCTCGAATCCTACGAGGACAAGACCGGCGGACGGATCCTGGCTATCGCGCACAACGGCAACATGTCGAACGGCGTCATGTTCCCGGTGGTGGATACGTTCACTGGCGAGCCGTTCGACCGCGCCTGGGCGGAGACACGCATCAAATGGGAGCCGCTCTACGAGATCACCCAGATCAAGGGAGACGGCGAGACCCACCCGTTCCTTTCTCCTGACGACGAGTTCGCCGACTACGAGACGTGGGACCAGGGCAACCTCGACCTCACGGAGCTCAAGACGGACGAGATGCTCCAGTACGAGTACGGCCGGTCGGCGCTCGGGATCGGCTTCGAGCTCGAGAAGGAGCTGGGCGTCAACCCATACAAGTTCGGGTTCGTGGGCTCGACCGACAGCCACACGGGGCTCGCCACCGCCCAGGAGGACAACTTCTTCGGCAAGCACTCCGGCACCGAGCCGAGTGCCGAGCGCGTCGAGCACCCGATGGCCAAGGTCGGCGATCTCGAGTACGCCGGTTGGTCGATGGCGGGCTCCGGCCTCGCTGCCGTCTGGGCGCGCGAGAACACGCGCGAGGCCCTGTTCGACGCGATGACGAACAAGGAGACGTACGCGACGACCGGCTCGCGCATGCTGGTGCGTTTCTTCGGCGGCTGGGATTTCACTCCGGCGGACGCCCAGAAACGCCTGCCGGCGGCGGTTGGCTACGGCAAGGGGGTGCCCATGGGCGGCGACCTGACCGCTCGTCCGGCCAGTAGGTCCCCTACGTTCCTGGTCGCGGCGCTGCGCGACCCGCTCTCCGGCAACCTCGACCGCATCCAGATCGTCAAGGTCTGGCTCGACGCGGCCGGCAAGCGGCAGGAGAAGGTCTTCGACGCGGTCTGGTCGGGAGACCGGGAGCCCGGCGCCGATGGCAAGTTGCCCCTGGTCGGCAACACCGTGGATGTCGCCAACGCCACCTGGACAAACACGATCGGCGCCCCGGAGCTCATTACTGTCTGGACGGATCCCGAGTTCGATCCGAACGTGAGCGCCGCCTACTACGCTCGCGTGCTCGAGATCCCCACGCCGCGCTGGACCGCTTACGAGGCCAGGCGCTTCGGGATCACGATGGACTCGGAGATTCCTATGGTGACAGTCGAGCGGGCGTACACCTCGCCGATCTGGTATACGCCGTAGCGTGGACGCCCTCGACGCGCCGCTCTTCGGCGATCTGAGGTTGCCGGTGGAACGGCTTTTCCTCTAGCCTCTCACCGGCTCGCCTCGGCCTAGGATACGTTGGCAGAGCTGCGGAGAACGCAGATGACAGATCCCGAACCCGAGGTCTCAACCGGAGACGAGCGCCGGTCCTGGCGCACGACGCTGCACCTTCTCGGGTTCGGCGCGCTGCTGGCACTGATCGTCCTGTTGGTCAAGGGCCCTCCGGTCGACAGCCAGAACCTGGCGCGGATCTCGTTCACCACCGCCGACGTGGCGCAGGTCAGTGCCACATTCGAGCGCACCTGGAACCGTCCGCCGACGGCGCTCGAGCTCCAGAAGGCCTTCGAGCAATACGTCCGCTCGGAGGTCCTCTACCGCGAGGCGCTCGCGCGCGGCCTCGATCGCAACGACCCGGTGGTGCGGATGTCCATGGTGCGCAAGATCACCATGCTCGGCACCGCCCAGGCCGAAGCCGCCAAGCCGACGGACGAGGAGCTCGAGGCCTACTTCGAGCTCCGAGCGGAGCGCTATCGGATCCCGGCGTCGCTCAGCCTGCTGCAGGTCTATCTCAATCCGGACCGGCGGGGCGACGCTATCGACGGCGATGCCGCGCAGCTGCTCGCGCGCGTGAACAGAGAAGATCCCGGACCCGAAGAGGTGATGGAGCTGGGCGACTCCTCGATGCTGCCGAACGTGGTCATGGACGTTTCGGAGGAAGAGGTCGCTCGCAGGTTCGGAGAGGTCTTTCGAGAGACGGTCGTGTCGCTGCCGGTCGGGCAGTGGCAGGGACCGGTCGAGTCGGGTTTCGGGCTGCACCTGGTGAAGATCATTCGCCGCGAGGACTCGCGGATTCCGGATTGGACCGAGGTTCGAGATCGCGTCACGACCGACCTGGTATACGAGGGGAGCCAGGCGGCCGAAGACCAGTTCTACGCCGAGGTCCTGCCTCGATACCAGGTGGTCTACGACGAGGGCGTCGAAGCCGCCCTCGAGAGAGGGGGCGGCTCTGCTCCGGCGACCACCGAAGAGTAGCGGCAAGACCGTGAAGCGATTCGCGGCCCTGGCCTTTCTACACCTGGCGCTGGCCGCGGGCGCCGGAGCCGATCTCGCAAACCCCTCGACCCTGACGATCCGGGAGCTCGAGCCCTCCCGGTTCGCCGTCGAGCTGACGCTGCCGGTCATCAGTGGGCGGGTCGTCAAGGCCAGGCCGGTCATTCCGGACGTCTGCCGGGTCGAGGGTGAGCCCGAGGTGCAGGGCGACGCCCGCAAGGCGATCCGAACCTGGACCATGACCTGCGATCCGGAGGAGCTGGTGGGCGCCACGGTCGGCATCCAGGGCCTCCTCGGTACGGCGCTCGACGTCCTGCTGACCTTGGAGACCCTGGACGGCCGGCAGCACGTGCGGCAGCTCCGAGCGACCCAGGCGTACTTCGTGATTCCTCCACCGCCGACACTTGTCGAGCTCGCCCTGAGCGCCGGGCGCCGCGGGGTCGAGCGGGTGCTGCGGCGACCGGAGCTGGCGGTCGTGGTACTCATCGCGGTGCTCGTCGGCACCCGACGGAGGGCGCTCCTGGCGGCGGTGGTGGCCTTCTCGGTCGCCCAGGGACTCGGTCAGTGGCTGGCCGGGCAGAGCTGGATGGTGATGTCGCTCTTTCTTCCCCAGGTGGTCGCCGCGGGCATCGCCTGGTTGGTCGGGGTCGAGCTCATGGGGAGCCCCGTGCTGCGTCCGGGATGGTGGCGGCCGTTGGCGGCGTCGATGCTGGTGCTCGGGGCCCTCTATGGTGCGGCGCAACCGGAGACCGTACCGAGCCTGGGGCTCTCGACGGGAGAGCAGAGCCTCTCGCTACTGCTCTTCGCCACCGGGGCGATCGCCGGACTGCTTCTACTGGTCCTGTGCATCCGCCAGCTGCAGCAGGCGCTCGTCGGACTCCCGGATGGCGTTCGCGAGCGGTGGACCTATCGCGTCGCCTACGTCTCCGTCGTGCTCGCGGGGGCGCTCTTCTTCTACCGGGCGACGGCGCCGATCTTCACCGGCGGAGTCGATCCTGTCGTGCCTCTGGTGTCGCTGGCGGCCGCCGCGGCGCTCGCCCTCTGGTTGCGGCGAAAGCATGGGGCCGCAGCCATCGCCCTGGCGGTCTTCGCTGCCGTCCTCTTTGCCGCCGGTCTGATCGTGAGCCTTCAGGGCGCCCTGTTTCTGCCTCTGGCCGCGTTGGCCGCGTACGGCCTACTGGCCGTGATCGGCGCTCGACTAATGCTCGCCGGAGCCTGGCCGACGTGGCTCGTCTCCGTGGTCGTTGCGGTCACCGCCCTCTACCAGGGCTACCACGCCGGGCAGGTCCTGGGTCACGAGGCGGCCCTGCCGGTCGCCAACGCGGCCGGGATGGGCGTGCTGGTGGCCGCGGTCTTTCTCGTCTTCTACCAGGCGCTCCCGGCCGGTGACGATTCCGGGCGGCCCTCGCTCAGGGTGCCTGGCTTCCTGGCCCTGGGCCTCGCCGCGCTCTGGCAGCTCGCCGACCATCGAGAGTGGCTGGCCGGACCGGTGGCCACCGATTTCGCGATGGGCATCGTACGCCTGCCGGTGCTGGCCGTGGTCTTGATCCTCGTCTCCTGGCTCCTCTGGCCACGCCGGCGCAGGTTCGCCCCGCAACCCGGAACCGAGGCGAGCGGAGCGCACCTGATCTTGCTCGGGCTGGCGTTCTTCATCCTGCCGCTCGGGACCCTGCGGGTAGACATCCCGTTCCATTCGCCGGACGCCCCGAGCGCGGCCCAGGCCGGTCGGGTGATGGATACCCTGCTGACCGATGCCTACCTGGCGTTCAACCT
This sequence comes from Thermoanaerobaculia bacterium, assembly GCA_947259925.1. GTDB lineage: Bacteria > Acidobacteriota > Thermoanaerobaculia > Multivoradales > JAHEKO01 > JAHEKO01. The sequence continues at coordinate 36,731 of CAMYOG010000034.1, forward strand.
GGACGACGAGGACGCCGCCTTCGACCGCCTCGCCCGCAACCTCTCGGAGGAGCTGGTGGCCGACGTCTATCTCGACAGCCGGCGGCGCCTGACGGCGGGCACCCGGGAGGGCGCCGAGGTCACGGTGCGGGACGTAGCCGTCACGGAGGTCGGCGACGCCATCGGCACGGAGGGCACCGCCTTCACCTATCCCTGTCAATGGGCCGTCACCGCGCGCGTCCGGCATCTGCAGCACATTCACAACCGACAGAATGTGTATTCAGGCGAGCTCACCCTGCGAGTCGAGGACGACCGGTGGAAGATCTCCGGACTCGAGCTGCTGAGTGAGGAGCGGGTCGTGCTGTCGTGGAGGGACTCGTGATCGGCAATCCAACCCGGGCCGTGGTGCCTCTACAATGAATGGCCCGCCACTACGGTGGAAGGCCGATTGACCAGCGCGGGTAGATCTTGAGTCACCTCCGTCTCATCCTGCATGGCAAGGCCGCCGGCCGCGAGCCGGTCCGCCAGGCGGTGCAGGAGATCCGTGCCGAAGGTCACCGCGTGGAGGTCCGGGTCACCTGGGAAGCGGGCGACACGGTACGGTTCGCCGGAGAAGCCGCGGCCGATGGCGTCGATACGGTGGTCGCGGGCGGCGGCGACGGTACCCTCAACGAGGTGGTGCGGGGGGTCCTCGAAGAGAGCGAGTCGCCGCGCTGCTCGGTCGGGCTCCTGCCACTCGGTACCGCCAACGACTTCGCGCACGGCTGTGGCATTCCGGTCGACGATCCGGCGGCGGCCCTACGGCTGGCGGCCGAGAGCCGCCCGCAGCCGATCGATCTCGGCACCGTAACCGGCCGAGTCTTCGTCAACGTCGCCTCGGGAGGCCTGGGCACCAAGCTGACCGTCGAGACGCCGCCGCAGATGAAAGACGTGCTCGGAGGCGCTTCCTATCTGATCACGGGCTTGCGTCGTTTCGGCGACATCCAGCCGGTGACCGGTCGCTTCCGCGGGCCCGACTTCTCGTGGGAGGGCGGCTTCTGGGCGATGGCGGCGGGGAACGGTCGTCAGGCGGGTGGCGGTGTCCCACTCTGTCCCGAGGCGCGTCTCGACGATGGGCTCCTGGATCTCGCGGTCATGCCGAAGCTGCCGGACGAGGAGCGGGTGGCGAAGTTGAGCGCGCTCCTGAAGGAGGGTCTTCCCGCCCTCGAGCGTGAGGTCGTCTATCGACAGCTGCCGTGGGTCGAGGTCGAGGTGCCGTCCAGGCTCCACGTCAATCTCGACGGGGAGCCGATCCGCCAGGATCGACTACGCTTCGAGGTCCGCGAGCACTGGCTGCCATTCCATCTGCCGGACCCGGTCGAGAGCCGGTAGGATCGCGGCTGGCCTGAGCAGTCCCCCGAAGAAGGAGAACAAGCAGTGAATCGACAGGCAGCATTCGTCTTCTCTTTCGTCGTAGCGGGCCTTCTGGTGACCGCTGCGACCGCCCAGGAGCCCAAGATCCTCGAGTGGCCGCGCGAGTTCACCAATGAAGCCGGCGCCAAGCTGATCGTCTACCAACCGCAAGTGACCGAGTGGCAGGACTCCGAGCGCCTGCACGGCCGGGCGGCCATCGCGGTCTCGCCTCCGGGCGCGGACAAGCCGAACTTCGGCACCTTCGAGTTCGAGGCCGATACCGAGGTCGATCTGGAGCGCCGCATGGTCAGGGCGACCGACTTCGAGATCGTTCAGCACAACTTCCCGACCCTCGACGAGCCGCAGTCGCAGAGGCTGCTCACGAAGCTGAACGAGCTCCTGCCGAAGGACGAGCAGATCGTCGCCCTCGACCGGGTCGTGGCCAATCTCGAGCGAGCCGAGAACGTCGATCACGGCATCGAGACCAATACCAAGCCACCGAAGATCTTCGCCAGCGAGGAGGAGTCGATCCTCGTTCTGATCGACGGCAAACCGATCTGGGCGCCGATCGAGGACAACGACCTGCAGTTCGCGGTCAACACGAATTGGGATCTGTTCCACCACGAGAAGACCTCGACCTACTACCTCCGCAACGACGACGCCTGGATCAAGGCGTCGAGCCTGGGCGGCCCCTGGTCGCCGGCGGGCAAGCTGCCCAAGAGCTTCAAGAAGCTCTCCAAGAAAGATCCGAACTGGGAGGAGGTCCGAGCCAACCTGCCGGGCAAGAAGATCAAGACGAGCGACGTACCGAACGTCTTCATGAGCGAGGCGCCGGCGGAGCTGATCGTGACCAAGGGGCCGCCGGCCCTGCAGCAGGTCGAGGGGACCAAGCTCCTCTGGGTGACCAACACCGACAGCGACCTCTTCCTCTACAGCCCCGAGACCCGGTTCTACTATCTGGTCTCGGGCCGCTGGTTCCGCGCCGACGACCTCGACGGCAAGTGGAGCTTCGCCACCCACGACCTGCCCGAGGAGTTCTCGGACTTTCCCGCGGACCACCCTCGAGCCAGCATCCGCGCCTCCGTTCCGGGCACGCCCGAGGCCGAGGAAGCGGTGCTGCTGGCGCAGATCCCCCAGAAGGCGAAGGTCGAGCGCGACAAGGTCACCGCCGAGGTGAGCTACGTCGGCGAGCCCGAGTTCAAGGAGATCGAGGGGACGTCGATGTACCACGCGGTCAACACGCAGAGCGACGTGATCCGCGTCGGCGACCTCTACTATCTCTGCTTCCAGGCGGTCTGGTTCGTCTCGGCCTCGCCGGAGGGTCCGTGGGTGGTCGCTGACGATATTCCGGACGAGATCTACTCCATCCCGCCGAGCTCGCCCGTCTACCACACCACCTACGTGCAGGTGTACGACCACGATCCGTCCTGGGTCACGTTCGGCTACACGGCGGGCTACTACGGCGTCTACTGGTCGTACGGCTGTACCTTCTGGGGTACGGGCTGGTACTACCCGCCCTATTCCTACTGGGGTCCGTACTATTCCTACCCGATCTACTACGGCTATCCGTACAGCTACGGGGTCGGTGCCTACTACAACCCCTACACCGGTACCTACGGCCGGGGTGCGGTCGCCTACGGACCCTACGGAGGCGCCGGGTTCGGCACCGCCTACAACCCGCGTACCGGCACCTATGCGCGGGGGGCAGCCGCCTACGGGCCGTACAGCGCGCGCGGCTGGGCCGAGGCGTACAACCCGCGCACCGGTACCTACGCGCGGACGCGCCAGGGAGCGAATCCCTATGCGAGCTGGGGCACGACCAGCGTCCAGCGCGGCAACGATTGGGCGCGCACCGCGCGCTACAGCGACAGCCGCGGCACCGTGGCCGGGGCGAGGACCTCGCAAGGTGGCGCTGCCATCGGCTACAGCGGCGACCGCGGCACCGGCGGTGCCGTGCGCACGGCCGGCGGAGATCTCTACGCCGGTCGCGACGGCAACGTCTACCGCCGCGATGGCGACGGCTGGTCGAAGTACGGCGACGGCGGCTGGAGTCAGGTCGAGCGATCGGGAGAAAGGGCGGGTGATCGCGCCGGTGCGGCCGGTGACCGAGGCTACTCGGCGGGTCGCGCCGGAACCGTCGATCGCGGCACGATGGATCAGCTGAATCGAGATCGCTACGGGCGCTCGGCGGGCAGCGCGCGCAGCGGCCAGTACGGCGGCTGGCAGAGCAGCGGTGGCTCGCGGCCGAGCCGCGGCGGTTATGGCAGCTACGGTGGCCGCGGCGGAGGCTATGGGGGCGGTGGCATGCGCGGCGGGGGCGGTCGCCGCCGGTAGCCTCTAGCCTGAGCTTCTCACCGGCTTCCTACTGTGCCGGCCGCTGTACCCTATGCTTTCGAGAGAGAATCGAAGTTCCCTTCTCGCACCAGGACAGTGACTCGCAATCGTTCGATCCGCACCCGACTGCTGTTCGACCAGGTGCTGCTGATTCTGCTGCTCGGTGGGACACTGATGGCGACCACGTTCATCGGTGCGCGGCGGGCGTTCGAAACGCTCTCGAGCACGCTGATCGAGCGCGCTGGCGACCAGGCGGAGATCGAGCTGCAGCGCTTCTTCGATCCGATCGCGGCAGTGATCGGAGGTCTGCGCAGCTGGGATCAGTCGGGGCTCCTGCCGGCGGCCGAGGGCTTGGCGACCAGGACCGCCCTGCTACCGATGATCGACAGCCTGCCACAGATCTCTGGTATAGCTCTCGCCGACGAAGGTGGCGCCGGCCTTTCCTTCGTTCGGGTCGAGGATGGCTGGCGGACGCGCTCTACGATCGCCGACGAATCGGGGCTCTCGTCGGTGTGGCTCGACGCGGCCGACGACACCCAAGGCACCGACTACGATCCCCGAACTCGTCCCTGGTTCCTGGGCGCGACCTCGGTCGAGCCGGGCTCGATCTTCTGGACCGAGCCCTACATCTTCTTTACCTCCCAGAATCCCGGTATGACCGCCTCGGTCGCCTACGAAGTTGCCGATGAAGGGCGACGAGTCGCCGGTGTCGATGTCGACCTGGCCGATCTGGCAGACTACGCACGGCGCATCGACGTCAGCCCGGGTGGAGGCCTCTGGATCCTCACCTGGAACCGCCGACTGCTCGCCTGGCCGGAGAGCGCCGAGATCTGGGGCGACCGGGATCCCGAGAGCGCGCTCCTGCAACGGCCGGTGGAGCTCGGGCTGCCTTTGATCGACGATTCGATGGTCGCGGTTCTGGAACGACGATCCGATGTCGCAGGCGCCCCGATCCGCTTCGCGAGCGGTGGCGAGGACTGGTGGGTCGCCGGGCGACGGTTCGCGCTCACGGATTCCCGGTCGCTGATGATCGTCGTCACCGTGCCGCATGCCGACCTGCTCGGCGACCGCGCGAACATCCGGTACTGGATCCTCGCGCTGACCGCGCTCGCCCTCGTGGCCGCCGTCTTGCGTGCCCTTGTCCTGGCGCGCCGGTTCAGTACCCCGATCGAGGCACTCGCTCGGCAGAGCGACCGCATCAGCCAGGGAGACCTCGAGGCGGCCGAGCCGATCTCGGCCGGGGTCGCCGAGGTCCAGCAGCTCGCGGACTCGCACGAACGTATGCGAAAGGGCCTCGAGACCCTGCTCAAGCTCGAGGGCGATCTCCAGGTCGCACGACAGATCCAGCAGAAGACGTTCCCGACCGAGCTGCCGAGTCTCGCCGGGTTCGACGTCGTCGGCTGGAGCCAGCCGGCGGACGAGACCGGCGGCGACAGCTACGACGTGATCGGAATCGACGCCAACGGTGCGCCAACCCAGGGGGAGGCCGAGCGCCTGATTCTGATGCTGGCGGATGCCACCGGGCACGGCATCGGACCGGCGCTCTCGGTCACCCAGCTGCGGGCCATGCTACGGATGGCGATCCGTAACGGCAGCTCCCTGGAGCAGACCGCGGCCCACCTCAACGAGCAGCTCTACGCCGACCTGCCGCAGGGCCGCTTCATCACCGCCTGGCTGGGCGAGCTCGGGCCGGACGGGACGCTGGCGACCTTCTCCGGCGGCCAGGCGCCGCTGCTCGTCTACCGCGCGGCGAGCGGCGAGACCAAGGCTCTGAATGCGAGCGCAACGCCACTCGGCCTCTTGCCGCCAATGCCGGTCGTGCTGCCGCCGGCAACGCAGCTTGCCCCCGGCGACATCTACGTGGTGTTGTCGGACGGCTTCTTCGAAGCGACGAACGACCACGGCGAGGAGTTCGACAAGAAGGGTGTGATCGAAGTCTTGGCGGCGTACGCAAGTCGAGCTTCCAGCGAGATCCTGGAGGCACTGCGAGACGCGCTGCGCGAGTTTACGAACGATGCGCCTTTAGACGACGACCGCACGGCTGTCATCATCAAGAGGAAGCCATGACCTCCACTGAGCGAATGACCCGTCAAGAGGATCGTCCCAGGTTCAAGCCCCTGCTCATCTCTCTGCTCGCCCTCTTCCTGCTCTATCCGGTGATGGTCGAGCTGGGGCTTGAGCGGCTCTTTCGAGTCCTATTCATCTTCGTTCTGGTAGCAGCGGTCTTCTCGCTCAGCGGAACGCGCCGACATCTGGTCATCGCACTCGTGCTTGCGGTACCGACCGCGGTCGGGCAGACGATCGCGCTCGCCAACCCGATCAAGCCCGTCCTCCTGATCGCGACATCGCTCGCGTTTCTCTTCCTGACCTACGTCATCGTGGTTGTTCTGAGCGCAGTCCTGCAGCCGGGCAAGGTGACCGGCGACAAGATCGCCGGCGCGATCTGCGGCTATCTTCTTCTCGGGTTGACCTGGGCGATGGCCTACGGCATCGTCGCCGTCCTCCAGCCAGGTGCGTTCAATATTCCCGACGACCTGCTAGGAGTCGTCGGAGGCGAAAGCGACGCCGAGTACGGCTTCATCTACTACAGCTTCGTCACCATTACCACGCTCGGCTACGGCGAGATCACGCCCTTGGTACCCTTCGCCCGTACCCTCGCCTGGATGGAAGCGCTGATCGGACAGCTCTACATCGCGATTCTTGTGGCGCGGCTGGTGGCGCTACAGATCATGCACGGCGCCAGCTCGCCCGGCGACTCCTAGGAGATCGGACCCCGCATGCGAACCTACCTGTCGGCTGGCCTGGTATGTCTCACCTTGCTCTTCGGTTGCGGCGGCGCCAACGAAGGCGAGATCGAACGGTCAACGGTAGCGAGCGACGCGACGGCGGTTACCGAGAACGTGTCGGAGCTGACCGATGAGCTGATGGCTTACGGCAGTCAAGCCGCCGCCCAGCTCGGCCTCGGCGAGTCGTTCACCGACGACTTCGACGGTCTGGCCGAGCGGCGGGTGATCCGGGTGCTGGTGCCCTACAGCCGGACCTACTACTTCATCGAACGGGCCAAGCAGCAGGGCATCACGTACGAGGCGCTCAAGCTGTTCGAGAAGGAGATCAACGAGAAGCTGGGCACCGGCCACGTCAAGGTCCACGTCGTACCGATCCCGACCTCGCGTGACCGTCTCCTTCCCGATCTGGTCGACGGCCGCGGCGATCTGGCGGCAGCCGGTCTCACCATTACGCCCGAGCGACTGAAGCTGGTCGATTTCTCCGACCCCTTCGCCAGGAGAGTCCGCGAGATCGTCGTGACCACTTCCGACGAACCACCGCTGGCCAGCGTCGACGACCTGGCCGGAAGGTCGGTCTACGTGCGCACTTCGAGCAGCTACTACGAGAGCCTGCTGGAGCTCAATGAGCGGTTCGAGCGCGACGGTCTGGCGCCGATGACGATCGAAGAGGCCGAAGAGGCGCTGGAAGACGAGGATCTGCTCGAGATGCTCAACGCCGGCCTACTCGAGACCGTGATCGTGGACGACCACAAGGCCGAGCTCTGGTCAGAGCTGTTCGAGAACATCGCCCTCCACCCGGAGGCGGCGGTACGAACCGGCGGCGAGGTCGCCTGGGCGTTTCGCAAGGACAGCCCGCGGCTCGCCGAGGTCGTCAACCGCTTCGTCGCCGGCCACAAACAGGGAACCCTGATGGGGAACATCCTCATCAAGCGCTATTGGAAGGACACCAAGTGGGTGTCGAGCGCTCTCGCCGAAGACGAGCGCGAGCGTTACGACGCCACGGTCGGGATATTCCGCGAGTACGCGAATCGGTACGACTTCGACCATTTGATGATGGTCGCTCAGGGCTACCAGGAGTCGGGTCTGGATCAGGGGGTGGTGAGCCCGGTCGGCGCGATCGGCATCATGCAGCTCCTGCCCAGCACCGCGTCGGACTCCTCGGTCGGGATTCCGGACATCTCGACCCCCGAGAACAACATCCACGCCGGCGTCAAGTACATGCGCTGGATTCTCGACACCTACTTCGACGATCCCGCTATGGATGAGCGGAATCGGGTGCTGCTGGCGTTCGCTTCGTACAACGCGGGTGCCAACCGGATCCGCCGCCTGCGCCGCAAGGCCGAGGAGCGGGGTCTCGATCCGAACCGGTGGTTCGGCAATGTCGAGCTGATCGCCGCCGAAGAGATCGGCCGCGAGACGGTTCAATACGTCGGCAACATCTACAAGTACTACGCGGCCTACAGACTGGTCGAAGAACAGCGGGCACGCCGCACCGGCGCGCGCCAGGCTGTTTCCTAGGGCCCGGCCGCAAGGAGTCGTCATGCACGTGTGGAAGAGACTACTGCTCGCGCTCGCGGTCATCGCTGTGCCGGTCGATGCGGAGGTCGCTCGCGAGGGCACCTTCGATGCGACCTGGTCGCTCGAGGGGAGCCGCGAATCGATCGAGATCGAGGGTCAACCGATCAGCGCCTACGTCCTGACCGGCGAGGTCAAGGTCCGCCGCAGCGACGGACTCTCGTCCCGGTTCGAGTCGACCTGCACCGGGGTGAGCGACGACAAGACCGGTGGCGCTGCCCGGTGCACCTGGACGGACGACAAAGGCGATCAAGTTCTGCTCCTTTTTACCGGCAGGATCATCGGCTCGATGGGCACGACCCGCGAAGCGGACGGCGAGATCCTCGGTGGCACCGGCAGGTACCAGGGACTCCAGGGCTGGATCAGGACCGATTGGCTGTTCTGGGAATCGGTGCGCGAAGAGGGCAAAGTGACCGGGCGCGACACCGAGACGACCGGCGGCTGGAAGCTGCCGTAGGCGCCGACCGAGGGCGCCAGTGCTGACGTCTCCGGTCATGGTCTTCTGATTCCGTTCCCCGTAGCGTTGTTGCATGCTGCGGCTCCTGCCGCGGCCGCAGCGCGGCGCTTCCGAGCCGCGCCATCCACCGGAGGAACAATCGATGACCGACCGCGATCTATGGGGAACGGCCGCGCTGGTGGTCGAGCCCGATCCAGAGGTGAGAGCTCTCGTGCGTCGAGTGCTCGCTCAACGGGGCCACACCGTTCTGGAGGCATCGACCCATCGCGAGGCGGTCGAGCTGCTCGCCGACTCCCACCTCGCGATCCGTATTCTGATCGTCGAGCTCGTGCTCCCCGATCTCGCGGGCTGGCATCTCGCGCGGATCATCAGGGCGATCGAGCCCGGGCTACCGATCATCTTCATGTCGGCGGCGGAGGAGTCGGCTGCCGCCGTGATGGATCACCTCGGCGATGTTTCCTGGAGCTTCCTGCGCAAGCCGATCACCGAGCGGCTGCTGATCGACGAGCTCCGGGCGCAGCTCGGCTCGGTACAGCTGGGCTGCGTCGGTGGGAGCCTCGACTAGTTCTGCTCTGCCTTGAGCTGGCGAATCGCGCGCGCGCGGTTACCGTGCATCTCGTCCCACTGATTCATCAGCTTATCGAGCGCCTTGGAGAGCTTCTTCTCGTTCTTGTGGTAGTCGCGCTTGAGCGCCGCGGTCGCCATGCCGCGCCAGACGAGGAGCCGTCGCTCACGATCCCAGACGTCCACGATAAGAGTGCCTTCCTTGAACCTGAACGTCTTCTTGGTGACGTCGCGGGTGCCGACACCGCCATCCCAGTAGGTGCCGGGAGTGAAGCTCTCACCGTAGGCGTATTCGAGGTCGTTCAGGGTCAGCTCGAGCTCGCCCCAGTAGGCTGCGTAGTAGACGATGTAGACGTCCGGATCCGACGCGGCGACGGTGAGCGCGCCCTCCAGGGCGTACTCGGACAGCCTCTGGACGACGTGGTCGTGGAGCGAGTGGGAGACCCGCCGGAGATCTCTCGAGGTCGGACGGATCTGGAAGGTCTTGTACTCGCTGAACGCCGTCGCGTTGTCGTAGTCGACGTGGACCTTCTGACCGAGCGCCGGGAGGGTGACGAAGAGGAGCAATCCTGCGAGGACGAGTCGGTCGATTCGCATGCACGCATTGTAGGGGATTCCGGCATAATCCGCGGTGGTGAAGGGCGAGTCGGGACCAAGTGCCAGGGGTATTGCCGGGCGGGCCGGTTGAGTCATGGCGACTCTCGAGACCAGCCTGGCGCGCGGGCCGCTCTTTCTGCTCGATCGAGCCGAGGAGCTGGGGATCGATCGATCGACCCTGCTGGCGGCCGCTCGACTCGACGAGGAAGACCTTCGCGATCCGGACGCGCGGGTGCCGATACCCGCATTCGTCGCGCTCTGGCGGGCCCTTCTGGAGTCGCGCCCCGACCCGGGCCTCGGGCTCCGATTCGGCGCCGCCATGACCGCGCGAGAGGTCGGACTCGTCGGGTATCTGATGATGCACAGTCCCGATCTCGAGACCGCGCTCCGCAGACTGGTCCGCTTCTGCCGGATTCTGGGAGAGACCAACCGCGCCAGCCTGACGGTCGAGCGCGGCACCGGTACCTTCTCGTGGGAGCCGGACTCGCGGCTGCAGGCCATCCCGCAGACGATCGACTGGATTCTCGCCGCGGTATTGACTGTCAGCGAAGAGCTCACCGGCAGCGAGTTGCGACCGCTCGAGGTCCATTACCCCCATCCGAAGCCGGCGACGCCAGGTGCGGTGCCGGGCGGTGGGCGTACGCGCGCGCGCTGGGATCGGGAGCGGGCCGCGCTGGTACTCCGAGCCAGCGACTTGAAGCGCTCGGTGAGCGCCGCCGACAGCACCCTCGGCTCGTATCTCGAGAAGCACGCCGAGACCGTCCTCCGGGCGCTGCCATTCCAGCATTCCTACTCCCGCCGGACTCGGCTCGCCATCTGGAGCCAGCTCCGCGAGGGTGAGCCGACGCTCGACTGCGTCGCCCGCGAGCTCAAGATTCGACCGCGCACGCTCCAGCGGCGTCTCAACGAAGAGGGATCGTCGTTCTCCGAGCTCCTGGACGAGGTGCGACGGACGCTGGCCACGTCGCTGCTCGAGGACCGGAGTCTCGGCATCCACGAGATCGCCTTCCTGCTCGGCTATTCCGAGCCGAGCGCCTTCTACCGGGCGTTCCGTCGCTGGCAGCAGGTTTCTCCGAGCGCCTTCCGGGCGGCCGCCGCGGGCTGACTGAAAATCCCGCCACCAGGTGACGCCGAGGGTCATGGTCCCATCAAGGGGTCGTCGGTAGCCTATCTCTCGAGACGGGCCTCGGTTGCTGTTTGCGCCTCTTCCCCCCAATTAGAGGAAATCGTGGTCCGTCGTTTTTGTTTCTCTCGAAGCCCTCGGCGAGAGCCATCCGCTGCTAGAGTTCTCGACCGATGAAGTCGGTCGACCGGATGAGTTGGACTAGAAGCATCGTAGCTCTACTGGCGCTCGCGGTTCTCGCTGCTGGTGCCGCGGCGGAGGTCGAGTCGGCCCCGATCTTCCGCGCCAGCGAGATCCTGCCGCCGGAGCTGGCCGAGAGCGGCGATCATCGGGTGGTCGAGCTGGTCCACAACGACGGCTTCATGCACCGGTTCGAGATCAGGTCCGAGTTCGGTGATTTCGACGCTCGTGGCGAGCCGATGCTGGCGATCCGGGTGCACGAGGTCCACGCCCTGGCGCAGCTCGACGAGTTGTCCAAGACGGAGGTCTTCGCCGACGCGGTCGCGCGGGCGGCGAGAGGACAGGGCGATGCGGTCAAGGAGTTCGCCGATCGTCCGGTCGAGACCGTCAAGGGGATCCCGGGTGGTGTGAAGCGGATGTTCCGGAGCTACAAGCGCGACGCCAAGGAGGTCAAGGAAGAGGTCGACGAGGCCAGAGAGGACGAGGAGCCCGAGGAGGGTGATGGATCCGAGGACGACGAAGCGGACAGCGAGGAGGACGGAGTCGGCACCGGCAAGTACGCTAAGCGCTACTTGGGCCTCAATCGCGCCGAGATGAGGTGGTACCAGCAGCTCCAGGTCGACCCCTACACGACCAACGAGATCCTGAGGAAAGAGATCAAGGAGGTGGCTCGGGTGGACGCTGCCGGCAGCTTCGGCATGCGGTTCGCGCCGATTCCCCGCATTCCCGGCGTCAACTACCTGAGCGATGTGGCGAAGATCGTCTGGACCATGGACCCTCGCGAGCTGGTCGAGCTCAACATGAAGAAGCTCGCCGAGATGGGTGCCCGCGAAGAGCTGATCGACGAGCTGGTCGAGAACCCGGCGATCACCCCGAGCTACCAGACCGCCGTCGTCGTCATTCTCGGCTCGCTCGAGGGAGCGGGCGGCCGGGTCAGCCTGGTCGAGCAGGCTGCGGGACTGGAGACCGAGGAGCAGGCGATCTTCTTCGTCCAGAGCCTGTCCCAGCTCGGCGAGTACCACGCCAGCGCGACGCCGATCGAGCGCCTGGTCGGTCGCACCCGGGTCCCGGTGGCGCTGACGAGAGACGGCAAGCTGGTCGGTTTCGCCTCGGTCGATCATCTCAGCTGGACCGAGGAGGCGAGCGACATCGCCGAGGGCTTCCATCGGGCCTACGCCGACGTCGACGCCACACGGCGCGAGCTCCGGCTGCGGGGTACCGCGTCCGAGCTGGCCCGGGAGCAACTGGGCGCTTTGGGATGGACGGTCGTGGAGCGGGTGCCGGCGTCTTCGACACCGGGAGCGGCGAAGAGTCCATCATGAAGCGGGCGCTGCGCTCGGCCGGCGGCGCCCTCCTGCTCGGGATTCTGCTCGTCTCGATCGAGCCGCAAGCGCTGGCCGCCGAAGAGCGTCCGAAGATCGGCCTGGCGCTCGGCGGCGGTGGCGCCAAGGGCGGTGCGCACGTCGGCGTGCTGAGAGTGCTCGAAGAGTTCCACGTGCCGGTCGACTACATCGCCGGCACCAGCATCGGTGCGATCGTCGGCGGCCTCTACGCGACCGGTATGTCGGTCGACGAGCTCGAGACGGCGCTGACGACACAGGACTGGGCCGACCTGCTGCGCGATCGTCCCGCGCGCAAAGATCTGTCGTACCGCCGCAAGGAGGAGGACGCGCGCTATCTGTTCGACCTGGAGGTCGGCTTGTCGAAGAAGGGCATCGAGTTCCCTAGCGGCTTGCTCAACGGCCAGAAGCTCTTCTTCATGCTTCAGTCTTTCACCCTGCCGGTGGCCGCGATCGACGACTTCGACCAGCTGTCAATTCCGTTTCGCGCGGTCGCCACCGACGTCGGGAGCGGCGAGATGGTGGTTCTGTCGGGCGGCAACCTGGCGAGCGCGATTCGGGCGAGTATGGCGCTCCCGGCGATCTTCTCTCCGGTCGAGCTCGACGGCCGACTGCTGGTGGATGGCGGCATGGTCAACAACCTGCCGGTCGATGTCGTCCGCGAGATGGGAGCCGATATCGTCATCGCGGTCGATCTCGGGGCGCCGCTGTCCTCCCGCCAGGTCGAGAGCATGGTCGAGGTCCTGAGCCAGACCATGCGCATGCTGACGCGCCCCAACGTGAAGAGCCGTCTCGAGGATGCCGACCTGGTGCTCACGCCCCCCTTGAAGGGCCAGTACAAGACCATGGACTTCGACGTGATCAGCGAGATCATTCCGCTCGGGATCGAAGCCGCCGAGGCGGAGCTGGAAGCGCTCCGACGTCTCTCGATCGACGAGGAGGAGTACTGCAAGCTCCGGGCTGCGCAGCGCCCCGTCAAGGCTGCACCTGGCTCTCTCGCCTTCGTTCGCGTGGAGGGAAACCAGCGGGTCGATCTTCGGATCATCGAGAACCAGCTGCGGCTCGAGGCCGGAGACGAGCCCGACCTCGAGGTCTTGTTCGATGATCTGAACCGTGTCTACGGTCTGGGTGACTTCGAGCGGGTCGACTTCAGGGTCGAGAGAGACCCGGGCACCGGCACTAACGGCATCGTGGTACAGACCCGGGAGAAGCCTTGGGGTCCGAACTACCTGCACTTCGGTCTCCGGATCCAGAGCGATCTGGACGGCGAGACCGAGCTCGGTCTGTTGACCAACGTGACCATGACCCGACTGAACAAGCGGGGAGCGGAGCTGCGCACCGACCTGCTTCTCGGCACCGTGCGGCGCATTACGTCAGAGTTCTACCAGCCGTTCGATTTCGACGGCCGGTGGTTCATCGCTCCGAGCCTCGAATTCGAGTCGGAGCGAGTGGGCTTCTTCGAGGACGGGCGGCGAGTGGCCGACCTCGACGTCGACGTCCTTACCGCCGCCCTCGACCTCGGACTTCAGTTCACCAAGTTCGCGGAAGTCCGATTCGGCGTCGAGAGCGGGGTCGCCAACGTCGACATCGCAACCGGCGAGATCCCGGAGGAGTCCCGGCCCTCGTTCGTTCGCGACGACGTTGATTTCGGCGGCCTCAGCTTCGAGGTCAACTCCGATCGGCTCGACAGCGCGACGATCCCGAGAGACGGGGGCGTCTCGAGGATCCGGGCGTTCTCGTCCTTCGACTCACTTGGAGCAGAAGACGAATTCGACCGCGTCGAGCTGTCGGCCGTCGGCTTCAAGAGCCGCGGCCGCAGCACCTACCTCGGCAGCCTCGACGGCGGCTGGAGCTCCGGCGACCTGCCGGAGTACGCGCTCTTCACGCTCGGCGGCTTCGCTTCACTCTCCGGCTTCAGCGAGCGTGAGCTGCGCGGCCAGTACTTCGGCGTCGCGCGCTGCGGCTACTACCGCAACGTGTTCGGCAAGGCCTACCTCGGCGGCTGGCTCGAGTACGGCAACGTCTGGCAGACGAGCGACGAGATCGATCTCGACAACGCGATCTTCACTGCGACCGCCTTCCTCGGCTGGGACCTTCAGATCGGTCCGCTCTACCTGGCCTGGGGCCAGGCCGAAGAGGGAAATAGCAAGATCTACGTCTCGCTCGGGAGGACGCTGTAGATGAGCTGATCTGCTCGCTTGTCTCCGCGAGTCGAGACTCACACGGATGTGCCAGCGAATTGACGGCTGGCGATAAAGTGGCTACAATCGACTTGGAGTGGCTACATGAAGCCGAGGGCGAGAGTCGGCATTCGCGAACTCAAGAACGAGGCTTCGCGCATCATCAATGAAGTGTGCGAGCGAGAGGCTGAATACATCGTGACCAAGCGAGGTGAGCCGGTTGCTGTGCTGCGAGCAGTCCGGCAGAGCGACGTCGGAGACGACCGTTCCGCTCAGGTTGCACGTGCTCTGGAAAACCTCAGGCGGACCGCCAAGGAGATTGGTCGACTCTCGAGCGGCGAGAGCGCTGCATCCGTGGTCTCGCGCCAACGGCGCTAGGGGGCTCTCTTGTGGGTTGTCGACGCCAGCGTCTATATCGCGGCGGCCACAGAGTCTGATCGGAACCACGAGCGTGCCCGCATCTGGCTCGAGGAGTCCGCCGCAGGATCGTTGGTCGCACCGAACCTCCTGCTCACAGAGCTGGCAGCCTCTGTACGTCGCTTGACGTCCAGTCGGCGGGCGGCCGAGCGAGCGGTCGCGGAGTTACGAGACGATGGCCTCGTCGAGCTGGTCCCGCTCACCAGGGAACGTGGACTGCAAGCTGCTGAGGTAGCTGCGATGACGGGCGTGAGGGGAGCCGACTCCGTGTATCTGGCGCTGGCTCGGGAGTTGGACGCATCGCTGATCACTCTCGATCGGCAGCAGCTCGAGAGGGGCAAGATGGTCGCGACAGTTCGCAGGCCTTGAACAGACGGAGTGCTGGGTCCCTGGGATAAACTGACCTTCGACGGGGCGTGGCGCAGTCTGGTAGCGCATCTGCTTTGGGAGCAGAGGGTCGTCAGTTCAAATCTGGCCGCCCCGACCACGGTGACCGCACACCTGCCAGTAGCTCAGCTGGATAGAGCAGCGGCCTTCTAAGCCGCGGGTCGGGGGTTCGAATCCCTCCTGGCAGGCCATGACTTCGCTGGCGCTCGTCCTGTCCCGCCAGGAGGGATTCGGAGGTCGCGCTGGCGACTGGCGTCGCCGTCGCTCGTAGCGAATCCCTCTGGCGCAAAGATCACTCAGCTTGCCCTCAAGATCACTCAGCTTGCCCTCAGAGCTGTCCCGCCAGGAGGGATTCGGAGGTCGCTCTGGCGACTGGCGTCGCCGTCGCTCGCAGCGAATCCCTCCTGGCAGGTCAGCTGTGATCAGCCGTTACCGTCCGGCGTGCAGATCTGGCCCCCGATGTTCCCGCCGGCCGGATCGAAGGAAAGCCAGGCAGCCAGCCAGCCGGTTGCGCCTTCGTACTTGCCGGTCCCTCCGGTGACAGCTTCGTGAGCCACGAAGCCATCGGCAGCGAGGTAGTTGACGAGCTCTCGACTCTCCGTGTAGAGGGTGCCCCGGTTGGTCTCGATGATGCTGACAATGTTGAAGGCAGCGGCCGTGCCGCCCGCTACCTCTTCCACGTCTTCCCAATTGCCGAAAACCCACCAGCGCCCCTTCAGGGTTCCCCTGATCTCCGAGTACTGGCAGAAGTCGTAGCCATCGCAGATCTCGGGGTCCATCCAGAACTCGCTGTGGAACTTGAACGTCGCCGTCACCTTCCTGCAATCCTGGCCCGACGTGGCCACACCGGCGAACAGGCTCAGTACCAGGAACGCCGCTGCCGCCAATGCAACGCCTCTTTTGCTGACCATGCCTCTCTCCTCTGGTCGTGAACCGGAGACATTCCCGGCTCTACCACCTTTCGGCAGCCCGGCGGTCTTGGGACCCTTCTTTGTTCTTGCGCCCAGTCTTGAAGGAAGGAAGCGAGGACCCGTGGCTTTGCGGCCCTGGGTTTTCCCAGGTGAGCCTTTGTCGAGGCTGCTCACCTCTCTACGGTGGTCTCTACTCGGCCGCAATACCCTACGAGGTGGGGGGTCGTGGCGCCTACCCTGAGGAACGGCGAAGATCTGCCGGGTAGACACTGGGTGGGCGGACTAACTGCATTGAAAAGAGCGTGTTAGGCTAGCTCGCGGCGCGGCCGTTCGAGCCGCGGGTCGGGGCCTCGAAGCACTCCTGGCAACGCGAATTGCGAATCGCCGAGGCCCCATGCATAATTCGCGGTTCGAGCGTGGTGAGTGTAGCTCAATGGTAGAGCACCTGACTGTGGCTCAGGTGGTTGGGGGTTCGAATCCCCTCACTCACCCCAGTTCCTTCCACGTGCGCCCTTAGCTCAGCTGGATAGAGCGACAGCCTCCGGAGCTGTAGGTCAGAGGTTCGAATCCTCTAGGGCGCACCATCGATTCCCCAGGCTGTGAGCGGGACGATCCAGGTCGATTCGACGTCGCGTCCCTTCGACTTCGCTGAGATCGCGTCCACGCGCTCCTGACGCGATGAGCATAAGTTGCATATAAGCGCAACATATGCTAGTCTCTCGCCATGGCGAGAGCTCAGGGCGACGGGCGAGAGGTATCGGCCCCCATCAATCCTGCGACGCTGAGAGAGTGCTCGGCGCTCCTCGGCATTGGCAGGCAGCGTCTGGAGGTTGCAGTCGAGGCTGCACGGCTCGAAGGACCGGAGTTCGAGCTCATCGAGGAGCTCCTCAGGCTGGTACACACGACGAGTCGGCCCCTTGCGGTCCGCGAGCTGCTCGTGGAGGGCCTGCAGGAGCAGCTGGAGGTCTTCTGGACCGAAGAGGAGTCCTCCGATCCTCTTGCCGACGTGGACGATCCCATGGATCAGCGCGAGGCCATAGCCACCGCGCTTTGGGCCGATGTCAGGAAGCGCACAAACCGGATCCGTCTGCTGCAAGAGAGCATCTCCGCGAGCCAGGCCGGGGCGCTGACCGGACGCTCGCGCCAGGCGGTGGAGCGACAACGCAAAGCAGGCGACCTCATCGGACTACGCTCGGGACGTGAGTGGAGGTACCCGAAGTGGCAATTCGACGAGGCTGGTCCAGCAGGACTGGTTCCGTGCTTGACGGAGGTCATCCGAGCCCTGGACCTGTCCCCATTCGGCGCTGCCCTTTGGCTGACTACGCCATCATCAGAGTTGGGGGACGAGAAACCGATCGAGGTCCTCCGTCGCCGCAAGAGTGATCCAGTGCTCCGTCTGGCACTCGAGCACGGCCACATGCTTTGAGCATCGGGCCACCCACCCGTCCCCTCGCTGGCTCGCCGCCGACCTCGGAGCTGTCGGTCGACTCGTTCCTGGTTCGGATCTACAACCCTTCGCACGGCGATTGGGACGCCCAGCGGTTCTATGGTCCGAGCGACGAGGGTCGCTTCGATCACCATCCTGCGGGTCCACCCGTCATCCATGCCGATCGATCGGTCTGGTACGCGGGCAAGGCGCTGCGTGGGGCAGTGGCCGAGGCTTTCGGCAAGGCCGGGCAGATAGACACTTCCTCCAACCGGATGCTGGTCATGGCGCGAGTCGTGGCCCCGATTCGAGTACTCGATCTGTTGGGCACGGGTCCGAGGAAGTTGGGTCTGACCCATGAGATCTCGTCCACCACCGACTACGGTCTCACCCAGTCCTGGGCCAGAGCCTTCTATGACGAGTACGGTGACCTCGAAGGCGTTCAATGGAGCGGCAGGGAGATCAACTCGGTCAATGTGCTGCTCCATGACCGCGCGGAAATGGACCGGCTGGTTCCGGAGTTCGACGACAGGATCACCCATCCCGATGCGTGGCCGCGAGTCGCGAGAGCGGCGCGAGACTGCGCGATACAGATCGTGTGATGCGCGTTCCTCAGGCGAATCCAGTCTTGGATTGAGGCACTAGACCCCCCGCCTCCGGATCCGGCCGTGCCGCGCCATCCCTGTCGGTTTCTCTTGCTGCCGAAAGTCGTCAACTCTCGGTGGGCTGACGGGACGACGAATCGATCACT
Source organism: Thermoanaerobaculia bacterium (assembly GCA_947259925.1). Classification (GTDB taxonomy): domain Bacteria; phylum Acidobacteriota; class Thermoanaerobaculia; order Multivoradales; family JAHEKO01; genus JAHEKO01. Next base: position 55,130 of record CAMYOG010000034.1, read on the forward strand.
CGGCTTCGCGCAGCACGATCTCGCCGACATCGGTCGACAGGCTGGCGATCCAACGGCCGAGGTCGACCTCCTCGAACCCCGTGGAGTTGTAGAGCAGAATGATGGTCAGGCGAGCATCGACCATTCGCACCAGCACGCCACGGAATCCCGGGGCTCCGCCAGCGTGCCAGACGAGCTTGCGTCTCTCTCCGTGGATTCGGACGTGGTCGAGGATCCAGCCCAGTCCGAAGTCACCGGTGCCCGGCGTGAACGCCTCTTCCAGGGTCTCCTGGGAGAGCACCCGCTCACCGTAGAGCGCTTGGTCCCACTTCAGGAGGTTGCGGGCCGTCGACAGGATGCCGGCGGAGGCGTACGCCAGCGACGGCGAAACGTATAGGGCCTCGGTCGGTGGCTCCGCCGTGATGTCGTCGTAGCCGAGCGCGCGGCCGTTGCCGAAGGCACGGTCGTTGGGATCGAAGCGGGTGCGCCTCATCTTGAGCGGCTTGAAGATGTTCTTCTTGAGGAACTTCCCGTACGGCTTGCCGGTGATCCGTTCGATGACGAGGCCCAACAGGACGTAGTTGGAGTTCGAGTAATCGGTCTGGGTCCCCGGCTCGAAGAGAAGGGGCTCGTGGACGAAGTAGTCGAGGATCTCCTCCGGGTGGTGGAATCGATCGAACCTTCCCTGGTCCACCACATTAGAGATCAGGTCGGGGATACCCGACTCCATCTGGAGCAGATGCCGAATGGTGACCGCTTCTTCTCGAAGCTCGGGCACGTAGTCCACGACCTTGTCGTCCAGAGACAGCTGGCCGCGCTCCACGAGCATCAGGGTGGCGGCAGCAGTAAAGGTCTTCGTCAGGTGCTGGATTCGGAACACGGTGCGGGGCCCGCTCGGTCTCGCCTGGCTGTAGTCGGCCCAGCCATGACTCCGCTCGAGGAGCACCTGGCCGTCCTGGGCGATGAGGGCGGTGCCCCAGGCGGGCTCCGAGTCGAACAGGGCGTCGATGTAGGCGGCCAACTCACTCTGGATGTCCGCGCGGGTCCGCTCGGCGCCGAACAGCGGCTGGGAAGCGGCTGCCAGCAGGACCGCCAGGTTCATTACCAGTGCCAGTCGGCTGTGGTGTCGCTTTGGTCTGAGCATCTTGTGTCTCCTTCCTTCGGGCCGGGCACTAAGGTCTCATCATCGGCAGCTCGACGTACGAGCGGTGCGAGGTGTCGCGGTGGATCGCGATGGTCGGTGCCTTGCGGCCCTTGCGGCTGGGGTAGAGCGCGTGGTTGAGGGCGTCGGCGCCGGCGACGGTGACCCGGATCCGGTGCCCGGCGTCGATGACGATGGCGGTTCCCATGAGGTCGAAGACCAGCTCGACCGGCTCGGACGGCAGCCGCTTCAGCTGATCCTTCTTGAAGCACCGGTGGTACGGCAGGCCGAAGTTGCGCCACGGTGCCTCATCAGCCAGGGCGCGAAACGACGCTCGCAGGGCGCCTTCGGTCACGTAATGGGAATTGCCCTCGCCATCGACCTCCTCCAGATAGACGAAGAAATCGCCGTCCCGGTGGCTCGAGGTGACCCACAGATGGATCACCGGGTAGCCGACGATGGCCCGAGCGGCGGCAAACGGCGCCGAGGTGTAGGTTAGGGCCTTCTGGTCCTCCGCGGTCCGCTCGTCGAAGAACGTCGTCCCCGGCGGGTCGTCGCGCTCGAAACCGGCGCTGTTCATCCAGCGTGAGAACGAGCCCATCGTCGACGTGTAGTCGATCCGATACTCGTCGCTCGCGCGGGCCTCGGCCGGTGGCTGGGGCGCCAGCCGGCCGTCATTGGGCGACGTGACGGTGCCGGAGGGACCGCCGGTGAGGTAGAGGCGCTGCGGCCTGGCCTTGGGCGGCGGCCAGCGCTTACCGACCTTCCACGCCCGCCCGTTTTGGGCGCCGATCTCGTCGCGGCTCAGGTGCGCGCTCGGCGCTTCGGGCACGGTCTTGTTGCCGCGCATCAGGTAGTAGTGGACCGGCTTCTCGCGCATGATGCCGTTGTCGATCCCTTTCAACCAGTAGTCGAACCAGCGTAGCGCCTCGGCGGTGTGCACCGCCTCGCCGTAGCCGTCCTGGTGGGCCCAGGGTCCGATCGTCAGCTTCTGGGGGACACGCGGGAGGTTGGCCCAGGTCCAGGCTTGTTGGGTGGTGTAGCTGTCGTACCAGCCGATCAGATGGTAGAGAGGGACCGCCGCCCGCCGGAGAGCGGCGACGTCGTCGATCGAGCCCGCGATCTGCCACGACCAGCTGGAGCCGTTGGCGCGGGTGATCGAGCTGTCACGGAACTTGATCTTCTTGAGCCGAATCCGGTCGACCCAGAGGTTGTCGGCGTGCTCGGCAACAGCCGCGTCGCGCATCGAGCCGTCTCGGTCCCCATCCATTCTGGCCGGCAGTACGACACGGCCCAGGTCCATCGCTCGCGTCAGAGCGCCGAGGATCTCGATGAACGGCTGCTTGAAGGTGCCGCCCCGAAAGGCGAAGTCGTAGGTGCTGGGTCCGGCCATCTCGGAGAACACGGCGTCGAGATGAGGAGGAGCCTGGGTGGCGGCGTGGATGGCGTTGATGCCCGAGTTCGAGCGACCCATCATTCCGACGTGGCCGTCACACCATGGCTGGGTGGCGAGCCATTCGACCAGGTACCACGAGTCGGACGTGGTCTCGGCCGAGTGGGGTCCGTTCTTGGTGCCAAAGGAAGCTCCGGTACCGCGTGCGTTGGCGATGGCGATGATGTAGCCGTGACGCAGCAGCTCACGGTAGAACGACTCCGTCTCGATCGGGGTCACGACCCCGCCGTCACGCTCGTACACCCGCGAGTAGCGGGTGTACACGAGCAGGACCGGGAGAGGCTCGGAAGCCGGCTGCCCGCCGCTCGTGGGGACGAAGTAGTTGACCGCGAGCTGTACCCCGTCGGGCATGGGAGCGTACTCCGCGCGGCGGACCCAGCCGTCGTACGCCGCCTCGTTGTAGCCCGAGTAGCGACCGAAGGCGGAGACCTTGTCGGCGCCGGCGGCCCGAGCGGGCCAGAGAACGACGGCTGCCAGCAAGACCGCCTGGCAGACCCGTGCCGATACCTCGATGTGGCTGGAGACCCGTTGACGCATTGCAACCTCCCGGTGGCGTGTCCTGTACCCATGAACGCGACACTCGACGGCCGAGCCCGCAGGCATGAGTCGCCGCCGGCGCTACCAGGGAGCCGGCAGTCGCTCGAGCACGCGACCGGACGACAGCTACGACCTCAGCAGGTCGATCGCAAGCCCAGGCGGAGACGAAATGAGTAGCCTGTCACCGCTTTTGCCAGGTGAGCACCCGCGGGGTCGAGCCGCTGGTGTCGACCTCGGCCACCGCCACCTGGCTCCAGCCGGCAAGATTCGCGGTCGCGGTGATCTCGTAACGGTCGAGGCCGAGGGTGCGGACGCTGCTGCTGATCGTGCCCTTGTCGAGGCGGTGCTCGGGAGATCCCTGGAACGACCCGCTGCGCGCCAGCTCGGCCAGGGCTTCTGCCATCGCGGCGTCGTTCAAAGCGACCAGGCGAATCCGGCGAGCTTCCTGGGCCGATGTGCGGGTCTCCAGCTGCAAGGTGACGGCGATCGCCGTCGCTGCGGAGCCGACCAGGAGCAGCACCACCAGCGCCACCACGAGGGCGTGCCCAAACTCGTGACGCACGACGCGAATCACCACGACCTCCTGCCGGGCACGGCGCGCATAGCTACCCGCATGCGCAGGATCTCGATCGTCGATCGGTCGACGCCCGGCTGACGGTCGAGGGCGTCGCCGTCCGGCCGGCGCCGATAGCCGACCTCCACCTCGACCAGATCCGGACTGAGCTGGAGCCACCGCCAACTGACGACGCCGCGCAGCAGTGGGCGCTCACCCACCAGCGAGCCACCGGCGTCGCGGAGGTAGCGGCTCACCTGATCCGCGGTCTTCTCGTAACGCACGATGCCACCGGTCGGGAGCCGCAGGGTCAGCGCGTCCCGGGACCAGAGTGCGCTCGCGCTCCCCCGCAGTCTCACGGTTCCGCCGGCACGGTGCAGGTCGTTGCGCAGCTGCTGGGCGATGTGCTGCGGCGTCGGGTCGAGCGCCGCCCGGCGGGTGGCCAACGTCGCCAGCTGCGTGTCTCGCAACAGCTGCGCCGCGAGCAGCATGAAGAGCGACATCAGGGCCAGGCTGACCACCGCCTCGATCACCGTGAATCCGCTAGCCGCTCGACGCACGGTCAGGGTCTCCACGTCAGGGTCGTCACCGAACGGCTGGCTGGCCGTCCCCAGGTCAGATAGGTCGCGTCGACGCGCAGCTCATAGAGACCCGGCGTTCCGGTGGAATCGACCTCGAGCGTCAGGGTGAGATTCCGGTGCGGATCGGCCTCCGGGTAGGCGACACCGGGAACCAGACGCCCCGACACCAGCGGTATCTCCGCCGCCCGCACCGTCTCGAGAGCCGCTTCGATCGCCCGCAACGCCTCCTCGCCGGCGCGCGTCCGGTCCTGAAGGCGAGGCTGGAGGATCAGCAGCGTGAGACCCGTCAGCATCATCGTCGAGACCAGGGCGAGAGCCACGGTGGTCTCGACCAGGGAGAACGCGCGACCGCCGCGCGCACGATAGGTACCGAGCCTGCGCATCGTCACCGACGAGCGTAGGCGAGAGGGCTCCCTCGCGCTGTGCAACCTGCCGCCTTCAGCCGTCGCTCAGCCGAGCGCGACGTCGAGGATCATCATCACGACGAAACCGGCGACCGCGCCCAGCGACGCGGCGTCGGCGTTGCCGGTGCTCTGGGATTCGGGGATGACCTCTTCGATGACCACGAAGACCATCGCTCCCGCCGCGAACGCCAGCGCGTAGGGAAGGATCGGACGCCAGGTCAGAACGGCGGCCGCACCGAGCACGCCGGCGACCGGCTCGACCATGCCAGACAACTGGCCATACCAGAAGCTCTTGAACCGCGACAGGCCCTGGCGCCTCAAGGGCATCGAGACCGCGAGCCCTTCGGGGAAGTTCTGGAGGCCGATGCCGATCGCCAGCGCGACCGCTCCGGCCACCGTCGGGCCGAGCTCGTGCGCCGCGGCACCGAAGGCGACGCCGACCGCCAGCCCTTCAGGGATGTTGTGCAGCGTGATCGCCAGCACCAGCAGGGTCGCTCGGCGCCAGCTGGTGGGCAGCCCCTCGGCGTCCTCCATCGGCGCCTTGAGGTGCAGGTGGGGGATGATGTAGTCGGCCAGCCGCAGGAAGAACGCGCCGAGAATGAATCCGACGGCGGGGGGGAACCACCTGGGCAGGCTGCCCGCGGCCGCCATCTCGATCGCGGGCGCAAGCAGCGACCAGAAGCTCGCCGCGAGCATTACGCCGGCCGTGAAACCGAGCATGACGTCCAGGAACTTCCGGTTCTCGCGACGGAAGAGGAAGACCAGGCCGGCTCCGGCCGCGGTCATGCTCCAGGTGAAGAGCGTGGCCAGTAGGGCCTGCGCCACTGGACTCAGACCGCTGAACTCCTCCCAGATCATCGTTCGCGCGCTACCAGCGGCGTCGAAGCCACTCCCGCCGATTGTATGCCGGTAACGAGTGATCGGGGTGATGCGAGGAGGTCGTCCTCCGACGGATCCTTCGCGGTCGGGCCTCGTGAGAGACTGCCACCCATGTTCGAGCTCGAGGTACCCGGTACTCGGGAGGAGATCCGCCAGGCGCTGGCCGCACAGGAGCAGGAGATCAGGTCGTTCCTGGACGGCTTCGGCCTCGAGACGTTCTTCGCTCCGCAGGGCGCGCACTGGTCACCGGCCGGCCACGTGCGCCACCTGAACAAGACGGTAGGCGCGGTGGCGAACGGTATGGGCCAGCCGAGAGTCGCGCTGCTCGCTTTCGGTCGCTCCACGAACGGCTCTCGCCCCTATGACGAGATCGTGGAGCTCTACCACTCGGCGCTCGAGGCCGGCGGCCAGGCCGGTAGCTACGGGCCCTCGGACCGGGTCCCGGACCTCTCGCGGGAAGAGTGGCGGACGCAGATCATGGAGCGCTGGGCCGAAGTGGGCAAGCGGCTTCGCAAGGCGCTGCTCGGCTGGTCCGAAAGCCAGCTCGACGTCTACCGGCTACCGCACCCGCTGATCGGCAAGCTGACGATCCGGGAGCTGGCGCACTGGGACCTGTACCACAACGCTCACCACGCTCGGCGGATCGCCGAGCGCGCCGGCGACGACCGTTAGTGCCTTCTTTTGCCGTGCTCAGTCGAGTCGGGCGCGGGCCGCGGGCATCTGGGGTGGCACGACCGTGGCGCGGCGCTGGGCCGCAGGATCGAGCCGGTATTTCCCCGGTCTGGAGGGCGGATTCGAGCCCGGCTGCGTCCGCCACCAGAGTGACCAGCCCACCTGCTTGACGTAGGCACGCACGCCGCCGATCTCTCGAAAAGACCGCCGATCGCTCAAGATACTCATTCGAAGTTGCTCCTTCCTAGCATCTCGGGCTTCTTGCCAATGGCGTGCCAGGTCGCCGCCGGTGCCGGAGCGCCCGGCTCCCGCCTGCCGACCCAGGCCCGCCCGCCCGATGAACTCTGGCGGCGCCGACCGACAGTCCTGAAAGGGTGACACCGAATCTCCCTCACGGTGTCGGACCAGGCCCGGTGGTCGCCAATGGTTTGGATGCGAAGAGCTGGATTCTCCTTCGCGATCATCGTTCCGCGAAGGATCAAGATCCGATCGGCATCTAATCTGGAAGACGCTTCGGCGCTCCCGCTGTGAGAGAGACCGGCGTCTTGCCGGGTCGACGACGATGAAGCTGCCCCCAGGAGGACCGGCCGCGGGATCACCCATCGCCGTCTGCTACCCTGGTTTGATGCGGGCGAAGGCGGGATCCTTCGCGCTACTGCTCGCCCTGGTCCTCGCGGCGGCGCCCCTGTCGGCGACAGACGGGGAAGCGTTCCGCGGCCAGTCGCTCATCGAGGCGCTGCGGGAGCTCAACGCACGCGGCCTGAAGCTGGTGTTCACCAGCAGCGTCGTCCGGCCGGAGATGAAGGTCGAGGTCGAGCCGACCGCGACCGACGACCGGGAAGTGCTGGAGCAGCTGCTCCTGCCGCACGGCCTGACGACCCAAGAGGGTCCGGGAGAGACGCTGATCATCGTGCCACGGTCGGTGGCGGGTCGGGTCGGGTCGGGGCCGGTGGTCGGCTTCGTCCGCTCACGCGCCGATGGCTCCGGAGTCGCCGGCGCGACCGTGAGGGTCCTGGAGACCGGAGCCGAGGTGACTACCGCCGCCGACGGCAGCTTCGAGGTCGGGCTCTCGCCCCAGGGCCTGTTCACCCTCGAGGCGCGGCGGAGGGGCTTCGTCCTCGGGCAGGTCGGCGAGGTCGGCGTCGGTGCCGGATCGATCGAGGTCGAGATCGTGCTGGATCCCGCCCCGGTCATGGAGGAGGAGCTCCTGGTCACGCCGAGCCGGGTCTCGATCCTGCGCGAAGAGCCGGTGGCGCAGCTCGACTTCAGTCGCGACGATATTCACGCGCTACCGCACCTGGGCGGTGACTTCTTTCGCGCTCTGAGTCTCCTGCCCGGCCTGGCCGGTAACGACGTCTCGGCCCAGTTCCACGTGCGCGGCGGCCGCCGCGACGAGACGCAGATCCTCCTGGACGGTCAGGAGCTGTACGAGGTCTACCACCTCCAGGACTACGACAGCGCGCTGAGCGTCATCGCCCCGACGACCCTCGAGAACGTCGACCTGATCACCGGTGGATTTCCCGCCGAGCACGGCGATCGGATGAGCGGTGTGCTCGACATGACGACGATCACCCCGACCGGATCGACCCAGGGGCTGATCGGAATCGGCCTGCTGAGTGCGCAGCTGGGCGGTGCCGGCGTGTTCGGTGCGGAACGCCAGGGGAGCTGGTTGGCGCAGGTGCGCCGCGGGTCGATCGACCTCGCGAATCAGCTGCTCGGCAACGAGGACCCGCGGTACTGGGACGCCTTCGGCAAGGTCGACTACCGACTCGGCGCTCGCAACAGCCTGCGCGCGAATCTGCTGCATGCCGATGATCACCTGACCTTCCAGGAGGTGGTGGACAGCGAGAGCAAGCGGATCGACACCAACTACGAGAGCTCGTACCTCTGGCTCACCCACCAGTCGATTCTGAGCTCCGAGCTCCTGCTCGAGAACGCGGCCTCGGCCAGTCGGATCGACCGCGACCGATTCGGCATCGAGCTCGAGGACGACGTGCAGTTCGTGATCAACGACCTGCGCCAGCTCGACGTCCTGAGCTTGCGTCAGAGCTGGACTTCGCAGCCCTCCAGGCAGCACTTCGTGAAATGGGGCTTCGAGGCCCGCAAGTTCGACACCGACTACGACTACTCTGGGATCACCTCGTTCCAGAACCCGCTGGCGGTGATCCGGGAGAACGGCAGCGACAGCGCGATCCTGTTCACCGACCGGTTCGTGGAGTACCACTACAGTGCGCATCTCGCCGACCGGATGCGTCTGTCGCCGGAGCTGACGCTCGAGCTTGGAGTGCGCTACGACGAGCACACCCAGACCGACGAGAGCCTGGTCAGCCCGCGTCTGAATCTCGCCTACTCACCGGGTGAGCGCAGCGTCTTTCGGCTCGCCTGGGGCCGATTCACGCAGAGTCAGCGGCCGTACGAGCTGCAGGTCGAAGACGGCGAGACCAGCTTCTTCCCGGTAGAGCGGTCCGAGCATCGGGTGCTCGGGTATCAGAGGCTGTTCGGAGAGGGCTCGAGAGGCGTCGTTCTCCGCACCGAGGTCTATCGACGTACCGTGACCAACCCGCGACCCCGGTACGAGAACATGTACGAGCCGATCAACACCTTCCCCGAGGTCGAGCCGGATCGCGTGCGGATCGCTCCGGACCGGAGCATCGCCGAGGGGGTGGAGCTCTTCCTCAAGGGACGCGTCGGCAGGAGCTCGCGCTGGTGGATCAACTACACCTACTCGTCCACCGAAGACCGACTGAACGGCGTCCTGGTGCCGCGGCGCTTCGACCAGACCCACAGCCTGAATCTCGACTTCGACTACCGGCCGGGCGACAAGTGGCGCTTCAACTTCGCCTGGCGCTACCACACCGGCTGGCCGACGACCGCGCTGACGCTGAGCGAGGGGCTCGACGAAGACGGCGAGGTGATCTTCACGCCGGTGCTCGGTCCGCTCTACGGTGAGCGGCTGCCCGACTACCATCGCCTCGACCTGCGCGCGGGCCGGGACTGGAAGACCCGCATCGGTCTGCTGACCTTCTACGTCGACATCCAGAACGTCTACGATCGGGCCAACATCGGCGGCTTCGATTTCGAGATCGACGAGGAAGCGGGGACGATCCTCCAAATCGGTGAGGAGTGGGCCGGCTTCCTGCCCTCGGCCGGGATCCTGCTCGAGTTCTAGCCCGGCTAGCGCCGGCCGATCACCAGCGTCTCGCCGTCGAGGCGGTAGCCGAGACCGCTACTGGACAGCACCGCGCGCAACGACTCCTCGGGCGTCATCCCTTCGATGCTGCCGTAGACGGTCTCGGTGGCGTAGCGCTCGAGGCTCGCCTCCTCGTAGGCGATCTGCCAACCGGTCTCGCGTGCGATCCAGTCGAGGTAGGCCCCGAGCGAGCGGCCCTCGATATCGGGGCTGGGGGCGGTGTCGAGGACCCAGGACCAGGTCGGACCGGTCAGTGTGACCGGCGATCGAACCACCTCGCCGCCCGAGTCGACGAGCAACTGCTCGCCACGCGAGGCCGAGAACGTTCCGCCGCTGTGATCCACCGAGACGCTTCCTTCGCGCACCCGGACGCGCATCCCACCGTTCAGGCGGACCTCGTACTGCGTGCCGATCTCGCGCACCGTGCCGAGCGGCGTGCCGATCTCGAGGCCGTCGGAGGCGCCCTCGGCTCCCGAATCGATGTAGACGGCCCCCCGCTCCAGCTCCAGTCGCTGGGCGGAGGCGAGCCGGACCCTGGAATCGGAGTCGACTCGAATCGAGTGCCCGCTCGCCATGCGCAGTGCCACTCGGATCGGCGAGTCCCCGATCGTGGAGATCTCGGTACCGGCGGCCAGCTGGTCGCCTACGCCGAACCGGCTCTCGGTAGCGCCCTCGGCGCGCAGGAGCTCGACGGTCGCCACCGCCGCGGTCGCCAACGGTTGCCGACCCGAGCGGTAGAGCCAGATGGCGGTCACCACCAGGAGCAGGCTGGCGGCCATCGCCAGCAGCGGCCGGTAGGACCGGCCCTCGAAGATCGGCGTACCGCTCTGGCTCAGCCACTCCCGCCTCGCGGCCGTACGGATCCTCTCGAGGTCGGCGGCCGGCAGCTCGACCGGCGGACCGGCCTCGACGAGCAGGTCGCGAATCTCGTCATTCGGATGGCTATGGTTCTCGTTCATGGCTCCACTAGACCTTTCACAACGTGGCAGGGTCGACGTCGGTCGACTCCTGGAGTCGCTCGAAGGTGACCCGGAACGACTGGCGAGCCCGGGTGAGTAGCGATTCCGCCGCCTTGGGCCCGACCTCCAGCCGGGTAGCGATCTCTTTGACCGGAAGATCCTCCAGGTACTTCCAGGCGAGGACGTCCCGGTACTTCCTGGGCACCAGGTCGAGCGCCATGTGGACCAGCAGACCCCTTTCCTTGTGCAGGAGGGCTCCCTCCGGCTCCGGTTGCCGCGGCCGCTGGGCCGGGGCGACGGCGTTCATCGACTCCTCGGTCAGCTCGACCTGGTGCGGCCGCCGGCCCTGCTTGCGGTAGTGCATCGCGATCTCTCTACGGCAGCAGGCGCACAACCAGGTCATGAAGGCGGCCTCGCCCCGAAAGGAGCTCAGCTTGGCGATCGCCTTGCACACCGTGCTCTGCACGATGTCGCAGGTCAGCTCGCGGTCCTGGTCGAGGCGGAAGAACGCGAATCTGTAGAGCGCCGGGATGAAGGACTCGGAGAAGAGTCGGAACGCCTCCTCGTCTCCGCTGAGCATGCCCTTCACGAGCTGTCGATCGTCCATTCTGGTGCTCTGCGGGCCGGGTGAGCCGGCTGCCGGAAGTCTAAGGCTGATCGAGGCTGAATGGGTCATGGTCCCCTGGGCACTCGTCTCAGGCGCGGCAGCGCCTTCGTGCCGCCTGCTTTATAGATGCGCGAACGGCCAGAGTCCTTCGCGCTGGTAGCCTCGCGGTCTACATGCACCTCGATCTCTCGAGCGGGCGGGCCTGAGCCGTGGGCCGATCCTCCCGGGTGATGGCGCTCGACGCCATGCGTGGCGCCACCATCGTCGCCATGATCCTGGTGAACAATCCGGGCAGCTGGTCCCACGTCCACCCCCAGCTCCGGCACGCCAACTGGCACGGCTGGACGCTGACCGACCTGGTCTTTCCGTTCTTTCTGTTCATCGTCGGCGTGTCGATCGTCTACTCGCTGGGTGGTGCACTCGATCGCGGGCGGACGCCCCGCTCGCAGCTGGGTCGGGTCTTCAATCGCAGCCTGCGGCTCCTGTTCTTCGGGCTCCTGATCGCCGCGTGGTCGGTCCCCGCCCTCGCCGACATCCGCATTCCCGGGGTGCTCCAGCGGATCTCGGTCTGCTACCTGGCCGGCGCGATCCTCTACCTCTATCTATCCCGGCGGCAGCTGCGCGTGCTCCTGATCACGCTGCTCGCCGGCTACTGGGCGGCGCTCGTGCTGATCCCGGTACCGGGCGTGGGGCCGCCTGATCTGGCGCAGAAGGACGTCAACATCGCCGCCTGGCTCGACCGTCTGCTGCTCGAAGGGCACCTCTGGGGGCAGAGCAAGACCTGGGATCCGGAAGGCATCCTGAGTACCCTGTCGTCGATCGCCACCGTGCTCCTGGGGCTCGAGGTCGGGCGATTCCTGCGTGGGCAGCGGATCGACTCCGAGCGGGTGCGTCGACTGGCGATCGTGGGTGTCGGCGTGGCGATTAGCGGCAGGGTCTGGGGAGTGGTCTTGCCGATCAACAAATCGCTCTGGACCGGCAGCTTCGTGCTCTGGACCGGTGGTCTGGGTATGGTTTTGTTGGCCCTCCTGCTCTGGATCATCGACCTCCACGGCTGGCGCCGCTGGGCGCATCCGTTCGTGGTCTTCGGTCGGAACGCGATCTCGGTCTTCGTGATGAGTGGCCTCCTGGCGCGGACGTTCAACCGGATGACGATCGCTACCGCGGCCGGTGAGATGAGCCTCAAGCGGTTCTACTACGACAAGCTCTTCACCTCCTGGCTCCCGCCCGACGCCGCCTCGCTGGCGCACGCGCTGGCCTGGGTGCTGTTCTGTTACCTGGTCGTCTGGGTGATGTTCCGAAACCGAATCTTCATCCGGATCTGAGCGGCCATCCGGGGCGGCGGGCTCTCGGAGAGCACCAAGAACTACGATCGCACCTCGGTGGTCGAGACCCTGAAGGCCGTCGTCGCCCTCGGCAACGACGTCCGCCCGCGACCCTAGCCGGTCTCTCTCCTGCGACCTCGCGGCCGGCGATTCCCTGTTCCAGGCCGCGCGTCCGCTTGTCTAAGTTGACGATGTGGCGGCAGACGACCAGATCCCCGTTGCCGGTGACGCTGGCGCTCGTCGGGGCCGACGGTACCCGGCAGCCACGCTCGATCGCCTCCGGTAGTCTTGCCTGGTCCGCTCTCGAGGCGTCGGCCCGGAGCGCCAGTTCGAGTCCGATGGATCTGAGTCAGCTGACAGACGAGGAGCTGATCGCCCGGGTTCGGCAGCAGCCGGACAAGAAGGCGACCACCTGCGCATCTGCGGCGATCGGGAACGAGCATCGGATCTGGCGCAGGAGGTCTTTCTGCGCGTGCACGATCGACTCGACAGCTTCCGCCTCGAGAGTCGCTTCTCGACCTGGCTCTATACGGTCACCCGGAGAGTCGCGATCAATCGCGGCAAGTTCGAGCGCCTGCGCCGGGCCGCGTCGCTCGACGCCGAGAACCTGCCGGAGCCGGTCGATCCGACCCCGGACGCCTCCGAGCTAGCCGAGCGCCGCCAGATCGCCCAGGAGTTCCGGCGGGCGATGGAGAGCGATCTCGAACCGACGGAGGCGAAGATCCTCTATCTCCACTTCGTGGATGGGATGACCCTGCCGGCCATCACCAAGATGTTGAAGCTGGAAAACAAGTCAGGCGCCAAGGCCTACATCGTCAGCGGCAAGCGCAAGCTACAACGGCGCTTCGGACGCTGGCTGGAGCGACAATCGTGAGCAGAGAAGCATCGATCAGCGAATGGATTCGCCGCGCCTACCGCGAGGAGCCGGGCTGTCCGCCGCCCGAAGCGTATCTGGCGGCGGAGCTCGCGGCCCTCGACGAAGACGCCCGGCAGCGCCTCGAGAGCCACGCCGACAGCTGTGCCGCGTGCGGCGCCGAGCGCGAGCTGGCCAGGGCGTTCGACGAGCCCGAGCTGGCCCGCGCCGGCTATCGCGAGAAGAACGGCGATCACATCACCCGCCGGCTGGAGCAACGACCCCCACACGGCAGGCGCGGATGGCTCAGCGGGCTGTCGTCCTGGGGCGCGGTGCTGCAGCGGCCGGCGTACCAGCTCGCGGCGGTCGCCGTGCTGCTGATCGGCGTCGGGATCGGTGTCCGCAACGCGGTCACGCCACCGCCCCTGACCGGCGGACCGGGCACCAGCACCACGAGAAGCTCGGCGCTCGAGATCGAGGCGCCGCTCGGCGAGATCGCGGTCGCCCCGAGCGAGCTGTCGTGGCAAGGGGTGCCCGGGACGGTGAAGTACGTCGTCACCGTCCGCGGTGTCGACGATCGCGAGCTCTGGAAAGCCGAGACGACAGCGCTCGAGGTCGACGTCGACGCCCGGCTGGCCGAGCAGCTCCATCCAGCGGTCTGGTACGTATGGAGTGTAGAGGCGTTCGATCGGGCCGGTAGCCGGATAGCATGGTCGTCTGCGGTCCGCTTCCGCATCAGCCCGTAGCGGCGCCGATGGGATGACGCCAAGCAAACTGACAGGTCTCGTGGTCGCTCTGGGTCTGGTCGCCACCGTGGCGATCGCCAAGGACACGCTGACCCTGCGCGTCAACGATGCAATCGCCGAGCCGGGCGGCCTGGCCGCCGTCGTCGTCCGCACCTATGCCTCACGGCCGGCGGGCCAGGGCCAGATCTGCATCATCACGAGGTCGGGCAGGGCCAACGCCTCGCGCGCGGCGCCGTTCGCCGAGCTGGTCGACTACCGGGTCTTCAGCAAGAAGGGCGACGCCATCAGCGCGGCGGCGATGGAGACCACCGGCGGCGAGCAGGTGATCCTGATCGAGTTTTCGTCGGAGAGCGCGTCCATCAATCGCCGGGACGGTCCGCTGGCGGTGCTCTTCTTCCGGCTGCGGGACGACGTCCAGCCGAACCGGAGCTTCAAGATCGAGCTCGATCTGGAACAGACCCACCTGGTCGGTCGCGACGGCGAGCGGATCCGGCTCGAGCCCCGGGGTGGCGAGCTCGAGATCCGCCGGCCCGGAAGCCCGTATCTGGCGGAGGCCGAGGACGACAAGATCGAGCCCGGCGAGCGGGCCGAGATCGGCCTCGGTACCTTCGAGCCGGTCGGCATGGCGGAGGGTCGAATCGGGCTTCGGTTCGACCCCGAGCTGGTCAACGGCAAGATCCGGGTGAAGATGAAGAAACAGCACGGCAAGCGGCGCTTCCGGGCCGATCGTTCCGAGCCCGGTCTGGTGCTGGTGACCTTCACCTCGAAGGACGCGTCGTTCAACTCGGTGCCGGGCGAGCTGTTGGCGGTGAGCTTCAAGACGCCCGGCCGGACACCCGTCGGCACCCGCTCCCGTGTCTGGCTCGATCCCGCGCTCACCCTCTTCGTCGATGCCGAGGGAGACGTGCTGCCGTTCGAGCTCGAAGACGGCACCCTCGAGTTCGAAGACGACTGAAGCCACTGGGCGCAGAAGTGGCGCGTTCGAAGTAGCCGATCTCACAGCACCGGGCATCTCCGAGCGCTACTTTGAGTGGCAATGCAGCCCTCGGCGAAGGGTCTCGCGATCGTGTGTGCGCTGCTCGCCGGCGCAGCGGTGACCGGCGCGTCCGAGCCGCCGACGGCGGAGATCGAGGCGGACGCCCAGCGGCTCGACTACCGCTGGACCGAAGCCGGCCAGCTGAGCGCCGAGTCATTCCGCATGCCGGGTGGCGTCGTGGCGGAGCTCGCCGCGATCCCATCGGGTGGCCGGTTGATCGTGCGTGACTTCCCGACCGCTCCCGGCGACCGGGGCGACGTCGTGTTCGAGCGCATCGACGTCTACGCCGCTGGCGCTCGTGTCTGGGCAGACGGCACTCTCGGTGTGATCGAGCAACCCAGATCGGCGCGTGTCCATCTGCTCGGCTCGAGCCGCACCGATCCGGACGTGCGCGTGGGGCTTTCGCTCGACCCGGGCGGCGGTGGCGGAACCGGTCTGGTCGCGAATCGGACCGGAGTCTACGGGCTCTGGCAGCGAGACGTGGACGATCCCACCTGGGCGCACTACGAGATCGGCGCCAGCCTGGAGGAGCGGCTCGGTATCGAGACCCAGACCACCTGCGACACGCGGGACTCGCTCCCTCTGGAAGTCGGTCCGAGCGCGCCGTCCGAGGCTCCGATCTCACTCGAGCCTTCGGGGCCGAGCCATGAGGCGGTGCTCGCGTTCGACACCGACGGTGAGTTCCTGGCCGAGTACGGCAACGACACCGGCCTCGCCGACAGCGCGATCGGAGATCTGATCCTCTCGCTCAACGTGATCTACGAGCGTGACCTCGGCCTACGGCTGCTGCAGGGCGAGACCATCCTGCGCACCAACGCGGCGACCGACCCCTACACCTCGGGCTCTACCAGCGGACAGCTCGACGAGGTCCGCGCCTGGTGGCAGGCCAACCAGGCGGCGGTCGAGCGGGTCTGGGTGGCTCTGCTCTCGGGCAAGAACCCGGGCAGCTGCAGCGGTGCGGGCATCGCCTGGGTGGATGTCTACTGCAACAACAGCTTCTCTTACAGCGCGACCCAGGTGATCAAGTGCGTGTCGCTGAGCGGCTCGTCGAATACGCGGCTGATCGGTCACGAGGTGGGGCACAACGCCGGCTCCGGACATACCCACTGCTACAACCCCGAGGTCGATCAGTGCTACAACGCCCAGGGCGGCTGCTATGGCGGCCCGGTCAGTTGCCCGGATTTCACCGGCCTGATCGAGGGCATCGCGCCGAACAAGGGCACCATCATGAGCTACTGCCACTTCAGCCCGCCGAACGGCGCTGGCTGTGGCTCGAGTGAGTCGTACTTCCACCCGACGGTGATCGCGCGCATCCAGCAGAGCATCGACGCCGCCACCGGGAGCTGCGTGCAGCTGACCGGCGGCGATCTGTCGATCACCAAGACCGATGCCGAGGACCCGATCGGCAGGGGTGTCGGTCTCACCTACACGATCAGCGTCTCCAACCTCGGTCCGAGTCTCGCCACCGGCGTCGAGGTCTCCGACACGCTTCCGACCGGGACCACCCTGAGCTCGACCACCGGCTGTGTCGAGGACCCGGCCGGCGTCCCAACCTGCACGCTGGGTGACATCGCGAGCGGAGAGTCCAAATCGTTCGACGTGACGGTCTTCGTCGAGCACTCGGCCCCCGCCAGCCTGAGCAACAGTGCCAGCGTGTCCTCGGGGACCAACGATCCGGTCGCCGCCAACGACTCGGTGGTCGAACCGACCACTGTCGAGACCTGGTCCTGCCAGTCGGCCAGCTGGAATCTCACCGCCGCCGACAACGCCGCGCTCGGACCGTTCGTCACCGAGGCCGAAATCACCGCGGGGAGTGGATACGAGGTGGGCCTCGGCGAGACCATCGAATTCCGCGCGACGACCGGCATCACGTTCGAGAATGACTTCAGCGTCAACGGCACCTTGAGCGCCACGCTCGATCCCCTGATCGACTGTCCGTAGGGACGCCCGCCGATCGGAGTCGGCCGATCGGACGCGGTGGTATAACTGCCGGACCATGCCGACGCGACTCGCGATCTGTGTCTTAGCGCTCCTCTCCGTTCTCCCTGCCCCTGGCCTCGCGTCCGACTGGCCCCATCTTCGCGGCCCCGAGTACGACGGTCGGGCGCCAGCCCCAGCGGGCCTCGGCGACTCACCGGGGTTGGAGCTCGATTGGCGCATCCCGCTCGGATCGGGCTACTCCGGCATCGCAGTGGCGTCGGGCCGCGCGGTCACGATGTTCTCGAACGGCGACTCGGACTGGGTCGGCGCGTTCGACCTGAAGAGTGGCCGCGAGCTCTGGCGGGAGCGACTCGACAGCGTCAACCGCGGCCGTGACGGTTCCGCGGACGGGCCGATCTCGACCCCGGTCGTCGCCGATGGCCGGGTCTTCGCGCTCGGTCCCAAGGGACAGCTGCTCGCGCTCGACCTCGAGAGCGGGGAACTGCTCTGGTCCCGCAAGATGGACACGGACTTCGGCTCGCCGGAGCCGGACTTCGGCTACGGCGTCACACCGCTTCTGGTCGACGGCAAGCTGATGGTCCTGACCGGAGTCGAAGGGGGCGCGGTAGCGGCGCTCGACCCCGCTACCGGCGAGACGCTCTGGTCGGCGGGCGACGGCGAGTATCGATACCAGATCCCGGTCGCCATGAGCGCCGGCGGCCGAACCCACATGGTGATCGGAGCCGGACGGACGCTTTCCGGGGTCGACCCTGCTAACGGCAGCGAGCTCTGGCGGCACGAGCTGGCGGAGGGCGAATGGATCGATGCCGCGCTGACGGTGGTGGGGAGAGAACGGTTTCTGGTCTCGATCGGTGGCCAGGCGACGCTGTTCGAGATCGAACCTGGAGACGACGGGTTCGCGCTGCGCGAGCTCTATCGGACGCGCGAGCTGGGTGGGACCTACGCGTTGCCGGTCTACCACGACGGCCATCTCTACGGCTTCCGGGGACAGATCCTCAGCTGTGTCGACGCCGAGACAGGCGAGCGCGTCTGGCGCTCGCGACCGCCGGGCGGGCGGGGCCTGGTCTTGATCGGCGACCTGCTGGCGATCTTCGGCGCCGGCGGCAACGTCGTCCTGGCCGACGCCACTCCCGAAGGCTACGTCGAGCGCGCGCGGCTCGAGGCGCTCGACACCAGCGGCTACACCTGGCCGAGCTTCGCCGATGGGCGCATCCTGGTGCGCAACCTCGAGGCGCTGGCGGCGGTCGCCCTGACCGATGCCAGCGCTCCGGCCAGAGCGGCGGAGAGAGCCGAACCGAGCGGCGACTTCGGCCGGTTCCTGGAGCGCCTGGCGGCGGCGCCGGACAAGGGCGCGGCCGTCGCCCACTTCCTTCAGGCCCACGAGAGCCTGCCGCTCGTCGAGGGCGAGCGGGTCCATTTCGTCTTCGTCGGTGAGGCGGAGGACATGGCGATCGTCGGCACCATGACGCCGGACGGGAATCCGGTGGTGATGGAGCGGGTCGCGGGGACCGATCTCTACCATCAGAGCTTCGAGCTCGAGCCGGGCGGCCGGTGGGAGTATCAGTTCGTGCGCGACTTCGGCGAGCGGCTCGCCGACCCGCGGAATCCGCGCACCGTACCAGCGCGCCAGGGCGAAAGCCCGGCCTCGGAGCTCGCTCTGCCCGGCTACCAGGCGGCGAACCATCTGCGCGAGCGGACCGACGGTGTCCGGGGGACGCTCGAGGCGCTCACCTTCGAGAGCGAGATCCTCGGTCTGGAGCGCCAGGTGCAGGTCTACCTGCCGCACGGCTACGCCGAATCGGAGCAGGGCTATCCGCTCATGGTGGTGCACGACGGGACGGACTGGCTCGAGAAGGGGTTGATGGCCAACA
This sequence comes from Thermoanaerobaculia bacterium, assembly GCA_947259925.1. Classification (GTDB taxonomy): domain Bacteria; phylum Acidobacteriota; class Thermoanaerobaculia; order Multivoradales; family JAHEKO01; genus JAHEKO01. The sequence goes on from CAMYOG010000034.1 coordinate 73,857, forward strand.
GCCTCGACAACCTGGCCGGCAGCTCGATCGAGCCGGTGGTGGTCGCCTTCCTCGAGGCGCGTGACGAGTGGTGGCTCGAGGCGGGAGGCACCGGTACCGGTGAGCACGCCGAGATGCTGGTGAAGGAGCTCCTGCCCTTGCTCGAGTCCGAGTACCGGCTGCGAGGGGAGCCGGCGGCGAGGGCGCTCATGGGCAACACCGGCTACGCCCTGGCGAGCGCCTACGCCGCGCTCAAGCATCCGGACGTTTTCGGCAAGGTGGCGATGCAGAGCCCACAGCTCGGCCACGGCTTCGAAGACGCCCTGATGGAGCTGATTCGCCGGCAGCCCCAGGCGGAGGTCGACTTTTATCTCGATTGGAGCCGCTACGAGCTGCGCAATCTCGATGGCGGCATCGATCTGGGAGTCGACAGCCGGCGCCTGGCGCAGGCGCTCCGGGACGGCGGCTACGAGTTCGCCGGCGGCGAGGTGCTGGACAGCGCGGGGTGGGGAGGCTGGCGCGCGCGCACCGATCGGATGCTCGAAGCGCTCTTCCCGGCCGAGTAGCGGCTCAGCGCCTACCAGCCGCCCGAGGAGCCGCCGCCGCCGAAGCTGCCGCCGCCGCCGGAGAACCCTCCGCCAGAGAACCCCCCGCCGGAAGAACCTCCCGAGAAGCCACCCCAGCCGCTCGACGACGACCAACGGCCGCCCCCCCGTGAGCGCCCTCTCGCAGCCAGGCGCGAGAATCGACGCCAGAGGAACGGGAACGCGATCACCCAGACGACTCCGGGGATCAGGCCGAGCGGTGCACCCCAGGCGGTGAGCGGTACCACGAACCAGAACGGCGTCAAGACGGCGAACAGGAACCAGCCGATGCAGCCACTCGACGCGATCGCCATCAGCGAGAAGAACCCGACCGCCAGCAGGAAGCCGAACGCACCGCCGATGCGGCCGCTGGGTGTCGTCTGGCCCGACCCGCCGCCGGGAGGCGGCAGGGCGTCCTCACCTTCGACCAGACCCGCGATCACCTCGACCGCCTCTTCGATGCCACCGGCGAAGTCGCCGCGGCGGAAGCGAGGCCGGACGACGTCGTCCAGGATCCGTCGGGAGGCGAGGTCGGTCACCGACGGCTCGAGGCCGTAGCCGACCTCGAGGCGCATCTTGCGGTCGTCCCGAGCGATCAGGAGCAGCGCGCCGTCGTCGAACTCCGCCCGCCCGAGCTGCCAGGTCTCGGCGACGCGCAGGCTGTAGTCCTCGAGCACCTCGCCCTCCAGCGACGGGATGGTCAGGACGACGACCTGGGCGCCGTGCTCGGTCTCCAGACGCTCGAGCCGCGCCTCGATGCGGCCCTCGGCGTCGGCGGGAATCATCCCCGCGAGGTCGTTGACCCGCCCGGCGAGAAAGGGGACCTCGAGCGCCGCCGCCAGCACCGCCGCCAGCGCGAGCAGCAGCCCGAGCGAGGCCGGTCGCGCCAACCTACTCATCCAGCAGCCTCGGGTCGTCGGCCAGCTCGTTGGTGTCGTCGGGCCGCCTCTCGACGCCATGCTCTTCGAGCACCCGGCCGCATGCGTCGATGGCCTGGACGAGCGCCTCGCGCGTCCGTCCGGCTCGGATGCCACGGGTCAGCTCGCCGGCGATCTCGTCCCAGACACCTTGATCGACCTGCTGATGAACGCCGCTGTCGGCGAGGATCCGGACCCGGTGCTCGAAGAACGCCACCAACAGGAGCACTCCGGTGCGGTCACGGGTATTGAAGATCTCCTCTTCCAGGAACGCGCTCGCCGCGCGCTGGTCGACTCGCAGGTCGAGCACGTCGGCGGGCACCAGCAGACGCTGGAGGGTGGGCAACGCCACGACAGCGACGAAGCCGAGGGCGGCGCCGAGCAGGGTCGCCAGCGGCAGCAGATAGGGATCGATCGCCTGCCATCCGAGCCCGAAGCTCTGCCAGAGGCTGGTGGCGGCGGCGCCGCCGATGGCGCCTAGGGTCGCGCCCTTCCACGGACTCGAGGGGTACGAGTCACACTGTTTGACCAGAACACAGACCAGCTCGCCCCCGGTCCTTCGCTCGGCCGCCTCGGTGGCCGCGCGAATCGCGACCAGGTCCTCGGAGCCGAGGTCCGCGAAGACGGCGTCGTCAGAACTCAACGGTCGGAGGCTCTTCGGCTCCTGGGGTCGACTCGAAGTAGGGCTTATCGCCGAAGTCGAACGCCTTCGCGTAGAGGTTGTTCGGGAACTGACGGCGGTAGGTGTTGTACGCCTGGACCGTCTCGTTGAAGCGCCGCCGCTCGATCGAGATCCGATTCTCGGTGCCCTCGAGCTGGACCTGCAGGTCGCGGAACGCCTGGGTGGCCCGCAGCTCCGGATAGCGCTCGACGACCACCAGCAGGCGCGACAGGGCCGACGAGAGCCCGTCCTGCGCCGCCTGGAACTCCGCGAACTGCTCGGCATCGGGCACACCCTCGAACTGCATCTGGCCGACCTTGGCACGCGCCTCGACCACCTGGGTGAGGGTCTCCTGCTCGAAGTCGGCCGCCCCCTTGACGGTCGCCACCAGATTGGGAATCAGGTCGGCGCGGCGCTGATAGACGTTCTCCACCTGGCTCCAGGCCCCATCGACGCCCTCCTGGAGGGCGACCAGCTGGTTGTACGGTCCGCAGCCGCTCAATGTGCCCGCGGCGATCAGAAGGACAGCGAGGGAAGTGAGTCTAGAAGCTCTCATCGGCTCCTCCGAGAAGACAGAGAAATCAGGGTTGGCGGAGTATACCGTCGGCGCTGCGGGTCATCTCCGACGTCGTCTGGAGACGACGATCGCCACCGCCGCGAGGGCGAGGCCGCCGGCGATCCACCACATGAGTCCCCGGCGCTCGACCACCGGCGGGGCACTGCCGGTCAGCACATAGCCGGCCCAGAGATGGGGCTCTCGCCACTCCGGCTGGCGACGAAACTCCTGCTTCGTCCGCCGCAACGCCTCGGCGGCGGTCGCCCCCCGGCTCAGCTGCCAGTAGAACTGATCCATGAACGTCGCGGTCACCCGGTCCTCGACGTCCCAGAGGGTGGCAACCACGCCGCGGGTGCCGGCGGCGAGGAACGCGCCGGTCAGGGTGGTGATGGAGCCGCCACCCTCCTCGGACGCGAGCGCGGTCTGACAGGCGGCCAGGACGGCGAGGTCGGCGCGGAGCTCGAGGTCGGCGATCTCGCGCGGGTAGAGCAGTCCATCATCCGTCTCGCTGGCGGCGAGCAGCACGGCGGCACCCCGTCCGGGCCGTTCGTCGATGACCGTGTGCGTGGCCAGGTGAACGACGCGCGCGCCGTCGCGGGTCGCGTCCCGCAGGGCGAGCTCGGTCGCCGAGCTGCCGGTCAATAGCGTCGCCGGTCCACCCAGCCAGCGCTCGATCGATGCCAGCTCGCGGTGTGACTCGGGGAGGGCGCCGAGGCCGAAGCGCGCCGCCAGTAGCTCCGCCGGACGCGAGATCGATGCGGCTCCTTCGGGCATCGGGTCGGCGAGCGCGACCGCGCGGAGGGCCGCGCCGGTGCCGGCCGGGTCGAGCGACGCCAGGGTCGAGGCGCTCGGCAGGTAGCCGATCGTCGCGCGGTCGACGAGCAGACGCTTGCCGTCGGCCGACATCGGCAGCAACTCGAACGGCAGGTAGCGCAACGCCGCGTCGGATGCGATGTGAAGCCCGCCAGTGAGCGCCTCTTCCGCACCGCCGAGGAGGCGATCTGAGAGCAGCGCCAGATCCTCGTCGGCCGGCGGCCGGCCTCCGGCCAGCGCTCGATGCACGCGCATCACGGCGTCGAGAATCGGCGCGGCCGGCCCGAGGGCCACCATCTCCAGTCCGCGCCGATCGAGGGTCCACCGCAAGAGCTCGCGCTCGGCTACGAAGTATTCGATCACCCGCGCGGATTCGAGCTCCTCGGCGATCTCCTGCCAGCCGAGCGGCCGGCCGGCACCTTCGACCCCGAGCGCGTCGAGGAGCTCGCGTGCCTTGGCTCGTTGCACCAGCTCGAACGCCTCGGCGTCGTGCCCGGAGCCGGGCTCGCGCCGATGCAGATCGGCGGCGACCTGAACCGCCGCTCGGAAGAGATCCCGCTTACTGCCGAAGAAGTCGGCGCGATGCGAGTCGGGCGTCAGCTCGGCGCGCACCTCCTCGATGACCTCGAAGGCGCGCTCGAAGAAGCTCTGGGCCGCGGTCAGATCGCCGCGGCCGGCGGCGATCCGACCGAGACCGGCGAGCGACGACCAGCGACCTTCAGCGGATCCACTCTCCTCCGACACTTCGAGCGCGCGCTCGAACAGCTGCTCGGCCTCGTCGAGCCGATTCTGCTCGTGTAGCAGGCTCGCCAGGTAGAAGAGATCCTGGATCTCCTCCGGCCGGTCGCCAGCACTCACCGCGAGCGCCAACGCCTCGCGGTAGGCGACCTCCGCCGCCTCGGGCTGATCGAGGTTGAGATGGCGGGCGAGGGCGATGTTCAGCAGCGCGTTCGACAACCCCGAGTCGTTATCGAGACGCCGGTAGGCGAGCGCCGCCTCCTCGTACAGCTCGACGGCCCGAACCGGATCTCCCAGGTTGCGGTAGGCGACGCCCAGGTTGACCTTGAGCAGGGCGTCGAGACCTTCGTCGATCTCTCCCTCCGCGACCAGGGCCTGTCGGTAGCTCTCCAGAGCGGCACGGAAAGCTCCGAGCTTCTCGAGTACCACCCCCTCGTTGAGCAGCGCGATCCGGCTCTGAGACGCGCTCCAATCGGCCTCTGGATTCGCCTCGGCGAGGCGCAGCACCTCATCGATCCGGCCGAGCGCGTCGGCGTAGTCCCCTGCCTGGATCGCGACCCCCGAGAGGTTGCTCAGGTTGCGGGAGACACTCAGCCGGTCGTCGGCCTCGCGGTTGATCTCCAGGGCTTCGAGGTAGCGCTCCCTGGCCTCCCGGTAGCGGCCGAGGTTCTGGAGCGTCAGGCCGAGGTTGTTGAGCGTCGCCGCCATCCGCTGCCGGTCGTCGCTCTGACGGCGCAGCACCAGGGCCGCCTCGCACTCGACCAGGGCGGCTTCGTATTCGCTCCGGTTCATCAGGATCACGCAGGCATTCGTGTGGGCGGCCGCGGCGACCTGGGGCGCGCCTTCTACGGCGGCTGCGGCGACCGCGCGGTACGCCTCGAGAGCCTCGTCGAGGCGCCCGCTCAGATGGAGCTCGATCGCCTCTTGGATGGTCTGCGCGCGAGCGGTGGGGGCGCTGGCGAGGAGCGAGATCCCCAGAGCCACCAAGAGCGCGAAGAAAGGCTGTTCCGATCGTCGCCGGCGGCTGTCCCAAGAGTCAGTACGGGCAGGCTCTGACAACAAGGTAGAGGAGATCACATCTGATGAACTACAAGTTTTTCCGACTCGCTGCCACACTCACGCTGGCTCTGCTGCTGATGGTATCGGCGGCATGCAACCGATCGAAATCGGACGCTAACACGGGGCCGACGGCACCTCCGGTGCCGGAGCTCGAGAGCGACCTGACCTCGGTACAGCTCCTCGGACTGGCCGGCGAAGACTTCCAGGCGCGTGGCGACTCCGACGGCGACAGCGACTCGGATTCCGACAGCGAGATCGACTCGGATGGCGACACCGATTCGGATGGCGACACTGATTCGGACAGCGATACCGACTCGGACGACGACACCGACGGCTGCGACAACAGTGGTCCGGGAAGCTGCGACGACGACCTGGACGACGACACGGACGGCGACAGCGACACCGACAGCGACACCGACAGTGACAGCGACACGGACGGCGACGACTGTGACAACAGCGGGCACGGCAACTGCGACGATGATGATCCGTTGTCGCTCGGTGCCGAGTTCGACGGTCGCCTCGCCGGTGTGGGCGCCGACGGCCAGACCCTGCAGCTGACCGACGGTACGCTGGTGGGCATCGCCCCCGAGACCTTCTGGGAACCGAACAGCGACCTCTTCTCGATCCCGGCGATCGAGGCCGCGCTGGCGCGCGGTCAGCGGGTGAAGGTCGAGGGCGACGGCGTCATCCGGGCAGACGGTGCGGTCGAAGCGCGCACGATTCGAGCCAAGGCCAATCGCAACCGGAGAGGCCGCGACAGTGGCGGCCGCGATGACGACCGGGACGATTCTCCGGACGACGTAGGCGAGTTCCGGGGTCGTGTCGACGCCACCGACGCCGGTTCGCGCGCCCTCTTCCTTCGCAGCGGCAGGATCGTCACCGTGCCGCGCGGCGCCGACTGGGATCCGAGCGGCGATCTCTTTACCTTCCGCCAGGTGGCCGCTGCCGTCGACCGCAGCGAGCGCGTGCGCATCGAGGGGCTCGGCTCACGGACGGCGAGCGGCGTCATCGAGGCCAGCTCGATCAAGGCGGAGACCGACGGCAACGACGACGGCATCGGCGACAACCCGGGCAACCCGGGTAACGACGAGTTCGAGAGCAGAGTCATCGGTGTCGACGCTGGCGGAGGACTGCTCTTTCTCGCCAACGGACTCACGGTGGTGGTCAACGCCTCTACCATCTGGGACCCGTTGGGCGATCTCTTCAGCCTGCAGTCGACCGCGACCGCCGTGGCGATAGGTCGCCCGGTGCGGGCGGAGGGCGACGGAGCCCTGCTCTCAGACGGCACCGTGCTCGCCCTGACGCTGAAAGTCGAGGTCGACGACTGACGTTCGGCTTCGGCGTTCACCCCCCCAAGGGCCGGGTCCGCGAGTGCGGGCTCGGCCTCTTTTCATAGGGTCTGGTGACGCCGACAGCCACGAAACGCCGATTCCGTCTGATCCGGGTGAGTGAACCGCTTCACAGTCGCCGCTCGCGACCCATTGCTAGACTGCGATTCGGTCAATGGACTCAGAGGAGATCCGCACATGGTGAAGACACGTCGTTCGTTTCTCGTTTGCCTAGTCCTCGCCGCTGCCGTCAGCTTGCCGACGAGCGCCGAGGTGTTCACCATCACCATGAAGAACGACACCGAGTTCCTCACCCGCTACCAACCGCGGCAGGACCCCCGCAACGAGAATCAGGTGGTCTTTCTGACCGAGGTCGGCAACTGGATCGCGCTCTCCAAGGACACGATCGCCGAGATCACCTCGGACACCGAGGCGCGCGGCTTCGGCACCGTCCTCGACACCAGCACCATTCTCATCGGCTGGGCGCCGAACGATAAGCTCGATCCGGCCGCTGAGGCGACCGATCCGACCACCCAGCTTCTCAACTACCTCCGGGAGCGCGATTCCCGGCCGGAGCAGGACTTCAGCGTTCAGCAGTTCGTGAATCCCGACGAGGCTGGACTCGGCGGTATCCCCGCCGCCGGCATCACCTCCTCGGGCTCGAGCTCCTTCCCGGTCGCCTTCGGCACCCCCGGGGCGGTCGAGCCGCCGACGCCGGATCAGTAGGCGCTCGCGGTCGTGAGCCCCGTGCGCTAGACTCGAAGCGCAACGGAAGTGGGACCCCCGCCTGGCGGGGGTCGTTTCTTTGACAGAACCGGCACTCGCTCGTGGCGACACGCGAGGGCCGGCACGCCGTGGCCGAGGGAAGCCGGTGAGAGTCCGGCATGGCCCCCGCCACTGTGACCGGGGACGAAACCGAAACGGTGCCACTGCTCGATTCCGATCGACGGGTTGATCGCGTGGGAAGGCTCGGGAGTAGGCTGATCCGGAAGTCAGGAGACCTGGCGCGGCGAAGCGACCGAGGAGGAGCGTTCCATGCGCCCTGCCCATCGGCCCGGAGAAACCGTCGGGGGATCGGTTTCGAGACAGGGCCACGATTCGATCCCCCGAACGCGCGTCCCGCTTCGAGCAGCGGCGGCGGTCTGCTCCGTGCTGCTGTGGTGCTGGCCGGTGTTCGTCGTGGCAGCGGAGAGCTCCGACCGCGACGAGCCGGACGCGATCGAGGTGTCGGAGAGCCTGACCGTCACCGATACCCGGCTTCGTGATCGCGCTCGCACCGCCGACGGCCCGCAGCGCTCGGTGCCCGCCCATGTGACCGTTCTGGAGCGGGTCGAGATCGAGCGCGGCAACGTCGAGACCCTCCAGGACCTCCTGGCGACGCAGGCCGGGGCGATCCTCTTCGACGAGATCGGGGACGATGTCTCCAAGACCCTCGACCTGCGCGGCTTTGGAGGCAGCGGCACCAGGGTGTTCCTGAACGGCGCGCCGCTCAACGATCCGCGCAACAACAGCCTGGCTCTCGAGCTGGTGCCGCTCGACCATCTCGATCGGGTAGAGATCACCCGCGGCTCGACCGCTGCCCTGGCCGGTGGCGGCTCGGAGGCGGGCGTGATCAACCTCTGGACGCGTCCGGGTGGACCTCTCGGCGGCGAGCTGTCGGCTGCGGCCGGCGAATTCGGCACCCTCGATCTGAGCGGCTCGATGACCACCCGCGCCGGGGCGACCGACGTCGCTCTTTCGGCTGCGCTCTACGCGACCGACGGCTTTCGCGAGAACGCCGACGGCGATCTGGTGCGGGGCGGACTCGATCTCGGCTGGGATCTCGGGGCCGGCCGGCGGCTCGATCTGTCCGTGGTGAGCGGCGCCGCCGACTTCGGCAATCCCGGAGCGCTGACCCTGGCGGAGCACGACTCCGCTCCGGAGCGGTCCCCGTTCAACTCTCTCGACTTCACCGACGAGTCGCTGACCCAGGCGGTGCTCAACCTGACCACCAACCTCGGCGATCGCTGGTCCCTCGCGGCCAATCTCTTTGGCCGCGATCGGCAGACCGACGCCCTGACCACCGGCCGCGCGGCGCCCGCCTTCGGAGGCTTCTTCCTGGCGACCGAGACCGCGGTGATCGGGTCGGCCGTGCAGCTCGGCCGTGGCCGGGAGTCGGCGGCCTCCGGGAGCTACCTGAGTCTCGGCGTCGAGTGGCTGGACGGCGAGACCGATGCGGCCGGCTTCGGTACGTCGGCGAGCGATCTGGGGCGGGTCTCACCAGACGGACTGGCGTCGGAGAACACCACCGAGCGGCGCACGATCGGGCTCTACCTGCAGGAGCGCTGGCAGATCAGCGAGCGAGTCACGCTGACCGCCGGCGCGCGCTACGACGAGCAAGAGGTCGCCTATCGCGAGAATTCTCCGAGTCCGACCAACGACGACGCGCGCGACTTCTCGGAGGTCTCCCTGCGCGCGGGGCTCGCCTGGAGTGTCGGTGCGGCCCACAGCGCCTACGCATCGTACGGCGAGGCGTTCCTGCCGCCGACCGTCGAGGAGCTGTTCTCGTTTCCGCTCTTCGGCAGCAACCCCGACCTCCGACCCCAGGACTCGCGATCGCTCGAGCTCGGGTTCCGCGGCCGGTGGGGTGGCGGCCGCGCTCTCGACCTGGCCCTCTTCCAGATCGACACCGAGGATGAGATCGTCTTCGATCCCGACTCTTCCCTGGGACTCTTCGGCGCCAACGTGAATATCGGTGAGGCCCGACGGCGCGGCCTGGAGCTCTCCGCGCGCGGCGATCTCGGTCGGACGGCGCGCGCCTTCGCCAACCTGACACTGATGGACCCGGAGCTCGCCAACGGCCCTCACGCCGGCAACACTCTGCCCCTGGTTCCCGAAGAGCGCCTGTCGATCGGAGTCGACGTCGAGCTGCCGCACGCGCTCGATCTGCGCGCGGTGGTCAGCCACGTCGGCGACCAGGTGCTCGACAACGACGACGCCAACAGTGCCGAGCGCCTCGACGCCTACACGGTGGTCAACGCGCGCCTCTCCTGGTCGCCGCGATCGGATCGTGGCGCCACCCTCTTCGTCGACGCCCGCAACCTGTTCGACGAGCGCTACGCCACCCGCGGCATCTTCGCGTTCGACTTCCAGACCTTCACCAACGAGGCCTTCCTGACCCCGGCTCCGGGCCGGCGGATCATGGGCGGCGTGGAGTGGAGGTTCTAGAGCTGGGCAGACTCTCTCCAGCGCTGCTGCTGGCGGTCTGGCTGGCCATGACCGGCTGTGCCGGTGAGGCGCCGGAGCCTGCGGTCGAGGTTCCCGAGCGGATCATCGCGGTGGCGCCGAGCCTGGTCGAGGTCGTCTTCGGCCTCGGCTTGGGCGATCAGGTGGTCGGAGTCGGCGACTACGCGCTCTGGCCGCCGGAGGTGTTCTCGAAACCGCGTCTCGGCGGCCTGTTCGACGTCCGTCTCGAGGCGATCGTCGAGCTCGATCCCGATCTGGCGATTCTGCTGCCGGGTGAGGAAAAGCTGGCGGCGCAACTGAGAGAGCTCGGCGTAGAGGTGCTCACCGTCAGGCACGAGACGCTCGACGACATCGAGCGATCGATGCTGGTCATCGGAGAGCGGCTGGGGGTGGAGGCGGTCGGTGCCGAGATGGCGAGCCGCTTTCGTGCCGAGCTGGAGTATCAGCCGCTGCCGGCGCGGGGGACCGTTCTCCTGGCGATCACCCGAGAGGCGGGCAACCTCGGCGAGGTCCTGGTCGCGGGATCGGGCACCTTCTACGACGAGCTGCTCGAGCATCTGGGGGTCTACAACGCCTTCGCCGGCTCGAAGCTGACCTACCCGCAGGTGAGCGCCGAGGGGATCCTCCGGAGCGGCGCGCAGGCGGTCATCGAGCTACAGCCGAGGCGGCTCTCGAGCGAAGGGGATCGGCGGCTGCTGTCGGACTGGTACCAGCTGTCGGGTCTGCCTGCCGTGCAGCAGGACTGCCTGCGCGTGGTCGCCGGCGATCACGTGCTGCTCCCCGGCCCACGCGTGACCCGCTTACTGAGCGAGCTGCGCGAGGTGCTCGCGACTTGTCCCGCCTTCTCGGAATGACCGACGCGGCGTTGGCTCTCGTGCGACTCGCTGGCGCCGGCTGGTCGGTGGCCAGCCGGACGATTCTCGGCCCGATCGAGCTCGAGGTGGAGCCGGGCGAGTGTCTGGTCGTGGTCGGGCCGAACGGCGCCGGCAAGACCACGCTCCTGCGGCTCGTCTCCGGGCTGATCGAACCGAGTATGGGCACCGTCTTCTGGCAGCGGACGCCGCTCTCGGCGCTGACCCGCCGAGAGCTCGCACAGCGGATCGCCTATGTGCCGCAGCTCCGGCCGGCCCGGATCCCGCTGTCGGTCGGCCAGCTGGTGCTGCTCGGTCGGTACCCGTACATGAGCCGCTTTCAGCTGGCGCCGGGCAGCAACGACTTCGACGCGGTCGAGCGTGCTCTCGGCCAGGTGGGGCTCGAGCGACATCGAGACCGCCCGGTCGACGAGCTCTCCGGGGGCGAGCGCCAGGCGGTGTTCATCGCGGCTGCTCTCGCCCAGGAGGCGGAGCTCCTGGTTCTCGACGAGCCGACGACCCACCTGGATCCGCGGCACCAGCGCGAGATCGCGGCGTTGATCAGGAGGTTCAATCGCGAACACGGCCGGACGGTGCTGACCGCGACCCATGATCTGAACTTCGCGTCGCTGATCGCCGACCGCGTCGTCGCTCTCCGCGACGGCGAGGTCCTGGCCTGCGAGCCGCCGGCGAGCGCCATGCGCCCCGAGCTGCTCGAGCGCCTGTTCGAGGCTCCGTTCGAGGTCGTCCGCGCCGGCGAGCGACCGATGACCGTCCTCGAGCTCGACGGATGAGGTCGCCGGCCGTCTGGGTCGTTCTGACCGCGCTCGTCTGGGTGATTGCACTGCTCGCGATTCCTTTCCTGGGCGCCGAGCTCGTCCGTCCGACGGATCTGCTCAGCGGCGAGCCGACGGTGGCCGCGGTCTTCTGGAAGCTGCGGCTGCCGCGGGTGCTCCTGGGGCTGCTCGTCGGCGGCGCGCTCGCGGTCTCGGGCTCGAGCCTGCAGACCCTCTTTCGCAACCCGCTGGCCGAGCCGTACACGCTCGGGGTGGCGTCGGGAGCGGCTCTCGGTGCCGTGGCGGCGCAGCAGTTCGCGCCGCCCTCCGCCGAGCTGGCGATCCCGGTGGTGTTCGTTGCCGCGTTCGCGGGCGCCGCCGGGGTGACCCTGTTTCTGCTCGGACTGGCGCGCAGCCGGTTCGGCTTCGACACGGCGACCCTGCTGCTCGCCGGGATCGCGATCACGCTCTCGTGCTCGGCGGCGATCCTGCTGCTGCAGTACCTGGCGGACTTCACGCGCACCTTCCGCATGGTGCGCTGGATGATGGGCGGTCTGGCGGTGGTCGGCTACCGCGAGGTGCTCTGGGTGACACCCTGGGTGCTGATCGGCAGCGCCGTTCTGTTCGGGATGCGCTGGACCCTGAACCAGCTGCTCGCGGGCGAGGAGCTGGCGTCGAGCCGCGGCGTCGATCTCAAGCGACTGCGGCTCTGGGTTCTCGGGGTCACCTCGGCGATGGTGGGGGCGCTGGTCGCGGTTACCGGCCCGATCGGCTTCGTCGGCCTGATCGTTCCCCACATCCTGCGCCGCGCGACCGGTCACGACCACGGCTACCTGCTGCCCGCTTGCCTGTTCGGCGGCGGCGCCTTCCTGGCCTTCTCGGATCTGGCCGCGCGCGTGGTGATGGCTCCGGCCGAGCTGCCGGTCGGCATCCTGACCGCCCTGCTCGGTGGACCGTTCTTCCTCTGGCTGCTGATCGCGCGAGGAGACCGGTAGAATGACTCGGTGTCGACCGGCCTGAAGTTCGTCGCCGGGGCGATCGGCGGAGCGCTCTTGATGGGGTACCTGGTCTACGTGCGGGGCTTCTTCGTCCATCACGCCTTCATCATCGGTTTCGCCGGCGCCGGCCTCGTCTACTGGACGCTGCGCGCGGTCGACAATCTCCGGAACCTGCGATGAAGCGGCTTCTCGTGAGCGCCACCTGCCTGTCCGCCTGGTTGATCCTGCTCTTCTCCGGCTTCAGCCTGGCGGGAGCGATTCATCTGCTCCTGGCGGCCGCCCTGGTGGCGTTTCCGTGGAAGCTGCTCAAGTCCAACTCCTCCTGACGCTCGATGCTCAAGGCAGTTACGTTCGACGCCACCGGCACGCTCTTCCACTGTCCCCGTCTGGGAGGGATCTACTCCGAGGTCCTCGCACGCCACGGCATCGAGGTCTCGCCGCGGCAGGCGGACGAGCTGATCCGGGAGGTCTGGGTGGAGCTCGACTGCGCGGTCGATCGGAACGTGGATCGATTCAGCGCTCATCCGGGAGGCCCGAGCGGTTTCTGGCGGCGTTTCCTGGAGCGATTCTGCGAGCGCCTGGGAGTAGCCCCCGCGAGCCGCTTCACCGCCGCCGAGCTCTACGATCGATTCTCCCGCGCCGAGGCCTGGGATCTGTTCGAGGACGTGCCCTCGGCGCTCGAGAGCCTGAGCGCCGACGGCATCGCGCTGGCGGTGGTCGCGAACTGGGATCCGCGGCTGCCCGGGCTGCTCCAGGCTCTCGGCCTCGCCGGCGCGTTCGATCAGATCGTCTACTCCGCCGAGGTCGGCTTCGAAAAGCCGCATCCGGGCATCTTCGAGAGCGCCCTCGCCCGCCTCGGGGTCGAGCCGGAAGAGGCGCTGCACGTCGGCGACAGCCGGCGCCGGGACATCGAGGGCGCTCAGGCGGTGGGCATGCACGCGGTGCTCCTGCGTCGCGGTGGCGGTGGTGAGATCCGCAGCCTGGTCGAGCTCCAGGGGGCCGGCGAACGGCTGTGGCACGTTGCCGGCGGGGCGAGATGAGGGGTGTAGGCGAGACCGTCGGCCTGGCGTTCGCGGCGCTCGCCGCGGCCGCTCTGATCGTCGGCTGCGCTCCGCCGCCGGCCGACGAGGCGCCGCCGGTCCTCGAGACCGAGGACATAGGCCCGGGCTCCGAGGAGGAGCTCGATCTTTCCACCGACCGGAGGGGAGCACGGCGCTCCGCCACCAGCGGCCAGCTCCCGGGCGGCTTCCCGGAGGGCTTGCCGATCTACCAGCCGTCGACCATCTCGGATGTCGGCCAGGGTGAAGATCGGGGCTTCGTCCAGTTCATGTCCCAGCACGATGCCGAGGCGATCCGCGGCTGGTATCCGAGCGCCCTGGCGAGCGCCGGTTGGTCGGTCGAGAGCGCACCGGACGGGGCACTGCTCGTCCGCCGCGGCCAGCGCAGCGCACGCCTGACGATCGAGAGCTCGGGGGCGGTCGCGGTCATTCGGGTCGAGTACTGAGGGTTCCTCACAGCCCCTCGGCCAGCGCCTCGGAAGCGGGTGGTTTCCGGGGCTTCGGAGTGGTAGACTTCGCTCGCTCGCGGAGGGAAGCAGCGGTACGGTGCCGCCTTCGCGAAGACAGCCATCAAGATGAAGAATCGGCCTCGCTGGATGACTCTGGCGGGGCAGGGTTTCGAATTGACGGCTGCCGTGATCGGTTTTGGCCTGGTCGGCTACTGGGTTGGTGGCTACCTGGGCAACGCCCGAATCGGACTTTTGATCGGCGCAATACTGGGGATACTTGGCGGCCTATACAACCTGATTCGAGTCTCCTTCCGGGAGCTCAACCGGCAAAGGCAAGTCAAGCAGCAACCATCAGGACCAGTCAGAAAGAACTAGAAGCCGTGGGTGGTACCCGGCACCACGCCCGCCGGCGTTTTCTGGGGTTTGTTTGTCTACTCATCGTCGTTACGTCCCTCCTCGTGCTGCTCGGATGGCCTCCAACGCGGAGGTTGGCCGGGGAGAGTGGACCCTCCGCGATGCTCGTGGGGATTGGACTGAGCGCGATCGCGTCGCTGCTCGGCGGCCTGCCGATTCTGCGGATCGAGCTGCGCGGCGAACGGGCACGTGTCCAGGACGTCATGGGTTCGCTGGTGATCCGTCTGTTTCTGGTCCTGGCCGGACTCCTCTCCGTGATTCTGGTCGGCGAGGTCGAGCGTACGCCCTTCCTCGTCTGGGTCGGGCTCAGCTATCTGCTGCTCCTGCCGATCGACATCCGCTATGTGTTACGCGGCAGCCGCGGGGCCGCAGGGGGATAGAGGAAGATGGCCGCTGAATCGGACCCTCTGAGTCACGTGGTTCAGCACCCGCTGGTCACCGTCGAGGCCGAGCCGGGTCTGCTCACTCCCAGCGGTGAGATCACCGTGATGAGCGACCACATCTCGATGATCATCCTCGCCGGTCTCTTGCTGAGTCTCTTCTTCCCGCCCCTCTTCAGGCGCCGGCGCAAGGCCGACAGCGAGGTCGAGGGGTTGGTGCCGAAGGGCTTCGCCAACGGCATCGAGGCGATCTGTCAGTACCTGCGCACCGAGGTCGCCGAGCCGGTCCTGGGACCGCACACCGACAGGTTCATCAAGTACATCTGGAGCGTCTTCTTCTTCGTGCTGACGATGAACTTCCTCGGACTGGTGCCGATCGGAGCGATCACCCCGCTGTTCGGCGCTCACATCGGCGGCACGGCGACCGCCAACATCTGGGTGACGGCGACCCTGGCGCTCACGACCCTGGTGATGATGGTCTTCAACGGGTTGCGCCTGGGCGGATGGGACTACATCAAGCACTTCTGCCCGGGGCCTCTCTGGCTGGCGATCGTCCTGGTTCCGGTCGAAATCGTCGGCGTCTTCGCCAAGGTCTTCGCGCTGACCGTCCGTCTGTTCGCCAACATGGTCGCCGGCCACGTGATGCTCGCCGTGCTGCTGAGCTTCATTCTCGGCGCCGGATCGGCGATGGGCGCCGGCGTCGGCTTCGGTATCGCGGTGCCCGTGGTCCTGGGCAGCGTCGCGCTCACCATGCTGGAGATCTTCGTGGCCCTGCTCCAGGCCTACATCTTCACCTTCCTGACTGCTCTCTTCATCGGGCAGTCGGTGAACGTGCACCACGACGACCATGAGGAGGCACACGCCTAGCCCGCGAAGTCGCGAGCCAGGCTCCGGACATATACGACCAACCCGTACTGCCCTAAGCACCTGGGCGACGAAACAACTGGAGGCGGTTTCCGCCTCCGAGATCGAGAGGACTGGTTCAAATGAGCAAGAGGTTTTCGAAGATTGCGCTCGGTGTGATCGTCGTCGGATTCGTTCTGATGTTCACGCCCGCCGCGTTTGCCGATCAGGGTGGCGACGCCGCGAGTCACGACGAAAGCTCCTACTTCCTGACCACCGACGGTGCACGCAAGCTGGGCGGCGCGATCGGTGCGGGTCTCGCCGTGATCGGTGGCGCCGCCGGTATCGGCCGCATCGGTGGCAGCGCGGTCGAGTCGATCGCCCGTCAGCCGGAGGTCGGCGGAAACATCCAGACCGCCATGATCATTACCGCGGCGCTGATCGAGGGCGCGATGCTCTTCGCCATCGTCGTGGGTCTCATGGCGGCGCTGTAGACGGTTGCGTCCACCGATGAGGTACAAGGTAGCCCTGCTCGGGGTGTTGCTCCTTCCCTCACTGGCGCTCGCCGCCGGGGGTGAAGAGAGCAACCTGTTCGCAGGCGACATCGGTAACGCGATCTGGACCCTGGCGATCTTCTTGGTCGTGGTCTTCGTGCTCGGCAAGTTCGCCTGGGGGCCGCTCCTGAGCGGTCTGCAGAACCGCGAGCAGTTCATCCGTGACTCGCTCGAGGAGGCTAAGGCCGAGAACGAGAAGGCCACGGCGCTGGCGGCGGAGTACGAGCAGAGGGTGCTGGAGGCCAAGGCCGAGGCGACCGCGATCGTCGACGAGGGTCGTCGTGACGCCGAAGTGGTGAAAGACCAGATCGAGGTCCAGGCGCGCGAGGAAGCGGAGAAGATGATCGTCCGCGCGAAGCGCGAGATCGATATTGCTCAGCGGACCGCGGTCAAGGAGATCTATGTGACCAGTGCGCAGCTGGCCACCGATCTCGCGTCACGGATCATCGGTCGCGAGATCAACGCCGATGACCACGAGCGCCTGATCGCTGAATCGATCGACCGGATCGATCAGCTGGAGTCGAATTAGCCTGGGTCTCCTATCGGACCAGACCGATGCACGAGAAGCTCGATGAACAGCAGGTAGCGATCGCGCGCGTCTACGCGCGCTCGCTGCTCGAGCTCTCCAAGAAGAACCACGAGGAGTCGACGCTGCTCGAGGAGTTCGAGTCGATGGTCGAGCAGTTCGAGCGTCAGCCCAAGTTCGAGCAGATTCTCGGCGACCCGGGTGTCGACGAGGAGGAGCGCGCCGAGATTCTCGAGCGCGTGCTGCGCAGTCGGGCGAACGACCTGATCGTCAACACGCTTCAGGTGATGAATCGCAAGGGGCGCGCCGGACTCTTTCGGGCGCTGGTCCAGGCGTACCGCGAGGAGCTCGAGCTCCTCCAGGGCGTCGTCGAAGCGGACGTGACCACGGCGGCGGAGATCAGCGACGCGTTGCGCAAGCGATTGACCGAGATGCTCGAGCGCAGTACCGGAAAGAAGGTACTGCTCAACGAATCGGTCGACAGCTCGCTGCTGGGCGGAATGATCATGCAACTCGGTGATCAGAAGATCGACTCGAGCGTCGCGAGGGAACTACGGCGAGTTGACAAGCGCTTTCTGGAGCGGGCGGCGGAAGAGAGGCAGGCCAGGGAGGCCGGTGAGCAGACCCGGACCTACATAGAGGAATAGCTATGAAGTTCAAGGTGGATGAGATCTCGTCGGTGATCACCGAGGAGATCAAGAACTACCAGACAGAAGTCGATCTCGCCGAAGTTGGGCGCGTGCTCGAGGTGGGTGATGGTATCGCCCGCATCTATGGCCTGAGCAACGCCATGGCCGGCGAGCAGCTAGAGTTCTCCAACGGCCAGTTCGGCCAGGTCTTCAACCTGGAGGAGAGCTCCGTCGGAGTTGTCATCTTCGGCGAGTATCTGGACATCAAAGAGGGCGACGAGGTCCGGCGGACCGGTCAGCTGCTGAGCATTCCGTGTGGCGAGCCGATGATCGGTCGTGTGGTCGATCCCCTCGGCCGGCCGCTCGACGGCAAGGGCGTGATCGACACATCGCATCGCCGGCCGCTCGAGTACAAGGCGCCTGGAATCGCCGCCCGCCAGCCGGTGAACGAGCCGCTCCAGACCGGTATCAAGGCGATCGACAGCATGATTCCCGTCGGACGGGGCCAGCGCGAGCTGATCATCGGCGACCGCCGGACGGGCAAGACGGCGGTCGCGATCGACACCATCATCAATCAGAAGGGCGGCGACGTCGTCTGCGTCTACGTCGCGGTCGGCCAGAAGGAATCGACCGTGGCCGGTGTGATCGACAAGCTGACCGAGCACGGCGCGATGGACTACACGATCGTCGTCTCGGCCTCCGCGGCCGACCCCGCACCGCTCCAGTACATCGCCCCGTATGCCGGTGCCGCGATGGCCGAGTACTTCATGTATCAGGAGGGGCGCGCGACCCTGGTCGTCTACGACGATCTCTCGAAGCAGGCCCAGGCCTACCGCCAGCTGTCGCTCCTGCTGCGTCGCCCGCCCGGCCGCGAGGCCTATCCGGGCGACGTCTTCTACCTCCACTCGCGACTGCTCGAGCGCGCGGTCAAGCTGCGCGACGAGTACGCCATCGTCCCCAAGGACACGGCCGAGGACGAGGAGGATCGCTCGGTGGCAATCGGCCACCCCGACGGCATGGACGCGCCGGCCGAGCTCCGCCCCGACGAGCCGAACGGTATCTATCACCGTGGTCACGGCTACAGCCTCGACCGAGCGGAGGCCTACCTCGAGAGCCGCGACGACAAGGGCAAGCTGCGGATCCACAAGTTTCCGAACAGCGGCGGCTCGATGACCGCACTGCCGATCATCGAGACGCTCGAGGGCGAGGTCTCGGCCTACATTCCAACCAACGTCATCTCGATCACCGACGGCCAGATCTACCTCGAGCCCGATCTCTTCTTCGCCGGCGTCCGGCCGGCGGTCAACGTCGGTATCTCGGTCTCCCGGGTTGGCGGTAACGCGCAAGTCAAGGCGATGAAGAAGATCGCCAGCACGCTCCGGCTCGATCTGGCCGCGTTTCGCGAGCTCGAAGCGTTCGCGCAGCTCGGCACCGAGCTCGACGACGCGACCCAGCGTCAGCTCGATCGAGGCGAGCGCATGGTCGAGCTCCTCAAGCAGGGTCAGTACAGCCCCTTTCCGGTAGCCGATCAGGTGATCAGCATCTTCGCGGGCACCAAAGGCCTGCTCGACAACTTACCGGTCAACCAGGTCGGCGCGTTCGAGAGCCTCCTGCTCACGCATCTCCGTGACGAGCACCCCGAGATTCCTGCCGAGATCCGTGACAGCGGCACGATCTCGGACGAGCTGGGCGACAAGCTGGAGAGTCTGATCGCCGATCTCGTCAGCCGATTCGAGAAGGAGAACGCGGCAGCCTAGGCTGGTCGAGGGTTCGAGATGGCGAATCGCAGACTCCTGGTCAAACGCCGCAAGGCTGTGCGCAACATCCGCAAGATAACGCGGACGATGCAGCTCATCGCCACGGCGCGCTTCCAGGCGGCGCACAACGCGGCCGTGTCACGCCGGCCGTACACGGACAAGCTGGCCGAGCTGACCGCCGGCATCGCGGGCGCGATGGGCGAGCTCGAGCATCCGCTCATGAAAGTGCCGGAGAAGGAAGAGCGGCGCGCTCTGGTTGTGCTCACCAGCATGCGCGGACTGTGCGGCGCGTTCAACGCCAACCTGCTGCGCACCGCCATCGAGGAGCTCGACCGCCAGGCCGAGAAGGATGTCGACTCCGAGGTCAGCATGGTCGGCGGCAAGGGGGTCGCCTACTTCAATTTCCTCGACCGCCCGATGGCGGAGGAGATCACCCACATCAGCGATCTGCCGAGCTTCGACGAGGTCGAGCCGATCGCCAGCGCCCTGATCGATCGTTTCTCGCGTGGCGAGATCGACGCTGTCGACGTCGCCTACACCAAGTTCATCTCGACGGGTCGGCAGCGGCCGGTGATCGAGCGCCTTCTACCGCTCACCCAGCTGGTCGAAGGCGCCGAGGGCGACGAGGACGGTCGTCAGGTCGAGTACGAGTTCTCACCCAGCCCGGAGGAGCTCCTCGACGAGCTGCTGCCGGCGACCGTGCGGATACGCCTCTTCCAGGCGTTCACCGACGCGGCGGTGAGCGAGCAGGTGGCGCGGATGGTGGCGATGAAGGCGGCCACCGACGCCGCGCAGGACATGATCAAGCGCCTGACGCGGGAGTACAACCGCGCCCGGCAGACTCAGATCACTTTGGAGCTACTGGATATCGTGGGCGGCGCCAACGCCCTCGAATAGGGTCGCGCATCGGACGCGAGCAGAGGTTCGAACATGCAAGACGGAAACGTTGGAAAGGTCACACAGGTCATCGGGTCGACGCTCGATGCGCAGTTCCCCGAGGACACGCTGCCGGCGATCTACAACGCCATGCGCATCGACATCGAGCGCACGGTGCAAGACGAGACGTTCACCGAAGCTCTCTGGTGCGAGGTCGCCCAGCATCTCGGCGGTGGCCGCGTCCGGGCGGTGGCGCTCGGCTCGACCGACGGCGTCCAGCGGGGTGCCGACATCATCGACACCGGCTCGGCGATTCAAGTGCCGGTCGGTGAAGAGACACTCGGTCGCGTCTTCAACCTGGTCGGCGACACCATCGACGACCTCGGCCCGATCGAGGTGACCGAGCGGCGTCCGATCCACAAGGAGCCGCCGGAGCTCGCCGACCTTTCAGCGAAGACCGAGATGTTCGAGACCGGCATCAAGGTGATGGATCTCCTCTGCCCGCTGGTCCGCGGTGGCAAGGCCGGCCTTTTCGGCGGCGCCGGCGTTGGCAAGACGGTCATCATCCAGGAGCTGATCGCGCGGCTGGCGCGCTTCCACAGCGGCTATTCCTGCTTCGCCGGCGTCGGTGAGCGCACCCGTGAGGGGAACGACCTCTGGCTCGAGATGCAGGAGGCGCAGATCGGAGACACCGGCAAGAGCGTCATCGATCAGACCGTCATGGTCTTCGGTCAGATGAACGAGCCGCCCGGTGCCCGGCTGCGAGTGGCGCTCTCGGCGCTCACCATGGCGGAGCACTTCCGCGATCAGACGGGTGCCGACACGCTGCTGTTCGTCGACAACATCTTCCGCTTCTCGCAGGCGGGCTCCGAGGTTTCGGCGCTGCTCGGCCGGATGCCCTCGGCGGTCGGCTATCAGCCGACTCTCGGCACCGAGATGGGTGAGCTTCAGGAGCGGATCACCTCGACCTCGAGCGGCGCCGTGACCAGCATTCAGGCGATCTACGTACCAGCGGACGACTACACGGACCCGGCGCCGGCGACCGCCTTCACCCACCTCGATTCGACGGTGAACCTCGAGCGCAGCATCGCCGAGAAGGGCATCTACCCGGCGGTCGATCCGCTTGCTTCGTCGAGCCGCATCGTCGCTCCCGAGTACATCGGCGAGCACCACTACCGGGTCGCCCGTCGCGTGCAGCAGATCCTCCAGCGCTACAAGGACCTCCAGGACATCATCGCCATTCTTGGCATCGACGAGCTGTCCGAGGACGACAAGGTCGTTGTCCGCCGGGCGCGCAAGATCGAGCGCTTCCTGTCGCAGGCGTTCTATGTCGCCGAGCAGTTCATCAGCATCCCGGGCAGCTACGTGTCGCGCGAGGACACGATCCGTTCGTTCGAGGAGCTGTGCGACGGCAAGTGGGACCATTTGCCCGACCAGGCGTTCATGTACGTCGGCACTATCGAGGACGCCGCCAAGCGCGCCGAGGAGCTCTAGTTGGCCGAGCCGAAGCTCTTCGATTGCAGCGTGGTCACGCCCGAGCGGATGGTGATCGAGTGCGAGGCGCGCTTCGTGGCGCTGCCCGCGCACGACGGCGAGGTCGGGGTCCTCAGTCAGCGGGCGCCGATGCTCACCCGCCTCGACGTCGGCCCGTTGCGAATCGAGCAGGGCGACGGCGACACCGAGTCGTTCTTCATCGATGGCGGCTTCGCCGAGATGGTCGGTAACCGTCTGACGGTGCTGACGGAATCGGCGGTCGCCCGGGAAGATCTGACGCGCGAGGGCGCCGAGGCGCTGATGACCCAGGCGCGCGGGATGGAAGGCTACGACGACGCCTCCCACGCCGCTCGCCAGCGGGCGATGCGTAAGGCCCGCGCTCAGCTGCGAATGCTCCGGCGCTAGCCGGCGCGGTCGCTCGCCTACGAGATCTCGAGGTGGGTGTCGCTCAGCAGGTCGGCCAACGGGCGGCGTCCGCGCAGGAGCGCCAGGGTCGGCAGACCCAGGAGCAGGACGGTAGCCACGCCGCCCAGCCATCTGAGCATCGCTCGGCGCGCGCCGGGCTGGCCGTCGCTCTCCCGACCCACCTTCAGGTGTGCTCGCACCATGCCGGGGGTCTTGCCCCAGAAGGTGAGCGAGAAGACGACGTAGACGAATGAGAACTCGAGCACCGTCAGGAGATAGGCGGGCCAGTCCCCGAGCATCGCCGGCGCGCCCAGCGCCGCGGCACCGGCGAGCAGCAGGGCAAGCGCCAGGCCGCTGACGCCGGTGTCGAAGATGCCGGCCATGAAGCGCCGCCGGGTCAGGCTCTCGGCGAGGTGTTCGACTCGCTCTTCGCCGGCCGCGGTTGCGTCGTCCGCTTCCGGAAGCTCGATCTGCTCGGCGCCAACGTCCGGCGCCGACGAGCTCCGCCGCACCTCGTCCTTGACATCCCGGTCAGCCTCGTCCGCGATCTCCGGCTCTACCACCAGCGGCAGGTCGAAGAGCAACGGTTCTCGGGAGGGCTGCTCTGTGCGTCTCATCTCATCGGAACGGCAGGTACTTGACGTAGATCCGGTAGAGCAGGTCCTCGGGCCGCTCGCGGTAGGTCTGCGCGAACTTGCTGGCGCGCTCGAGCTCGGGATCGAAGCCGGAGAGCCGGGTCGCTTCCGCGAAGTGATCGACCGCGGTGGCGGTGTCGCCCCGCTGGAGAGCTCGAACCCCGAGGTTGTAGTAGCTGTCGACCATCAGTCTGTTGACGTCCGCGTTCTCGGGCATGTCCTCGCGGAGCAGCCACAGATCGCGTAGCACGCGCTCCCATTCGCCCTGCTCGAAGACTGCGATCAGGCTGCGCAGCGGCTCGAGCTCGGCGTCGGCGGTCGTCTTGAGGCTCACTCCCGCCTCGTCGAGCGGCCGGATCGCGGCCGCGCGGGACAAGAACTCGTCGACGACCAGAAATTCCCGGCGCGCCTGGGCGCCCTCGGCGAGCGCCATGAGCGAGGTGTACTCTTCCATCTCCGCTTCGGTCGGCCCGGCGGCATCCGCCGCCGCCGCGGCGGCCTCGGCCTCCCACTGCATGACCAACGCCTGCGCCTCCGAGTAGAGCTCGTGCTGCGGTGGCAGGCGCTTGAGCTGCGCGATCGCGGTCGAGGTCTGGCCTTCGGCGTGGAGCTGCTCGGCGCGCTCGATCGGGCTCGGGCGGTCGCCGGGCTGTACCGCTGCTTCGGGCGTATTCGGGAAGATGCTCGACCAGTTGCTAACCACGAGCCAGCCGGCGACCAGAACCAGCACCGTCAGACCGGCGCCGACGTAGAGCAGGATCTTCTTCTTGTCGCCGACGTCGGCCTTCTTCTTCGCCTTCTTCTGCGGCTTGGGGATCGGGATCGGTGCCGCCTGGCCCTCGATGTCGGCGGGGGTAGCCGGCTGGTCGAGGTCGAGATCGGCATCGATCTCCGAGAGGGCATCGGCGAGCTCCGGATCGGCCTCGGCAAGCTCTTCCTCTTGGGCTTCCGGCTCGGCCGCCGGCGGCTCGGCGGCGGGCGCCGCGCCGCTGTCGAGCCTCTCGAGCTGCTCGCGCGCCGCCAGATGGTCCGGCTGCATCTCGAGGACGCTCTCGAGGCCGGCGCGTCCCTCGTCGACGACCCCGCTTTCGATCTTCCCGAGCGCCTCGTGGTAGGCCTCTTCGACCGTGCGTTCGGCTTCCGCCTTGAGCTTACGCGCCGCCTCGATGCGCTCGTTGGCCTCGGGGTGGTCGATGTCGATCAGGAAAATCCGCGACCAGGCGTCGATCGCGGTCTGGTACTCACCCTGGTCGAAGGCGCTCTGCCCCTCCGCCAGAAGATCCTGGATGCGGCGCTCGCTCTCGGTGTCGAGGGCCGCGACCGGTGCCGACGCCACCTCCTCGGCGCTCGCGGGGACCGGCTCGTTGTCGTCCGCGAATGCTGCGGCCTGGGTCTGAGCGGGCTCTTCGCTCGCTTCGTCGGCCGCGGCTGGCGAGTCTTCGACCAGATCCTCGAGAGAGTCCGGCATGTCGCCGTCGGCGTCCTCGTCAGTTCCGCTGTCGTCGGCTGCCACCGCCGGCCGGGGTGGAATCTCGGGCTCGGCTGCCGCTTCCGGCCCGGGCACGGTTTCCGCGGCCGCTTCTTCGATCGGAGGCGCCGCCACTTCTGAAGCCTCCTGAGGCTCTGCCGGCGCCTGCGTTTCTGGCGACGGCTCTGGTGCTGCCGGAGCAGCGTCGGCTGCTGGAGACGCTGTCGCTTCCGGAGACGCGCTCGCCGGAGTCGCTTCGGCTTCTGGAGCAGCCGCCGGTTCGACCGCGGGTTCCGGGGCCGGCGGTGGCGCGGTGGCGGTGGCGGGCTCTGCGACAGGCTCCGCGGCCGGTTCGTCGCCGTTCGCCGCCACGGCATCCCCTCCTGCGTAGGCGACCGCCTGTCGCAGATCGTCGAGGACGATCTTGCCGTCCGCGGCATCGATCCGATCCTGGAGCCAGCGCGCGGGCTCGAACATCGGGTCGAGCCGCAGGATGAAGTCGCA
The DNA here is from genome assembly GCA_947259925.1 of Thermoanaerobaculia bacterium. Classification (GTDB taxonomy): domain Bacteria; phylum Acidobacteriota; class Thermoanaerobaculia; order Multivoradales; family JAHEKO01; genus JAHEKO01. The sequence goes on from CAMYOG010000034.1 coordinate 98,334, forward strand.
GCCGAGCTTGGCCTCCTTGAGGCTGTCGCCTTCGGCCAGCTTCAGGGTCTGCTGGAAGGTATCCAGGATACGGGTCTGGATGTCCTGCCCTAATGACTCGTTACCGGGATAGCTCATTGCTGGAGGGAGATCCCTGCGGCGTAGAAACTGGGTGATGCTAGCAGAACTAACCGCTGATGAACAAACCAGAAACTTTGTGTCACGATGTGGTCCTCGGAGAGCGCTGTGGCCGAAAGTAGCAGCGAACCTACCCCGAGAAGACGGGATTTGCCGTGACATGCTTCGCACTCGGGTGCGAGCGGCGGTCGACCCGGGACTCTAGTCCCGCTCGGTGAGCCGCTGGTAGAGCCGGAGGGGAAGTCCGTCGAAACTGCCCGAGGACATCGTTACCACCAGGTCGCCGGGTCGGAGCGCGCTCGAGACGGCGTCGGTCAGAGCGTCCAGGTCCGACGCCGCGGTCGCCACGACGTCGCGAGCTCGGAGCTCCTCGACCAGCCCGTCCAGATCGAGACGCTGGTCGTCGGAGAGCCGGCCGGCGTGGAAGATCGGCGCCAGGTAGACCCGGTCGGCGCGCACGAACGCGTCGACGTAGGCGTCGAACAGGAACGAGCGGCCGGCGGTCAGCGAGCGGGGCTCGAAGACGGCCACCACCCGCTGCTCTGGAAACCGCTGCCGCAGCGCGTCGAGCGTGGCGGCGATCGCCGTCGGATGATGTGCGAAATCGTCGACCACCGTGACCCCGCCGTGGGTGCCGACCACGTCCATCCGTCGCTTGACGCCCTCGAAGCGGCGCAGGGCCGCGGCCACCTCCTCGGCGGGCAGGCCGTCGTCGCGTGCCACGGTCCACACCGCCATCGCGTTGAGCACGTTGTGCTTGCCGCCGAACGGCAGAACGATCTCGATCTCGCCGACCTCCCGGTCGGGCAGAACGAAGCGGCTACCATCCGGCGAGCTCGCCACCTCGCCCAGCGGCGAGAGGTCGTTGCCCTCGCCCAGCCCGTACCGAACCACTCGGCACTCCGCACGCTCGGTCAGGCGGACGACGTCGGGCGAGTCGCCGCAGGCCACCAGCAGACCGTCGGCGGGAACGATCTCGACCAGGCGTCCGTACGCCTCGATCAAGCTCTCGGGATCCGGGTAGAGGTCCGCGTGGTCGTACTCGACGCTGGTCAGGATCGCCGTCTGCGGCCGGTAGTGCAGGAACTTGGGCCCGCGGTCGAAGTAGGCGGCGTTGTACTCGTCGCCCTCGATGACGAAGCGGTCGCCGGATCCCCGCTCGAAGCTCCGCCCGAGATTGTGCGGCACCCCGCCGATCAGGAAACCGGGGTCGCGCTCGCAGGCGCTGTAGACCCACGCCGACATCGACGACGTGGTCGTCTTGCCGTGGGTGCCGGCGACCACCAGCGGTCGGCGGCCTTCGAGAAAGAAGCGCGCGAGCGCCTGCGGCATCGAGATCCGGGGCAGGCCGGTCGCCTCGATCGCCTCGGCTTCGGGGTTCGTGCGTGGCACCGCGTTGCCGACGATCACCAGATCGGGAGGCGGGTCCAGATGGGCGGGATCGAAGCCGACCAGCGGCTCGATGCTCGCTTCTTCGAGAAGAGTGCTCATCGGCGGGTAGAGGGGCGTATCACTGCCGCGAACCGTGTGGCCCTGCTCCTCGAGCAGGCAGGCGAGGGGCGCCATGCCGGTGCCGCCGATGGCGATCATGTAGATGTCGAGCGGCGAGGCCATCGAGCGTGGGGACTGTGAAAAAGGGCGCTACCGCCTGGGGGAAGCGGAGTGTAGCATTGGGCCAGTCGTACCCAGGGAGATACACCGATGCAGTCCTTCGAGTCCAATCTGAATCACACCGCCGGCCGTCGGCGCCGGTCGATCGCGGTCGCCGTCGCTCTGCTGACACTCGCCGGGTTCGTCTACGCACAGGAGGCCAAGGCGCCCCAGACCGTGATCCCGAATTCGGTGGTCGACGTCGGTCGGGTCGCCAAGGGCGAGGCGATCGAGCACACCTTCGAGATCCGCAACGAGGGGACGGCGCCGCTCAAGATCGTTCGGGTCAAGCCGACTTGCGGCTGCACGGTGGCCAAGTACGACGAGGTGATCGCTCCGGGCGAGAGCGGCTCGCTCCAGGCCCGGCTCGACACCTCCGAGTTCCGCGGACCGATCGCCAAGTCGATCCGCGTCTTCACCAACGACGCCGGCAACCCGGAGCTGTCCCTGGTGATCAAGGCGGACGTTCGGGCGCAGATCGACGTCAGCCCCGGCTACGCGCGGTTCGTCGTCGTGCACGGCGAGAAGTACGGCACCCGCAAGCAGATCGTCTGGTCGCCCGACCATCCGCAGCTCGAGCTGACCCGGGCGACGTCGCCCTACGACTTCGTCGAGGTCTCGTACCGGAAGCTCGAGCCCGGCGACAGCGACTATCGCAAGGACTCCAATCGCTGGCAGGTCGACGTGACCCTCGCCGCCGACGCGCCGATCGGGCCTATGGCCGATTACGTCCGACTGACCACGAACCACCCGCGCCAGAAGACGGTGCGGGTTCCGATCTCCGGCATCGTTCGCCCGATTCTGTCGGTCACCCCGCAGGTCGCCGACTTCGGTCGCCGCGATCCGAGCCAGGAGCACCAGGCGACGCTCGAGATCAAGAACCTGAGCAGTATGGCGGTCGACGTCGAGAGCGCCACGACCGACCTGGAAGGCCTGGAGGCCGAGGTCGAGGCGGTCGAGGCGGGCCGGCTGTTCAACGTCGTCCTGACCCTGGCGCCGGGGCGGGAGAAGGGGCGCTTCCGTGGCAAGGTGACCCTCAAGACGACGAGCCCGCGCCAGCCGGTGGTCGAGATCGACGTCACCGGCACCGTCCTCTGAGAGATACGAGAGATACGGTGACAGGATACTGATGTCGCGCCCGCAGCTGCGAAGGGCAGAGAGGCGAGACCTGGCATCTGGGGAAATAAGTACCCTGTCACCGCATCTGACCACCGTATCTCCGGCGAGATAAGTGTCCTGTCACCGCATCTCCGCGGGCTAGAATCGGTTGATGTCGTCTCGGCGCACCAGCGATCGTGCCGTGGATGCCCTCCGTCCGGTGCGCATCGAGCTCGGGGCGATGAAGTTCGCCGAGGGCTCGGCCCTGATCGAGATGGGCGATACGCGGGTGCTGGTCTCGGCCTCGGTCGAGGCGCGTGTGCCGCCGTTTCTGATCGACAGCGGCCGCGGTTGGGTGACGGCCGAGTACGCCATGCTGCCCCGCGCCACCCATACGCGGTCGCGGCGTGAGGTCTCGCGCGGACGACCCTCGGGGCGGAGCTCCGAGATCCAACGGCTGATCGGCAGGAGCTTGCGGGCCGTGGTCGATCTGACGGCGCTGCCCGACTACACCGTCGCCATCGATTGCGACGTCCTCCAGGCCGACGGTGGCACGCGGACCGCGGCGATCACCGGCGCCCATGTCGCCCTGGTCCAGGCGCTCGCGCACATGCTCTTGAGCGGCGACATCCGGCGCTGGCCGCTCGAGGCGCAGCTCGCCGCGATCTCGGTCGGCATCGTCGACGGGGTCGAGCTGCTCGACCTCGAGGCGGCGGAGGATCAGCGCGCCGAGGTCGACATGAACGTCGTCGCCACCGCCAGCGGCAACCTGGTGGAGGTGCAGGGGACCGGCGAGAAGACGACCTTCTCGCGCCCACAGCTCGATCGTCTGATCGATCTGGCGTTCGCGGGCATCGGCGAGCTCTGTGAGCTCCAAAATCAGGCTCTCGCCGCGACCCTCGCGGAGGTCGCGAGCCTCGAGGCGAAGGGCGATCGCCGGGCGGCCGAGCCGAAGGACGAGAAGAGCCTCTGGGGCCCACCCGAGTAGTCGCTCTACCTGGCGATCAGCGTCCGGTTCTCGCGCAGCGGCCGGCCGGTGTCGAGATGGCCAGCGAAGGTGGCGCGCTGCTGCCCGTTCCAGAGCAGAACGACTCCCGTGAGGTCGGGGAGGTTGGTGAGCACCGAGTTGACCAGGCTGTAGACCGAGAGCATCTCCTGACGTGAGCCCGAGCTGGGCGGGCGCGCCCGGTTGGAGACCAGATCGACGTAGGCGACGCCGTCGGACGACACGAAGACGCTCCCGACGCGGGTCTCGTCCGGAAACGGAGCGTAGAGCCCCTCAGTGGTCGGACCGGCCAGAACCTCCGCCGCGATCGCCTCCAGGTCGACGCCCCGGTCGACGACCGGCACCAGGCGCTCTTCGGCGACCAGCCAGCCGCCGCCGCCGGGGAAGTAGAGAGTCAATCGCGCCTCGTCGCCGTTCGGTTCGACCGTCGGGGTCTGGTCGCCGGCGGCGCTCGCCTCGCGATCCTCGGCTGGCTGCGAGCAGCCGGTCACCAGGACGGTCCCGACCAGGAGCACGCGAGCCGCGGCGGCGAGAGCCGCCCGCCGCCCGGTCATGGGGTCGCCTCGTCCGTCCCCTCGGGAAGGCCCTGCGCTTGCGCCCGGTAGCGGGTCACCGCCTTCACCAGGGCGTCGGCGAGCTGTAACCGGTACTCGGGATCCTGGAGCTTGACCTCCTCGTTCGGATTGCTCAGGAAGCCGAGCTCGACCAGGACCGCCGGCATCGCGACGCCCATCAACACCCGAAGAGGCGCCTGGCGGACGCCGCGCCCGCCGAGCTCGAGCGCCTCGTTGAGCTCTTCCTGGATCAGTTGGGCGAAGGTACGGCTGTCGGCCAGGTGGCGGCTCTGCGCCAGGTCCCAGAGCTCGAGCTGGAGGTCGAACAGAGGATCCCCCTCCTGGCTGCCGACGCTTGCCGCTGCCGCGGCGTGCGCCTGTGAAGTGGCGGTGGCATCGAGACTCAGGAAGTAGGTCTCGACGCCTCTGGCGCTCGATCCGACGGCCGAGTTGAGATGGAGGGAGATGAACAGGTCACCCTTGTTTTGGTTGGCCAACGCGGCGCGCCGCTCGAGCGTTACCTCACCGTCGCCGTCACGCGTCAGGACCACCCGCACCGGCAGGCGCTCCTCCAGCAGGCGCTTGATGACGCGGGCGATCTGCAGCGACAGGCGCTTCTCTTCGAGCCCGCTCCGGCCGACCGCGCCGGTATCCGCCCCACCATGGCCCGGGTCGAGGACAATCGTCCGGATGCCGGTCGGCCGCTCGCGCCGTCTCCCGGGTGGTGCCGTCGGCTCCCCCGGGGCCGGCTGCCGGCCGTCGCGGAAGACGTCGAACACCAGGCGGTACGGGTCGTCGAGGACGTAGTTCTCGACCGTCGCGCCGTCAGCCAGCTGCAGACGGATGCCGTTGGTCGCCACGCTGATGCCGAGGACCAGATCGTCGGTCGGCAGCGACCTGGCCGTGTTGCCCGCCAGCCGGTCGCCGATCAGCTCGACCAGCACCGACCGGGGCTCCGTCGTGACCCGGTAGCGTGGCCGAGTCGAGAACTGGAAGACGACCGTCGTCACACCCTGAACGTGAACCAGGTTGAAATGCATGCCGAGCTCCCGCGCCGGCTGGTGACGGACGAGGAGCATGCGCGCGGCCTGATTCCAGGTGAACTCGTAGCCCAGGTTGTGGCCGTAGATGTTGTCGAGCAGGTCGAGCGGTACCTGAGCGCCGGTCTGGCCGGCGATCGCCGCCTGTGACAGGTCGATGATCTCGGGGCCGGAAGTGACGGCGTCGCTCCCCGGACCGAACGCGAACGTCCGCTCGTTGAGCGTCAGCTCGTGGGCCTCGCCGAGTGGGCCGATCTCGAGCTCGCCGCCGAGCGCCCCGATCAACGGCTGGACCTCGACCAGCGGTCCAGCGATCGTGGTCGAGTAGCGGATCGTCAGTCGCTGCGTGCCGAGGTCGACCGCGGCGGTGCCCGACTCGAGGATCGGCAGGCCCTCCTCCTCCTCGCGCGCCGCGACGAGCCCAGGCGTGGTGAGCGAGACCAGTAGCAGGAGTCCGACGGCCCTCGGCAGCGCGGCGATCACGGAGCGAAGGATACCAAGGGCGCTTCGACCGGGATAAGCTCGACGTGCAGGAGGGATCAATGAACATCGACGAGTTCAGGGTGGTGGTCCGAGCGCGCGACTTCGACGCCAGCTCGGTTTTCTACAGCGACGTGATGGCGCTGCCGAAAGTACGCTCCTGGCAGAGCGAAACCGGCCGCGGGGCCCTCTTTCGGGCCGGCGCCTGCCTGATCGAGGTGGTCGGCAGACCTCTGACTGCCGGCCGCGCCGAGCGCGACGAGGACTTCGACTACCAGGGCCCGAAGCAGAAGATGACCCTGACCATCCTGACCGACTCGGCCGAGAAGGCGTACGAGGAGCTGCAGTTCCGCGAGAAGAACATTCCCGGTGGGCTCCGAGAGCTCCCCGACGGCACCATCGGCTTCGAGACCCACGATCCCGACGGCGTCAAGATCCTCCTGCGCGAGCCCTACACCGGAGCGTAGGACGGCTGCCTCACCCTTGAGCTAACTGCAGGTATTTGCTACTCTTCCGCGTCCGCAGTCCTTGCGGGCAGACCTCAGTGGCGCGTTCGTCTAGGGGTTAGGACGCCGGCCTCTCAAGCCGGTAACACGGGTTCAAATCCCGTACGCGCTACCAACCTTTCACTTTGTTCCAGTTTGGCAGCGCGTACGGGATTTGGCGGTCGAAGTGCACGCATTCCGCGCGCACTTCTCGGAGCAAATCCCTCACGGTGGTTCCAACTCGCATCGGAGTGGGCTACCAAATCCTCGTTTCCTGACTCAAACGCCCGCAGGTAGCACTCGGCCCGCCGATCAGAACGTCGAGCAGAGTCACCCGACGCTACCCCGACGACCATGCGTCCATCCCTGCGGGTAGCGTCGCAACCCAGTGTGCGGCGCGTCCCGGGCCATCACATATACACCGGCTCGTGGCGGTGAACCGGAATCGTGCCTTCCGCTCCTCCCGAGAGGTTCCCTCCCGAGAGTCTCCCCTCCCCCGAGAGGTTCTACACGAGTGTCGCCTTCCCACGATCATCGGCATTCTCGCTCGAGGCATGCAGGAGGTGGGAACGAGCGGTGATCTTCCGACGTTCGTGTGGAACCCCTCGGGGTGGGCTGCGGGCTCGTTCCGGGCGATAGAAAGCGCATGGTTCCACCGGCGGCCGGGTGGAGGTCCGCGGCCTCTCAGGTGCTAGGATGTCTGCGAGTCGGTTCTTGAATCTCGTTCTCGGCGTGGCGTTGTTACCGCGGCGCTTTTTGTTGGAGGTGTCGAGATGAGGCTCTACAGCAGCACAAGATCAAGAGGCACTATTGGTTCGGCTTGTCTGCTCTGCCTACTGTTGTGGGGCGTTTCGGGCGCCTGGGCAGGGGACGGGGTCGTTGCGCTGCAGACGGCTGCCCCGTCGTGTGCGGACCCGACGAACACCGACCGCTACATCGACTGCGGCAACGGCACGGTGACGGACAACGACACGGGGCTGGTGTGGCTGGCGGACGCCAATTGTCTGAACGGCGCGTTCGACTGGTTCACGGCGATGGAGTTCGTGGCGGGGTTGTCCGATCTGGGGGTCGATCCGGACGGCTGCGGTCTGTCGGACGGATCGTCGCCGGGGGAATGGCGCCTGCCCTCGAAGGCGGAATGGCAAGCGATGGTCGAAAGGGCGGTTGTTCTGGGCTGCAGTCCAACGATCACGAACGACGCCGGCAATGACTGCTGGGACGCGGCATGTGTGACCGCAGGTGCTTGCTCGTTTTCCGGCGTGGTGTCGTCCTTCTATTGGTCGGCTAGTACC
>CAMYOG010000035.1 GCA_947259925.1 Thermoanaerobaculia bacterium
GGTGCCGGGGTCCAGCTTCAGGAAGCGGGTCTCACCCTGTGAGCCCGTCACCTGGGTCTGGGTCGCGCCGTAGCCCGAAAGCTCCACCGTGACGCCCGGGAGCGGATTGCCTTCAGTGTCCATCACTTCGACGTACACGTTGCCGGTGTTCTCCTGCGCCCACGCGAAGCCCGCGCCGAGCAGGAGAACTAAGCCGAAGGCAACAGTACTCCGCAAAATGCTTCGGTTCATTCACAAACCTCCTTGGTTGTGTCTGATTGGGGAAGTCCCACGCGGACGTCCCCGCTCAATGTTCGAGTTGAAGTGGCGAGAGCGCAGTTCGTCCCTCGCTGCTGCGTATCCATCCCGTCAAGTAGACCGAATGACGGGGATTCTATACGGGTCACGGAGAGGTGGTCAAGCAAGGGCTCTGCCAACTCTTGCTCGGTTTCGAATAAACCTCTATCTGCTGATTCTAAAGGTGGTTGAATCGGGACCAACAGCGCCGTCAGAGGGCCGAATCACGGCCGATTCGAGCGCTTGGACAGAGCCGATTCATTTTTCTGGATAGTCCCGGAGAATCGGACCGGAAAAACGGCCGTATATCTCTCCGGCCGTGCGAGTCTTGTGAGTTGCCTCAGAAGGGTTTAGGCTGACCCGCCCCGCCGGCCGGACTCATCTGGCGGCGGATCTGCATCCCGGAGCCAATCATGCCGGTTTTTCAGGGTTTTCGAAGCTTCCAGGTCCGGAGTATCGCCAGTCTGCTGGCCGTAGCCGTTCTCGTCGGTTGCTCCCAGTACGAGCCGTTCGACACCACCGAGCACGTCCGCGAACAGTACCGGGACCGGTTGCCGGCCGAGCTGGCCGACCGGGTCGAGATCCCGTTCGAGTTGTCCGAAGAGGTAGCGGCCGAGGTCGACGCGCTCCTGTCGCCGATCGGCGACCAGAAAAAGCGCATCCAGGACATCGTCGACTACATCTTCAGCGGCCTCGACCTGCAGTATTCGCTGCTGCCAACGCGCAACGCCGACGAGACCTTCGTCGCCCGCTCCGGCAACTGCCTGTCGTTCGTCAACCTGTTCGTGGCGATCGCCCGCCGGCAGCGGCTCAACCCCTTCTACGTCGAGGTCGAGGACTATCAGCGCTGGAACTACAGCCAGGGGGTAGTGGTCAGCCGGGGCCATATCGTCGCCGGAGTCAACGTCGACGGCGACCTCCAGACCTACGATTTCCTGCCGTACCGCCCGAAGTCCTACAAGGACTTCAACCCGATCGACGATCTGACGGCGATGGCGCACTACTACAACAACCTGGGCGCCGAAGCGCTCATGCGCGAGCAGCCCGAGGTCGCCGAGCCCTACCTGGTGATCGCCAACTCGCTGGCTCCCGACTTCGAGAAGGCGATCAACAACCTGGGCATCGTCCTGATGCGCCGGGGCGGCACCGACGAGGCGATCGCCCTCTACGAGCGCGGCCTCGCCCTCCATCCCGACAGCGTGCCCCTGCTCAACAATCTCGCCCGTGCGTATCAGAACAGCGGCCGGCAGCAGGAGGCGATGAACCTACTAGGCCGGATGGAGAAGCTGAACCAGACCAACCCGTTCATCTTCGTCTATCGCGGCGAGCTGGCGCTCGCCGAGGGCGACAACGACGCCGCCCTCGAGTTCATGCGCCAGGCGCTGCGGACCGACAGCGAGATCCCCGAGGTGCACCTGGGGCTGGCCAAGGTGTTCATCGCGCGCGGCGAGCTCGACCGCGCTCGCCATCACGTCGAGCGCGCCCTCAAGCTCGACGCCACCCACGACGAGGCCCGCCGCTATGCGGCGATGCTCAGTCGCCCGACCGGGTAGGCAGGACCGCCCCGGGGTGGGGGAGGAGGGGTCCACTGTGGCCGCGCGGCGAGATGCTGTAGACTAGTTCGCCTCACCTGGGTGCGAGGAGGGCTCGCCGATCGGGAGAACCACCTGGATGCGACTACGGAGCTCTGCATGATTCGACGCTTGACGGCAGTCGTCTCCTGCCTCGCGCTCTGTCTCACCTCACTCGCCGGAGCCTCTGCCGCCAACAGCTCCAAGAACAACAAGTCCAGTAGATCCAAGAAGAAGCTCGAGACGTTCGAAGAGCGAGCGCGGGTCGTCGAGGTCCAGGTTCCGGTCAATGTGGTCGGCAAGGACGGCGAAGCGGTCCGCGGCCTGACGGTCGACGATTTCGAGATCTTCGACGGCGGTCAGAAGCGCGGGATCGTCGACTTCGAGGTCGTCGACCTGGCGGTCGTCGAGCCCGGCGCGACCCGGACCGAGATCGACCGGGCGGTGCCCGCCTCGGCCCGCCGGCACTTCCTGCTGCTCTTCGATCTGTCGTTTTCGAGCCCGAATCTGATCATCCGGGCCCGCGAGGCGGCACGAGAGTTCGTGCTCGAGAATCTGCATCCGACCGACCTGGTGGCGGTCGCGGTCCACACCGTCGAGGGCGGCGCGCGGATGATCGTCACCTTCACGCCCGACCGCGCGCAGATCGCGCGGGCGATCGACACCCTGGGCGCGCCCCGGCTCACCGAGCTGGCGCGCAGAGATCCGCTCCTCTTTCTGATCGAGGATCCGGACGCCTCCGCGTTCGCCGCCACCAGCGACATCGCCGACCTGGTGAACGAAGGCGCGTCGTCCGCGTTGCAGGAGAGCGTCGCAGCGCACATCCGCGTCATCGGCCGTCAGATCGCCAAAATGGAGCGCAGCTTCTCGCGCGGCCGGATCTCCTCGTGGTCGCGCTCGATGGGCGACCTGGCGCGCTTCATGGACAGCGTGCGCGGCCGCAAGCACGTGGTCTACTTCTCCGAGGGCTTCGACGGGCGCCTGTTGTTGGGCAAGCAGCCGAGCGCCGACGACGCCGAGCTGCAGCAGGATCTCGCCAACATCCAGGGCGGCCAGATCGGCCTGATCGATACCGACGACATCTACGGCAACGTCGGCCTCCAGAACGAGATGGCGCGAATGCTCGAGGAGTTTCGGCGCGCCGACTGCATCATCCAGGCGGTCGACATCTCCGGCCTGCGCGCCGACGCCGACGCCGTCGAGCGCGCCCGCAGCGTCGGCCAGGACGCCCTGTTCTACATCGCCAACGACACGGGCGGCTCGCTCTATCAGGACGCCAGCGACTTCGGTACCGAGCTGACCCGCGTCCTGCGCAAGTCGGAGGTGACCTACCTGCTGACGTTCCAGGCTTCGGACGTGGTGCCGGACGGCTCGTATCGACGGATCCGGGTCAAGGCGGATCTCGATCGCAAGGCCAAGCTGAGCTACCGCCAGGGGTACTATGCTCCGCGACCGTTCGACGAGCTCCACCCGCTCGAGAAGAGCTTGCTGGCAGCCGATGTGATCGCCAGCGCCACCACCGAGGACCAGCTCGATCTGAACGTGCTGGCGGCGCCCTTCCGCGCCGACCGGGAAGCCGCGTACGTGCCGATCATCATCGAGGTGGGCGGCGACAAGCTGCTCTGGGAGCATCGGGACGAGGAGATGATGGTCGAGTTCTACGCCTACGTCACCGACGCGCAGGGCTCGATGCGAGACTTCTTCACCCAGATGGTGACCCTCGATCTGAGTCGCGGACGGACCGCCTTCGCGCGCACCGGGCTCAAGTACTACGGCCACATGGACCTTGGTCCCGGCAACTACCTCCTGCGGGTGCTGGTGCGGAACGCGATCACCGGCCGGACCGGCTCCGAGTCGATCCGCCTGGAGATTCCGGAGTTCGAGCTCGCCGAGACCTTCGTCCTGCCGCCCTTCTTTCTCGAGGGCCAACGGGACTGGCTGCTGGTCCGGGAGCAGGACCAGGCCTACCAGCGCTCGATCGTCTATCCGTTCACCGTCAACGGGGACCCCTACATACCGGCAGCCGGACCGGCACTTCGCAACAACGACCAGGCGCGGGTCTGTCTGGTCGCCTACAACCTGGACGAGGGGATGGTCGAGGTGAGTGCGCGGATACTCGCCGAGGACGGCGAACCGGTCGAGGGTGGCCAGCTGGCGCTGGTCGAGCGCACCGTCACCGGCATCGACGGGCTGGACAAGCTGCTGGCGACCTTCAGTCCGGCCGGGCTCGACGCTGGGCGCTACAAGCTGATGGTCGACATCATGGAACGCGCGACCGGGTCGACGGAGAGCAACTCCATCGACTTCACGGTCTTCAACTAGCTCTACCGCTCGCTCGGATATCATCGAGACGCGACCCTGAGACCCGGGAGACTGGGGCACAGGCCTCGATCACTCCAGACCAGTGGGAGCCTGACAATGAAACGATTCCCGGCCGCTTGCGCGGTCCTCCTCGGCAGCATCCTGATCGTCGGCATGGTCGGCTCGGTGGCCGCCCAGGGCAAGCAGAAGTTCGAAGACGTCACCTCGGTGGTGGTGGTCGAGATCCCGATCAACGTGCTCAAGGACGGTGAACCGGTTCGCGGGCTGACCAAGGAGAACTTCGAGATCCTGGACGGCAGGAAGAAGCTGCCGGTCGTCGGGTTCGACGTCATCGATCTGTCGGTCGAAGCGCCCCAGCCGGTCGCACCGGCTGCGGTGCCGGCCGCCGGCCGGCGCCACTTCCTGCTGCTGTTCGACCTGTCGTTCTCCGATCCGGCGGCGATCGTCAAGGCCCGGACGGCGGCGCGTGAGCTGGTGCTCAAGGGCCTGCATCCATCGGATGTGGTCGCGGTCGGCACCTATTCCCGGACCGGCGGCGCGCGGCTCGTGCTCAGCTTCACCGGCGACCGCGGGCAGATCGACTACGCGCTCGACACGCTCGGACTGGTCCAGATGAGCGAGGCGATACGCGACCCGCTGGGCGTCGTGCTGGCCGATCTCGAGGCCTTCACCGGCGTCGGCTCCGATCCGCGCGAGAGCCCCTCGGGTGCGCAGTTCGACTCCGCCGCGGAGATCATGGAGGTCCTCGGGTCGTCCGAGCGGGAGACCCGGCGCCAGGCGAAGAAGAACGAGATCCTGGCGATGACCAGCTCGCTGGCCGAGCTGGCCGGGATGATGAACGCCGTGCAGGGGCGCAAGCACGTGGTGTTTCTCTCCGAGGGCTTCGACAGTCAGATCCTCCTCGGCAGCGAGGACGCGAACCAGATGATGGAGATGGCCGAACAGTCGGCGACCGGCCAGTTCTGGGAGGTCAAGTCGGACGAGCGGTTCGGCGACACCGCCGCTACCGGCGACGTCAACGAGATGCTCGACGAGTTCGTCAGGGCCGACTGCGCGATCCAGGCGGTGGATATCGGCGGTCTCGCCACGGGCGGCGACGTCCGCCCGCGCGCCGGTGGCCAGGACGGCCTGTTCATGATGGCCTCGCAGACCGGCGGCGAGTTCTACCGCAACTACAACGATCTGAGTGAGGCGATGGGCGAGATGCTGGAGCGGACCAGCGTCACCTACGTCGTCGCGGTGCAGCCGGAGAACCTGAAGATGGACGGCAAGTTCCACCGGCTCAAGGTCAAGCTGAACGGCGCGCCGTCCGGGGTCCGCCTGGTCCACCGGCCCGGCTACTATGCACCCAAGCCCTACTCGGAGCAGACGCCGCTCGAGCGCTCGCTGGCGGTCGCCGATCTGGTCATCAGCGGCGGCAACGGCGGCACGATCGGGATCTCGGTCCTGGCGACGCCCTTTCAGGTGCGGCGTGATCCGGCGTGGATCCCGATTCTGATCGAGATCGAAGGCGAGTCGCTCGCCCGCGGCTTCGCGGGCGATGTCCTGCCCGCCGAGCTCTACGCCTACGCCATCGACTCCCAGGGCCGAGTCGGCGACTTCTTCGTCAGGACCCTGCCGTTCGACATGCAGAAGGCGGGCGACGCGCTCCGGCAGACCGGCTTCAAGTACTGGGGCGACTTCGAGCTGCGCCCCGGCGAGTACGTGGCGCGGGTCGTGGTGCGCAACTCGCAGACCGGCGCCTCGGCGGTGAAGACCACCCCCTTCAGGGTGCCGGAGATGGCCGGCGGCGAGATGACCCTGTTGCCGCCGCTGTTCCCGGAGCCGCCGGGCAAGTGGCTGCTGGCGCGCGAGCAGAACACGGCCGATCAGGTCCACGGCTTCGACTACCCGTTCATGCACCAGGGGCAGCCCTACATCCCGGCCGCCAAGCCGGTGGTCGCTTCGGGTGGTGAGGCGGCGGTATCGCTGGTCGGGTACAACCTGGCCAGCGGCTCCCTGCGGATCGCGGGCCAGCTCTACGGCCTCTCGGGCGAGCCGATCGACGGCATCGAGCTGGTGATCGACGAGCGCCGGGACACGGGCGATCCGGCGGTCGAGCAGATCGCCGGCCGGCTGCGGACCTCGGGGCTGGCGGCGGGCGAGTACCGGCTGGTCGTGACCGTCACCGACCCGGCCACCGGTGCTTCCGAGGAGAGCGAGATCCCGGTAGTGGTCGAAGGCTGACGGCGAGCGTGCTCGCCGGTCGGGGTACCCCTCGATCGACAGCCGCGCGGGATAGGATGCCGCGGTGAAGCGTGTCGCTACTCTGGCGCTCGGCGTCGGTCTGCTCGCCTGTGGGGAGGCCGAGCCCGAAGCGCGTCCCACCGGGCGGGCCGTGGCTGAGAGGCCGGCGGCGGTCGCGGACCTCTCCCTGCCGGCGGCGCCGGCGGCGCCGGTGCGCGACGTGGTACTGATCACCATCGACACCCTGCGCGCCGACGTGCTCGGCTTCATGGGCAGCGACGAGGTGGCCACGCCGACCCTCGACCGGCTTTCGGCGGGCGGTTGGACGTTCGACAACGCCCGGGCCCACAACGTCCTGACCCTCCCTTCGCACGCCAACATCCTGACCGGCCTGCACCCGTACGAGCACGGCATCCGCGACAACAAGGGGTTCGTCCTGCCCGCCACGCTGCCGACCGCGGCGACCCTGCTCGGCGGCGCCGGTTTCGCGACCGGTGCCTTCGTGGCCGCTTTCCCGCTCGACAGCCGCTACGGCCTCGACCGCGGCTTCGAGGTCTACGACGACGACTACGCGGTCGGCTCGGTGCCGACGCAGATCGACATGCCCGAGCGTAGCGGCGAAGAGGTGGTGGCGCGGGCGCTCGACTGGTGGCGCGCGCACCGCGACGAGCGGCGCTTCCTCTGGGTTCACCTCTACGAGCCGCACTCGCCCTATCTACCGCCGGAGCCGTTCGCCTCGCGTCACCGCGACGCGCCCTACCGCGGCGAGGTGGAGGCGGTCGATCACTTCCTGACCCCGCTGCTCGAGCCGTTCCTGGGCGGCGGCGAAGGACCGACACTGGTCGTCGTCACCTCCGACCACGGCGAGGCGCTCGGCGAGCACGGCGAGCGGAGCCACGGTCTGTTCGCCTACGAGGCGACCATCAAGGCGCCGCTGGTGCTCTGGGGTGGCGGCCTGGGCACCGGCCGGACCGACTTCCCGGCGAGCCACGTCGACCTTCTGCCGACCATGCTGCGCGCCGCCGGCGTCGACGTGCCGGCGAGCGTGTCGGGACAGGCGCTGTTCGCGGACGAAGAGCCGTCCGCCGATGTGTCGCAGTACTTCGAATCGCTCAGTCCGACCTTCGACTCTGGATTCGCGCCGCTGCGCGGCGTGGTCCACGACGGCTACAAGTTCATCTCGCTGCCGCTTCCCGAGCTCTACGACCTGCGCTCGGACCCGACCGAGAGCCGGAACCTGGTCGACTCGGAGCGCGATCACCTGCGGCGCCTGGCCCGGCTGCTGCCGACCGAGTCGGTCTGGCCGCCGGTGCGGGGCGAGGTCTCGGCGGAGGCCGAGCAGGCGCTGCGCTCGCTCGGGTACCTGACCGGCTCGGCGGCCGCCAAGGAGAGCTACGGCCCGGAGGACGATCCGAAGAACCTGGTGGTGCTCGATGCCAAGCTCCATCAGGTGACCGATGCGATGCACCTGGGAGATCCGGCCGGTGCCGAGCGGCTGGCGCGCGAAGTGATCGCCGAGCGGCCTTCGATGGGGCTCGCGTGGTTCCTGCTGGCGCAGCTGGTTCTCGATCGCGGAGCATCCGTCGAGGCGATCGAGCTGATGCAGGAAGCGGTGCGGCTGGGCGTAGCGACCGACTCGCTCCGGCGCCAGCTCGGCCTGACGTTGGCCGACGTCGGCCGGTACCCGGAGGCGCTCGCCGTCCTCGAGCCGTTCGGGGACTCCGACGATCCGGACGTGCTCAACGCGCTGGCGCTGGTGCTGTCCACGGCGGGCCGCCAGCCGGAGGCACGCGCGGCGCTCGAGCGGATCCTCGCGACCGACGGGCGCAACGCTCTGGCGCTCCAGAACCTGGCGCTGGTGGCGCTGCGCAGCCAGCGCTGGAGGGAGGCGGGCGGCTACGCCGAACGGGCGCTCGAGCTCGACGGCCGGCTCGGCCAGGCCTGGAACTACCTCGGAACCGCGCGCTACAACACCGGCGATCCGCGCGGCGCGGTGGACGCCTGGGAGAGGTCGATCGCGGTCGAGCCGGAGAACTACGACGCGCTCTACAATCTGGCCCTGGTAGCGGCGCAGATCGGCGAGACCGGGCGCGCTCGGCGGGCACTCGAGCGGTTCGTGACCAGCGCCCCGAGTGATCGCTACGCGGCGGACATCGAGAAGGCGCGGGCGATGCTCAGGCAGCTGCCGGGCTGAGCCTTGGAGGCCCCGCGAGACAGGCCGGATAGGGCGAGGGAAGGGGCACCCCCGACAGGGCTGTCGGCGCTCAGCACCTTGACTGGGAGGCTCGGGTAGAGGCGAAGGCGCCTCCTTTATGCCCTGTCGGAGGTACCCCTTCCCTCGCCCTACCCGGCCTGCGCACCCGGCTTCGCTGAGGTGGAACGTGGCGTGCAGGATGCTGGGACGGGGGTAAGCTCTGCGCGATGTCTAGGGTGCTCAAAGGGACACTGTTGGGCGTAACGATCGCGCTGTCGGTGCTGCCACCGGGCGCTCGGGGTGAGGACGTTCCGTTCGTCGATCGGGCGGCGGAGTCGGGGCTCGACTTCGTGCACTTCAACGGCATGTCGGGGGAGCTCTACTTCCTGGAGACGATGGGCTCGGGCGGGGCGCTGGTCGACTACGACAACGACGGCGATCTGGATGTCTACCTGGTACAGGGAGCGATGTTGGGGCCGGGCAAGACGCTGGCTGATGCGATCGTTCCGCCGGTCGGTCCGACGCCGCCGAGCGACCGGCTCTTCCGCAACGATTCGGAGGGTGGCGAGCTGGTGTTCGTCGACGTCACCGAGCGCAGCGGGATCGAGGCGACCGGATACGGCATGGGTGTGGCCGCCGGGGACTACGATGCCGACGGCTGGGTCGATCTCTACCTGACCAACTTCGGCTCGAATCAGCTCCTCCGGAACCGCGGCGACGGGACGTTCGAGGACACGACCATGCGTGCCGGGGTCGACGACGTCCGCTGGACCGTGCCGGCCGCGTTCGTCGACTACGACCGCGACGGCCTGCTCGACCTCTTTCTCGCCAACTACGTCGATTTCACCTTCAGCCGGCGGGTCCACTGCTCGCTGCCGACCGGCGCGCCCGACTACTGCGCGCCACTCAGCTACCGGCCGGTCCCCGACCGGCTGCTGCGCAACCGGGGCGACGGCACCTTCGAGGACGCGACCCGTCGCAGCGGCATCGATAGCGCTTTCGGCAACGGGCTGGGCGTGGTGACCGCCGACTTCGATGGTGACGGCTGGATCGACGTCTACGTCGCCAACGACATGATGCCCAATCAGATGTGGATCAATCAGGGCGACGGGACGTTCCGCGACGACGGCCTGATCGCCGGCAGCGCCGTCAACGCCGAGGGCCAGCCCGAGGCGAGCATGGGGGTGGTGGTCGGCGACGTCGATGCCGACGGCGACCTCGACCTGTTCATGACCCACCTCCAGGGTGAGACCAACACCCTCTATCTGAGCGACGGCCAGGGCGGATTCACCGACGAGACCCGGCGCTCGGGTCTCGGGCAGGCGAGCTGGACCGCGACCTCGTTCGGCACCGCCTGGATCGACATCGAGAACGACGGCTGGCTCGACCTGATCGTGGTCAACGGGGCGGTCAGCACGATCGAGGCGCTGGTGCGAGCAGGCGATCCCTACCCGTTGCACCAGCCGAACCAGCTGTTCCGCAACCTGGGCGCCGGCCGCTTCGAGGAGATCTCGGCCGCCACCGGAGAGCTCTTCGGGCTGTCGGAGGTCAGCCGCGGCGTCGCCCTGGGCGACGTCGACAACGATGGCGACTCCGACGTACTGCTTGCCAACAACGCCGGCCCGGCCCGGCTGCTGATCAATCAGAGGGGCCAGGACGCCGCGTGGCTGGGAGTCAGGCTACTGGCCGGCTCCGGCAGCGACGCCCTCGGCGCGCGCGTCACGGTCGCGCGCGCCGCCGGCACCGATCTCGAACGCCGGGTGCAGGTGGACGGCAGCTACGCCTCCTCGAGCGATCCGCGGGTGCTGGTCGGCCTCGGCCGCGAGCCGACGGTCGATCGGCTGGAGCTGGTCTGGCCCGACGGTCGCCGGCGGCGGTGGATCGATCCGGAGCTCGGCCGCTACGCGATCTGGCCGGCCCCCGGAGCGGCGCCGTGACCCGCGTCCTGGTCGGGCTGGCTCTGATCGGGGCGCTGGCCTCGGGGATCGCGGCGGAGGAGCCGGCGTCGATCCTGCGACCCTCCCTGGACGGCTTCGAGCCGGCGGTCGCCGACCTCCTCCGCTCGCGCATGGAGCGGCTGGAGAGCCTGGCCGCTTCGGGCCCGTCCACGGACGAGCTGGCCCGTGAGCTCGGCGAGCTCGGCCGGCTCTTTCTCGTCTACAACCTGCCCGAGTCGGCGGAGAGCTGCCTGGCACGCGCGGAGCAGCTCCAGCCGGACGAGTTCTCGTGGCGCTATCTGCGCGGTTCGATCCTCCAGCAGCGGGGCGACCTCGAGCAGGCGCGCGCGGTCCTCACCGGTGCGCTCGGACTGGAGCCGACCGACCCGACCGTGCAACTGCGACTCGCGCAGATCGAGTTCGAGCTCGGCGACGAAGAGCGGGCGGGGGAGCTCTACCGGCCTCTGGCCGAGCGCCCCGGCTTCGGCGCCGCGGCCCACTACGGCCTCGGCCGGATCGCGGCGGCGCGCGGCGATCTCAGCGGCGCAGTCGAGCATTTCGAAACGGCGCTCTCGGAGCAGCCACAGGCGTCCCAGGTCCGCTATCAGCTCGGGCTCGCCCACCGGGGGCTGGGCGATCTCGAGCGGGCGCGCGAGCTGCTGGCGGCCCGCGGCGCCGGCCAGCTCAAGTTCCCCGACCCGGAGATGGAGACCCTGGGAGCGGGCGCCGTCGGGGTCGAGGTCTACCTGGCCGACGGCAGGCGGCTGCGGAATCGGGGTGACCTGCCGGGCGCGGTCGCCGCCTTCCAGCGGGCGATCGCCGCCGAGCCGGACGAGCCCGAGCACTGGGCCATCCTCGGTGCGACCCTGCTCCAGATGGGGCGGGTCGAGGACTCGGTACGGGCCTACCGCGAGGTGGAGCGGCTCGATCCGACCAGCCCCAGCATGCTCTACAACCTGGCGATCGGCCTGATCCGCCTCGGCCAGATCGGTGAGGCGGTCGCCCGTCTGGAGGCGCTGGTCGCCCAGGCGCCCGATCACGTCGATGGCCGCGTCAACCTGGCCACTCTGTACGACCGGGGCGGTCGTCCGGGCGACGCCGAGCGGCTGCTGACCGAGGCGATCGAGCTCGACCCGTACGACTCCGAGCTACAGGCGCAGCGCGCCTCGGTGCTGATCTCGCTCGGGCGCGCACCCGAGGCGCGGCGCGAGATGGTCGCCCTGCTGCGCGCGGAGCCGGACAACGCCGAGGCGCTGCTCGTGCTCGGCATGGCCAACGAGGCGCTCGGGTCGCCGGGCGATGCGGTGGCGGCGTGGGAGCGGGTGCTGGCGCTCGGTGTCTCCGAGGAGACCGCGGCTACGGCCCACTACTACCTCGGCCGCTCGCTGCTCGGCCAGGGGCGGTCCGAGGAGGCGGTTGCCCGACTCCAACGGGCGGTCGACTCGCTCCCCGCCAACCGGCAACTCCGGCTGACGCTCGCCGGTGCGCTCGGCTCCCGGGGCGAGTATCGCCGGGCGGTCGAACAGTACGATGCGGCGATCGCCAGCGAGCCGCGCGACGAGTCGGCGCGCTTCGGCAAAGCGATGTCGTTGCTCCTGTCGGGCGGCGAATCGGCGGCGAGCGCCCACCTGAGCGAATCGGTCGAGCTGCTGCCGGAGAGCGTGCCGCTCAAGCACCTGCTCGCGCGCCTGCTGGCGACCGCCGCGGACGACACGGTGCGCGACGGGGCCGAGGCGCTGCGGCTCGCACGCGAGGTGTTCGAGCGCGCCCAGACGATCGATCACGCGGAGACCGTGGCGATGGCGTTCGCCGAGCTCGGCCGGTTCGACCACGCCGCCGATTGGCAGGGGCAGATCGTCGAGCGGGCGCGGGCGACCGGCCAGGGAGCGCGCGTGCCGGCGCTCGAGGCGCGACGGATCGGGTACCAGCGCGGCGAGGTGGTCAGGGCTCCCTGGAGCGATTGACACCATCCGACCCCCTTGCTAGCCTGCTTCGTCCCGAGCGGGCGGTCGGCCCGAGACGGCCAACCTCCTCGCTCAACACAGGATAGGCCCGTAGCTCAGCTGGTTAGAGCGCTACGTTGACATCGTAGAGGTCAGCGGTTCGAGTCCGCTCGGGCCTACCATTTTTTGGGGGACGAGTACGAACATCGACGGCACTGTCAGGTCCACGCCAGGCCATGCGCCGATGGGCGTGACGACCGGACGATCGGAGTTCGTACCTGTCCCCGAAACGAGATGTCCAGGCCCGTAGCTCAGCTGGTTAGAGCGCTACCTTCACACGGTAGAGGTCAGCGGTTCGAGTCCGCTCGGGCCTACCACTCAACTACCTCGGGGACAGGCACGAACACCGGCCGCCGGTGATTCGCCCTCACTCGCTCCGAGGCCCCGAGCGTCCCTCTCCGAGCCGCTGTTCGTACCTGTCCCCCGATCGGTGGGTCGCGGTACTAAACTCTGAACAGCGAACGGTGGAGCCGAATCATGTCTGACCAGATCACACTCACGCTCCCGGACGGCAGTGTCCGGGAGGTACCCAAGGGGACGACGCCCCTCGACGTCGCGACGTCGATCGGACCGCGCCTGGCCAAGGAGTCGGTAGGCGCCAGGTTCGACGACCGCGACGTCGATCTCCGCCAGCCGCTGACCGACAGCGGCGCGTTCCGGTTGATCACCACCCGCGACGCCGAGGCCGGTCCGTTCCTGCGGCACAGCGCCGAGCACGTGCTGGCGGACGCGGTGAAGCGCCTCTGGCCCGAGGTCGAGATCGACGCCGGCCGTCTGGACCACTCGCAGAAGTTCCAGTACGACTTCCGCTACCCGCAGGCGTTCACCCCCGAGGATCTGGAGCGGATCGAAGCCAAGATGACCGAGATCCTGGCCGAGGATCACGAATTCGAGCGCATCGAGATCGGCCGCGAGGAGGCCAAGAAGCTCTTTCTCGAGATGGGCGAGACGCTCAAGGTCGAACGGCTCAAGGAGATCCCGGAGGACGAGACGATCACCCTCTACCGCCACGGTCGGTTCACCGATCTCTGCCGCGGCCCGCACGCTCAGCGGCTCTCGCAGGTGAAGGCGATCAAGCTGCTCGACACCGGCGGCGTCTACTGGAAGGGTGACGAGCGCAACGAGATGCTGCAGCGGATCTACGGCACGGCGTTCGGCAGCGCCAAGGAGATGGCGGCGTACCTCGAAGCGGTCGAGCAGGCACGCGCCCGCGATCACCGCAAGCTGGGCGCCGAGCTCGATCTCTACAGCTTCAACGCCTACGCTCCGGCGAGCCCCTTCTTCCACCCCAAGGGCTCGGTGCTCTACGTCGAGCTGATGCGCTGGGTGCAGGAGCTGTACGTCGAGTACGGCTACGCCGAGGTGATCACGCCGCAGATCCTCGACAAGGAGCTCTGGCGGATCTCGGGCCACCTCGACAACTACCGCGAGGCGATGTTCTTCACCGAGATGGACGAGCGGCAGTTCGCGGTCAAGCCGATGAACTGCCCGACCCACTGCCTGATCTACGGTACCCAGCTCAGGTCGTACCGGGACCTGCCGATCCGCTACGCCGACTTCGGCCGGCTGCACCGCTACGAGCGGAGCGGCGTCACCTCGGGGCTGACGCGCGTGCGCAGCTTCTGCCAGGACGACGCCCACATCTTCTGCACCGACGAGCAGATCGAGCCCGAGGTCAACGCCTCGGTCGACATGCTCAAGGAGATCTACGACACGATCGGCTTCGAGGAGATGGACATCGAGATCTCGACCCGGCCGGAGAAGTCGATCGGTGACGCCGAGATCTGGAAGCGCGCCGAGAGCGCGCTGCAGGAAGCTCTGCGGGAGCGCGACATCCCGTTCCGGATCGCTCCCGGCGAAGGCGCGTTCTACGGCCCCAAGATCGACTTCCACGTCCAGGACGCGCTCGGACGCGGCTGGCAGCTCGGCACCATCCAGCTCGACTACTTCCTGCCCGAGAGGTTCGATCTGAAGTACGTCGGCGCCGACGGCGCCGAGCACCGGACGGTGATGCTCCATCGCGCGCTGCTGGGCTCGATCGAGCGCTTCATCGGCATCCTGGTCGAGCACACCGGCGGCGCGTTTCCGGTCTGGCTGGCGCCGGTGCAGGCGGTCGTCCTGCCGCTTTCCGAGAAGGTCGCCGAGTTCGCCGGGTCGGTCCACCAGCGGCTGCTCGGGGCCGGCGTGCGCGCCGAGCTCGACGACCGCAACGAGAAGCTCGGCTACAAGATCCGTGAGGCGCAGGTCCAGAAGATCCCGTACATGCTGGTCGTCGGTCCCCGCGAAGCGGAGGCCGGCGCGGTCGCCCTGCGGCTGCGCACCGGGGAGGATCTGGGGGCCGTACCGATCGAGGAGTTCCTCGAGCGGTTCGCGCAGGTGAGCTCGTCGAAGTCGCTCGAGCTGTAGCCGGGCGCTAGGGTGCGGTCACACTCGGCAGGATGTGGCTGTAGAGGAAGTCGACCGGCCGGACCTCGTCGGTGTAGCTCCGGGTGCCGCCGGTCACGACCACGACCATGTCGTGCTCCGGCACGACGAAGATGTACTGGCCGCGGAAACCCTTGGCGGCGTAGATGTCGAGCTTGCCGGTGCCGTTCGGGTCGGGCTCCTCGATCCACCAGAGATAGCCGTAGCCGACGCCATGGGAGCCGCTCCGCCGCTCGAGCTGGCGGGCGGTCGACTGTCGCACCCAGCTCTCGGGCACGATCTGGCGCTCGCCCCAGCGGCCGCGGTTCAGATAGAGCAGACCGAACTTGGCCATATCGCGCGGCCGGAGATCGAGCCCGCCGCCGGTATGCGGGTGGCCCTCGGCGTTGCGGAACCACGCCGCCCCCTCGATGCCGAGCGGCTCGAACAGATGGCGCTCGGCGAAAGCGTCGGCGTGGAGGCCGGTCCGGGCCTGCAAGAGACTCGAGAGCAGGATGACGCCGCCGCTGTCGTACTGGAACCGGGTCCCCGGCTCGGCGACCATTGCCCGGTCGAGATAGAAGCGGTCCCAGCCCGAGCGTAGACGGTTCAGCCGGCTGTGCGGCGACCCGCTGCCGCGCTCGTGATAGTCGGTGCCGCTGCGCATCGTCAGCAGATCTTCGAGGGTCATCCGGCGCTTGCGCTCGTCCAGGTTGGCGATGCCGCTCGCATCGGGAAAGAACCCGAGGATCGGCTCGTCGACGCCCTCGATCGCGCCCTGCGCGATGGCGATGCCGATCAGGGCGGAGGTGAAGCTCTTGGTCACCGACTGCAGCGTATGGGGGCGATCGGCGTGCCAGCCGGCGAAGTACTCCTCGAGTACCAGATAGCCGTGACGGACGACCAGCAGGCTGTGGAGATCGGGAAAGTCACGCCCGTCCTCGATCGTTCGGCTGAGCAGATGCAGGCGCTCGCCCTCGAGCCCTTGCGCCTCGGGGGTGGAGCGCGGCCATGGGTCGCCCGGGGGCGGTGCGGCAGGCCAGGCCGCCGCGGTCGCCAGCCCGAGGGTCAGGGCACTCGCTTGCAGGACTCTCCGCACCTACCACCTTGGAACGGCGTCGGCCCGTTCGGGTTCCCGGTCTGCAGCGAGCGGTGCCGATGGTGCAGCGGGAGGCCCAGGGGCGGCGGCGTACCTAGCGCGTCACCGGCTGGCCCTCCACACCGACCGGAATGCGATAGACCTTGCCGCCTCGGCCCTGGTTATGGGTCGTGCTGACGTAGATCGATCGGTGATCCCACTCGCCTTCGCCGAAGGCGATGCTGGCGGCGCCGTAGACCTCGCGCGCGATCAGGACCAGCTCCTCGGTGCGCGGATCGAAGCGCCAGACCTCTCCGGCCTTGCCGTTGGCCGCGATATAGACCCGGCCCTCGATATCCATCGCCAGGCCGTCGTTGGCGGCGTACGGCCCGAGCCGGGCGACGATCCTGCCCGCGCCCACCGGCTGGCCGTCTTCGAGTGGCAGCGCCCAGAGTGAATCGTCCGGGACGACCGGTCGGATGCTCTTGAAGATCTGTGCGACGTAGAGGGTCTTGCCGTCGTCCGAGAGTGCCAGGCCGTTCGGGTGCGGGACGGCGGTCGAGAACAGGCGGGGCTCGCGGTCCTCGCCGACGACGTAGATGTCGCTGGTCGCGTCGTCGGTCACCAGCATCGAGCCGTCCGCGCGCAGCAGGATGAAGTTCGGGTCGCCGATGCCGGTGACGAGCTCGGTCTTCTGGCCCTCGGGCGTGACCCGCCAGACGATGCCGTCGCTGTTGCGGTCGTCGTTGAACGCGTTGGTCGGCCCGAAGTCGGCGACCAGGAGATCGCGCGGCCCGATCGAGGCCAGGCCGAGATTGGTGTGGAGGTCGGTCACGTGGCGGACGGTGCCGTCGGGATAGACCTGCCAGAGGGCCCGATTGGCGGTCAGATAGAGGTCGCCTTCGCCGTTGAAGGCGATCCCCTCGGAGCCCCCGAACGGCTCGCGCAGGATCTGCTCGGCAGCGACCGGAAACTCGAGCGGGTCGGCCTCCTCCGGCTGGGCGAGGACGGGCGTCAGCAACAGGATCAGGCCGAGTGCGACACGGGATGGTTTCTTCATGGCGACTCCTCGAGCGGGCTATGACGGAGCTCCGTCTTGTGTACCATACGGAAGGAGAAGCGCCGCGGCCCTGGGATCGGCCGCCGAGCCCCTACGATTTGTCCCGGTATTGGTGTACAATCCCCGATCTTGCCGGGCGTTGATTGGTTCCTGGCCCGGATTTCCTACGACAGTCCCCGAGGTATCTCCAGTGCCGAAACAGAAGACACATCGTGGCGCCGCGAAGCGCTTCAAGGTGACCGGCGGCGGCAAGGTCATGCGCCATCACGCCGGGGCCAGCCACAACCTGGGCAAGAAGAACATCAAGCGCAAGCGCAATCTGCGCAAGGCGACCCAGGTGGCCGCCAAGTTCGAGAAGAAGATCAAGGGGATCATCGGTAGTTAGTTGACTCACATCGCCGTATGTCGCTCTGGGAGGAGAACCGTCCTGGGGCGCACGGCCAGAGCCGGCAACGCCGGACTCGCCAATCGGCCCTTCCGGGCCCAGAAAACGGGGTTCTGAGATGGCACGCGTTACACGCGGATACAAGAAAGCTCAAAGACGAAGAAAGATTCTGAAGCTCGCGCGGGGCTACTACGGCACCAAGTCGCGGGCCCATCGCATCGCCAAGCAGGCGGTCGACCGTTCCCAGGCGTTTGCCTACCGCGACCGGCGCCGCAAGAAGCGTGACTTCCGCCGGCTCTGGATCGTGCGGATCAACGCCGCCGCGCGCCTCAACGGGCTCTCCTACAACCGGCTGATGAACGGCCTCAAGCGGGCCGACTGCGAGCTGAATCGGAAGATGCTCGCCGACGTCGCGGTGCGCGACCCCGAGGGGTTTACGGAGATCGCCGCCGTCGCCAAGCAGGCGCTCGGCCACCAGGACGGCTAGGGGGTTCGTCGTGAGCCCGCTGACCGAACTGGCGGAGCTCTCCCGGCAGTTCGAGGCCGAAGCCGCCGAGGTCGCCGATCCGGCGGCCTGGGAGGAGCTGCGCATCCGTTGGCTCGGCCGCAAGCAGGGCATCGTCCGCGCGCGGCTGGCGGCCTTCAAGGAGGTCCCACCCGAAGAGCGGCGCGACTACGGCCAGGCGGTCAACCGGCTCAAGGAGCAGGTCGAGAGCGGACTCGCGGATCTCGAATCGCGCCTCACGACCGCCGCGGTCCCGGTCGTCGAGGCCGTGGACGTCACCCTCCCCGGCCGCCGGCCGATGATCGGCTCGATCCACCCGGTGAGCCGGGTGGCTGCCGACGTCGTCGAGATCTTCGACGGTCTCGGCTACAGCGTCGCCGAGGGGCCGGAGATCGAGACCGACTACTACAACTTCGAGGCGCTCAACTTCCCGCCCGACCATCCGGCGCGTGATACCCAGGACACCTTCTTCCTGCGCGACGAGCGGCTGCTCCGCACCCACACCTCGCCGGTGCAGATCCGGACGATGAAGGAGCGCCGCCCGCCGATCCGGATCCTCTGCCTGGGCAAGACGTTCCGGCACGACAACGACCTCAGGCACTCGCCGATGTTCCACCAGGTCGAGGGCCTGGCGGTGGCCGAGGGGATCACCTTCGGTCACCTCAAGGGCACCCTCTACGCCTTCCTCAAGCGGCTCTTCGGCCCGGAGACCGAGGTGCGCCTGCGCCCGAGCTTCTTCCCGTTCACCGAGCCGTCGGCCGAGGTCGACGTCACCTGCACGTTCTGCCACGGTGACGGCTGTCAGACCTGCTCGCAGACCGGCTGGATGGAGATCCTGGGCGCCGGCATGGTCGACCCGCGGGTGCTCGAGGGGTGCGGTATCGACCCCGACCGCTACAGCGGCTTCGCCTTCGGTATGGGACTCGACCGGGTGGCGATGAACCGTTACGGCATTCCCAACATCCGGGTCCTGTTCGACAACGACGAGCGCCTGCTCCGACAGGTGAAGCGCTGATGGAGTTCTCGCGCAACTGGCTGGCGCGCTACGTCGAGCTGCCGGACGAGGTCGACGAGCTGGCCGCGAAGCTGACCGCCGCCGGTCTGGCGGTGGAGGGCCTGGAGCGCCGGGACGGCGACGTCTTGATGGAAGTGGACGTCACCACCAACCGCCCGGACTGCATGAACCATCTCGGCCTCGCGCGCGAGGTGGCGGTGCTCTTCGATCGACCGCTGCGGCCGCCGGCGGCCGAGCTCGAAGAGAGCGACGAGGCGACCGCGGACATCGTGGAGATCGAGCTCTCGACGCCCGACTGCCCCGAGTACGTGGCACGGGTGGTGCGCGGCATCCGAGTCGGTCCGAGCCCGGAATGGCTGCGGCAGCAGCTCGAGGCGATCGGTCAACGGTCGATCAACAACGTCGTCGACATCACCAACTTCGTCTTGTGGGAGACCGGCCAACCAATCCACGCCTTCGATCTCGACACGCTGGCCGGACCGAAAATCGAGGTGCGCCATGCGCGTGCGGGCGAGAGCCTGACGACCCTCGACGGCGAGCGCCGCGAGCTGAGCACCGGCGTCCTGGTGATCGCCGATGCCGAGCGCGTCGTGGCCCTGGCGGGCATCATGGGAGGTAGCGAGACCGAGGTGTCGGAGGCGACCCGCGACGTCCTGATCGAGAGCGCCCATTTCGACCGCACGGCGGTGCGTCTCGGCGCCCGGCAGCTGGGTATGCACACCGACGCCAGCCACCGGTTCGAGCGGGGCGGCGATCCCGCCGCCTGCCGGACGGCGGCCGATCGGGTAGCCGAGCTGCTGGCCGAGCTCGCCGGTGGCACGGTCACCGGCGGTGCGCTCGAGAACCCGCATCCCGAGTACTTCGGGACCTTCGAAGGGACGGTCGATCTCGAGCGCCTGAACGCCTTCGCCGGCGTCGACTACCCGCGCCAGCGAGTCGAGTACTACTACCGTGGCCTCGGGTTCGACCCGCAGCCCACGGGTGAGACCGGACTCCGGCTGACCGTGCCGTCCTGGCGCTACTACGACTTCTGGCAACGGCGCGAGAGCGGCGAGGTCTGGGAGGCCGATCTCTTCGAGGAGGCGATGCGCATGTTCGGCTACGACATGATCCCGGCGGCACTGCCGGCGATCGGCCCGCCCGACGCGGGGTCGAGCTTCGCCCACCGCAAGCGCGAGCGGATCCGCGAGGCGTTGGCTTCGTGCGGCTACTCCGAAGCGATCAACTTCGCTTTCGGCCGGCGTGACGCGGACGGCCTGTTCCCCGGACTCGACCCGGTCGGCGAGCCGGTCGAGATCGCCAACCCGCTGTCGGAGCACTACGAGGTGATGCGGCGGTCGCTGCTGCCGAATCTGCTCGAGAGCGCGCGCTTCAACCTGCGACGGGGCGCCTCCACGGTCCGGCTGTTCGAGATCGGTAATCTCTTCCCGGGGGGCGAGGCGGACGAGATCGAGGCGGTGGCGGTCATCGCGGGTGGCTCCTCGCCGACCGCCTGGGACCGCCAGGAGCCGGTCGATCTGTTCGAGGTGAAGGGGGTACTCGAGAGCCTGTTCGAGAGATTCGACGGTCGCCTCGAGGTGCGACCGGCCGAGCCGTCCGGCTTCGTCGTGGGTAGCGGCTGTGAGCTCCTGGCCGAGGGTGCGGTGGTCGGCTACCTCGGGCAGATCGAAGAGCCCGAGTCGCCGTTCGCTGTCTTCGCCGCCGAGCTGAACGCGGCAGCTCTCGCCGAGGCGGAGCACCCCGAGCCGGTCCGAGCTCCGTCGCGCTTCCCGGCGATCTCCGCCGACATCACCCTGACCCACGCCGTCGATGTGCCGTGGAGCGACCTGCAGAAGGCGATCGGAGAGGCTGGCGTCGAGCATCTCGCCTCGTTCGGCCTACGTGCGCGTTACGCGGGCGAAGGGGTGCCGGCGGGCGCCGTGAACACGACCATCTACTTCCTCTACAATGCCGCCGACCGGTCATTGACCCAGGAAGAGGTGAACGAGAGCCAGGCGTTGCTCACCCGGGAGCTCGAGCGGCGCTACGGCTGGCAAGGCTAGACGGGGGTCTCGAATGGACTATCTGAAGAATCTGGAAGAGAAGGTCGGCGCCGCGTGCCAGCAGATCGAGGCGCTCCGCAAGCAGAACCGCGGGCTCAAGACCAAGGTGAAGAAGCTCGAATCCGAGCTCGCCGAGAGCTCCGACGGCGGCGCCTGGCGCAAGGAGAAGGCGGAAGTGCAGAAGCGCGTCGCAAAGCTCGCCGACGGCCTCGAAGCCCTGCTCTAAAACACGGTGCCAGGCCTGCATGTATGCAGGTTCGGCACTACCGAACCTGCATACATGCAGGTCTGGCACCGGGTGCCCGTGTGCTATAGTCGAAATCGGTTCTAACCGACGTATCTGCCTCAAAAGGCAGGAGAAAGACATTGGCGATGGCATCGAAGACGACCACGGCAACCGAGGTGGAGATCTTCGGTAACGTCTACAACGTCCGCGGCGAGAAGGACCCCGAGTACCTCCAGGAGCTGGCCGGCCTGGTCGACACCCGCATGCGGGAGATCTCGCAGCAGGTGGCGACGGTCGACTCGGCGAAGATCGCCATCCTGGCAGCGCTCAATATCGCAGACGAGCTTTTTCAGTGCCAGAGGCACGAGGAAGGGAGTCGAGTCGACGTCGAGGAGAAGGTGGCGGTGCTGGCCGGAGAGCTGGACAAGGCTCTCAAGGCTTGAGGCGCCCCACTTTTAGGAAGTGAATGTGCATCCCCTGTGTGGTTTCGTGATGGGTCAAGCATTTGTAGAACCAACACTGCTACTTCGGGAGTTCTACATCCGCGCGGCCTGTGCCAGCCCCGCTCGAACGGGGACGCTAACGGCTCGTGGTGCGGACACCCACCTGGTGAGAATCAGGTTCTAAGAGGTACTACCCACACGGCTTCGCGGGGGGTGCGGTTTCTTCCCGCCACCTGAGTAAACGACTCGAATCGCCCTTTCTGGTGCCCTTCGACAGGGGGCCACAAAGTGGATAACAACTTGCTGATCGGAGCGGCCGCGGGTGCGGTCCTGATCGCGGCGGTGCTCTGGTGGTTTTTCATCCGTCGGGCGGCGCATCGGGCGAGCGCCGAGGCGGAGAAGCAGTCCGAGAAGCTGCTCGCCGAGGCCCAGCGTGAAGCCGACGCCAAGCTGCGCGAGGCGGAGCTGACCGCCAAGGAGAAGCTGCATCAGGCGCGCAACGAGTTCGAGAAGGCGTCGCGCAAGCGGCGCTCGGAGCTCGAGAAGCTGGAGCGGCGTCTGAGCCAGAAGGAGGACCACCTCGACAAGCGTCTGGTCGACTTCGACCAGAAGGAGAAGAAGCTCGGCGACCGCGAGCGGTCGATCGGAGGGCGCGAGCAGCGCCTCGAGCAGCGCCAGCAAGAGCTCGACGAGCTGATCCAGCAGGAGCGCGGCAAGCTCGAGCAGATCGCCGGCCTGACCGCCCAACAGGCCAAGGAAGAGCTGACCAAGAGCCTGGAGAACGAAGCCCGCATGGAAGCGGCGCACGCGGTCAGCCGGATCGAGGAGGAGGCGCGCGAGCAGGCGTCTAGCAAGGCCCAGAACATCGTCGGTATGGCGATCCAGCGCGCCGCTTCGGACTATGTCGCCGAGACCACGGTCTCGGCGGTCATGCTGCCGTCCGACGAGATGAAGGGGCGCATCATCGGCCGTGAGGGGCGCAACATCCGAGCGCTGGAGGCGGCCACCGGGGTCGATCTGATCGTCGACGACACCCCCGAGGCCGTCATCCTCTCCGGTTTCGACCCCTTCCGGCGGGAGATCGCCCGGGCCGCCCTCGAGAAGTTGATCGCCGACGGCCGGATCCACCCGGCACGCATCGAGGAGGTGGTGGAGAAGGTCAAGGCCGACTTCGACCAGCGGATCAGGAAGGAAGGCGAAGCCGCGCTGCTCGAGCTCAACATCCCCAACGTGCACAGCGAGCTGGTCAAGCTGCTCGGCCGGCTCCGCTTCCGGACCTCGTACGGACAGAACGTCCTGCAGCACAGCAAGGAGGTCGCCTTCCTCGCCGGCACCATGGCTGCTGAGCTGCGCGTCAACGTGCCGGTCGCCAAGCGCGCCGGCCTGATGCACGACATCGGCAAGGCCGTCGATCGCGAGATGGAGGGCACGCACCTCGAGATCGGCATCAACCTGCTGCGCAAGTACGGCGAGACCGAGGAAGTCGTGCACGCGATGGCGTGTCACCACGGTGACTACGATCCGGAGACGGTGGAGGCGGTTCTGGTCACCGCGGCGGACGCCCTGTCGGCGGCGCGGCCGGGTGCGCGACGCGAGATTCTGGAGACCTACGTCAAGCGACTGGAGAAGCTCGAGGAGCTGGCGTCCAGCTTCAAGGGGGTCCAGAAGAGCTTCGCCATCCAGGCCGGACGCGAGATCCGGGTGATCGTCGACAGCAAGAAGTTGGCCGACGAACAGGCGGTCTGGCTGTCGCGGGACATCGCCAAGAAGGTCGAATCGGAGCTCACCTATCCAGGCCAGATCAAGGTGACCGTCATCCGAGAGACCCGCTCGATCGAGTACGCAAAGTGAAGGCTCTGTTGGTCGGCGACGTCGTCGGCAAGCCCGGCCGTCGCATCCTCAAGGCGCTCCTGTCGGGCATCGTCGATCGTCATCGGATCGACTATGTCGTGGTGAACGTCGAGAACGCCGCCGGCGGATTCGGCATCACCACCGCGATCGCCGAGGAGCTCTCGGAGCTGCCGATCGACTGCTTCACCAGCGGCAATCACATCTGGGACAAGAGCGACGGTATGGCGGTGCTCGACCAGGACCGGCGCTTCCTCCGCCCGGCCAACTACCCGGCGGGGAACCCGGGGGTCGGCATGCACGTCGGCGAGACCCCGGGCGGCATCCGGGTCGCGACGATCAACCTCGAGGGGCGGGTCTTCATGAAACCGCTCGAGTCGCCGTTCGAGGTCGCCGATCGCCTGCTCGACGACCTGGACGAAGAGGTCCGCGTCGTGCTGGTCGACTTTCACGCCGAGGCGACCAGCGAGAAGCAGGCGCTCGGCTTCTACCTGGATGGTCGGGTGAGCGCTGTCGTCGGCACCCACACGCACGTGCCGACGGCCGACGAGCGAGTCCTTCCCCAGGGGACCGCGTTCCTGACCGACCTCGGCATGACCGGCCCCTACGAGTCGATCATCGGCATGCGCGTCGACAAGGTGCTGAGGCGTTTCAAGCTACACTCGCCTGGGGCTTTCGAGGTCGCCAAACGCGACGTCCGCCTGGCAGCCGTGGTCGTGGACATCGACGAGACCAGCGGCTCGGCGCGGGGGATCGAGCGCCTCCTGCTCACCGATGAAGCAAGCTGAGGGCATCCGCACTCTCGACGATCTCCGCGACTCGTCCGGGCGCGAGCCACTGTCGGTGATCGTCACCACCTACAACGAGGAGCGGAACATCGCCGACTGCCTCGAATCGGTCCTCTGGGCGGACGAGATCCTGGTGGTCGACTCGTATTCCGACGACCAGACGGTCGAGCTGGCACGCGCCTTTCCGGTGCAGATCCTCGAGCGGGAGTACTTCGGCTCAGCGGCCCAGAAGAACTGGTCGATGGACCAGGTCAAGCACACCTGGGTGCTGATCCTCGACGCCGACGAGCGGGTGCCCGAGGAGCTGGCGCGCGAGATCCTTTCGCTCCTGGTCGAAGGGCCGAAGTTCAACGGCTATTACATCCGACGACGGAATATCCTGCTCGATCGAACCATTCGCCATTCGGGTTGGTCGACCGACAAGGTGATCCGCTTTTTCGACCGCGGCAAGGGCCGCTACCCGAACCGGCGGGTGCACACCGACCTCGACATCAGCGGACCGATCCCGACCCTGCGCAACCCGCTCGTCCACTTCACCTACCGCGACTTCGATCAGTACTTCGAAAAGCTCCTCAACTACGCCGAATGGGGAGCCGCGCAGGGCTTTCGCGAGGGCCGGCGGGTCGGCTTCCTGGCGGTCGCGGGGCGACCGTTCTGGCGCTTCGTGCGCACCTACTTCCTCCAGCTCGGGATCCTCGACGGCTT
This sequence comes from Thermoanaerobaculia bacterium, assembly GCA_947259925.1. Taxonomy (GTDB): domain Bacteria; phylum Acidobacteriota; class Thermoanaerobaculia; order Multivoradales; family JAHEKO01; genus JAHEKO01. The sequence continues at coordinate 25,028 of CAMYOG010000035.1, forward strand.
GCACGGCCTCGCGGTCTGTGGCTTGCAAGCGGTCGCGGTCTTCCTGAAGTACCTGCGCCACTGGGAGTACGGCATTCGCGAGCAGATGGGCGAGGAGATCGTCCTGCCTGCGTTCGACGAGGACGAGAAGACCTGGCAGCGGCCGGAGCCGGAGTAGGCCGGAGCTGACGTCCCGAGGCGGATCCGCCCCCGCCGCGTATCGGGCGACTCGCGCCACTCGGTGATGTAAGCCGTTGCACTGCGCACCCGGGCGGGCGACCCTAGGGTAGGCGGATGAGCGGTCGAGGTCGGCCCATGCGCGCGCTGCTGATCGTAACGGTGAGCACGCTGTGGACGCTCTGCTCCCTGCAAGCGACTACCTCGAACGAAGAGCAGCCGAGCGAGCAGCTATGGGAGGAGACGCTCCGAGCGGCGCGCGAGGCGCAGAGCGCCGGCGCCTGGGAGGATGCGCTCGCCGGCATGGAGAAGGCGCTCGAGCTGGCGCGGGCGCTCGAGGCGAACCCGCAGCTGGTGCCCGAAACGCTCGATGCCCTGGCACTTCACTACGAGCGGCGGTGGATGTACGCCGAAGCCGTGGCCGCGTGCGAGGAGGCGGTCGAGGTGCGCGGGCGGTACTCGACGACTCCGCTGCTGGAACGAGGCTCCTGCAACCACAAGCTGCGCTACCTCTACGAGAAGGTCGAGGCCTGGGACAAGGTCGAGGCTCTTTTGCGTGAGCGGCTCGCACAGCTCGGCCGATCGCAGCGGCCGGACGATAGCCGGATCGCCTCGGAGCTGCGCAGCCTGGCCAACCTGCTCGGCAAGATCCGACCGGACGATCCCGAGATCGAGACGCTGATGCTCGAGGCTCTCGGCCTGGCACAGGATGAGAAGGACGAGCTGCGCGCACTCTCGTCGCTCGGCTACCACTACCACCGGCAGGAGCGCCATAGCGAGGCCGCGGAGGTCTTCGAGCGGACGCTCGCGATGGCCCGACGCCTGGAGCCCGGCTCGGACCTCTCGTCGCGCCAGCTGACGCTGGCCCGCGAGTATCGAGCCCTCGGCGAGTACGACCGCACCGAGGCCCTGATGCGCTCGGCGATCGAGCTCCGAACCGAGTACGAGGGTGCCGACGACATCACCGTCACGCAGCCGATCTTCCGACTCGGCCGCCTGCTCGCCGAGCAGGGTCGCTACGAGGAGGCCGAGCCCTACCTGCGGCGGGCGGTCGAGATGACCGACGCGGCGCTGGGCGAGGATCACAGCGGCTACGAGTTCCAGCGCCGCGAGCTGCGGCGGGTGCTGGAGGAGCTCGGCCGGACGCCAGAGGAGGAGGCGCCCGCCGCCCCGGAATTGGAAGCGGAATGCGAGTGTCCCTATGACGTGGAGCGGGTGAGGGAGCTGGAAAGGAGAGGTCAGCGGAGCGAGGCGCTTGGTCTCGTTCAGGAAGCCCTCGCCGAGGTCGAGCTGTCCTACGGCCCCGACGCGCTGATCGTCGCCGAGGTCCTCGGCAAGATCGGTAGCCTCGAATGGTCGGTCCACCCCCTCGAAGCGCTGACCGCCTACCAGCGCAGCCTGCGGATCCTCGAGCGTCGGCTGCCCCTCGAGGACCGACGGATCGCCACCACCGCCAGCTCTCTCGCGCGTCTGTCGCAGACGCTGGGTGACCTCGACCAGGCGACCGAGTACCGGCTGCAGCAGATCGAGAGCATCCGCTCGGCCGGAGGTAGGAGCTACAGCCTGGCCGAGGCGCTCGACGATCTGGCGTATCTCAGACGATCCGCCGGCGACGAGCTGGAGTCGCTCGAGTACTTCGAGCTGGCGGCCTCCGCCTGGGCGTCGGCGCATGGTGAGGGGAGCGACGAGTACTTCGAGGCGCGGTTGGAGGTAGCCCGGTCGTACCGCGCCCTCGGCAGTCACCAGCAGGCCGAGAGCCTGCTGCTCGATCTGGTCGAGCGGCTCGAAGCGGGTGGCCGGGCGACCGTATCCGAGCTCGAAGAAGCGTTGCGTCTGCTGGCAGCGCTCTACAAGGAACTCGGCCGTGAGCCGGAGGCCCGCGAGGCGCAGCGGCGAGCCGACGAGCTCTGAGATACCGGCTGGTGGCGGCGAGCGGATCCGACGTAGGGCTAGTCGAACGGCCGGGCGACCGCCACGGCACACGACCCGAGCCGGCGCGCCACGGTGGCGGCGAAGATCCGGATACGGCTCGCGTCGGGCAGCTGCAGGAGCGGAAACGCGGTCTCGTCGACCTCCGGTAGCCGCAGCTGGTAGCGGAAGAGGTGGCCGAAGAGGTACGGGAGATTGCCTCCCCGCCGATCGTGCAGATGGGTGGCGGTCCAGGCGATCCGGTCGCGCTCGAGGAAGGGGCGACGGATCGGACCGTAGTGGACGCGTCCGAGAGCGCGTCGGTGCGAGGGGTAGCCGATCGGCCCACGGTAGCCGGCGATGCGCATCCGGACCCCGTCGCCGGCGACCGTGAACTCTCCTTCGGTCGCCTTGCCCGCGCTCGCCGCGAGCAGAAAGACGCTCTCCCACTCGCCCTTCGGCAACGGTATCTGCTGGCCCCGGCAGGCGAGACAGTTCGGTCCGTCGGCGGGTCCGAGCTCGAACTCGATCCCGCCCGAGGTCAGGGCCTCCGGGAAGAGCTCCGTCGGGAGCGAGTTGCCTCGGTCGTCGAAGTCGGCGCCTCGGGACCCGTCAGAGCTGGTCGCTTGGATCTCGAACGGCAGGCGCAGCGGCTGGCATATGGGGCGTCGTGCTCCGGGCGGCGGCCCGGCGAGCCGGACGGCGAAGCTCCTCGGCTGGAAGGGACCCAGCTCGGTCACCAGCGAGCCGTCGCGCAGCTCGGCGCTCCCCCGGTCGGCCTCGACGCCGTTCACCTCGCGCGCGGCGACGATCGGCTGGGCGAAGTCGATCGCGACGTCGCTCTCGCCCTCGCCGGCCAGCTCCTGCAGACGGACGATCAGCTCGTCGCCGTCCTCGGCCTCTTTGAGCGCCCGGATCGCGACCCGATCGGTGCTGGTGCGGGCGAACGAGAAGGAGCGCGCCGCGGCCGCCCGCCGGGCATCGCCGACCTGGAAGGCACGCAGGGGCTGGTTGAAGCGCGCGGCCTGCCAGACGGTGCCCTGGCGCCAGTCGCCAGGATGGCCGTAGAGGGCGTAGGCGAACCGGTGCCACGCCCAGTCCTGCCGCGACTGGTGGCCGTGTCCCCTCGCCGCCCACGGCGATCGGATCAGGGTCAGCCGCAGCCGGTTCGGCTCCGGCCGGTCCCAGCCGTACTTGCAGTCGTTGAGCACCGAGACGCCGTGCTCGCCGCCGGCAAAGGAGAGGTCGGCCCACTGCTGGGCCGGTACCTCGTGGCTCTCGGGCCGGTTCGTCCCACGCTCGATCACACCCAGGCCCAGGTCGTAGGTCGCCACCGGGTCCGCGCCGCGGATCGGGAAGGCCGCCTTGACCATCCTGCCCCAGGTCTTCCATTCGACCCGGTTGGCGATCTCGAGTCGATCCGCGGCGCCACCCGCCGCCAGGCTGATCCGCTGGACGTAGGTCGAGCCGCGCGCGACCCGCCGGACCTCGACGGTGGCCCGCGCCGGCCCGCTCTCGACCACACGGCAGCCGCGCAGCCGACACACCGTCCGCGGCTCGGCCATCAGATCGCGGTAGCGGATCTCCCAGGCCGGGAACTTGGACGACCAGTCGGACAGCAGCTCCAGGCGCAGGGGCGAATCGAGCAGGTCGCGCTCGAGCAGTCGGTCATAGACCCGCGCGACGTCTCCGGCGTCGTCGATCTCGACCCGGTAGCGGCGGTTCTCGAGGAGGTTCTGGCGCGCCTCGAGTCCGGTCCGCAGGGCGCAGGCTGCGGTGGCCGGCCGGACGTCGTAGACCGCGCATCCGACCGGCGACACCCGCGCCAGGAAGGTGACCCGCAGCCCGCCGCCGACCGTCGGAGCCGACTGCGATGGCACCTCGCTGCCCTCCGGATCGAATACCGCGACCGCGGCCGGAGAGCCGCCGTCGAAGCGGACGGTCGCCTCGACCAGGTCCTCGCGCTCGATGGTCAGCGGGTTGAAGACCACCAGCGGTACGCCCTCGCTCGTGGTGTCGAGCCGGTCGGTCAGCGCTCCGACCGAGTCGCCGAGGATCGCGTCGAAGCGATTGCGCGCGATCGCCTGGTCGTTCCACGAGAAGTCGTATGCCTGCGGGATCGAGGTTCCGGTCAGGTCGTCGTGCATCTGATGCCAGAGGAAGCGCAGCCATCCCTCGTCGAGCTCGGCCTTCGGGTAGGGAAGGGCACCGGTCCAGGCCGCCGCGCTGGCGGCCCGCTCGGCCGCGTCCGCCAGCAGCTCGTTGTGCCGGTTCCAGCGCTTCATCGAAGCCATCGCCGTGTAGCAGCCCGGGCCGTGCTCGGGGAGCAGGAGCTCGCCCTTGTGGCGCGGCAGCCGATCCTTCCGGTCCGCTAGGTCGTGGAAGAAGCGATCCGACTTGCCGTGCACGATGCGCAACGGACCGGGATCCTCGAGGCCCTTGGCGAGCCATTCGAGCGACGCCTCGTCGGGAGCCCCCCCGCGATCACCGATGCCGAAGTACTTGTAACCGGCGCGTACGCCGGTCGCCTCTCCGAACCTCGCGATCCGCTCCCGCCAGTGCGGCGCGCGGCTCAGGTCGCGATCGATGCCGTCGCCGTAGCCCTCCGGGTTGAGCGCCGCCAGCACGGAGGCGCCGTCCGGACCCTCCCAGACACCGATGTCGAACGGCGTCGACGCCGGCGCGATCCACTTGATGAACTTCTGCGACGAGAAGCCGGTGAGCCCACAGTGGGCGGCGATCGAAGGCAGGCTGTACGAGAAGCCGAAACAGTCGGGGAGGAAGACGTCGCAGGCGGTGGCGTCCAGCTCGCGCTCGAAGAACCTGCTGCCGTAGAGGAAGTGGCGGATGAGCGACTCGGGCGAGACCAGGTTGACGTCGACCGACTCGAGCATGTTGCCGGCGATGCACCAGCGCCCCTCGGCGACGTAGCCCTTGAGCCGCTCCCAGGCCTCCGGGTAGTACTCGCGGATCAGCATGTAGCGGAAGGCGCCTTCCCAGCTCAGGACGTAGTGCGGGTACTTCTCGAAGAGGGCGAAGTTGCCGTCGAGCGTCGCCGGCAGGTACTCGCTGATCGTGCGCTGAATCGTCCACCGCCACTGGGTGTCGAGGTGGACGGTAGCGACGACGTAGAGGTCGCCCTCCGCCCCCGGGGCGGTCGTCCCCTCGGCGGTACCGGTCGGGTGGCCGTCGTCCATCCGCCCATTCTGACCTACCCGGGGGCGATATGATCCGGCGACTCATGCGAAAGCGAGCAATCGGGCCCGCTCTCGTGGTCGGTGTGCTGCTCCTCTGCGCGGCCACCGCGAGTGCCCAGAATCGGCGCCCGGCGATCCAGCTGAGCGGCGGCGTCTTCAACGTCGGCAAGACGCCGACCCAGGCCGAGGCCGGAGTCGAGCTCCGGGCACCGATCCGGCTGTGGCGACTCGACTTTGCCGGCGGCGTCGCGGCGACCGAGGAGGGCTCGTACTGGGGCTACCTCGGTCTGCGCCGCGACTTCGACGCCAGTCCGCGGCTGGTGGTCGCGCTCGGACTGGCGGTCGCCGGCTACGAGCAGGGCGACGGCAAGGACCTGGGCGGCTCGGTCCAGTTCCGCTCGTCGATCGACTTCGGCTACCGGACGACCGACCGGACCCGGCTCGGCCTGACCGTCCACCACCTGTCGAACGCCGGCCTCGAGGAGTTCAACCCCGGCTCCAACTCGGTCCTCCTGACCTACTCGATCGATTTCTAGGTGCCAGGCCTGCAAGATGCAAGTTGGAGCTGTTGCCTCAAGTCAACTTGCATCTTGCAGGCCTGGCACCTACTCCCTTGCAGGCCTGGCACCTACTCCCAGATCTTCCAGGGCGGGTCGTTGCGCCAGCGCTCGTTCAGATGCAGGTAGTCGCGGTAGGTATCCATCGGCTCCCAGTAGCCCTCGTGGACATGGACCGCCAGCTGGTCGTCCCGGGCCAAGTCGCGCAGTGGCTGGAACTCGAGAAAGAGATCGGGAGCGTCGCTCAGGTAGTCGAAGATCTCGCGCTGGAAGACGAAAAAGCCGCCGCTGACGACTCCTTCGGCGACGGTCGGCTTCTCGTTGAACTCCGTCGCCACGCCGTCCTCGACCGTCATCTCGCCGTAGCGCGACGTCGGATGAACCCCGGTGACGGTGGCGATCCGACCCTTCTCCCGGTGATAGGCGAGTAGCTTGTCGATGTCGATGTCACTGACCGCGTCGCCGTAGGTGAAGAAGAAAGTATCGGTGTCGATGAACTCCTGGACCCTTTTGAGCCGGGTACCGGTGCCGCTGGTCTCGCCGGTCTCGGCGCAGCTCACCTGCCAGCTCTCCGCGCCGCGCCGGTTGTGGAACTCGACCGACTCGTCGGCCATCGACACGGTGAAGTCGCGCATCATCTCGTGATAGCGCAGGAAGTACTGCTTGATCACCCAGCCCTTGTAGCCCAGGCAGAGAACGAAGCGGGCGACGTCGTAGTGGCCGTAGATCTTCATGATGTGCCAGAGAATCGGCATACCGCCGATCTCGACCATAGGCTTGGGTCGGACCTCGGTCTCCTCGCGCAGGCGCGTACCCTGACCGCCGCAGAGGATGACGACCGGCATCTCGGACTTCGGTGTGGGCATGGGCTGGCCTCGGGGAATCGGAGGATTGTTCAGGGATTTCCTGGAGTTTTGCGGCGTTTTCCGCGGTTGGACTCTAGCATAGCGAAGCGGACGCCGAACTCGTGCGGGATGCCGGGGGAGGAGCCGAGGGGTCCCTGCCCCGGGGCCGGCGTCATGATCCGTGGTTCGTGGCGGGGGGGTCCGCCTAGCGTCCGCATCGCTGCCGTCGGTATTGGCCTGCATGGGCTCTCGAGAGACGCTCGCTCCCGACACCCCTGGGCGGGGACCCCTCGGCTCCTCCCGCGGCGTCCCGCACTAGCGCCGTCTGCTGGCGGGGCAGACGTACCCGCGGTCGGACCCTCTCCGGCATGGTCCTCGCTAGACTGGGGGGTGTGAGCCGGTTGTGTCTGGTCCTGGCGCTAGCAGCTCTGCTCCTTGGGGGCTGCGGCGAGCCGCGTGCGGAGCCCGAGGCGGAGCCGCTCGTCGCGGGCTCGGGCGACGACCGCCCGGGAAGTACGGAAGCGAGCCTCGAGGACGTAGCGCCCGTGCGCGCGGCGCCCGCGGCGCGCGCAGCGTCGTCGTCGGCCTCCACGCTCGGCCCGGGCGAGCACCCGGCCGCCGACCTGCCGGGGTTCCTGGTCTGGGAGTCGAATCGCTCCGGGGCGTGGCGGCTCTGGGTCCGCGATCTGGAGGGCTCGGCACCGCGGCTGCTGACGGCAGACGAGCCGAGACGGCGCCACTGCTGTGCCCATGTGGCGCCCGACGGCGGCTGGATCGCCTATCTGTCGCTCCCGGACGGCAAGCAGGAGTATCCGAAGGGCGGCTCGAGCGGGCCGTTGCATCTGATCCGCCCCGACGGCTCCGAGGAGCGGCAGCTGGTCGCGGAGGCCCGAACCTACTTCGAGCACCGCGCGGCGGTCTGGCGATCCGTGAACGAGCTGATCTACATCGACGGCCAGGGGCGGACCGCGCTCATCGACGTCGAGAGCGGCGAGCAACGGCTCTTGACCCGCGAGGCGCTGCCGGAGTACGGCTGGCTGATCAACAGCGAGCTGAGCTGGGCGACCAACGGCCGCGCCCAGTTCTCCTCGGTCGACGTCGACCGAGGCCAGGTGGCGCTGCGCCACGACAAGATAGGCTGTCAGCCCTATTTCTCTCACGACGGTCGCTGGGGGTTCTGGACCGCCGGAGTGGGCGGACCGATCAACCGGCTGGAGCTCGCCACCGACGAAACCGCTGCGATCATCCACAAGAACGACGAGCGGATGCCGGTAGGCTTGGGGTATCTCTACTTCCCGATGCTGTCCCGAGACGGCTCGATGCTCGCGTTCGCCGCCTCCCGGGACGAGCACGATCATTTCCGGAGCGACTACGAGATCTTCGTCGCGGAGGTCGACCCGGAGAACCTCGAGCTGCTCGGCGATCCGGTCCGGATGAGCGGGGACTCGGCGACCGACCGCTTCCCGGACGTCCACGTCGAGGCGCTCGAGCTCGAGCGGCGGACGGGCGAGGCGCCGCTCACCGCCGAATGGCAGGCGCCGGCCGCCGGCGAATGGCGATGGCACTTCGGCGACGGCGGTAGCGCAGAGGGGGTACGCGCCGATCACCGATTCGAGCAGCCCGGACGGTTCGAGGTCACGGCGACCGACGGCAGCCGACGATTGCGCGGTCTCGCGATCGTCCGGCCCGCCCGCCCGCCGCGCGCGCTGCGGGCGGTCTCCAGAGACGGTGGGCGGCGCGTGGAGGTGTCGTTCGACGAGCCGGTCGCGCCGGCCTCGCCGTCGCTGCGGTTCGCCTCCGGAGCCACGATCCGCGACTGGTCCCTGGCCGCCGATGGACGGTCGCTCTCGATCGCGCTCGCCGAGCCGCTCCGAGGTGGCGACAGCCTCCAGCTGGAAGGTTTCGCCGACCGCGCCGAGCGTCCCAACCCGCTCTCGCCGGTGGCGCTCGAGATCGCGCCGCCGCTCTGGCCGAGCGGGCGAGAGGGTCTGGCGTTCCTGTGGGCCAACGGCGCCGCCCCGAACCTGGTTTTCGACCCGGCGCTCGACGCCGAGCGCGCGAGTGTGGTGACTCCCCAGGGTCGGGCGATTCTGAATCGCGACTTGGCGATGGTGCTGGGCCGGGGGCGCTTCGTCGCCTCGGCCGAAGACATGGACGCGGTCGTCCGCGCGACTCGGGGGTCCAACCGGATCAGCCTGGAGGCGTACGCGACGCCCGGCGCGAGTGGCAGCCTGCTCCGGATGGGCGGCCTCCATCTCAACTTCGCGCTGCGCGCCGAGGCGGGGCGGATCCACTTTTCGATGCGCACCGGCATCCGGGGTCCCGGGGCGTTCCAGGGCGCCACGGTCGCCAGCTACGAGCCCGGTCAGTCGCTCCACCTGGTGGTCACCTACGCTCCCGGCCGCCTGGTGGCCTACGTCGACGGCGAGAGGGTCGGCGAGTGGCCGCTGTCCGGCGATTTCTTCCACTGGAAGCGCTACCCGCTGGTGTTCGGCGAGGACGTCACGGCGGCGCCCGGCACCACGCCCCTGCTGGAGGGGGTCGCGATCTATTCGCGCATCCTGTCCGCCGAGGAGGTGCGCGAGAACCATCAGCGATACCGGGCCGCGCTGGCGGCGCGTCCGGCGGTCGCACGCGCGGAGGTGGAGGCACGCCTCACCCGCCGAACCGGGGTACCGAGTCTCGAGCAGATCAGCCCCTACCGGGAAGCGCTGGTGGTGGACGAGTGGGAGGTGATCAGGATCGTCTCGGGCGCGCACGACGGCGGGCGCACGCGGATTGCGCGCTGGGCGATTCTCGACGGTCAGCCGGAGCCGGTGGTCACCGAGGGGACCGAGCTGCGGCTGACGCTCGAGAGATTCGATCAGAACCCCCAGCTCGAGGGGGTCTTCGTCGCCGACGAGCTCGGCTCGGGCGGCCTCACCTACTACGCGGTCGACTGAGACGGGGCAAGCGTGGTCTTCAGCTCGCACTTGTTCGTCTACTACTTCCTGCCGCTGGCGCTGGTCGTCTACTACGCCGCGCCCCGGCGGATGCGCCATCTCGGGCTGACCCTGCTCAGCTACGCCTTCTACGGCTGGGCCAACCCGGCGTTCGTGCTGATCATGCTCGCCTCGACCGTGGTCGACTACTTCTGCGGGCTGACGATCGCCGGCGGCCTGAGCGGGGGGAAGCTCGAGCGACTGTCACCCGGCACTCCGAGGAGCAAGTCGCAGCGGTGGGCGGTAGCGGTGTCGGTCCTCACCAATCTGTCACTTCTGGGATTCTTCAAGTACTTCAACTTCGGCGTCGACAGCTACAACGCGCTGGCCGAGTGGCTCGGCCTCAGTGGGCTGGCGATCGAGTCGGTCATCCGGGTCGCCCTGCCGCTCGGCATCAGCTTCTACACCTTCCAGTCGATGAGCTACACGATCGACGTCTACCGGGGCGAAGCGCGGGCGCTGCGCAACTTCATCGACTTCGCCTGCTACGTATCGATGTTCCCGCAGCTGGTGGCCGGCCCGATCGTCCGCTTCTCCGAGATCGCCGATCAGCTGCGAGAACGGCGGCACACGCTCCAGAAGTTCGCGCGCGGGGTCGCGTTCGTCAGCCTCGGCCTGGCCAAGAAGGTCCTGCTCGCCAATCCGTGCGGCAAGGTCGCCGACACGATCTTCGACGCCGGCTCGGTGGTCACTGGTGACGCGTGGTACGGGGTCGTCGCCTACTCGATGCAGATCTACTTCGACTTCAGCGGCTACTCGGACATGGCGATCGGACTCGGCCTGATGCTCGGGTTCACCTTCGCCAAGAACTTCGATTCGCCCTACCGCGCCGAATCGATCACCGACTTCTGGCGCCGCTGGCACATCTCGCTCTCGTCGTGGCTGCGCGACTACCTCTACAAGCCGCTCGGGGGCAGCCGCCTCGGCCGGACGCGGACCTATTTGAATCTCGCCATCGTGATGCTGCTCGGCGGGCTGTGGCACGGTGCGGCGTGGAAGTTCGTCGTCTGGGGCGGTTTCCACGGGGTGCTGCTGGCGGCCGAGCGGGCGCGCGGCAAGGAGAGCTTCTTCCGCGGCGCGCCGCGGGTAGTGCGGATCGCCGCCACCTTCGTTCTGGTCGGGATCTCCTGGGTCTTCTTCCGTGCCGCGGACCTGACGAGCGCGATCCGGTACCTCGGCTCGATGGCCGGCCTGGTCGAGGCGGCGCCGCCCGCGCGGCTGCTCGGCGGCCTCGTCTATCAGCCCTACTATCTCGCCACCGTGCTGCTCGCCACGGTGATCGCGTTCGCGGCGCCACAGACCTGGGACTGGACCCGTCGCCTGCCACTCTGGAAGGCAGCGGTCTGTGTGCTGGTGCTCTGGCTCTCTCTGGTGATGCTCAACACCCAGGCCTTCAACCCGTTCATCTACTTCATCTTCTGAGTATGTCGAGATCCAGCGTCATCTTCCGCAAGCAGCAGGCCGAGCGCGAGCTGACGGCCACCGATCTCCGGCCGGCGGTCGGCTGGGGGCTGGTCGCGGTCCTGCTGGGCACTCTAATGGTGGTACCGCTGACCGAGGAGTGGCTCCGTCTCCGGTCGGCGCGTGCCGGCGGTCAGCCGGAGCCACTGCCGCTGGTCGGGCTCTTGCCGGCGGCTGCCGAAGCCGCGCGGGCGGCGGCTCGAGACGGTCTCGTGGCCGCCGACCTGCGGCTGCTCGAATCGATCGATCGAGTGGAGTCGAGGCTCGAAGAGCAGTCCTTTCTGAGGGAGTGGCTGCTACCCCGGGTCCAGGGGCGCCTGCTCGCCGCGGTGGGCCTCGGCAACGAGCAGGTCTACGCTGGCCGCGACGGCTGGCTCTTCTACCGCGCCGACCTCGATCACGTCACCGGCCCCGGCTTCCTCGAGCCGCGGGTGCTCCGTGAGCGTGCCCGGGGCGGCCAGGCCTGGGAGAGCCCGCCCCGGCCCGATCCGCTGCCGGTCCTGATCGACTTCAATCGGCAGCTCGCCGCGCGCGGGATCGAGCTGCTGGTGATGCCGACGCCGGTCAAGCCGACGATCCACCCCGAACGGTTCTCGCGACGGGCTGACGGTGCTCGCCGGACGGCGATGCGCAACCTGGCGTACGCGCGGCTCACGGACGAGCTCCGACGGGCCGGCCTGTCGATCTTCGACCCGCTGGCGGATCTGTTCGAAGCGGCCGGAGAGGGCGAAGCGGCCTATCTCCGGACCGACACCCACTGGCGTCCGGCGGCGATGGAGAGCGTCGCCCGGTCGCTCTCCGTCGAGCTGCTCGAACGCTACGACCTCGGACCCGAGTCGCTCGTCTACCACGAGCGCCCGGTGACGATCCAGAAGCACGGCGATCTGGTGACGATGCTCCGGCTGCCGGACAGCCAGACGCTGATCTCCGCCGAGCGGATCGAGGTGCGGACGGTGATCGACCCGGCGGGCGCTTCGTGGCGGCCACGCCCCGGCGCTCCCGTGCTACTGCTCGGCGACAGCTTCACCAACGTCTTCTCGGACGCCCGGCTCGGCTGGGGCGCCTCGGCCGGGCTCGCCGAGCGGCTCGCCTTCCACCTGCGCCGGCCGGTCGATCGGATCGCGGTCAACGCCGGTGGCTCGCACGCCTCGCGCGAGGCGCTCGCCCGCGATCTGGCCGGCGGTACCGACCGGCTGGACGGAACGCTGGTGGTGGTCTACCAATTCGCCACCCGGGAGCTGAGCCAGGGGGACTGGCGTCCGGTGCCGATCTCGCCATGACCCTTCTCCTGGGGCGCGGCTTTTCGTATGATCGTCGGGTTCCCGGGCCCAGACCGGGAGCGAGCGCCCTCCCTGGCAACTCCTCGAGTCCCTGAGTTCCGAGTCCCCTGATGAGAACCGTGTCGCACCTCGCCCGTAGAGCGTCTGTCGTCGGCTACCTCCTGGTCGCCCTGGCGGCAGCGGCGGCGCTCGTCGCCGGTTGTGGCCGGCGGTTGCCGGAGCGGCCGAACATCCTGCTGGTCACGATGGACACGCTCCGGGCCGACCACCTGTCGGCCTACGGCTACCAGCGTCCGACCTCGCCGGTCCTGGACGGCCTGGCGGCCGAGGGCGTGCGCTTCGAAACGGCGACGGTGCAGTGGCCGAAGACCGGGCCGTCGTTCGCGTCGATGTTCACCGCCACCTATCCGAAGAACAACGGCATCGTGCGCAAGATCGGCATTCCGCTGCCGCAGAAGTTCCTGATGCTCGCCGAGGCGCTCAAGGCGCGTGGCTACCAGACGCACGCGGTGGTGGCCAACGGCGCGGTCGCCAGCGACTTCGGCTTCGACCAGGGCTTCGACACCTATATCGAGTCGTGGCAACAACCCGAGCGCGCCGACGGCGCGGACCCGAACGGCGCCGGGGTGGTCAACGAGCTGGTCCGCTCGATCCTCGACCGCTTCCAAGGCGACAAGCCCTACTTCCTCTGGGTTCACTACCTCGATCCGCACTTCCCGTACACACCTCCGGGCGAATGGTCCGACCGGTTCCAGAACGACGAGCACTTCGATCCCACCGAGCGCATCCCGATCGATCTCTCGAAGACCAAGATCGACATGGTCAAGCTGGGCCGGAAGCAGGTGCTCGAAGGCCGGGACGAGCTCGCCTTCTACGTCGCCCGCTACGATGCCGAGATCTCGTACAACGACGCGATGCTGGGCGAGCTGCTCGACACGCTCCGCGGTCGGGGCATGCTAGATGAGACCCTGACCGTCTTCACTTCCGACCACGGCGAGTCGCTCGGCGAGCACTACTACTACTTCGACCACGGTCGGTTCGGGTTCCAGACCTGTCTGCACGTGCCGCTGCTCTTCCACTTTCCCGGTGTCCTGGAGCCGCGCGTCGACCCCGAGCCGGCGATGCTGATCGATCTGACGCCGACCCTGCTCGAGTTCGCCGGCGTCGAGCTCGACGACGGCGAGTGGATGCAGGGACGCTCGCTGATGCCGCGGCTGCTGGGCGAGGAGGGCGCGCTCGAGGAGCCGAACTACGCCTACTCCGAGGCCGGGTACGGCCGGCGTGACATGTGGCAGCGGATCGTCCGCCAGGGCGACTACAAGTTCATCTACGCCCGCGAGGGTGGCGCCCAGCGCTGGGTCACGGGCGAGGTCGGCAACCCGTTCGCGCTCTTCAACCTGGCCGCCGACCCGGGTGAGACCGAGAACCTGGTCGACGCCCACCCCGAAATCGCCGAGCGCCTCTTCCGCGCCTCGAACGACTGGTACCGAGAGGAGTTCGACGTCCTGGTCGACACCACCGCCGAGGGCGAGGAGCGCGAGATGGACGAGAAGACGCGCGAGCAGCTGAAGGCCCTGGGCTACCTGAACTGAGCTGATCAAGGTCAGCGCGGCCAGGGTATGCCAGGTCGGCCCACCGCAAGCCGTGAGCTGCCGAGGCGTACTCGAGTACGTCGCAGGCGGTGAACGGCGAGGACGGGCCGAGATGGTGTGCCCTGGCCGCGCTAATTCGCCAGGTACCCCAGGGCTTCCAGCTCCTTGCGCAGCTCCTCGGGAATCTCCTGGTCCTGGCCGCGGTCGGACATGCCGGCGAAGCGCTCTTCGACCAGTTGCTCGAGCTTGCGGACCAGATCCGGATGCTGGTCGGCGAGATTCCGGGTCTCTCCCGGGTCGGTCGACAGGTCGTAGAGCTCGAGGCGGGCGATCGGAAAGGGGAAGTCCGGGGCTCCGGGGACGCACTGCGGCTCGATCTCGTCGGGGTTGAGCACCAGCTTCCAGTCGTCCGACAGGACGGTGCGGATGGCCGTGTCGTCGTACTCGGAGAACGCCGCTCGCGAAGCGCCGGCGGCGTCTGGGCGCTCGAGCAGCCGGACCAGCGAGATGCCGTGCTGTTCGGCCGGAGCCTCGACGTCGATCAGGTCGAGCAGGGTCGGCATGACGTCGGCGAGCTCGACCACCGGTTCGAGCACGGTGCCGGGAGCGATCAGACCGGGCGCGACGATCGCCAGCGGCACGTGCAGCACCGTCTGATAGACCGAACAGGCGTGGTAGAAGTAGTCGTGATGCTCGTATAGCTCCTCGCCGTGATCCGACGTGTAGACGAAGAGCGTGCGGTCGGCCCTAGGCGCGGTGCGTAGACCGTCGATCAGCCGGCCGACGTTCCGATCGGTGGCCAGGACGGCGGCGTCGTAGAGCGCGTTGAGCTGCTCGAGATCGGCCTCGTCGAGCGGTATCTGCTCACGCAGAATCCGGTCGAGAGCCACCTTGCCCATCTTGATCGGCCCGTCGTACTCGGGGTCGACGCCGGGCATCACCTCGAGCAGCTTGGCCATGTGGTAGGGCGAGTGCGGGCCGAAGAAGTGCGCCCATAGGAAGAACGGCCGATCGCGATCGAGAGTGCGGATCCACTCATGAGTCTTGCGCACCAGGCGGCGATCGTCGCCGCGGCCGTAGTAGAACTCGTCCCAGCCGCTGTGGTTCGCCTTGTGCATGTTGTTGAGGAACGCCCCGGTCTGGTAGCCGGCCGCCTGGAGAATCCGAGGTAGCGTCGGCAGGTCGTCCGGAAAGCCGTAGCCGTTGCGGATCACGCCGTGCCCGGTGGGGTAGAGACCGGTCAGCACCGTGGCCATCGCCGGCCAGGTGGCCCCCCGGGGCGACATCGCGCGCTCGAAGCGCGCTCCGGCACCGAGCAGCAGGGCGTCGGTCCGGGGCGAGGTCACGCGGCGCTGGTAGCCGTAGGCGCCAAGCCGATCGACCCGCTGGGTGTCGACCGATACCAGCACCACGTTCCAGCCGTGCGCCGCCCCGGCGAGCCGGCCGTCGGCCCGGACTTCGCGGCCCCGGTCGTCACCACAGCCCCAGGCCGCCAGGACGAGCAGCGAGAGCAGCGTCGCGCGCGATCCGCTCACGGGTTCTCTGAGACCGCCTCTACGACCTCGACCGCTACTCTGTGGGTGTCGGCGCCCCGGCGTGAGAACCAGGAGATTCGCTCTCGAACCAGATCGAGCTCGAGGGTGTAGCTGCCGGGGCGATCGGGAGCTTCGACCGCCATCTCGACCTCGACCGTGGCGCCCGGTGCCACCTCTTCCGCGAAGGCGGTTCGCCGCCCTTCGAACAGCACGATCTCGCCGGCGCCGTCGAGCCAGTGGTACCCGAGGTTGACTGCCAGCGGGCCGCGTGAGCTCCAGGGCGTCTCACCGTCGTTGCGCACGGTCACCCGGAGATCGAGGGTGGCACCCGGAGCGATGCTCTCGACGCCGTCGACGGACCGCCAGCCGACGCGGTAGTGGTGCTCGTCGTCCAGCTGCTCACGGCGGCCGAGGTAGGTCAGCGAAACGCCCGAGTAGAACAGCGGCGTCTTCGGCCGCCCGTTCTTGTCGCGCGCGAACTTGCCGGTCGAGCAGGCGACCCGCAGCTCGTAGACGAAGATGCGCTCGCCGTCGGCCCAGCTGATCCGATCGAAGCGCCCGGGAGTCAGCTCGACGACGGTCTTGTCCTTGCCGGCAAGATCGCCGCTGCCGAAGGTCACCAGTCGTTCGTCGTCGCCGAGCGTCAGTCGACAGTCGTTCTCCGGCGCCAGGGTCTGCGTCTGCAGCAGAATGGTCTCGAGCTGCGCCTTGCTGAGCAGCAGGATCTCGAGCTCGGTGCCCCCCTGGACCCAGGCCCGGCCGGGGCTGTTGGGTGAGGTCTTGACCAGGTCGGCGCGGCCCAGCATCCGCACGCCGTAGAGGTTGGTGCCGTTGTAGCCCGGTACGTTCTTCTTGACCGACAACTCGAGCGGGAAGTATCGGAAAGGCGCATTGCGCGTGTGTGCCTGCAAGGTCGGGTTGGGTACCGGCGCGCCGAACGGTGTGAACATCAGCGGCCCGATGAGGACGGCGCCGACCGCATAGCTCGCCGGCACCGTCCAGCGCGGCCGCAGGCGCGTGATCAGGAAGAGGAATGCCGGGTAGACGTTGATGAAGTAGCGGTTGCCGACGAAGCCGCCGCCACCATGCCAGTTGAACGGGATGAAGATGATGAAGAAGAGGGCGACGATCGCGGTCGACAGGACCAGGACCCAGCGCGACGCGGAGCGCGGCGTGTGCAGGAGAAAGAGCGCGAGCGCGAGGACCGCCAGCGGTGTATAGAGCAGCATGCCGGTGTGCCTGCCCCACAGGAAATAGCGCACGTTCTCCATGAAGACGTGCGGCTCGATCTCCGGAATGCGGAAGATCCAGGTCCAGGAGTTCACCTCCTCGCCGCGGCGCTCGACGATCTGCCGTAGCGGCGCCAGATAGTCGTCGGGCGTCAGAGGGTCGGTCAGCCGGACCCCGCCGCGAGCGACCCCCAAGTAGGCGGTCGGGTGGCCGCTCAGGGCGTAGCCCAGCCCGGCCAACAGGCCGAGGGCGATGGCCGCGGCGGCGATCCAGGCGGCCGCGGCCTTGAGCCCGCGCCGTCGGTAGACGATCCAGAGCGCCGGCAGACCCATCGCCGCCAAGACCGGCTTGTTGTAGACTGCCAGCGCCAGGACCGCGCCCGAGCCGAGAACGCGCAGCCACGAGCGACCGGCACTCGTCGCGCGCGAGCCCCCTTCCGGCCGATGGAAGGCCAGGAACAGGCACACCGCGATCGAGAACATGTTGAAGATCTCGGGCTGCAGCCAGAAGACGTAGACAAACGCGCTGCTCAGGATGAAGAAGGCGATCGCGAACAGAAGCGCCAGCGACCCCCGGTTGAAGCGTCCGAGGTAGGTGGCGCCCATCCAGATCATGCCGAGCAGCATCAACATGTTCACCGCGATCATGCCGTGCTCGCCGAAGAAGCGAACCGCGGGCGCCGCGACCAGTGGGAAGATGTACGGCTTGCCGTAGTAGGCAGTCTCCCAGCCGTCGTCCGACATCAGGATCAAGTTGTTGATCGGCAGGTAGGGGTAGGAGTTGGTCAGGCGGCGCACGTCCTGGAAGTCGCAGCGCACGTCCCGATCGTGCGCGAGGCTGAGGGCCATGCCGTAGTAGGCGGGCTCGTCGGCCTTCAGCGTCGGGGGCCACCCGGGGCGGACGATGCCGAGTGGAAAGAGCACCAGGAAGAGGCCCAGGGAGAGCAGAGCCAGGCGAGCCGTGCGCGGCATGACCGATGGAGTCTATCCTTACTCGGGAGCCTTCACCCGGACCCTGGTGCGCAGCAGCGGCTCACCGATTCGGTCTTCGAACCAGGTCACGTCCTCGATCACGAGATCGACCCGCAGCCGGTATCTGCCCGGCGTCTCGGGCCAGGCGAGAGCGAGCTGGTGCTCGAGGATCTCGCCGGGCGCCACCGGCGGGTCGAGCATCGATCTGGGTCCCTCGATGGTCACTCCGCCCGGCGCCTGGAGTCGGTAGCTCAGATAGACCGGCAGCACGTCCTGGCTGGTCCAGGTCCAGTCCGAGTCGTTGCGCACCCGGAGCGTGGCCTGGGTGATGCCGCCCGGCTCGGCGCGCGGTGCGACCTCCGCCGCCAGCACCTCGAGCCGCGGCTCTCGCTCCAGCATGCTGCCGTCTCCCAGGTAGCGGGCTCGGGCTCGCGCGCGGCTGCCGTCGTTGGTCAGGAGCGTCAACCGCTGGACCCGGACCTGGTACATCCCTACCGCGCTCCACCAGTAGGTGTGGCGCCGCCAGGCCGGCGACAGGTCGAGCTCGACCACCGCGCGAGTGCCGGTGGTCGTCGACTCGAGGCGGTGCCAGCGCCGCCGTCCCCAGTCGGCGACTCGTAGCTCGAGCGGCTCGCTCTCGGAGGTGATCAGGAAGGTCGGTCGGCCGCCGCTCCAGGTGGTGGCGAGCGCCAGCTCGGCGGGCGGCAGCTCCGAGTCGAGCGTGAAGTCGAACGCGCCGACCTCGGCGTGCGGGTCGGTGAAACGGACGAAGTCACCGGCCCAGTAGCGATCGCGCTGACCGTCGATCTCGAGCGCCGTGGTCTCGTAGGGCAGGAACCGGAAGATGCCGCCGTAAGCGTGGCTCTGGCTCATCGGATCGAGCCCCCTGGAGCTCTCCACCGAGTAGAGGGCCGAGATGCCGGCGGCGGCGGCGATCAGCCAGATTGGCACCAGCTGCCGGCCGGACGGCAGTCCCGGTGCGGCCACCAGTAGCGCCGCGTAGCTGGTCAGGAAGTAGCGGTTGCCGACGAAGGTCGAGCCGCCGAAGTAGTTCCACGGCATCCAGATCAGGTAGAACAGGGCGATCGCGGCGACGCCCACCGCCAGCGCCAGCCCGGTGCGGTCGGGATGGCGCAGCAGCCGGTAGAACAGCAGTAGGGCCATGGGAAAGTAGAACAGCAGGCCGCTGTGGCGCCCGAGCACGAAATAGAGGAACGAGTGCCCGACGCGGCTCGAGTCGGCTGTCGGTCGCCAGGTGACGCTCTGGGTGGCTGGCGCGGCCGAGAAGCGCTCGAGTGCCGTCTCGGCTTCCGGTCCGACCGGATAGCCGACCTCGCCGTTGAAGCTCGAGCGGTCGGCCTTGTAGGGATTGGCGGCACCGGTCAGGAGGAGGCCAGCCCCGATGGCCAGGGCGAAGGCCAGCGCCGCTGCTCCGCCGACGATCAACGCCCGCTTCATCCGTCCGGTCAACAGGCAGGCGGCGACGGCGGCGACCGCGAGCGCCGCGTTCGTCAAGCGCATCGACGCGACCAGCCCGAGTGCTCCGCCGCCGAGCGCCGCTGCCCAGAGCGGCCACTCCACTCGCGCGGCTCGCGGTCGGCGCGCGCCGCCGCAGACCAGGATCAACCCGATCAGGGTGAGGCTGAACTGCAGCAGATCGGAGACTCGCCAGAGCAGATAGGGAAGCAGGGCAGCGCAGCCGAAGAAGGTCAGGGTCGTCAGGGCGCCGAGCTCCTCGGCTCCGCGCCGGCGAAGCAGCCAGGCGGCGAGGACCAGCGCTATCACTACCCCGGTGGCGTTCAGGACCACCAGGCCGGTCTCGCCGAAGAGTGCCAGGAACGGCGCCGCGATCAGCGGGTAGACGACCGGCTTCGAGTAGGTCAGCCCGGCGTCGGTTCGCTGCACGATGACCGTGGCGCCGACTTCGGGCTGGCGCTCGCGAGCCCACTCCAGGTCGGGCTCCGAGAAGGTCAGGTCGCCGTCGCGAGCCAGGCTCGCGGCCATCGCCACGTACGTTCCCTCGTCTCCCCACAGCGTACCGAGTGCGGGTCGCATCGAGGTGAGCGCCGAGAGGAGCGCGATCACGGCGATGACCGGCACCCAGAGAGAACCGAAGGTGCTCCTCATCGGCCACAGGATAACTATTCGCGCCTCGACAAGATACCGGCGGCGAACGCCTCTCCGGGGGCCGAATTGAGTATCCTGTCAGCCGATGTTCGACAATTTGCGGGTCGACACGCGCAAGCTGAGGCTGATCAAGACGAAGTCGTTTCCCTGGTACGTCCTCGAATCGCTGCTGTTCGAGAACGGGTACCAGGCCGTGGTCCTCTATCGGATCGCCAGCTGGTTCAAGCGCCACCGGATTCCGTTCTTCGGTCCGATGATCGCCCGCTTGTCGCTCTTCCTGAGCGGCGTAGACGTCTCCCCGGGCGCCGAGATCGGCCCCGGCCTGATGATCGTGCACGGCGTCGGACTGGTGATCGGGGACCAGGTGCGGATCGGTGCGGACGCCATGCTCCTGCACCAGGTGACCATCGGCGCCTCGAAGTACGAGCGCCGCAATCGGATGCCCCAGCTCGGTGACGGTGTGTTCGTCGCTGCCGGAGCGCGCCTGATCGGGGGCATCGAGATCGGTGACAACGTGTTCATCGGTGCCAACGCGGTCGTGACCCAGGACGTGCCGCCGAACAGCCGGGTGCTGGTCGACGCGCCGCTCAAGATCGAGCCTCAGCTCGAGAACAGCCAGCCGACAGTCGAGTAGCTGGGACTCCACACCCCGGGAGAGCGGGACATTCGATCGGATCGCTGGTGAGCGAGCCGGTGTGGTCAGAGGATCTCGGTGCGGGGGATGGCGACGACGAACCTGCCGCCCCAGTCGGAGATCTCGACCATCTGCTCCATGATCTCCTCCTTGAGGTTCCAGGCGAGGATCAGCAGATAGTCGGGCCGGGTCTCGAAGACCTTTTCGGGGGAGTAGATCGGCAGATGGGTGCCGGGGAGGAAGAGCCCCTGCTTGTGAGGGCTCCGGTCGACCGTGTAGCCGATCTGCTCGCGACCGACGCCGCAGTAGTTCAGGAGCGTGTTGCCCTTGGCCGGCGCGCCGTAGCCGACGACGCTCTCTCCAGCGTCGCGGGCCGCGGCGAGGAAGTCGAGCAGACCCTGTCGGGTCGCCCGCGCCTGCCGATCGAACGAGCGATAGTGCTCGAGGTCGTCGAAGCCGGCTCGACGCTCGTGCTCGAGCAGCGCCGTCACCCGCTCGGTGACCGGCTTCGAAGCGTCGGCCTCGTGGCGCCCGTAGATCCGCAGGGAGCCGCCGTGGGTCGGCAGCTCCTCGACGTCGAAGATCGTCAGACGATGGGCGGTGAAGACGTCGCGCACCGTCCGGAACGAGAAGTAGGAAAAATGCTCGTGATAGATGGTGTCGAACTGGTTCTCGGCCATCAGTTGCGCGAGATGCGGAAACTCCATCGTCAGGACACCGTCCGGCGCCAGCAGGATCCGGAGGCCGTCGACGAAGTCGTTCAGATCGGGCACGTGTGCCAAAACGTTGTTGCCCGCCAGCAGGTCGGCGCGCCGTCCTTCGGCGACCAGCTCGGTCGCCAGCTCGGAGCCGAAAAAGCGGACCAGGGTCGGCACTCCGGCCTCTTCGGCCGCCCGCGCGACGTTGGCGGCAGGCTCGATCCCCAGTACCGGGATGCCGCGTTCCTTGAAGCCGCGCAGCAGGTGACCGTCGTTGCTGGCCACCTCGACCACCTGGCTCGTGGGTCCGAGGCCGAAGCGCTCGGTCATGTCGGCGGCGTAGCGGGCGACGTGCTCGAGCCAGGTCTCTGCGAACGACGAGAAGTACGCGTAGTCACTGAAGATGCTCTCGGGTGACTCGAACTCGGGCAGCTGCACCAGAAAGCAGCCGTCGCAGACGTAGACCGTGAGCGGAAATCTGGGCTCCGGAGCGTCGAGCTCTTCGGCCTCGAGGAACGAGTTGGCGAGCGGCGACAGGCCGAGGTCGACGAAGACGTGCTCGAGCGAGCGGCCGCAGAAGCGGCAGCCGAGACCGGTCATGAGGTGCTCGACGCCGGCGCTGGCCGTGAGGCCAGCGTCTCGTACTCCGCGATCCGAGACTCGGTCAACCGGCGCGCGTCGGCGCCCGCGTGCTGTTCGCGGTACCAGGCGACCAGCCAGGCGAGCGCGCCGTCGAGCGTCACTAGCGGACGCCAGCCCAGCCTCTCCTTGGCTTTGCCACAGTCGAGGCGCAGGTAGGTCGCTTCGGGGGGATGGACCTCGTCGTCGAGGCGCCAAGCGGCGTCGCCGCCCCACATCTCGACGATTCGATCTGCGATCCAGCGGACCGGGCGCGCGTCGCTCTCTTCGGGTCCGAAGTTCCAGGCCTCGGCGAAGACGGCGCCGTCGTCCCAGAGCCGCTCCGCTAGCGTCAGGTAGCCGTGCAGCGGGTCGAGGACGTGCTGCCAGGGGCGGACCGCCTCGGGGGAGCGGATCGCGACCGGCTCGCCGCGCAGCAAGCCGCCGATCAGATCCGGCAGCAGCCGGTCGGTCGCCCAGTCGCCGCCGCCGATCACGTTCCCGGAGCGCACCGACGCCACCGCGACTTCGCCGCTGGCGAAGTAGGAGCGGCGAAAGGCGTCGGTGACCAGCTCCGCGCACGCCTTGCTGTTGGAGTAGGGGTCCTTGCCGCCGAGCCGGTCGTCCTCGCGGTAGCCGCGGTCCCATTCACGGTTTTCGTAGCACTTGTCGCTCGTGCACGAGACCACGACCCGTACCTGGTCGCTCGAGCGGACCGCGTCCAGGACGCTCGCGGTGCCGGCGACGTTCGTCGTGTAGGTCTCGAGCGGCTCGGCGTAGCCACGCCGGACCAGCGATTGGGCCGCCAGATGCAGGACGATCTCGGCGCCCGACTCGGCCATCGTGCCCGCGAGCTGGGCGGCGTCCCGGACGTCGCCTTCGATCGACCGGATGCCATCCTCGACCCGGGCCTCGACGAACAGGCTCGGATCGGTCGGCGGCGCCAACGAGTAGCCGGTCACCTCGGCTCCCATCGACCGGAGCCAGACGGTGAGCCAGCTCCCCTTGAAGCCGGTGTGACCGGTCAGGAAGACCCGCTTGCCATGCCAGAATTCGCGATTCACGGGGGAGTTGACAACTCAGGGGCCGGGTGGCCCGACCGCGGCGATCCTAGCACTTCGCTGTGCTATTCTGCCGCCTTCTAGGAGGTTTCAGTGGCTGTCGATCCCGAGCTTCTGGAGATACTGGTCTGTCCGAAGAGCAAAGGCTCCCTGGAGCTGATCGAGCTTCCGCAGGAGACCCGGGCGGCGCTGGTGGACAAGTACCGCGAGCACTTCAGGGACGAGGAGCCGGTGGTCGAGGAGGGGCTCTTCTGCGCGGAGTCGCAGCTGGTCTACCCGATCGTCTCCGACATACCGATCATGCTGATCGACGAGGCGCTCCCCGCCGCGAGCGTCGGTCGATAGGTCCCGCCTCCTCGCCAGCGTTCGGTCAGAATGCCGGAAATGCCTGAATCTGCAGCGTCGGCTAGGGCCTCGCCTCGCCTACGGCTCGCTCTGAACACGCCCGGGGCGGTCCGCTCCGGTCAGACGGCCCGACGCATTGCCAACACTCCTGCGTCGCTCTCTGTCGCGGGCCTGGCATCGCCGGCGAGAAGGTCAGGCTAGCTTGCGCAACCGAAGAGTCGACCGCGATTCGGTCCTCTTCTGGCCCTACGTCCTCCACCTCTGGACGATCTTCGGGCTGGCGATCTCCAACGCCCTGCTCGGGGTGGCGGTGCTGGTGGCGCCGTTCGCGGTGCGCCTGCGCGAAGTTCGCTGGGAGCGCCTGCGACCCCTGCTGGCGCCGCTCGTGCTCTACGTTCTCTTCCTGCTGACGTCGATCGCGGCGTCCCATGATCCGCGGGTCAGCTGGCTCGCCAGCCGCGAGATCTTCTCGCTCGCGACCCTGGCGCTCGGACTCGTCGCCCTCCGCGACGAGCGGCGCCTGCGGCTGGCGGTCGACGGGCTGGTGGTGCTGGCGGCACTCCTGTCGGTGTGGGGGCTGGCGCAGTTCCTCGATGGCGCCGGCGGACTCGACTGGCGGATCCGGGGGCCGTTCTCGCACTACATGACCTTCGCCGGCGTCCTGTTGATGGCCGACCTGATTCTGGTCGCCCAGCTGACCTCGCGCCGCTACGGCCGGTGGGGTTGGCGGTGGCTGGTGCTGATCCTGGTCAACGCAGCGCTGGTCGGCAGCCTGACGCGCTCGGCCTGGGTCGCCCTGATCGTGGCGCTGGTGGTCCTCTTCCTGCTCCGGGCTCCGCGATTCCTGCTCGTCCTGGCGCCGGCGGCCGTGGTGGTTCTGCTGGTCTCGCCGGCGGCCGTGCAGGAGCGAGCTCTGTCGATCTTCAGCTTGCGCAACATCACCAACTACGACCGCGTGTGCATGTTCGAAGCCGGGCTCCACATGGTGAGGGAGCGACCACTCTTCGGCCACGGGCCAGGGATGGCCGAAGTCCGCTATCCGATCTACCGTCATCCGACCGCGCCCCGGCACCGGGTCGAGCACCTGCACAACACCTACATCCAGCTCGCGGCGGAGCGCGGGCTGCTGTCGCTCGGCGCCTACCTCTGGCTGATCGGCGGCACGCTGATGCTCGGCTATCGGGGCCTGAGGCGTGAGCTCCGGGCGGGCAACGGGCGAGCCGATCTCTGGCTGGGTGCCTTCACCGCCCTCGTGGCGTTCAGTCTGGCCGGCCTGTTCGAGGACAACTGGCGGGATACCGAGGTCCAGCGAGTCGCCCTGTTCGTCATCGCGCTCCCTTATTGCCTGCGCGCTGGCGAGCTCGAGCGCAGCGAGCGTCAGGGCGCCGATCCGGCCGCCCCGTGAGACAATCGTCCGACGGGCGGCCCGACCATGGAGCGTCTCGACCAACTCCTCTATCGCCGTGGCTTCTTCGCCTCGCGCGAGCAGGCTCGCCGAGCCGTGATGGCGGGTCTGGTGGAGGTCGAGGGCCGGCTGATCGACAAGCCGGGTAACTCGGTGCCCGAGAACGCCGAGTTGGCGGTCAAGGGGCCGGCCGAGCCCTACGTCTCGCGCGCGGGTCGCAAGCTGGCCGCCGCCCTGGATCACTTCCGGCTCGACCCGAGCGGCACCGTCTGCCTCGACGTAGGCGCTTCCACCGGCGGCTTCACCGACTGCTTGCTCGAGCGTGGCGCCCGCCGCGTCTATGCCGTCGACGTCGGCTACGGACAGCTCGACTACGGCCTACGCCGGGATCCCAGGGTGGTGGTCATGGAGCGCGTCAACGCCCGCAACCTGGAGCCGACCGCGATCCCAGAGCGCTGTGACCTGATCGTCGTCGACGTCTCGTTCATCTCGCTTCTGAAGGTGGTTCCGGCGCTGCTCCCGTTTCTGGCTCCCCGGGGGCATCTCCTGCCGATGATCAAGCCGCAGTTCGAGGCGGGTAGGGAGCTGGTCGGCAAGGGGGGCATCGTGCGCGACGCGACCGTCCGGCAGCAGGTAGTAGAAGAGACCGCCGCGGCCATCGCCGATCTCGGTCTCGAGCTCATGGGGCTCTACGACTCGCCGGTCCCCGGCGTGCGTGGCAACCGTGAGAGCTTCGCGCTGTTCGCGCTCGGGGGTGCGACGTGAGCGCTCCCTTCCGGACGGTCGGCGTGGTGGCGAAGTCGGACAGCGCCGAGGCCATCGAGACCGCACACGAGCTGACCGACTGGCTCCTCCGGCGCGATATCAGCGTCGCCCTCCAGCCCGAGGTCGCCAGCGGTCATCCGGAGGCCCAGGCGTGCGCGGTCTTCGACTTCACCGCGAGCTACGATCTGGTCGTCGTGCTCGGCGGCGACGGCACGCTCCTTTCGGTCGCGCGGACGGTCGCCAGCGGCATTCCGATCCTGGGCGTCAACCTCGGCACCCTCGGCTTCCTGACCGAGGTGGGTCGGACCGAGCTCTACCCGAGCCTGGTCGAGATTCTCGCGGGCCGCTTCGCTATCGAGCAGCGGACCCTGCTCAGGGTCGAGCTCGAGCGCTCCGGCGGCGAGCAGCTCACCTACCGGATCCTCAACGATGCGGTCATCGCCAAGAGCGCGCTGTCGCGCATCATCCAGCTGACGCTGCGAGTGGACGGACGGCTGGTCACCTCGAATCGCTCCGACGGGCTGATCATCTCGACTCCGACCGGCTCGACCGCCTACAACCTCTCCGCCGGCGGGCCGATCGTCAATCCGCTCCTGCCGGTCGTGGTGCTGACGCCGATCTGCCCGCACACGTTCTCGTTGCGACCGATCGTGGTCCCCGACGCGAGCATCGTCGAGGTGATCCTCGAGTCCGAGAAGGAAGAGGTCTACCTGACTCTCGACGGCCAGGAGGGCTCCCTGATCGCCGCCGGTGACCGGGTCCGCGTGACCCGCTCGGACGAGCAGGCGCACCTGGTGAAAGTGAGTGGGCGGACGTTTTATCACTCGTTGCGCGGCAAGCTCCACTGGGGCTGATTTGCTCGAGTGCCGGGGCTGGAGCACGTCATCTCGGCTCGTCCTCGCGGACTCGCGGCCTGCGGCGTACACGCGTACGCCTCGGCCACTCGCCGCTGCGGTGAGCCGATCTGACGCACTCCAGCCCCGGCACT
>CAMYOG010000036.1 GCA_947259925.1 Thermoanaerobaculia bacterium
AGCTGATCGCTCCGATCGCGATGGAGAAGGGCGTGCGCTTCGCGATCCGCGAGGGCGGACGCACCGTCGGTGCCGGCACCGTCACCGAGATCTTGGACTGAGCGCGTAGAGCGACGAGATAGACAGGGGTTCCTACCGATGGTCAACGAAAAGATCCGAATTCGCCTCAAGGCGTTCGACTACCGGATCCTCGACTCGTCTACCAACGAGATCGTCGATACCGCTCGTCGTACTGGCGCGCGTGTCGTCGGCCCGATTCCCCTGCCGACCCAGATCTCCCGCTACACGGTCAACCGCGGACCGCACGTCGACAAGAAGTCGCGCGAGCAGTTCGAGATCAGGACGCACAAGCGTCTGCTCGACATCTTCGATCCGACCAGTCAGACGGTCGACGCTCTGATGAAGCTCGAGCTGCCGGCCGGCGTCGACGTCGAGATCAAGGCGTTCGGTAACTAGGACACGAGACGGATGACAGAAGTCAGTGCAAGCGAGGGCTGGGCGGTGGCGTCCCTCGCCCACCTGGAGGTGGGACTGGGACTCGAGGGTGAGGGAGGTGCTCCGATCAAATGAACGGCATTCTTGGCAAGAAGCTCGGCATGACCCAGATCTTCGACGACGACGGGACCGTGGTCCCGGTCACCGTCGTGAAGGCGGGACCGTGCCTGGTCGTGCAGCGCAAGACCGGCGAGACCGACGGCTATGAAGCGGTCCAGGTCGGCCTGGTCGAACAGAAGCCGCTGCGCGGAGTTACCTCGCCGATGCGCGGTCACTTCGCCAAGGCCGGTGTCGCTCCGATGCGCCGCCTGGTCGAGTTCGGCGTCGCCGCCGAGGACGAGGCAAAGGCCGGCGACGAGGTGAAGGCGACCATCTTCGAGGTCGACGACTACGTCGACGTCGTCGGCACCAGCAAGGGCAAGGGCTTCCAGGGCGTCATCCGGCGGCACGGGTTCGGCGGTGGTCGCGCGACCCACGGCTCGATGTTCCATCGCGCGCCCGGCTCCATCGGCCAGGCGTCGGACCCCTCGCGCGTCTTCCCTGGCCTCAAGGCCCCCGGGCAGATGGGTTCCAAGCGGGCAACCACCAAGAACCTCAAGGTCGTCAAGGTCGACGAGGAGCGTGACCTGCTCTATCTGCGTGGCTCGGTTCCCGGGCCTCGCGACGGCGTCCTGGCGATTCAAAAGGCCAAGCGCGGCGGATTCGAGGATCGGACATGAAGATCGCGGTCAAGAGCCTCAAGAACCGGAAGGTGAAGGAAATCGATCTCCCCGAGGAGATCTTCGCCTATCCGTACAAGGAGCACCTGATCCACTCGGCGGTGCACGCCTATCTCGGGGCGCGGCGCCAGGGTACCCATAAGACCAAGCAGCGCGGTGAGGTCCGGGCCTCCGGGCGCAAGCTCTACCGTCAGAAGGGGACCGGTCGCTCGCGTGCCGGCCGCGCCTCCTCGCCGCTCCGACGCGGTGGCGGCACCACCCACGGTCCGCAGCCGCGCAGCTACGAGAAGGGCCTTTCGCCGCGCGAGAAGCGCAACGCACTCAAGTCGGCTCTGTCGCGAAAGCTGGCCGACGCGGGACTGGTGGTGGTCAACAACCTGGAGCTCGAGAGCCACAAGACCAAGGAGTTGGCCGACCGCATCTCGGGTCTCAAGCTCGAGGGGCGGACGCTGGTCGTCGATCAGTACGGCAACCTGAATCTGGCGCTCGCGGTGCGCAACAACCCCGCCCTCAAGGCGGTCGATGCGCTCGGGTTGACGGTCTACGACGTCGTCGACCGTCCCAACGTGGTCGTCTCCGAGGAGGCCCTCGGTCGACTCATCGAGGTGCTCTCCAAATGAGGATTCAAGAAGTCATCCGTCGGCCGCTGATCACCGAGAAGTCGACCGTGCTCAAGGACGAGCGCGGCATCGTCGCCTTCGAGGTCGACATGCGGGCGAACAAGATCGAGGTGAAGCGGGCGGTCGAGGCGCAGTTCAAGGTCAAGGTCGCCGAGGTGCGGAGCGCGCGCATGCACGGCAAGGTGCGCCGTCAGGGCCGCTACGTCGGCCGCCGGCCGGACTGGAAGAAGGTCTACGTGCGGCTCGCTCCGGGCGAGAAGCCGATCGAGTTCTTCGAAGGGGTGTAGAGGCATGGCGATCAGAAAACTGAAGCCGACCAATCCGGCCAGCCGGTTCCAGACCGTCTCGACCTTCGAGGAGCTGACGACCTCGAAGCCGTACAAGCCGCTGACCGAGGGCAAGGGCGGCTCGGGCGGTCGTAACAACAAGGGGCGCACCTCGGTGCGCTTCCGTGGCGGCGGTCACAAGCAGCGCTATCGCATCGTCGATTTCAAGCGCAACAAGCCCGGCGTTCCGGCCAAGGTCGCGACCATCGAGTACGATCCCAACCGCTCGGCGCGGATCGCTCTCCTGCACTACGCCGACGGCGACAAGCGCTACATCCTCTGGCCGCACGGCCTCAAGGTCGGCGACGAGGTGGTGTCGGGCGAGGACGCTCCGATCAATCCCGGCAATGCGCTGCCGCTGCGCAAGATCCCGGCAGGCACGATCGTGCACAACGTCGAGCTCAAGATCGGCGGCGGCGGCCAGATGGCGCGCAGCGCCGGATCCGGCGCCCAGCTGATGGCCAAGGAGGGTAGGCACGCCCTGCTCAAGCTGCCGTCGGGCGAGGTGCGCAAGGTGCACATCGACTGCTACGCGACGATCGGCCAGGTCGGCAACCTGGATCACGAGAACCGCTCGCTCGGCAAGGCGGGCAAGAAGCGCTGGCTCGGCCGGCGCCCGCACAACCGGGGCGTGGTGATGAACCCGGTCGACCACCCGATGGGCGGCGGCGAGGGCCGCAGCTCGGGCGGCCGGCATCCGTGCTCGCCCTGGGGGCAGCCGGCGAAGGGCTTCAAGACCCGTCGGAACCGGCGTACGGACAAGATGATCGTCCGGCGGCGGAAGCAGAAGTAGGACTACAGATGACGCGATCTCTCAAGAAGGGCTTTTTCATCGACGACCACCTTCAGAAGAAGGTGGGGACGATCCTGGAGTCGGGCAAGAAGCGCGTCTTCAAGACGTGGTCGAGGCGTTCCACGATCACGCCCGAGATGGTCGGCCTGACGATCGCCGTCCACAACGGCATGAAGTTCATTCCGGTCTACATCACCGAGAACATGGTCGGTCACAAGCTGGGCGAGTTCGCCATGACGCGGACCTTCCGTGGCCACGGTGGCAAGCGGGTCGAGAAGGCGGGGAGGCCGAGATAGATGGAAGTCAAGGCACGGCTCCGTTACCTTCAGACGTCACCGCAGAAGGTGCGTCTGGTCGCCGATCAGATTCGCGGCCGGGACGTGCAGGAGGCGGTCAACATCCTGGAGCTGTCCAAGAAGTGGGCGGCGCGCCCGCTCAAGAAGCTCCTCAAGTCGGCGATCGCCAACGCCGAGAGCCAGGACGAGAAGATCGACGTCGATCTGCTCTACGTGCGTGAGGTGTTCGTCGACGGTGGACCGGTGCTCAAGCGCATCCGCCCTCAACCGATGGGGCGCGCGTTCCGGATCCTCAAACGGCAGAGCCACGTCACCGTGAAGCTCGACACTCGCAAGACGGCGGACGACTCGTAGGGGGTATTCAGTTGGGTCAGAAAACACATCCGTACGGGTTCCGGCTCGTCTACAACAAGTCGTGGCACTCGCGCTGGTTCGCCGAGCGCGACTACGCGCAGATCCTGCACGAGGACCTGACGCTGCGCGAGCAGCTCAAAGAGCGCCTGTCGCACGCCGGCGTCAGCGAGATCGACATCGAGCGCGCCGCCGACAAGCTGCGGGTGTCGATCTACACCTCGCGGCCGGGCATCATCATCGGCCGCAAGGGTGCCGAGGTCGACAAGCTGCGCGACGACCTGATGAAGCAGATGGGCAAGCCGGTGCACATCAACATCCAGGAGATCCAGCGACCGGAGCTCGAGGCGCAGCTGGTGGCGGCGTCGATCGCCGGCCAGCTGGTGCGACGGATCGCGTTCCGCCGGGCGATGAAGAAGGCGATGGAGTCGTCGTTCCGCTTCGGCGCCAAGGGTTTCAAGGTGATGATCGCGGGCCGCCTCGGCGGGCACGAGATCGCGCGCACCGAGTGGTACCAGGACGGCCGCCTGCCGCTGCACACGCTCAAGGCGGACATCGACTACGGCTTCACCGAGGCGCGCACGACCTACGGCGTGATCGGCGTCAAGGTGTGGATCTACAAGGGCGACCTGCTCCGTGAGCGCGGCCGCCGACTCACAGGGGCAGGCTAAGGCGATGTTGCTGGTCATCCAGCCCTTCTGCAACTGGGTTGGTGCTCAGCCAGGGACGAGAACGATGAAACTGAGGACACATAGAACCCGCGACACGGGCGCTCGACCGTTTGCGGTTCCGCATGTCGCCGAGGAGGTACGCCCGTGTTAATGCCCAAGAAGGTCAAGTACCGCAAGCAACAGCGCGGCAAGCGCCGCGGCCGGGCCAAGGGTGGCGACACGATCGCGTTCGGCGACTACGGCCTGCAGGCGCTCGAGTGCGGCTGGGTGACCGCGCGGCAGATCGAGTCGGCCCGTATCGCCATCACCCGTGGCGTGAAGCGCGGCGGCAAGATCTGGATCCGGGTCTTCCCCGACAAGCCGATCACCAAGAAACCGCTCGAGACCCGGATGGGTAAGGGTAAGGGTGCTCCCGAGGCGTGGGTGGCGGTGGTCAAGCCGGGACGCGTCCTGTTCGAGCTCGAGGGCGTCTCGCCGGAGGTCGCCGAGAATGCGATCAAGCTGGCGACCTACAAGTTGGGAATCAAGACGCGGTTCATCTCGCGTCACGAGCAGTGGAGCTAGTGATGAAGGCTTCCGAGTTGAGAGAACAGACGGCCGAGGAGCTGCGCGACAAGGAGCGCGAGCTCTCCGAGCAGCTGTTCGCGCTCCGTCTTCAGAAGGTGACCGGGCAGCTCGAGAACCCGGCCAAGATCACTCACCTGCGGCGTGACATGGCGCGGGTTCTGACGGTCCTCGGTGAGAAGGCCAGAGGCTGAGGAGAGCTGGAGAGATGACGGAAGCTGCAGTCGCAGAGACCCGGGGCCAGCGGCAGGTCCGCGTCGGTACCGTGGTGAGCAACAGCATGGACAAGACGGTCGTGGTCGCGGTCGAGAACCGCGTCATGCATAGGCTCTACAAGCGCTACATGAGGAAGACGAAGCGGTTCCACGCTCACGACGAGACCGGCCAGTGCGGTGTCGGCGACCGCGTCGAGATCGTCGCCTGCCGGCCGCTGTCGCGTCTCAAGCGGTGGCGCGTGCGACAGGTGCTCAAGAAGGCGGAGGGATAGCGGGTCATGATCCAGATGGGCTCTATCCTCGACGTCGCCGACAACTCCGGCGCCAGGAAGATCGCGTGCATCCAGGTGCGGGGTCGCTCCGCCTCGAAGATCGGTGGCATCGGCGACATCATCACCGCCTCGGTCAAGGAGGCGACGCCGGAGGGGACCGTGAAGAAGGGGCAGGTCGTGCGCGCCGTCATCGTGCGCACGCGCCGCGCTCACCGTCGGCGCGACGGCAGCTACATCCGTTTCGATACCAACTCGGCGGTGCTGGTCAACGAGGCCGGCGAGCCGCTCGGCACGCGCGTCTTCGGGCCGGTGGCCCGCGAGCTGCGCGAGCGCCGGTTCATGAAGATCATCTCGCTGGCGCCGGAGGTCATCTGACGCCGGTCGGCAAGTGAGGTCCTGGATGAAGAAGGTCAAGATCAAGAAGGGCGACGAAGTGCTGGTCACGAAGGGCCGCGACCGGGGGGTCCGAGCCAAGGTGCTCAAGGTCCAGCCGGCGAAGAACACGGCGATCGTGGAGCGCATAAACAT
Source organism: Thermoanaerobaculia bacterium (assembly GCA_947259925.1). Taxonomy (GTDB): domain Bacteria; phylum Acidobacteriota; class Thermoanaerobaculia; order Multivoradales; family JAHEKO01; genus JAHEKO01. The sequence continues at coordinate 5,851 of CAMYOG010000036.1, forward strand.
GGTCAAGCGACACACGAAGGCGAACCCGAACCAGCAGGTGCAGGGCGGGATCGTCGAGCGCGAGGCGCCGATCCAGCTCTCCAACCTGAAGCTGATCTGCCCCGAGAGCGGCCAGCCGACCCGAGTCCGGCGGCGGCGCCTCGAAGACGGCTCCAGCGCGCGGGTGAGCAAGAAGTCGGGCGCCACGTTCAACTGAGGCTGGAATCGCGATGGCGAAGAGCAACAATCAAGCGGCGCCGGCGGGGAGCGGCTACTTCCCCCGCCTTCGGAAGCGTTACCAGGAGGACGTGGTGCCGGAGCTCCAAAAGGAGTTCGGCATCGACAACGTCATGGCGGTGCCGCGCCTCGAGAAGATCGTCCTCAACGTCGGGCTCGGCGAGGCGACGCAGAACATCAAGGTGCTCGATCAGGCGGTCGAGGAGTTGGCGCAGATCGCCGGTCAGCGACCTGTCGTCACCCGGGCGCGGAAGTCGATCGCGGCGTTCAAGGTGCGCGAGGGGATGCCGATCGGTTGCCGCGTCACCCTGCGCGGCAGTCGCATGTGGGACTTCCTCGACCGGCTGATCTCTGCCGCGCTCCCGCGGGTCCGCGATTTCCAGGGCGTCAAAACCGGTGCCTTCGATGGTCGCGGCAACTACACGCTGGGGATCGAGGATCACTTGATCTTCCCGGACGTCGACTACAACAAGGTGGACCGGCCGAAGGGGCTGAACATCACCATCGTCACCACCGCCGGCAACGACGAGCGAGCCTTCCACCTGCTGCGCTCGCTGGGGATGCCGTTCAAGCGCCCCCGCAACGAGTAAGGAGAAGCACTGTGGCAACCACGGCGAAAATGGCCCAGATCACCCGCAACCCCAAGTTCAAGGTTCGTTATCGCAACCGCTGTCGGCGTTGCGGACGTCCGCGCGGCTACATGCGCAAGTTCGCCCTCTGCCGGATCTGCTTCCGCAATCTCTCGTTGCAGGGCTATCTCCCTGGGGTCATCAAGGCGAGCTGGTAAGGATTTCACTATGAGCATGACCGACCCGATCGCGGATCTGCTAACCCGGATCCGCAACGCCCACAACGCCAAGCACGACCTGCTGGATTCGCCGACCTCGAGGCTGAAGCTCGAGATCTGCCGGATCCTGAAGGAGCAGGGATTCATCGCCGATTTCGAGCTCAGCGGCGACGAGGCGACCCGCGCGCAGCTACGTGTGTTTCTGCGCTACGCGGACGACGGCGAGCCGGCGATCCAGCACCTGCAGCGCGTGAGTCGTCCCGGACGCCGCGTCTACCGCGGTGCCGCCGACTTGCCGCCAGTGCTCAACGGGCTGGGTGTAGCCATCGTCTCAACGTCTCAGGGACTGATGACCGACCAGGAGGCGCGTGATCAGCGCGTCGGCGGCGAGGTCCTCTGCGAGGTCTGGTAGGGAAGCCGAATGTCACGCGTAGGGAAACGTCCAATCGAAGTTCCGAACGGGACCAAGGTCTCGATCGAGAATGGCATCTTCACCGCCGAGGGGCCGAAGGGGAAAGTGTCGCAACGGCTGCTCGACGGCATCACCGTCGCCATCGACGACGGGGTGATCAACGTGTCGCGCGCTGACGACAGCGCCGACATGCGCTCCAAGCACGGACTCGTCCGCTCGCTGCTGGCGAACGCAGTGGCCGGCGTCACGGAGGGTTGGCTCAAGGAGCTCCAGCTGAACGGCGTCGGTTACAAGGCCGAGGTGCAGGGGCGTGCGGTCAACTTCTCGCTCGGTTACTCGCACCCGATCGTCTACCAGCTCCCCGAAGGCATCGACGTCGAGATCGACAAGTCGAACAAGATCTCGGTGCGGGGCGCCGACCGCCAGGAGGTCGGCCAGGTCGCCGCCGAGATTCGCAGCCTGAAGAAGCCCGACCCGTACAAGGGCAAGGGCATCAAGTATGTCGACGAGGTGATTCGCCGCAAGGTCGGTAAGGCCGGGGCGACGGCTGGTGCCGTCTAGTCGGAGAGAGACGAGACTCATGGATAAGGCTCAGCACAAGCGGCAGCGACGGCGGAACGCGCACCTACGGGTGCGGCGCCGGATCATCGGCAGCACGGAACGGCCGCGCCTGGCGGTATTCAAGTCCCTGCGCTACGTCTACGCGCAGGTCATCGATGACCTGCACGGGAAGACGCTCGCGCAGGCGAGCTCGCGCGAGGCGGCGATCGTCAAGAAGGCCGACGGCGGCACCGCGACCAAGGAAGCGGCGCGTCTGGTCGGCGAAGCGATCGCCGAGCGCGCCAAGAAACAAGGGGTCGAGACGGTCGTCTTCGATCGCGGTGGCTACCTGTATCACGGCAAGGTGCGCGAGCTCGCTGACGGAGCTCGCTCCAAGGGCCTCAAGTTCTGATTCGAGGAGATCTCTCTTGGCCAGAGACTACAGAAACAGCAGCGACAGCGAATTCTTCGAGCAGGTCATCCACATCAACCGCGTGACCAAGGTGGTCAAGGGCGGCAAGAACTTCTCGTTCTCGGCGCTGGTGGTGATCGGTGACGGCAACGGCCGGGTCGGCTACGGCTACGGCAAGGCGAAGGAGGTGCCGAGCGCCATCCGCAAGGGAGTGGACGGGGCACGCAAGAACCTGCTCGACGTGCGCCTGAAGGGGACCTCGATTCCCCACGAGACACTCGGTGTCTTCGCTTCGAGTCGGGTACTCCTGAAGCCGGCTTCCGAGGGCACCGGCGTGATCGCGGGCGGCGCCGTGCGCGCCGTGGTCGAGAGCGCGGGCATCCAGGACATCCTGACCAAGTCGCTCGGCTCGAAGAATCCGCAGAACGTGATCAAGGCGACGATGGCGGCCCTCGCCTCGTTGCGTAACGAGGAAGAGGTCCGTCGGCAGCGCGGTCTGACCGAAGCGCCGGCGGAAGAGGCATGAGCAAGGCGAAGAAGGCTGCAGGCGAGATCAAGATCCAGCAGATCCGCAGCGCGATCGGCCGGCCGCGGAACCAGCGCCGGGTGCTCGACAGCCTCGGGTTGCGCCGGATCCGCCACGTCGTCGTCCGTCGGGACACCCCGGCGGTGCGCGGGATGGTCAACAAGATCTCGCACCTGGCCCAGATCGTCGAGGACGATCAGTAGTCGAGATAGACAGAAGCGGTGGAGATGGACGAGATGAAACTGCACGAGCTTTCCCCGGCACCGGGGAGCCGCCACAAGAAGAAGCGCGTCGGTCGCGGCCCGGGCTCGGGCCTCGGCAAGACCGCCGGTCGCGGTCACAAGGGCCAGCGCTCGCGCTCCGGCTACAGCCAGCGGATCGGGTTCGAGGGCGGTCAGATGCCGCTCATCCGTCGTGTCCCCAAGCGCGGGTTCACCAATATCTTCCGCAAGGAGTACTCGGTGGTGAACCTCGATCGGCTCGCGGAGCTCGGAGCTGACATCACGCCCGAGGTCCTGGTCGAGAAGGGGCTCGCCCGCAAGGGCATGCCGATCAAGGTGCTCGGTCGGGGCGAGGTCTCCAAGAAGCTCAACGTCACCGCTCACAAGTTCTCGAAGACGGCCCGCGAGAAGATCGAAGCCGCCGGCGGAAAGTGCGAGGTGGTCGGCTCGTGATCGAGAGCTTCCGCAATATCTTCGCGATTCCGGACCTCCGCAAGCGGCTGGCCTTCACCTTCGGCCTGCTGGCGGTCTACCGGATCGGCTGCAACATCCCGACCCCAGGGATCGACCCGGCCGCCCTCCTCGAGTTCATGGAGGCGGTGCAGGGCACGCTGCTCGGCATGGTGAACACCTTCACCGGCGGCAGCCTGTCGCGGGTCGCGATCTTCGCTCTCGGCATCATGCCGTACATCACTGCGTCGATCGTCTTGCAGCTGCTGACCGTGGTCTGGCCCTACCTGGAGAAGCTCTCCAAGGAGGGCGAGCTCGGTCGTCGCAAGATAACGCAGTACACCCGCTACGGCACGATCCTCATCTCGATCGTCCAGGGCACCTCGATCTCGCTCTGGCTCGAGAACGTGACCACACCCGGCGGTGCGGCGCTGGTGCCGAGCCCGGGCTGGGGCTTCCGGTTCACCACCGTCCTGACGCTCACCACCGGCTGCGCGTTCGTCATGTGGCTCGGCGAGCAGATCACCGAGCGCGGTGTCGGCAACGGTATCTCGCTGATCATCTTCGCCGGCATCGTCGTTGGCCTGCCGGGCGCGATCGTCGATACCGTCAACAACGTCCGGACCGGCACGCTGTCGGCGATCGCGGTGCTGATCCTGGTCGCGTTCATGGTCGCGGTGATGGGCTTTATCGTCTTCATGGAGCGCGCGCAACGCCGGATCCCGGTGCAGTACGCCAAGCGCGTGGTCGGCCGCAAGGTCTACGGCGGACAGAACACCTACCTGCCGCTGCGGGTCAACACCGGTGGCGTCATCCCGGTGATCTTCGCCAGCTCGGTCGTCACCCTGCCGTCGGCGATCGCCGGCCTGTTCCAGAACGAGTGGCTGCAGGCGATCGCCCAGTCGCTGTCGTGGGGCCAGCCACTCCACTACCTGCTCTACGTCGCGGCGATCGTCTTTTTCTGCTACTTCTACGTCTCGATCATCTTCAACCCCGCGGACACGGCGGAGAATCTCCGCAAGTACGGCGGGTTCATTCCGGGCATCCGGACCGGCAAGCGCACCTCCGAGTACATCGACCGGATCCTGACCCGACTGACCCTGGTCGGTGCGCTCTACCTGTCGGCGGTCTCGGTGCTGCCCGAGTTCCTGCTGAGCGGCATCAAGGTCGACGGCCTGCCGGTAATCGGCGCCACTCTCGACGCCAACCTGCCCGCCTGGTTCACCCAGGGGATGGGAATCAACTTCTACTTCGGCGGCACTTCGACCCTGATCGTGGTCGGCGTGGCGATGGACTTCGTCCAGCAGATCGAGAGTCAGCTGGTGATGCGCAACTACGACGGCTTCATGAAGCGGGGGAGGATCCGTGGTCGCCGAGGATAGGAAGGCCGGCATGCGCGCGGTGATGCTGGGCCCGCCGGGCTCCGGCAAGGGGACCCAGGCGGCGCTGATAGCGGAGAAGGTCGGCCTGCCGGCGATCTCCACCGGCGACATGCTGCGCCAGGCGGTCGCCGAGGGCTCCGAGCTCGGCCGGCGGGTCAAGGAGATCCTCGACTCGGGTGCGCTGGTGGACGACGCGACGATGGCGGAGCTGGTCGAGCAGCGACTGGCGGCACCGGACGCCGCGGCCGGGTTCCTGCTCGACGGCTATCCGCGTACCCTGGGTCAGGTCGAGACTCTCGACGGGATCCTGGAGCGGCGCTCCGAGGCGCTCGATCTGGTGGTCCTGATCGAGGTGCCCGAGGAAGAGCTGATCCGGCGGGCGCTCGCCCGCCAGCGCGCCGACGATACGGAGGAGGTCATCAGCAACCGCCTGCGGGTCTATCGGGAGCAGACGGCGCCGTTGATCGATCACTACCGAGAGCAGGGCGTGCTGAAGGTCGTCGACGGCCACCAGTCGATCGACGACGTGCAGGCCGACATCCACTCTCTTTTCACGGTGCAGGCGTAATGGTCCTCAAGAGCCACGGCGAGATCGAGCTGATGCACGCGGCCAACGGCTTGGTGCAGCAGGTGCTCGACCGCCTCGACGGGCTGGTTCGGCCGGGCGTCACCACGGGCGAGCTGGACGAGGTCGCCGAGCAGATGATCCGGGAGGCGGGTGCGGTGCCGGCGTTCCTCAACTACCGCGGCTTTCCGGCGACCCTGTGCACGTCGATCAACGACGTGATCGTGCACGGGATTCCCGACGCCACGGCGCTCGAGGACGGCGACATCATCGGCATCGACTGCGGGGTCCTTTACAAGGGCTACTACGGCGACGCCGCCCGTACCTACGCAGTGGGCGCGATCTCGGCCGACGCGCGGCATCTGCTCGACACCACGCGCCGCTCACTCGAGCTGGCGATCGAAGCGGTGCAGCCGGGCGGCCGGCTGTCCGACATCGGCGCCGCGGTACAGGGACACGTCGAGGCGAACGGTTTTTCGGTGGTCCGCGACTTCGTCGGCCACGGCATCGGCGCTGCCCTGCACGAGGATCCACAGGTGCCGAACTTCGGCGCTCCGGGCAAGGGACCGCGGCTCAAGGCGGGCCTGGTGCTGGCTATCGAGCCGATGGTCAACGCCGGCAGCCCGGGCGTCAAACTCGATCCGGACGGCTGGACCGCCCGTACCGAGGACGGTTCGCTGTCGGCGCATTTCGAGTTCTCGGTGGCGGTCACCGAGGACGGCCCGATGGTCCTCGGCAGCGAGCCGGCCGCGCAGATGGCTCAGGGAGCGGGATGAGGGATCGCGGCAACGAAGAGGTTGGTTAGGAAATGAAAGTCAGAGCATCGGTCAAGAAGATGTGCCCCAAGTGCAAGGTCATCCGCCGCAAGGGTGTGGTGCGAGTGATCTGCGAGAACCCGAAGCACAAGCAGCGGCAAGGATGAGTGCCTCTATGCGCGAATCCACGTCACGTATCTTGGCCCCTTCGCCACGCTACCAGCGTCGGTCCTCCTCGACATATGCACCGATGTGGCTCCGTCGGAGCTCGTTGGTAGCGAGCCGAATGACCACGAGCTCCGCAGCGCGGACTCACACACAGAGGCACTAGCAACATGGCACGCATAGCAGGAGTCGATCTCCCACAGAACAAGCAGGTCTGGGTCGGACTGACCTATATCTACGGCATCGGCCGCTCGCGCTCGCTCGATCTGCTCGACAAGGCGCAGGTCGACGGCACCACCAGGGTCAAGGACCTGACCGAGGACGAGGCGCGGCGCATCCGCGAGGTGATCACCGAGGAAGGGCGGGTCGAAGGCGACTTGCGCAAGGAGATCAGTCAGAACATCAAGCGCCTGATCGAGATCGGCTCGTACCGGGGGGTCCGGCACCGCCGGGGTCTGCCGGTGCGGGGTCAGCGGACCTCCACCAACGCACGAACCCGGAAGGGCCCCCGCCGCATGGCGATCGCGGGCAAGAAGCAGGTCAAGAAGTAAGGACGAACGATGGCGAAACAGTCAGGCGGCAAGGATAAGAAGAAGAAGAAGGAAAAGCGGGTCGTCCCGCACGGGATGGTTCACATCAAGGCAACCTTCAACAATACGCTGATCACGATCAGCGATCCGGAGGGCAACGTCCTGACGTGGTCCTCGGCCGGGCGGATCGGCTTCAAGGGCTCGCGCAAGGGTACGCCGTTCGCGGCTCAGGTGGCCGGCAAGAACGCCGGCTCACTGGCACGCGACCTGGGTATGCGCACCGTCGACGTCGAGGTTCGCGGGCCAGGCGCCGGCAGGGAGTCGGCGATCCGCTCGCTGGCCGCCGCCGGCATGGAAGTCAAGTCGATCCGCGACGTCACGCCGATTCCGCACAACGGCTGCCGGCCGAGAAAGAAGCGCCGGGTTTGAGCCGCGCGGCGAACGGAGGAATGTTCAGTGGCTAGATATACAGGTTCCGTCTGCCGGCTCTGCCGTCGCGAGCGGATGAAGCTCTTTCTCAAGGGCGATCGCTGCTTCAAGGAGAAGTGCGCGATCGAGCGCCGGGGCTACCCGCCGGGCCAGCACGGCCAGCGACGTGGCCGCCGGCCCAACCAGTACGGCATCCAGCTGCGCGAGAAGCAGAAGGTCAAGCGCATCTACGGTGTGCTCGAGAAGCAGTTCCGCAGCTACTTCAAGGCGGCGGAGTCGAAGAAGGGGATTACCGGCGAGAACCTCCTGGTGATGCTCGAGAAGCGGCTCGACAACGTGGTCTACAGCCTCGGCTTCGCCTCTTCGCGGGCGCAGGCGCGGCAGCTGATCCGTCACGGCCACATCCTGGTCGATGGCAAGAAGACGACCATCCCGTCGTTCCAGGTCAAGGTCGGGCACGAGATCTCGGTCAGGCAGGCCAGCCGCAAGAACGACTTCATCCGCGCCAGCGTCGAGACTGCCCGCGGCCGCGGGATCCCGAGCTGGCTGGAGATGGACGCCGACACCTTTGCCGGCAAGGTCGTTGCGATGCCGACTCGCGAGGAGATCAAGCTGCCGATCGAGGAGCAGCTGATCGTCGAGCTCTACAGTCGATAGATGAGGCTTGATCGACTACCGATACATGTGAACAGTGCCAAGCGCCCGCGCTTTCGCGGCGCCCGGTTTTAGGGAGTAGTTATGGATTGGATTGGATTCCAGCGGCCAAAGCGTCTCGAGATCGATCGCGACAGCCTGACGCCCACCTACGGCAAGCTGATCGCTCAACCGTTCGAGCGCGGCTTCGCGACCACCGTGGGCAACGCTCTGCGTCGATGCCTGCTCTCGTCGATCGAGGGTGCGGCGATCACCGCCGTGGAGATCGAAGGAGTGCTGCACGAGTTCTCCTCGATGCCAGGCGTAGTCGAGGACGTCACCGACATCATTCTGAACCTCAAGCAGATTCCGATCCGCTTGCACTCCGACGAGCCGAAGTTCCTGAGCCTCGAGGTCTCGGGAGCCGGTGTCGTCACCGCCGGCGAGCTGACCGGCGATCCGCAGATCGAGATCTTCGATCCCGACGTGCACATCGCCACCCTCAACGAGGAGGGCAAGCTCAAGCTGCAGGCCCAGGTCAGGAAGGGTCGCGGCTACGTTTCGGGCGAGAGCAACTTCGACGAGACGATGGGCATCGGCTGGATTCCGGTCGATTCCGTCCACAGCCCGATCAAGCGGGTCAACTACCGGATCGAGGCGGCGCGCGTCGGCCGAGCGACCGACTACGAGCGCTTGGTGATGGAGGTCTGGACCAACGGTACTCTGACCCCCGAGGAGGCGGTCTCGGTCGGGGCCTCGATGCTGAAGGACCACCTGACCATCTTCATCGAGTCCGAGCAGGCACTGCTCGAGGAGCCGGCGCCCGCCGAGACCGAGGAGTCCGCGGGGCTCGACCTGGTGCTCAACAAGAGCATCGACGAGCTCGACCTGTCGGTCCGTTCGGCCAACTGCCTGAAGAACGCCAACATCCACACTCTGCGGGATCTCGTGGCGCGCACCGAGAAGGACATGCTGGAGACCAAGAACTTCGGGCGCAAGTCGCTCGAAGAGGTCCAGGAAGTGCTGCGCGAGCACGGCCTCTCGCTCGGCATGAACGTCGGTGAGCCCGCGGGAGTCGGCGCCTGATCCGAGCCCGGCGGAGGTAGAGAGTCATGCGGCACAACATGCACGGCAGGAAGCTGGGGCGGACCACGGCGCACCGCAAGGCCATGTTCCGGAACCAGCTCGCCTCTTTCGTCGAGAGTGAGCGCATCACGACGACGCTCCACAAGGCGAAGGAGCTCCGGCCCCTCGCCGAAAAGATGATCACCCACGGCAAGCGCGGCTCGCTTCATGCGCGCCGGCAGGTGGGGCGCTGGATCCCCGATCGGGCCCTGGTGCGCAAGCTCTTCGACGAGATCGCGCCTCGCTTCGCCGATCGACCGGGCGGCTACACTCGGATCGTCAAGATCGGCCCGCGGCTGGGTGACGGGGCCGAGATGGCGATTCTCGAGCTGGTCGAAGAGGGCGAGTTCGCGGCCGAGAGCTCGACGGACGACAAGAAGGACAAGAAGTAGGCCTCGACGGTCTCAGCGACTCCTGAGCGGCCGGGCGTGAGCCCGGCCGTTCTGGTCTCAGGGCGCCGGGTCGTCGACGGGACCGTCAAGCCTCCTGGACCCGCCAGCCTCGGATCAGGAGCCAGAGCGTGAAGACGATCTCGCCGGCGAACGAGGCCGAGGCCCGCGACCAGTGTCGCCCGGCGCAGACTCATGTCGTGGCCGCTCACTCAGCGTCCCCTGGCGCTCCGTAATCGCTCGAGGTACTCCGGGTCGATCTTGGCCTTGACCGTCCGGCGGTCGAGTCCCAGCCGGCGGGCCGCGCTCAGGTAGCTGCCGGAGCGGAAGTAAACCAGAGTCGTGTAGCGCCGGAGCAGCTCCTCGGCGTCGAGCTTCATGCCGGCGACCTCGGCCGCCAGATCGTCGGTTACCGTCGAGGACTCGTTGCCGGTGCTGACCGCCGCCTCGTAGCTGCCGCGAATCAGGACGTTGCGCACGCACTGCTCGAGCTCGCGGAAGTTCCCGGGCCAGGCGTAGTCGGGTCCGAGGCTCGACTCGATCCACTCGATCACCTCGTCGGTGACGCTTTCGAGATCCGGGTCGCCGACCAGATCGGCGACCAGGAACCGCACGAGCCTGGCCAGATCGTCCGGCGAGTCCGAGAATTGCCGCCGCAGCGACGGCGTCTCGATCAGATCGGAGCAGATCCGGTAGTAGAAGTCGGGCCGCATCCGCCCCGCGCGCATCTCCTCCTCGGGGTCGCGATTGGTGGCCGCGATCAGCTTGCCTTCGAACCTGAGGTCCTTGGTGTCGCCGATCCTCTGAAAAGTGCGCGTCTGCAACACCCGCAGCAGCTTGACCTGGATGTCCGACGAGATCTCGCCGATCTCGTCGAGAAAGACCGAGCCGAGCGGCGGGCAGGTCTCGAGCCAGCCGGTCCGATCCTGGACAGCGCCGGTGAATGAGCCCTTCCGATGCCCGAACAGCTCGGACTCGACCAGCGTCGGCGACAGCGCGGACAGGTTGAGCGCGAAGAAGGAGGATCGGAAGTCCTCGACGAACGCCCCCCGGCGCGAGTCGAACGGAATGAAGCGTGACATGCCGATGGCCCGCGCCACCAGCTCCTTGCCGGTCCCCGAAGGGCCGGTGATCAGGGTGGTGAAGTCGCCGACGCGCGTGTAGAGGCCGCGGCGAAAGCGCCGCATGTCGTGGGTGAAGATGGATTGCCAGATCTGAGCCCTCAGTCTGGCGACCGGGGCCGACGAGCCGTAGAGGCTGTGGAAGACGAAGTGGAACGCGCGCCGGAGCTGGAAGAACCAGGCGAAGACCAGGTCCGCCGGCGCCTGATCCGGCAGCTGCAGCTCGGGTGGCAGGAGCGACGCGTGCCCGACCTCGAAGTCGGACCACAGCTCTACCTTGCGGGGGCTCTTCGGCCGCAGAACCAGCTCGAGGAGATCCTCCTGCCAACGGTTGTAGAGCGTGTAGTAGGCGACATCCCGGTAGAGCTTGAGCTCGTCCGCCGAGTGAACGCCGCCTTCGAGCAGCTCGTTCCGCCATCCCGGGAGCCGCTGTTCGAGCCGCTCCTGGATGCGGACGACGTTGGGGTTCGGATCGCTCAGGCGGTCGGCGTGCCAGACCTCCCCATGAGGCTCGAAGTCCCGTCCGAGGGCCCGGCGCTCGAGATCGACCCGCTCTGGGAGGAACGGATTGCAGTAGGTGAGCTGGGCGGTCGCCTCGAAGAGCTTGCGGTCGCTCGGCATCGGCTCGAAGCATTGTACACGTTGAGTACAGCTCCTTGTACCTTAGCTGTATAGGGCCGCCCCTGAGGCCTGGAATCGGGCCTGGAATTTCCTGTCTCTCTGCTTGGTACGCCGGTTGCTCTCAAGCGATCACAGCAGGTCGCCTTCATCATCCACGGCAAGAGAGAGACGAATGACTGTAGTAGCCAGATCCAGCCAGGCCACCCTGATCCTGATGCTCGGCGCGGTCGCGGTCGGGTGCGTGACGCCCGGAGCCGCCGCCGTTCCGCCCTTTGAGGACACGTTCACGTTCGAGGAGTACGAGGTCGAGCTCGGTCGTGCCGAGCGCCTCACCGTCCTTACCGGCTTCCTGCTCGGAGGCGCCACCGCGGAGATCGCCACCGTGAGCATCGACGGCGCCGGTGAACGTCGCCTGGGCATCTTCACCTTCGACGGTGGCGGTTGGGAGTCCGAGCTCGACGCCAGCCTGGGTCGCGACGTCCAATTCGTCGACGTGGCCAGCATCGGCGGCCGCGATCGTCTGATCACCTTCCGGCCGGGCCGACTGAGCTGGTTCGATCCCGACTCGGCTACTCAGCGCCTGCTGATCGAGGTCGAAGCGCCGTACAACGCGGAGCCGTCCGGGCTGTACTACAACGGCGCCCAGCCGACCGACCCGTTCGACGAGGGCGAGATCCCCCGCGTCGACGTCACCCGCGACCTGAACCGCGACGGCCGCGACGACCTGGTGATGCCTGCCGTCGACGGCTTCTGGATCTCCACCCAGTCGAGCGACGGCTCGTTCACCGATCCGGTGAAACTCGGTCCGCCGGAGCCGCTTCGCGACCGCCTCGGCTTCCGGGAGCCGCGCAGCTATGGCTCGGTGGGGATCAGTGCGTTGACCGTTCCCTGGTATCTGGGTCGCATTCACGAGATGGACTACAACCAGGACGGGCGCAGCGATCTCGTGTTCTGGAACGATGGCCGCTTCGAGGTCCACCTCCAGAAGGAGAGCGGCGGTTTCGATCCGGTGGCCGAGACGTTCACCACGGAGGTTTCGTTCGCCGGCGACGGCGCCTACTCGTTCATGTTCGGCCTCGAGGACAAGGGGACGTTGGTGCTCGCGCTCGGCCTCAGGAAGAAGAGCGAGAGGACCGTCCTGCACTCGTTCCGGGACATGAACGCCGATGGCGTCGCCGATCTGGTGACCCTGACGCTCTCGGGCCGGAGCTTGATCCGACAGCGCACGCGCTACGATGTCCACTACGGCCAGCCGACTGCCGACGGCATCGTGTTCGCGGAAGAGGTGAGCACCGCGATCCGCCCGCGGGCCAGGTCGGCGTGGGGCTATTCGCAGCAGTGGCTCCAGGACATCGACGGCGACGGTCAGGTCGACGCCGTGTGCGGCCACATCAAGACCAGCTTCACCTCGATGGTGCGCGTCCTGGTTGGCCGCTCGCTCTCGATGGGCCTCGAGGTCTACCGAATCGATGACGGCGCCTATCCCGAGAAAGCGGACACGAAGCGGAAGCTCACGGCGCGCTTGCGCTTTGGCGATGGACGGGACGCGGGGTTCTTTCCGGCGGTACGGGTCGGAGACGTGAACGGCGACGGACGCTCGGACGTCGTGGCGGGGAAGAGCCGCGAGACGCTGCTCGTCTTCCTCGGGGTCCCCGGGCCGGAGGTCTTAACGCCCCAGCCCCGAGAGGTGACGGTCACCCTTCCGGGTGACGAGCGCAACACCTGGCTGACGGACCTGAATCGGGACGGCAAGGACGACATCCTGATGCATCACCCATCGACCACCGAGCCGCATCGCGTGACAATGCTGATCGGCCGCTAGGGATGCCATGGCGGGCTCCCTGCGGCCTCTGGTGGCCGTTACGGTATGCTCCTGGGCGGCTCTCAGCGGCTGTGCAACCGTGACCGAGATCCGAATTCACAACACCTCACCCCTCGATTACGCCGACGTCGTCGTCGGCGGGCAGCCGTTTGGTGACGTTCCGGCGGGCGGGACCAGCGTCTACCGGAACGTCGACGTGAGGTTCGGCTACGCGGTCATCAAGCTACGAGCGGAAGGACGGTCCGTCACCGGCAAGACGCTCAACCTGGGTTCCGAGCGGTTCACCCACGAGATCGACGTGATCGATCTCGACGCGGGTCACCTGGCGATCGAAGTCGTCCGCGACTGAGCCGCTCGCGGACGATCGGTGTCGACGGTGATAGCTGCCCTCGGACATCGAGCTGCACAGCTCGCCGTCCGTCCGGGGTAGAGTCTCCTCCCGAGTGAGCTCGACCCGCCGCTGGTTCACCCCCTATCCGTTCGAGATCTACATCTGGCCGGTGGCGTTGCTGTCGGTTCTGGCGCTCAGGCTCTGGGGCCTCAACCTCGACTGGAGCACGGCGGTCTACATCTTCAGACCGTTCCTGCGGCTGGCCCCCAAGCTCCTGGCGCTGGGGATCGTCCTGCAGCTCGCCTACCACGGGGTCGGCGCTCTGCGAGAGCGGAGCCCGACGCCGACGAAGGACTATCTGCGCGCCATCGTCCACCCCGGGTGGATCGTCCTCTGGCTCCGCATGTATCTCGCGTACATGCTCCTCAACTACGTCTACTCGTGGGTCAAGGTCTCGATCCCGCTGGTCAACTACCGGCTCTGGGACGCCGAGCTCTGGGTGGTCGATCGGCTCCTGCACCTCGGCTTCTCGCCTAGCGTCTTCCTGGTCGAGCTCGCCAAGGGGACGCCGCTCTTATGGCTGCTCGACGCCTGGTACGGCCTCTGGATCGAGACCGTGGTCTGGACGATCGCCTTCTTCGCCTGTGCGAGCCAGGCGCGGCTACGCCGTAGCTTCCTCCTCTCGTGCTGCCTGCTCTGGTCGATCGGTGCCTGGCTCTACATGGCGGTACCGGCGCTCGGGCCCTGCTACACCGACGCCGAGGTCTTCGCCGAGGCGATGCCGGAGATGCCGAGCGCCGAAGGCGGCCAGGAGGCGCTCTGGCAGAACTACCAGCAGGTCCTGAAGGGCCGCGAGGGACCCCTGCGCAGATTCAACCCCACTCGCGGGGTGGCCGCGCTCCCCAGCTTGCACGTCGGAGCCCACCTCCTGTTCGCCCTCTGGTGCCGCCGCTTCGCGCGGCCGCTCTACCTGGTCTTCCTGATCGGGACCGCCCTGACGTTCCTCGGCTCGGTCGTCACCGGCTGGCACTACGCCGTCGACGGTTACATCGGCGCCGCGCTCGCTCTCGGCTCGTACTGGTTGGCGTGCCGGCTCGACCCGCCCGACGAGGGCGAGCCCGAGGGGCCGCCGGCCGCCGCCGACTCAGCCGCCGATGTAGCCGAGCGCGCGTAGGTCTTCGAGGTCTTCGGGCGCCACGTCCTCGTCCGGGTCGAACACCGGCTCGGCGGTGGGCCAGGCCAGAAGCGCCTCGAGCAGCGCGTCCCGCTCTCGGAGAACCCGTCTTTCACGTCGACGGCCTCGCCGGGTCCCTCGGATAGAGGCCGCTGAACATCGAGGCGTGCGACGGGTTGGTGATCGTCATCTGCGCGACGCCGTTGTCGAAGACCACGCTGTGCTCGGCCAGGGCGTCCATCGCCGGCATCGTCACCCGCTCGTAGCCGTGGTCGGATCGGTCGGGGTGGGGCCGGGGTGCGTCTCCCCGGAGGGCAGCGGGGACGCTGTCACGACCGGCCGGGGTAGGATATCGACACCGCGCGGACAGCTCCGACTCCCAACCGCCGTCCGTCGCGGCGGCCAGATGAGTGATCTACAGGAGCCTCTCTCGAAGACCGGCGAGCGATCCGAGGCGGAGCTGCATCTCCAGCGACTCTTCGATCTCTCCCTCGATCTGATGTGCGTCGCCGATTTCGAAGGCTACTTCCGGCGCATCAACCCCGCGTTTCAGCGCACGCTCGGTTACGAGCCTTCGGAGCTCCTGACGCGCCAGTTCATCGAGTTCGTCCACCCCGACGACCGCGAGAGCACGGTGCGGGAGGTCGAGAGTCTCTCTCGCGGCGCCCTCACGGTCGATTTCGAGAACCGCTATCTGACGCGCGACGGCGAGTACCTGTGGCTCGCGTGGCGCTCGGCGCCGGTGGTCGAGACCGGCCTGATCTATGCGGTCGCCCGAGACATCACACGCCAGAAGGCGGACCGTGAGCTCCTCGCCCGTCAGGCCGAGGAGCTGGCCCGCTCGAACGCCGATCTCGAGGAGTTCGCCTACGTAGCGTCACACGATCTACGGGCGCCGCTCCGCTCGATCGTCAACCTGGCGAAGTTCATCGAGGAGGACCTGGGCGACGCGATTCCGGAACGGACCCGCGGCCACCTGGAGCAGCTCCGCCGCCGAGCGCTACGCATGAAGGCGTTGACCGACGATCTCCTGATCTACTCCCAGGCCGGGCGTGAGCGTGACGAGGTTGTCGAGGTAGACACCTCGGCCCTGGTCCGGGACGTCGCCTTCCTGCTCGATCCGCCGGACGGGATGGTGGTCGACGTCGACGGCTCGATGCCGGTCTTCAGAACCGTGCGCGGACCGCTCGAGCAGGTGCTCCGCAACCTGATCGGCAACGCGATCAAGCATCACGACCGGGACGAGGGCACGATCCTGGTCTCGAGTCGGGATCTCGGTGACTCCTGGGAGTTCGCGGTGACCGACGATGGGCCGGGGATCGCCGAGGAGGACCGCAAGCGTGTCTTCGGGGTCTTCCAGCAGGTCCTGCGCGAGCGGCTGGAGGGGAGCGGCATCGGCCTATCGGTCGTCAACCGGATCGTCGAGGCGTTCGGCAGTAGAGTGGAGCTGGACGCCGCCAATGGCAGAGGGGCCACCTTCCGTTTCGGATGGCCCAAACGAATCGAAGAGTGCGATGCCGACACTGTTGATCGTTGACGACAATCCGGTCGACCGCGAGCTGGCCGTCCGCTGTCTGGCGCCACTCCACGATCTGGAGGTCATCGAGGCCGAGGACGGGCGGCAGGCGCTCGAGATGATCTCGGCGAGCGTGCCGGACCTGGTGCTCACCGATCTGCGGATGCCCGAGCTCGACGGTCTCGAGCTGGTACGCGAGACCGGGGAGCGCTTCGCGAATCTGCCGGTGATCCTCATGACCGCCCAGGGGAGTGAGAAGATCGCCGCGAAGGCGCTGCTCGAGGGGGCCGCCAGCTACGTGCCCAAGGCCGACCTGGTCGAGTTCCTCGCCGAGACGGTGCAGCAGATGCTCGGCGTCTCGCTCGCCCGGCGCGAGCGGGCCGACGTTCTCAAGTACCTCGAATCGAGCGAGTCGCGATTCGAGCTGGCCAACGATCCGGCGCTCATCTCACCGCTGGTCGCCTACCTGCAGGACGATCTGGAGCGCACCGGATTCGCCGACGAGCAGGTCAGGTCGCAGATCGGTACCGCGCTCCACGAGGCGCTCTCGAACGCGATGATCCACGGCAACCTGGAGGTGAGCTCGGAGCTTCGCAAGAACGGCACCGACCCGTTCCGGGCGGCGATCCGGGAGCGCAGCCGGAGCGAGCCGTGGGCCAGTCGCCGGGTCCACTGCCTGGCCGAGCGGAGCTCGGACCAGGTGCGCTACGTCATCCGCGACGAGGGGCCAGGCTTCGATACCTCGTCACTGCCCGACCCGACCCGGCCCGAGAGCCTGCTCAAGGCCCAGGGCCGAGGCCTCTTCCTGATCTCCTCGTTCATGGACGAGGTCGAGCACAACCGGACCGGCAACGAAGTTCGCCTGATCAAGCGGGCCTAGCGGCCGTCGGCCGGGCGGCAGGCGATCCCGGTAGCGGCCTCCGGGCTATGCCGAGCGAGTGGCGATCTGGCGTTCCAGCGCGTCGGCGAAGCGATGGGGCTCGGCCGGCGTGATCAGGAGCGGCCGGCCCGAGCGACGGCGCACGATCACATAGTCGTCCGTCCGCGAGATGTAGAACCGGAAGGTAACGCTCTTGGTCTTGTAGAGGCCGAACCCGCCCCACAGACCGCCGGCGCCGATGCGGACACCGAGGCCGTAGCGCGACCGGAACTCCTCGCCACGCATCTGCATGACGTTCTCGATCTCCGACAGCGCGATCGAATACCGCCGTACCGGCCAGACGATATCGAGCGAGCTCGACGACAGCTCGAAGTAGCTGGGGCGCATGTAGAACCAGACGACCAAGTAGACGCCGGCCACGAACAGCGCTGGCACCCAGGCGAGCGCGCCCAGGCCCCCACGCGAGCCGGCGTACAGCAGGACCAGCGGGATCGGCAGGACCAGCACGGTCAGCCACAGGATCAGCCCGGACATCGTGGCGAGCCGAAAGCGCTCCACCGGCCTAGCCTACCAACGGGACCGGCCGGCTCAGGTCGATGGCTTGCGGAAGACCAGGCAGTAGCGGTCCTCCTCGCCGTTCCAGTCCTCGAGGTGCTCGACCAGCTGAAGGCCGCTTGCGGTCAGCTCGGTGATCAGATCGTCGACTGGGATGCCGTGGCCGCCCCGGTCCGGAACGTTGTCGAGCTGCCGCCAGTTCTTCTGGGGCACGATGTCGACCATGGCGATCAGCCCGCCGGGGCGCAGCGCGCGCCACAAGTCGGCGCGCATCAGCTCCGGCCGCTCGAAGTGGTGGTAGACCATGCGCAGCAGGATCGCGTCGCAGCACTCCGCCGGCAGTCCGGTCCGCTCCTGGTCCCCCTCGACGGTGGTGAAGTTGGTCAGCGACGCGTCTCGCAGGCGCTCTCCGATCTCCTCGACCAGATGGCTCTTGACCTCGGTGGCGTAGACGTGGCCGGTTGGCCCGACGCTTCTGGCCAGGATCTCGCTCCACTCGCCCTCGCCGGCACCGACGTCGGCGACGATCGAGCCCACGCGGAGTTGGAGGACGGCGGCGATGCGATCGGCTTCGTCGGCGCGAGCCCGCGCGCTGGTACAGCCGATCAGCAGCGGCACCAGGGTGAGCAGCGAGAGTCGTACTCGAGTCACATCGGAGAGGTTAGGTGCCAGGCCTGCAAGATGCAAGTTGACCTACAGCTACAACTTATGCATCTTGCCGGGCTGGTACTCGGCTCAGACCTTCAGGTACTCGCGGACCTGCTCGTCCTTGCTCACCCGCCAGATCTTCGAGTCGAGATAGTAGTGCTGCATCGCGAAGCCGACGATCACCGCCGCCATCACCTGCTCACCGAGGCCGAGCTCGGCCGGGTTGCGCACTCCGGCCATCATCGCCAGTGAGTTGAACAGCATCTCGTCGAGCCGTCCCCCGGTGGCGTCGCGGAACGCCTCGACCAGAGGTCCGCGGTAGAGCGCGAAGGTGAAGATCAGTCCGACCAGGGCGTAGGTAGCGAAATTCCGGAACAGGCCGCGAATCCAGCGGTACTGCGGCTCGGTCCGCTGCGGGTACTTGTTGCGGGCGTAGCTGTAGACGATGCAGTGGTATTGAATGTTGTGTCCGACCGTCACCAGGGGCACGACAAAGGCGGTCACCACCGGATGGCTGAACGCCGCCAGGTGGAGTGGGACCAGGAGCGAGAGCATCAGCAGCTTGCTGCCGTTGAGGCTCTGACGTTCGCGCCAGAGCCGCCACTGATGACCGATGTAGAGCGCCAGCACGGCGGCGTAGGCGGCCCAGGCGAGCGGGTAGACGACCTCGCCCAGGCTGGTCCCGGCGATCAGCGGCCGGCGCAGGCCCAGGTCCGGGAAACCGGGGGTCTCCGCGTACCAGGCGCTGGTCATGAACAGGACCAGCGGTAGGTAGAACGACAGGTTGAAGAACCAGGTGTCGAGCCGATCGCTGGTCGGCTCGAAATCGCCCGCCTTGCGCTTGTAGAGCCGGAAGAAGCCCCAGTGCTGGCGCACGACGTGGTAATAGGCCCAGAGCCGGAAGAAGACGAAGAAGAGGATCGCGCCGAGCGCCAGAGAGCCGGCCGGGATAGGACGGCCCCAGCCGGCGCCGAGGGCGCCGAGTGCGTAGGGCGCCAGGACCGCCAGCGGGCCGACGCCGAACCAGATGAACGAGAACAGGATCTCTCGGCGCCGCACCCGCCACTCGTCGGGATCGAAGAGCGTGCGCGCCAGGGTCGCCCAGACGTGTGGAGCGTCGAGGATCAGCGCCCAGCTGAGGACCACCAGGAGCTCGAGGGTGAGCGGGATGGTGACGCCGCCGACGGCGAGCGTCGTCAACGGCTCGCTCAGCGGCTCGTCGAGCGTCAGGATCGCGAACAGGATGACGCCCAGATAGAGCCACCCCGCCAGAGCGGAGCCGATGTAGAAGAGGAGATCCTTGCCGGGGCTCAGGATCCAGTGAAAGCGGACGCGACTCGGTCCGCCCGAGCTCACCCTTCCTCTTTCTCCCGCCTCGCCTCTTCGATCAGCTTCACCTGGATGTTCCGCGGTACCTCGTCGTAGTGGGAGAGCTCGAGCTCGAAGCTCGCCCGGCCCTGCGTCATCGAGGTGAGCGCCGGCGCGTAGTCGAGCATCTCGGCCATCGGCACGGTGGCCGAGATGACCTGGTCGCCGCGCTTGGTCTCCATCCCCTGTGGCCGGCCACGACGCTGCGACAGGTCGCTCATGATGTCGCCGGTGAACTCCTCGGAAGTGGTGATCTCGACCTGCATCATCGGCTCGAGGATGGTCGCCGCCGCCGAGGTCATCGCGTCCTTGAACGCCAGTGAGCCGGCGACCTTGAACGCCATCTCCGACGAGTCGACGTCGTGATACTGACCGTCTCGGAGGCGGACGCGGAAGTCGACCACCGGGTACCCGGCCAGAAAACCGCGCTGGCGTGCCTCCTGGATGCCCTTTTTGACCGCCGGTCGATAGGTCTGTGGGATCGAGCCGCCGAAGATCTCGTCGACGAACTCGAAGTCCTTGCCGCGCTCGAGCGGCTCCATCGTGATGCGGCAGTCGGCAAACTGCCCACGGCCGCCGCTCTGCTTCTTGTGCCGGCCGTGGCCGTCGGCGGTCTTCTTGATGGTCTCGCGGTAGGGCACCTTCGGTGGGTGCAGGACGACCTCGACGTGGAAGCGCTGCTTGAGCTTGGCGACCGCGATCTCGACGTGCAGCTGGCCGGTGCCCGAGATCAGGTACTCGCCGGTCTCGGCGTCGCGCCGGGCGCCGAGGCTGGGATCCTCCTCCATCAGCCGGCGGAGTGCCTCACCGATCTTCTCCTCGTCGCCCTTCGACTTCGGCTCGATCGCGAACGAGATCGCCGGCGGTCGGATGCCGATCCAACCGAGGTTGACCGGCCGCGACTTGTCGCAGAGGGTGTCTCCCGAGTTGGTCTTCTTGAGCTTGGCGATGCCGCCGACGTCGCCGGTGATCAGCTGTTGGGTCTCCTTGGTCTGCTTGCCCTGGAGGCTCAACAGATGGCCGAGCCGCTCGTTGGCCTCGACGCGCGTGTTCCAGACGGTGCTGTCGGATGACAGCGTGCCGCTGACGACCCGCAGGATCGAGATATGGCCGGCGAACGGATCGCTCAGGGTCTTGAAGACCAGCGCACTCACCGGGCCGTTCTCCGAGGCCTCGAGCTCCACCTCCTCGCCGCCGACGTTGCTCGCCGGGAAGGTGCCACGGTCGAGCGGCGACGGCATGGTGGCGACGATCGCGTCGAGGAGCGCCGACGGGCCGATGCCGTGGACCGCCGAGCCGGCGGTGACCGGGAAGAGCTTGCGCTCGACGATCGCCTTGCGCAGGCCGCCGAGCAGCTCTTCCTCGCTCAGGGTTCCCTCTTCGAAGAACTTCTCGAGCAGTGCATCGTCCGACTCGGCGACGATCTCGATCAGCTCGTTGCGGGCGGTCTCGACGCCCTCCTGCAGCTCGTCGGGGATCGGGATCTCCTTGCCCTTGCCGTTACCGTCCTGGTCGAAGCTGTAGGCCTTCTGGGTGACCAGGTCGATGACGCCCGAGAACTCGAGCTCCCTGCCGATCGGCAGCTGGATCGGGACGACACCGCGGTCGAAGTGCTCGCGTAGCGACGCGACGACGCCGTCGAAGTCGGCCCGCTCGCGGTCCATCTTGGTCAGGTGGAGCATCACCGGCGTTCCGGTCTTCTCCGCGAACGCCCACGCCTTGTCGGTGACCACCTCGATCCCCGAGACCGCGTTGACACAGAGCAGCACGGCGTCGGCGGCGCGGATCCCGGCGCGGGTCTCGACGAAGAAGATGCCGTACCCGGGGCAGTCGATCAGGTTGACCTTGTGCTCCTTCCAGGGCGTGAAGCAGGGCGCGAGACCGATCGAGATCGTGCGTGCGATCTCTTCGGAGTCGAAATCGGTCGTCGTGTTGCCGTCCTCGACCTTGTTGAGCCGGTTGACTACGCCACCGGTATAGAGGAGTGCACTCGCCAGGGTCGTCTTGCCGGTGTCGTTGTGTCCGGCGATCGCGAGATTGCGGATCTTGTCCGAGCTTTCCACCTGCACGTTCTGTCGACCTCCTTGGTTCCAGCCGCAAAATAAGCCCACCCGAATCCATCGACTTCCGAGGGTGGGCCGTGGTACTGCGGATCGAGGAGCATACCACAAGGAAGAGGCTCGGGCAGGCTCCCGGGGCTAGGTCTAAGCCGTTGAAAAGAATAGGTTTATGAGTCGAGCCTCGAGGCTCGGCCGGAGCCCGCCCAACACGGCTCCGGCTCATCCGCCGGGCGCCAGACCGCCGGCTCTCCGAACGGCTCGAGCTGGGGCCGCAGCTCGGTCTCCGGGCCGACCGCCACCACGGTGAGACGGTCGGGGTCGAGATGCCGCCTTGCGGCCAGCTGGACATCTTCGATGGTGACCGCCTGGACCTCGGCAGGGTAGCGCTGCCAGTGGTCGAGGGGCAGGTCGTGCACGGCGATATCGCGCAGCCGGGCCGAGATGCCCTCGAGCGACTGCACCGTGTACGGAAAGACGCCCAGGATGTAGCTCTTGGTCTCCTCCAGCTCTTCGGCCGTCACCGGCTCCGCGACCAGTCGCTCGAGCTCGCCGCGGATCTCGGCGATCGCCGCGCCGACGTTCTCGGTGTTGACCGCTGACGAGACGGTGAACGGACCACGAGCCCGACGCCGGGAGAACGAGCTGAAGATGCCGTAGGTGAAGCCGTGGCGCTCGCGCAGGTTCAGGTTGAGACGGCTGGTGAACTTGCCGCCCAGTAGAAAGCTCATGACGGCGAGGGTGGTGAAGTCCGGATGGCGCCTCTCCACACCGACGTGGCCGAGGCGCAGCTCGGTCTGGACCGCCTCGGGCCGGTCGACCAGGTAGACGCCGGCGTCCCCACCCTCCGTATCTTGCGGTGGCGGCAGCGGCCCGAGCGCTCCATTCGCCAGCCGTCCGAGCGCCTTCCGTGCCCGATCGCGCAGCTCGTCGACCTCGAAGTCGCCGACCGCGATCAGCGTGATCGGCGTCGAGAGCAGGTGTTCTCGATAGAAGCGCTCGATCTCGGCGCGGCTCGTGGAGCTGACGCTGTCGGTGGTTCCGATCACCGGCCAACCGTAGGGCGAGTCGCCGTAGAGGGCGCGTGCGAACTGCACCGCGGCGAGCGCGGACGGAACCACGCGGCGACGCCGGATCTCGGCCAGGACGCGGTCCCGCAGCCGCTCGAGCTCGTCCTCGGGGAAGGTCGGCTCGCACACGACCTCGGCGAGCAGTCGGAGAGCGACGTCAGCGCGCGACGAGACCACGCCGGTGGCGAGCGAGACGCTGTCCCAATCGGTAGTGGTCGAGAGATAGCCGCCGATGCGCTCGGCGCCGGCGGCGATCTCGCGCGACGTCTTGCTGGTCGTACCCTCGTCGAGCATCGCCGCGGTCAGGGCGGCGAGGCCGCTCCGGCCGGGCGGATCGAGGCTCGCGCCCATCGGGCCGAGAAGCTCGAAGGAGGTCAACGGCACGTCGCGCTTGGGGGCCGCGAACAGCACCAGGCCGTCGTCGAGCTGGTGCCGCTCGAACGGCAGGAAAGCGAACGGCCGCACCGGCCCGGGCGAGGGCGGAGAGCTGCGATCGAGACGGTTGGCGGCGGCCGCGGTCATCGATCGGTTCGATCGGGCACGACGTGCAGGACGACGCGCCGGTCGGGGAGCAGGCTGCCCGCCGCGAACTCGTGCAGATCGGCGGCGGTCAGACCGACGTAGCGATCGGCCTCGGTGTCGATCCGTCCGGGGTCGTCGTGGTAGGTGGTCATTCTCGACAGCAGATCGGCGCGATTCTCCAGATTCTGGAGCTGCTCGAAGTAGGAGGTGAGAAACCGGTTGCGTGCCCGCTCGAGCTCGGCATCGGGTAGCGGCTCGGTCGCCGCGCGCTCCAGATGGGCGCTCAGCGCGGCCTCGACCCGCTCGATCGCGACCCCCGGCTTGGCCGTCGCCACGATGGCGAAGGCGCCGGCGATCTCGGTGGGGAAGACCAGCGCGCTGACGTCCTGCACCAGCTGCTGCTCGTAGGCGAGGTCCTGGTAGAGCGGGCTCGACTTGCCGCCGGTGAGCGCCGAGGCGAGCAGGCTGGCGGTCGGCCAGTCGTCCGAGAGCAACGACGGGGCATGGAAAGCCATGTAGATGCGGGCCAGCTCGACGCGGTCGTACTGGACCTCGCGGATCTCGCCGGCGAGCGGCTCGAGGTCGGCGCGCACGGGCTCGAGCTCACCTCCCCGCTCGATCTCGCCGAAGTAGCACTTGATCGCCTCGTAGGCCGCCGCCGGCTCGAAGTCGCCCGCCAGGGTCAGAACCGCGTTGTTGGGCACGTAGTGGGTCCGAAAGAACTCCTCGATCTCCTCGAGGGTCGCGGCCGCGATGTCGTCCATGTAACCGATGACCGGCCAGTGGTAGGGGTGGGGCTCGGCGTAGAGCAGCTCGAAGAGGCGCTCGAAGGCGCGCCCGTAGGGCTGATTGTCGACCCGCTGCCGCCGCTCGTTCATGACCACCGACCGCTGGTTCTCGAACTTCTCCTCGGTCATGGCGGGCAGCAGGTAGCCCATTCGATCGGACTCGAGCCAGAGACCCAGCTCCAGGAACTGCGACGGCAGAGTCTCGTAGTAGTTGGTCCGGTCGCCAGCCGTCGAGCCGTTGGCGACGCCGCCCGCCTGTTGCACGAATCGGAAGTGATCGTTGGTGCCGACGTGCTGGCTGCCCTGGAAGAGCATGTGCTCGAACAGGTGCGCGAAGCCGCTCCGTCCCGGCCGCTCGTTCTTCGAGCCGACGTGGTACCAGAGGTTGATCGCTATCAGGGGGAGCGAGCGCTCCGGGTGCAGCACGACCCGCAGACCGTTGTCGAGGGTGCGCTGCTCGATCGGGTGGGCGAGCTTCGGAAGATCGATCATTCGCCCGGCCTCCGATCAGCCGGAGCTCGAGCGACCGGGACGCCCGGCCAGACCGCCGCGCGGTCGGTAGTTGAGCACGTACTCCTGGAGTCCGTTGCGGAGCAGAAAGGAGACGTCGACCTCGAAATCGGGTAGGCCGCGCCGAAGGTCGGGCTCGGTGTAGCGAGGCGACCTGCGCAGCCATTGGCGGTCCGGCTCGTAGGCGAGGTGCTGGCGATCGAGGACCCTGAACGCTGTCGGCCTGGCGGGCATCTCTTTGTGCGTCGCGATCATCGCGAACAGCTGTGTGCTCCGGTGACAGAAGCCGGCGATCGCATCGGCGAGCAGCCGCTGCTGATCACGGTTCAGATAGTTCAGCAGGTCCCATGCCAGGATCACGTCGACCGGTTGGCCGCTGGTGGTCGGCAGCTCGCGCTCGAGCAGGAGCTGAAACGCACGGCTGTTCTCCGGCTGCCGGATGCCGGGAGCGAAGAGCGACTCGTACAGATCGGCGATGTAGAGCTTGCACCTCAGCTGGGCGAAGAACCGGACGTTCTCGCCGACCGCCGGGCCGAGATCGAGGATCACGTGCCGGCCGCCGGTGCTCAAGCGGCTGGAGAGTTGCTTGAGACAGGGCGACTCGAACTCGCTCCGAGTCTCCTCGAAGGCGACGTCGCGCCCTCCCGATCGGCTCAGCGCCACGGCGAGCTCAGCCGCGGGTGGTTGCTGGGTTCAGCTCGGCCTGCGCCTCCTCGACGGGCGGCTCGCTCTTGGCCGGCGCCATGGCCGGCTTGGCCTCCGCTACTGCCGGCTTCGACGCCGGTTCCATGTCGATCGAGCCTTTGAAGTTGGCGCCGTTCTCGAGAGTGACGCGCGGGCCGACGATGTTGCCCTGGACCCGGCCGGAGGCGCGGACGACGACGTCCTGATCGCCGTAGAGGTTGCCCTTGACCTGTCCCTCGACGCGGATGCTCTTGCCGTAGACATCGGCCTGTACTCGACCGCTCTGGCCGATGGTCACCTGGTTCTTGGGGAGTCGGATCTCGCCGTTGACGTGCCCCTGGATCATCAGATCCTCGTCGCCGCTCAGATCACCCTTGATCTTGATCGAAGGGCCGATCGTCGCCTGATCGGACCTTGCGCTCCGCGGGGTCGCGGCCGGCTGGGGCTCCGGAGCCTTGTAGGGACTTTCCTCTTCGCTCTTTTTCCACACGGTCAGCTCCTTTTGTAGATTGCCCAGAAGGGCTTCAAGCTATTGGAGGGTAGGTGGAAAGTCAAGGTGGGTGCTTGACTTACGCTCTGTTTCCGCCATAGACTGCGGACGTGGCCCGCTTCCTGACCGAACGCCAGAAGGAGATCCTCGGCTTCATCCGCGAGACGCTGCGGGAGCGGGGTGTCTCGCCGACCCATCGCGAGATCTGCGAACGGTTCGGCTACTCGTCCTACGGCACCGCCCACAAGCACCTGAAGCTGCTCGAGCAGAAGGGGTATCTGCGTCGGCACTGGAATCAGAAGCGCGGCGTCGAGCTGACCGAGCCGGAGGCGGCAGACGCCGCCGTGGAGCGCGAGCTGCCCTTCCTGGGCATCATCGCGGCCGGGCGGCCGATCGAGGCGGTTGCCGGCGACGAGAGCGTGCACGTGCCACCCCACCTCCTGCACGGACGCAACGGTGACCACTACGTGCTCAAGGTGCAGGGCGACTCGATGATCGACGAGGGGATCCACGACGGCGATCTGGTGGTGGTGAAGCGGCGCGAAGAAGGACTCGCCGGCGAGATGGTCGTGGCGCTGGTCGGCGACGAGGTGACGCTCAAGCGCTTCTACCCGGAAGGCGACAAGGTCCGACTGCAGCCGTCGAACCCGAGCATGGAGCCGATCTGGGTGGCCGCCGATCAGGTGCGAGTTCAGGGCATCGTGGTTGGCCTGATGCGCAAGTTTTAGCGGTTTTTCCGCGCTGCGCGCGCCCCGGGTGTAACCGATTCAACTGCGGCTCCGCGGGCGGACCGGGAAAATCGTCAGGTCGATGGAGCTCGACCAGCTACTGCGCCTGATGACCGAGAAAGGTGCCTCGGACCTGCACCTGAAACCGAGGCGTCCACCCCTGCTGCGTGTGCACGGCAAGCTGATGCCGCTGGAGCTGGCGCCGCTCAAGCCCGAGGACATCCAGGAGATGGTCTACGCGATCATCACCCCGGTCCAGAAGGTACAGCTCGAAGAGCGAATGGCGCTCGATCTGGGCTACGGTGTCTCCGGCCTCTGCCGGTTCCGCGGCAACATCTACGTCCAGCGCGGCACGCTGGCGGCAGCGTTTCGGCGGATCCCGTTCGACGTCCCGGGTTACGACCAGCTCGGTCTGCCCAGTGTCCTCGATCAGTTCACCAACCTGAACACCGGCCTGATCCTGGTGACCGGACCGACCGGCAGCGGTAAGTCGACCACGCTGGCGACCATCCTGCGCTCGGTCAAGGCGCGCCGGCCGGTGCACATCATCACCATCGAGGATCCGATCGAGTTCCTCTTCTCCGACGACGTCGCGACCGTCTCGCAGCGCGAGATCGGGACCGACACGCCCACCTTCGGCGACGCGCTCCGCAACGCGATGCGTCAGGATCCGGACGTCATCATGGTCGGCGAGATGCGCGACGCCGAGACCGTGGCGACAGTGATCACTGCCGCCGAGACCGGTCACCTGGTCTTCTCGACCCTGCACACCAACAGCGCAGCGCAGACCGTCGACCGGATCCTCGACCACTTCCCGGGCAATCTGCAGAACCAGATCCGTCAGCAGCTCTCGCAGGTACTGCAGGGCGTGGTCTCCATGAAGCTGGTACAGAAGAACGACGAGAGCGGACTGACCCCGGTGCTGGAGATCATGCGCGGCAGCCCGCGCGTCTCGTCGCTGATCGCGCGCGGCGACACCAAGGAGCTGCTGGAGGAGATCGAAGGATCGGTCGCCTACTACGGCATGCAGTCGCTCAACCAGTCGCTGATGGCCCTCCTGGTGCACGACGTCATCTCCTACCGGGAAGCGATGCATCAGTCGCCCGATCCCGAAGACCTGTCACTCAAGCTCAGAAGAATGTTCCCCGAGATCGAAGAAAGGGGCGATATGTCAGCATCCGACTTCTCCCAGATTCTGGAGTTGATGGAGATTCGCAAGCTCTACGAAGAGCAGGAAGAGAAGAACCGTCTCCGCATGGGCGAGAAAGACGAGATGATCTCGACGCTCGAAGATCAGGTGGGGGACCGGGATCGCCAGCTCACCGAGCTGCGCGCCGCGTCCGAGGACGAGGCCCAGCAGCGCGACAAGATGAAGGCCGAGTACGAGCGGCTGCGCAGCGAGGCCCAGGAGAAGATCGACAAGCTCAGCGAGCGGATCCGACAGCTCAACCAGAAGCTCTTGCAGGCGAGCTAGCTCTTCGCCTTCCGCTCCAGCCAGTCGACCGCCGCGTCCCGGGTCGTGACCCGGCCCTCGATCTGTGCCCGCCGCAGATCGCTCGCCAGCTCGCCGAGACGGGGCCCGGGAGCGAGTCCGAGCAGGCTGGCGATTTCGTGCCCGTCGAGTAGCGGGGGAGGCGCAAAGATCGCCTGGGCCTCGCTTCGCGCGAGCTCGATCAGGGCACTCCGCTCGGAGCGCCAGTCGGCGGCCGGGCTGGCCGACCCGAGGTGGGCCGCGACCGTCGGCCAGAGATCGCCGCAGTTGTGGAGAAACCACCGGCGCTCTTCGATCGAGCTCGGCAACCGCGGCCAGCCGAGCAGGCTCTCGATCGCGGCGGCGTCCCGATTCGACAGGAGTCGTCGCTGGCGCACCGCGCGCAGGCGCTCGACCGGCTCCCGGAATCGGCTGAACAGGGTCGCCTGCGTCGCGACGAAGCGGTCGACGCACCGCCGGCCGAGCTCGGCTTCGATGTGGGCGATCGTCTGGGCCAGGCGCTCGAGACGCGCGACCTCGTCGTCCGAGGCCGGCTCTTCCGAATCCGACCAGAGCCCGGGATAGACCTCCAGCTCGACCAGCAGGCCGAGTCCGACCGCGGCGCGCGGAGCGTCGAAGATGGCACGCAGCTCCTCGCGGATCCGCTCGGCAGCCACCCGTTCGAGGCCGGGGGCGGCGGCGCGCGCCAGGGCTACGGTCTTCGGATCGACGGCAAAGGACGGTAGCTCGACTACGAATCGGGCCAGGCGCAAAACGCGCAGCGGGTCGTCGGCGAACGACGCCTCCGAGGTCGCGCGCAGGCGGCGATGGGCGAGATCGTCGAGGCCGCCGTGCGGATCGAGCAGCTCGGCGGCGCTGAGGCGCAGCGCCATCGAGTTGACGGTCAGGTCGCGTCGCCGGAGATCGGCGTCGAGCGACATTCCCTGGCGATCCCAGAGGTCGAGGCGGAAGCCCGCCCCCTCGATCCGGTAGGCGGCGAATCGATCGCCTCCGAGCCGGATCGCGCGCGTCTCGAGCAGCTCCGCGACCCGCTCGGCGGCGGCTGCGCCGTCGTGCGCGACCACGGCGTCGAAGTCGTGGACCGGGCGCTCGAGCAGCCGATCCCTGAGCGCGCCACCGACCAGTAGGACGTCGCACTCCGGTGGCAACGAGCCGAGAGCGACCACTGCCGGCTGGTCGAGCAGGGGTCGCAGGCGCGCCGTCGCTGCCTGACGATTTGCGTGAGGCGACGGGCTCACATTAAAATCTCACTTCAGCTAGTAGAGCCTAAGTATCGACGAAGTAAGAAGAATCACTACCGCACTGGGAGAGCGAGTCACCGTGTCAGGGGCTCCGGACATCATAGCGGCAGATCGGCGGCCACGCGCATCGCTCGGCTGGCGGATCGTCCTGCTCGGGCTCTTGTCGCTGCTGCTCGTCGCGTCGGCGGCACGGTCGACCGAGCGGGTGGAGCTCGCCGACGGCTATCGAGTGATCCTCGAGGACGACGGCGACATCTTCGTCGACGCGCTGCCGCGCAACGGCGAGGGGATGCTGGCGTTCGCGGAGCGGATGTGCGGCTCGGTGGGCAAGCGCTCGGTCATCGCCGAGGCCAATCGGGGCCGCACCCGGATGCTCAAGGGCATTCGCTACCGGGTGCCGCTCGATGCGCTCCGTCCCGAGTTGCAGCAGCAAGCTCTCCTGGCCCTCTTCCCGGGCGACCGCGTACTCTCCGTCGGCTGGCGCCACGAGGTCACCGCGAGCGAGGGCCGCTCGGCCGAGAGTCTCTGGAGCGTCGCGCGTTGGTTCACCGGAGCGGGCGAGAACTACCGCGAGCTGCGCCATGCCAACGGGCTGCGCGACACCAACGTGGTGCCGGGACAGCCGATCCTGGTTCCGGTCAACGTACTCCGGCCGTCGCTGCGTGCGATCCTGCCCGAGAGCACGACCCACGATCTCGAGTACGGCGAAGACGACCGGGGGCAGTACGCCATCTACCGACTGCGCAAGGGAGAGGCGATCTACTCGAACGTCGTCATCCGGTTCACCGGTCGCGTGTTCGCCGACGACGTCAACGCACTCTCGGCCGAGGTCGCCGAGCGCAGCGGCATCGAGGACGTGACCGACATTCCGGTCGGCTATCGCGTCAAGATCCCCTTCGACCTGCTGCAGCCTGAGTTCCTGCCGATCACCGATCCACGACGGCAGGAGTACGAGATCGCGCTGCGCGAGAGCTCACGCTTCAGCAATCAGGTCCGCGCCGTCAGCCTTCAGGGCGTGACCGTGATTCTCGACAGCGGGCACGGCGGGGTGGACGTCGGCGCCTCTCGCCGGGGGATCTGGGAGAGTGTCTACGTCTACGACATCATGCTGCGGACCAAGCAGCTCTTGGAGAGTCTGACCGCGGCGCGGGTCAGCACGCTGACCATGGACGGTGCGCGCTACTCGGTGATCGAACGCGACGTGCTGCCGTCTTCCCGGGGGCACCGGGTGCTCACTACCCCCGACTACCCGATCGAGGATTCGACGGTGGGCATCCACTTGAGGTGGTATCTGGCCAACAGTCTGTATCGGCAACACGGCGCCGGCAGTGATCCGGCCAAGGTGATCTTCATCTCGATCCACGCCGACTCGCTCCACCACTCACTGCGCGGCGCGATGGCCTACGTTCCGGGCGCACGCTATCGCCGCGGCAGCTACGGCAAGTCGGGCGCGGTCTACGCCGCACGCAAGGAGGTTCGCGAGAAGCCGAGCGTCAGCTTTTCCTACAGCGACCGGATCAAGAGCGAGGGACTCTCACGGGATCTGGCCAGCAACGTGATCTCGGCCTTTTCAGAGCGCGGCCTGGCGGTGCACGACGACAAGCCGATTCGCGATCGCGTGGTCCGCAGCCGACGCGCCTGGGTGCCGGCGATCCTGCGCTACAACGAGGTGCCGGCCCAGTTCCTGCTCGAAGTGTGCAACCTGTCCAACGCCGACGATCTCGAGCTGATGAAAACCCGCGAGTTCCGGCAGGAGGTCGCCGAGGCGATCGTCGCCGGCATCATCGACTACTACGGAGACCCCCAGCCGGTCTCCGATCAGGCCGTCGCCGCGCGTTGAGCACCGGGGAACCCGGGGGTGTGATCGGCGTCTAAGTGAGTGGGCCGATGAGCACTGTTCCCGTCGCGATGCCACGCCCTGTCACCGAGCTCGATCTGATCGAGCGCCACCGTCTGGGCGATCCTCAGGCGTTCGAGGAGATCTACCGCCAACACGAGAAGATGGTCTTCAATCTGGCACTGAGAATGAGCGGCGACCGCGAAGACGCCGCCGAGTTGACCCAGGAGGTCTTCCTCCGGGTCTACCGGTATCTCGATCGCTTCCGCGGGCGCTCGAGCCTCAAGACCTGGGTCTTCCGGATCGCCGTCAACTGCTGCCGCAGTCGCTTTCGGCGGCGACGCCTGCGGTTCCTGGAGCCCGGTCCCGATTCCGAGCAGACGCTCGAGCGCGTGGTCGATCCGCGCTCCGACCCCGAGCGCGAGGCGCTCAACCGGAGTCTCGGCGAGCGACTCAGCGCGGCGTTGGCGCAAGTACCGCTCCCGTTTCGCGAGGCGGTAGTGCTGCGCGACGTGCAGGGTTTCAGCTACGACGAGATCGCCGACATTCTCCGAATTCGGTCGGGGACCGTGCGCTCCCGAATCGCCCGCGGACGCGAACGGCTGCGGCGGGCGATGGAGGGCGAGCAATGACTGTGCACGCATCCCTCGAACAGCTGTCGAGCTACCTCGACGCCGAGCTCGCCCGGCGCGAGCGTGCCGAGCTGGAAGGTCACCTGAGCGGTTGTCCGACCTGCCGGCGCCGCCTCGACGGGCTGCGTGGCGTCGTCGCCCGGCTCGAGCGCCTCGAGCAGCAGGCGCCACCTCGCGATCTCGCCGTGCTGGTGGAGCGGCGCGTCGCCGTCGAGACGGGCCGCCCCAGGCTGGGCACGCGCCTGGAAGAGACGGTGAAGACCTTCCTGGTGCAGCCGTCGCTGACGCCCATCTTCGGCCTGGTGGTGGCGCTCGCCCTCATCCTCTACCTCTTCAGCTTCGGCGTCGCCCGGCAGCAGGAGCGGGGCACTCGCCTGGTGGTGCCGGCCCCGGCCCCCGAGTCGGTCGTGGTCCGCACGATCGAGGGGCGCGAGTTCGCCCTCTCCGGTGAGATCTGGATCGAGCGGGGACTCGAGAAGGTGGCGAGTTTCGAGACCCTGGATCTGAGTGCCGCGGAGACGCTTCCCGACGAGCTGGAGCCGTTTGCGCAGCTGGGCGGGCGCGTGATCCTCACCCACGAGGGTCGACCGGTGATGGCCGTCTTTCCCTGAGCGGCCGCCGATCAGCCCTCGGCGGGCTCGATGCTCTCGATCGTCATCTGGCCGCCGAGCAGGTCGACGACGTCGCCCGGAGAGCGACCGAGCAGCTGCTTCGCCAGGTCCGACTCGTACGAGACGATGTTCTCGTCCGGGCTGCTCTCCCAGGGTCCCAGAATCGTGATCTTCTGGCGGTCGCCGTTCGCCCCGCGGAGTGAGACCCTCGCCCCCACTCGCACCTCCGAGCCGTCGATGCTGCCGAAGCGGATTGGCTGGACGCGACGCAGCGCGCCGTCGATCTTGGCGACGCGCGCCGACAGGTACTCGTGGCGCTGACGAGCCGACTTGTATTCGAAGTTCTCGCGCAGATCGCCGAGCTCGCGCGCCTCTTCGATCGCCTTGCGGTTGGCGGGGATCTCCACTTCGAGCAGGTTCTTGAGCTCGGCGCGCCGCGCTTCGATCGAGCGCTCGGTGGCGTAGAGCCCGACCTCCTGGTCGGGTCGCAGGTCCGGAAACCGCATGTGCAGCGCGTTGATCAGGCGCTCGCGCTGGTATTCCTCGAGGTGGGCGCGCCCGAGCGCCTCTTCGGTCGCCTGGGCCTGGTCCTCGCCGACCCTGGAGATCAGCACCGCCAGGCAGTCGCCGTCGGCGACCAGCTGCCGTAGACGGCTCTTGTAGGGAGCGAACTCGGAGCGCTCGCCGACCGTGGTGATCGCCTGCACGAGACGGGTCGGGTTCTTGGTGTCGAGAGGATCCGAGTCGCCGCCAATCCCTTCGGCCGCCCAGACGAAGAGAGCGGGGGTGCGGCGGGGCTGCGATAGGACGCCGTCGAGGAGGCCGTCGAACGCTTGCGGGTCGTGCGAGCGGAGCTCGCTCGCCAGGTAGCCGAGCAGCTTGGGCTCGGTCTCCCGTCCGATCAGGCGGTTGAAATGCACCGGCCAGTCGTCGCGCTGCCGGACGAGCTCGAACGCTTCCCGCCGCACCGCCCGATCCTCGATCTTCGCGGTCCAGTCCGCTGGATCGTTGCCGGCCTGGGCGAGCGCGACCGTGCTCCAACTCGAGTCGTCCGCGGCGCCACCATTGCGCTCGAGTGCGGAGGCGATGGCGAACGCGCTCTCCGGCTCCTTCGAGGAGAGCTCCTGCCCGAGCTCCGCCAGGCGCTCGCGCATCGCGCCGCCGACCGTCGCGTCGCGACCCGCCTCCTTGCGGAAGATCTTCAGCTTGCCGTCGAGGGGAGCGCGCTCGAACTGGGCGAGCACGGCCTCGCCCGCCTCGGCGTGACTGTCCGCCCATCGGT
This sequence comes from Thermoanaerobaculia bacterium, assembly GCA_947259925.1. Classification (GTDB taxonomy): domain Bacteria; phylum Acidobacteriota; class Thermoanaerobaculia; order Multivoradales; family JAHEKO01; genus JAHEKO01. Next base: position 39,368 of record CAMYOG010000036.1, read on the forward strand.
AGGTACGCTTGACGCCGCTCCCTTCGGTCACCAGCTGCGGATGCTTGCGCGCCGCGGTCCACCAGGAGCTCCAGGTCTTCGGTCCCAGAAGACCGCTGACCGCCAGCTTGATCTCGGAGGCCGTCAAGGGACGGTCATAGCTCTCGAGCAGCTGGCGCAGGAGCTCGGTCGGAGCCAGCCCCTTCAGCTCTTCGGGCACCGACAGCTTGCGATGGAGGAAGTGCCCATCGTCCAGGGCGCGCAGCAGCTTGCCGGCCGCCTTGAACCCGACTCGGATCTCGCCCACCTCGGCGAAGTCGATCTTGAAGCTTGCCAGCTCCAGGTTGACCTCGACGATCCTGCCGACGCCCTTGCCCTCCATCGCAACTACGGTGCCCATCTCGAACTGCATCATCTGTTGTAGTCGTTCCACTTTCGTCCATGTTCTGGCGACATCGTCGACTGCACGATGCAGGCCGACCAGCTCGACGATCCCTGCCAGGCTCGGCTGACCGTCGTAGATCCGCTCGACCGTCGCAAGGATCTCCTTGTGCGGCTTCTCACCCGACGGGTGGAGCACCCGGGAGCGCTCCATCAGATCCAGGCGCAGCTGCCAATCCTCGCTCTTCTGCAGCTGATCGTCGACCAGCTCGAGCAGCACGTGTGCCCGGTCCGCCTGGCCCGCACCCGCGAGCGAGCGTGCCACCGCCACGAAGTAGTCGAGCTGCCGCGGGTCCTCGTCCAAGCGGGCTAGCCAGTCGTCCTCGACGGTGGCGAAGTCAGCTCGTTCGATGGCTCTGCGAAGTTCTCTGGCGAGTGTCATGAGGAATGCCCAGCAGGGCGCGCGCTAGACTATCTCACTAGCGAGGCCACGTTGACATGGACGATCTTGCCGCCAAGCTGCGTGGAGCCGACACCAACGAGCTGGCGGAGATCGTCCGCCAGCAGCGAGACCAGCTGGGTCCCGACTCGGTCCGGCAGGTTTTGCGCAACAGCTACGTCGACGCGCGAATCATCGACGAGCTGATCGAGCATCCCGCTCTGCGCAAGCACTATGAGGTGCGGCGGCAGATCGCGGCCCACCCACGGACCCAGCAGGCACGCGCGATCAGCTTGGTCGCCGGTCTCTACTGGCGCGACCTGCTCAGGATCGGTAGCGATACTCGGGTCAAGCCGGCGGTCCGGCGTGCCGCCGATCGGCGTCTGGCCGAGCGTCTGGGACGGCTGTCGATCGGCGAGAAGGTGCTGGTGGCGAGAGAAGCGGGTACGGGCCTGATAGCGAGTCTGCTGGGCGAAAAGGAGCAGCGGGTGGTGACCGCCTTGCTCGAGAACCCGCGACTGACCGAACCGATGCTCGCGCCGCTGCTGACCAACCCGGTCACCTCACCGCAGGTTCTGCGCCTGGTGGCCGAAGACCGGCGCTGGGGCTCGCGCTACACGACCCAGGTCGCGCTCTGCCTGAACCCGGCGACCCCCGAGGACCTGGCGATCTCGCTGCTGCCCGGGCTCCGGAAGGCCGACCGTCGCGCGGTCGCCAGCGACACCCGGGTTCCGGCGGCGGTGCGCGAGCGCGCGGCGCTGCTGAGCGAGTGCTAGGATCGGAATCTGGCCAGATGCAATCAGGAGCTAACAGCAGGCTTCCTCCCTGGCAGGCTGACGGTCAGAACGGCGAGGCGCTCACATTCGGCTCGTGGCTACGACGCGAGCGCGAGATTCGCGAGATTCCGCTGCACGAGATCGCCGAGGTCACGAAGATCAGCATTCGCTATCTCGAAGCCCTCGAGCAGGACCGTTTCGACGTTCTGCCGGCGCCGGTGTTCGCCAAGGGATTCCTCAAGGAATACGCGCGCTACGTCGGCCTCGATCCGGACGACGTCATCAACTCGTACCTGACATCGCAGCAGGACGGCGAGGTCGTCGAGGAAGAGCCTCTGGTCGAGACCCCGACCGGCTCGCGCTCGTCGGCGACCCTCATGGGCACGGCGATCATTGTCCTCCTGGCGGCGGTGGCGGCGGTGGTCTTCTACTCGGAGCGATTCCGTGGCGAGGCGCGAGAGGCCGCTCCGCCGCCGATCGCGGCCCCGCCGGTGCCGGCGCCGCCGCCGCCCGAGCCGGTTGAAGTCGAGCCCGCGGTCATCGCCCCCGAGGTACCTTTGGTGGTGACCATGGACTTCACCGAGGACTGCTGGGTGGAGGTCGTGGTCGATGGCCGCCGGCGGATCAGCGAGCTGCACGTTCAGGGTGAGTCGATCCGGTTCGAGGCCGAGGAGCAGGTCATCCTGACGCTCGGCAACCCGGCGGGCGTTCGCATCGAGAGGAACGGAGAGCCGTTCGAGTTCGACATGCGGACCGGGCGGGTAGCGCGCGACATCGTCATCGCCCTGGAACCTGAAGAGGAAGCCGCCGAGGGGCGGAGTTGACGGGAACCAGAGCCGGCGCCTCTCAGCACTCGGAGCTCGTCGAGCAGGTTCTGTCGGGCGAGCGGCCCGAGCTGCAGCGCCTGGCCGCGAGCGGCATGCTGCCGCTGCCGCCTACCGAGCTGGTCTGGCTGCAGGTCGTCCTGGCCGAGGGGGGTGGCGGCGAGATCGCCGAGCAGGCGAGCGAGTCCCTTTCCGGCATGGAGCCGCCGGAGCTCGCCGAGCTGATCCGTGAGGGCCTGGACATCGCGGCGCTCCCCTGGCTCTGCCAGAATCTCGAGCATCCCCTGGTGCTCGAGGCGGCGATGCGCCGGCGCGACGTACCGCGCTCACTGCTCGAGTTCCTGGCCTCGCGGCTGAACGCCGAGCTGCAGGAGATCCTCTTGCTCCGCCAGGACGCGATCGTCGAGCTGCCGGAGATCCTCGACGCGCTCGAGGCCAATCCGGAGCTGAGCTCCTTCTCCAAGCGCAAGATCTCCGAGTATCGGCGCCATCTGCTGCGCCCGGAGCCGGATGAGGCGCCGGCCGCAGAAGAGGTCGTCAAGGACGAGGTCGACGAGATCAGCGAGGCCGAGGTCGAAGAGGCGATCCGCGAAGCACGCTCGGAGCCGGCGGTCGGCGAGGTCGACGAGATCACTGGCCTGAGCGAGTCCCAGCTCCGCACCTTGCCGCTGCCGATCCGGCTCAAGCTGAGCCGCCGCGCGCCACGGGCGCTGCGCTCCATCCTGATCCGCGACAACAGTCCGAGCGTGGCCGTCTCGGTGCTCGAGAACAACCGGATGTCGGAAAGCGAGATCGAGCAGATCGCGCGCAGCCGCTCGGTGGTCGAGGATGTCCTGGCGGCGATCGCCAGGAACCGCACGTGGATGCGGAAGTACCCGATCGCGCTGGCGCTGGTGAAGAACCCGCGTACCCAGGTCGGGGTCGCCATCCGTCTCTGCTCGAGACTGTCGGTGCGGGATCTGCGGTCGATCGGCAGGGACCGGAATGTGGCGCATGCCGTACGCACCGCCTGCCAGCGGTTGTATAAACTCAAGCTCACCTGATCGGCCGAGAACGTGGGCACGGTGAGTGGATGAGCGAGGCTACGGGTTCGAGATTCAGGCGCGCCGATGGGCGCGATCGCGATGACTGGACGGGCAGCGGGCACCGTCGGAGCGACTGACGATGGCCAAGGACTACTACGCCATTCTGGGTGTGCCGCGGAACGCGACGCAGGCGCAGGTCCGGGCGCGCTTCCTGGAGCTGGCCCGCAACCAGCACCCCGATCGCTTCCAGGGTGAGGAGAAGGTCAAGGCGGAGGACGAGTTCCAGGAGATCACCCAGGCGTTCAACGTCTTGAGCGATCCGACCCAGCGGCGGGAAGCCGACGCGGCTTTGCTGCAGGCGGACAAGGGGGGAGGCGAAGAGCAGAGCGGCGCCGCCAAGGTCTACATACGCCGTGGCATCAAGGCCTACCGCGAGCGCAACTTCGTCGAGGCCGCCGACAACTTCCAGCGAGCGACCAAAGAGGAACCGCGCAACGCGCGCGCCTGGAGCTATCTGGCGCAGGCGTGTCAGCACCAGAGCGCCCGGCTCGCCAAGGCGCGTCAGGCGGCGGCCAAGGCGTGCCAGCTCGAGCCGATGAACGCCAGGTACTTGAAGCTCGCCGGACGGCTGTTCGCGCAGGCCGAGATGTACTCCCGCGCCGAGAAGTACTACGTCGCGGCACAGAACTGGGGGGAGGAGGACGCCGAGGTCGAGGCCGCCCTGGCCGACGTCCAGCGGCGCATGAAGAAGTCGCGCGGCGGGCTTTTCGGCGGATGACGCTGCAAGCGCGGGCCTATGGCCTCTCCGACGTGGGTCGGATCCGGGCCGTCAACGAGGACTCGTTCACGATCGATCCTGAGCTGGGGCTCTACCTGGTGGCCGACGGAATGGGTGGTCACGGGCACGGTGACGTCGCCTCCGGCCTGGCGGTACGGACCATCCGCGATCGATTGCGCCAGGAGCTGGCCGGAAGCGGCTGGAGCGGCTTCCGGCACCGCTTCGGTCGACCTCCGAAGCGGCTCGCGGCCGACAGTCTAAAACGGGCTCTGGTGGACGCGAACGATCGCTTGCTTCTGGCCGTCGAGGAGAACCTCGAGCTGACCGGGATGGGCACCACGGTGGTGGCGGTGATGATCGAAGGCGCTCGGGGCACGGTCGCGCACGTCGGCGACAGTCGGGCCTATCGGATGCGCGGCGGCCGGCTGGAGCTGCTGACCGGCGATCACACCTGGGTGGCGGAACAGGTGACAGCCGGCAACCTGTCCGAAGACCAGGCTCGCGAGCACCCGTTCAAGAGCGTCGTCACCCGGGCGCTCGGGGGTGAGCGCGATCTGACCGTGGAGCTGCTCGAGTTCGATCTCGCTCCAGGCGATGTCTACCTGCTCTGCTCGGACGGCCTGACCGGAATGGTCCCCGACGAGCATATCGAGAAGCGGCTGGCGACGAGCACTTCGCCGGCGGCGCTGTGCAACCGGCTGGTCGCGGACGCCCTCAGAGGCGGCGGCAGGGACAACGTCACGGCCCTGGCGCTCGCGATCGACGATCGTTAGCCGCGGCGCCAGGCCGTCCGGTCGGACCTAACCGCCCAGCTTGTAGCCCTGGCGGGCGCGGACCCGGAAGGTCGGGTTGACCGTCTTCACCGAGACCTGGCGGTAGTCCTCTTCGTCCTTCTCGTCCAGGGTGTACTCGGAGCGGTAGCTCAGCAGGTAGTAGCCGTTGTTGTCCTCCGCGATCTGATGCAGCGGATCGCGGAAGTTGATGAAATTGAAGAAGTACCTGCCACCGGTATCGTTCGACAGCACGCTCAGTCCGTTCTGGAGCTCCGCGATGTCCGGATTGAGGTCGGAGTCGTCGCGCAGAACCGAGATCGAGTAGACCGCCACGTTGTTGTCGTTCAGCTGCTCCATCATCGGCGCGTAGTAGCGGGAGTCCGGGGTGTAGGTGGTGGGAGTGTCCCCGACCACGCCGGCCTGGGTGATGTCACCGCCGACGTCCGTTTCGCCCAGACCGATGGTGAAGAGGAGCAGGTTCTTGCGACCGGTGATGTATCCGGCCGCCTCTCCGACCGTCTCGAGAGCGGCAAACATCCGCTTGCTGGCGCGCCGCAGCTCGTCACCACGAGGCAGGTTCTTGGCCAGCGAGGGCCCCTCGTGGGTGGCGACGCGCGATTCCCAGAGATCGCCCGGCCGCTTGCCCTTGGCGAGCTGATTCAGGGCGCGCACGATCTTCTCGTTGTCGGTCGTGAAGTCCTGGTAGACCGACAGCCGGGCGTCCCAGCCGACAACCGCCACCCAGTCGTTGGGCAGGAGCTCTGAGTAGACCCACTTCTTGACCATCCGGATCGCCTCCAACTGGTAGGCGGTGAAGGCCGGGTTGAAGTGACGGGTCTCCTCGAAGAAGAGAATGAAGAAGCGATCGACCGGAACCTGGCCGCGCTCGACGCCCAGCCGCTCGGCCAGATCGGCGCTGTCCACGAAGCGCCGATTGCTGTAGAAGGTCGCGCTGTTCAGACTGACCGGGGCGCCCTTCTCCTCGACGATGAAGTCGCTCGGCTCGAGGCCGAGGATGACGTTGCCTTTGTCGTCAGTGACCAGCACGTCGAGCAACACCTCGGTCACGTTGATCTGCTCGCCGAACTGGCTCGCGGGCTCGTCCTGTGCCGGTGCCGCGGCGGGCAGCAGCAGTGCAACCAGGGCGATGGCTCCAACTACGGATTGGGTCAGTCGTCTATTGCGCATTTATAGAGCTCCTCTTCTTCTCTCTGCCAGATAGCAAAAGCGATGCCGGGTGCCGGGTATCGGGGACAGGCACGAACACCCAGCCTCGGTGTCGTGCGGTTCGTTGCGGCGAGGCCGGTCGGGGACAGGCACGAACACCCAGCCTTGGGTGTCCTGCGGGTCGATGCCACGAGGCCGTGGCTGGAGATATCCACAAAGATCGCTGTTCGTGCCTGTCCCCCAGCAAAGATCGCTGTCCGTGCCTGTCCCCCAAAGATCTCTGTCCGTACCGATCCCGCGGAAGGCGTCCCAATCTGAGGACGACTCCCTCATCCAAAGGTCGCGTAGAACCCGCCGCCCTCGACTGCCCGGTCGAAAGCCGCTGACGGCGCGTAGCGCTCGCCACCCTCAGTGACCAGCCTCTCCATCGAAGCGCGCAGCTCGCGCAGGTCCTGGTCGTCGGCCCAACGGCAGAGGCCGCCGCGGAACGGCGGGAAGCCGGTGCCCATGATCATCGCCAGATCGAGATCGCCGGCGCTCGCCACGACACCCTCGTCCAGACAGCGGGCCGCCTCGTTGACCATCGGCAAGAGCACGCGATCGGCGACCCGCTCCGGGCTCGGATCGCTCACGGTCGGCCGGATGCCGAGTAGCTCGTAGACCGCCTTGTCCGGCGACTGGCGCTTGCCGCCGGAGTACTTGTAGAAGCCGCTACCCGACTTGGTGCCCAGGCGGCCCGCCTCGACCAGCTTGGCGAACCAGTCGGGGAAGGTGAGCCGATCGCCGAACGCGTCGCCCAGAATCTTGCCGACGTGTACCGCGGTATCGATGCCTACCTCGTCGATCAGCGTCAGCGGCCCCATCGGCATGCCCCAGTCGTGGATGATCCGGTCGAGGTCCTCCATCGAGTGGCCCTCGTCGAGTAGCCAGAGGGACTCCGCCATCGTGAACCCGAGCAGGCGGTTGACCAGGAACCCGGGGCCGTCCTTGACTACCACCGGCGTCTTGCCCAGCCGGCGCGCGAACGCGGCGACCGTCTCGGCTGCCGCGCTCGAGGTCCGGGTGCCAGCGATCACCTCCACCAGGGGCATCTTGCTGACCGGGTTGAAGAAGTGCATGCCGACGCAGCGCTCCGGCCGCTCCATCTCGGCGCTGATCAGGTCGATCGAGATCGACGAGGTGTTGGTCGCCAGGATCGTCTGCTCCCGGGTGAAGCGCTCGAGGTCGGCGAAGACCTTGCGCTTGACGTCCAGCCTCTCGACCACCGCCTCGACGACCAGGTCGACGCTGCCGAAGCCCGAGTAGTCGAGCGACGGGCGGAGCAGTGCCATCTTGCGAGCCGCCTCCGGCTTGCTGAGCCAGCGCCGGCGAAGCTGTTTGCGGAACAGGCCGTTGGCCACCTCCAGGCCCTGCGCCAGGGCGTCCTCGTCGATGTCCTTGAGGCGCACCAAGACGTCGGCCTTGTCAGCGACGATCTGGGCGATTCCACCGCCCATGACGCCGGCGCCGAGCACCGCTGCGGCATCGACCGGCAGCGCGTCCCCGGCACCGTCGCCGTTGCGCTTCGACCGCTCCATGAGATGGAACAGATGGACCAGGTTCTTGCACACCGGAGAGATGGCGAGCTCGACCTCGGCCCGCACCTCGGCGGCGAAGCCGGCTTCGGGGCCGTCCGAGATACCGCTGGCGATCACCTCGATCGCCCGCAACGGCGCCGGGTAGTTGCCACCGGTCCGCTTGAGCACTTGCTTGCGCGCCTGATCGAGCACCACCTTGCGGCCGAGCGGGTTCCCCTCCAGCAGCCGCCGCTTGAAGTCGGTCTTGCGCGGTCTGCCGGCGTGGCCGGCGATCACCGCCTGCGCGAAGTTGCGCACCTCGTGTCCGAATCGGGCGTCGGGCAGCAGGGCGTCGGCGAGCCCGATCTTGAACGCCTTCTTGGGGCGCACCGCCTTGCCTGCCAGGATGATGTCGAGCGCCGCCGTCAGGCCGATCTTGCGCGGCATCCGGACACAGCCGCCCCATGCCGGGACGATGCCGAGCTTGGTCTCGGGCTGGCCGATGCGCACGTTCTCGCGGTCGCTGATCAGGATGTAGTCGGAGGCGAGCGCGATCTCGGTACCGCCGCCCATGCAGGTGCCCCGCACCGCGGCAACGGTGGGGAAGGGGAGGTTCTCCCATCTGGTGAAGATCCCCTGCACGGTGAGCACCGCCTCCTCGATCTCCTTGCCGTCGGTGATCCGAGCGATCTCGTCAACGTCGGCGCCGGCGATGAAGTTGCTCGGCTTGCCGGAGAGCAGCACCAGGCATTTGATGTCGTTCCGCTCCTCGAGTGCCTCGACGACCTGGGCGAGCTCCTCGATCACCGCGCGGCCGAAGACGTTGACGCTCTTGCCGGGGGTGTCGAAGGTCAGGGTAGCGAGCCCGTCGGAGCCGGCCCGCAGCTCGAACGCCGAGCCGGTCGTTCTCTGATCGTCAGCCATGGCTCACCTCCGCGCGCTGGTAGAGGGTGTCGATCCGATCACCGTACTTGGCGACGATGATGCGGCGCTTGATCTTCTGGGTCGGCGTCAGCTCGCCCGACTCGATCGTCCACTCGGACTCGAGCAGGTCCCAGGCGTGAATCCGCTCGTATTTCGCCAGCTCACGGTTGACCCGCGTCAGCTCGTCCTCGAACAGCTCGAGGACTACGGCCTCGCGTACCAGGCTGGTCGGCTCACCGTCCAGCCCCTTGGCCGTCGCCCATCCCTTGAGGGTCTCGAAGTCGGGCACCAGGAGCGCCGAGAGGAACTTCCGGCGATCGCCGATGACGATCGCCTGCTCGATGAAGCGGCTCGCCTTGAGGGCGTTCTCGATCGGCGCGGGCGCGATGTTCTTGCCGTAGGCGTTGACGATCAGCTCCTTCTTCCGGTCGGTGATCCGCAGGTAGCCCTGGTCGTCGAACTCCCCGATGTCGCCGGTGTGGAACCAGCCGTCCTCGTCGATCGCCTCGGCGGTCGCCTCGGGCAGGTTGTAGTAGCCCTTCATGATGTTCGGGCCGCGGGCGATGATCTCGCCGTCCTCGGCGATGCGCAGCTCGACGCCGTCGAGCGCAGGCCCTACGGTGCCCAGCCGAGCCTCGTGCCGTCGGTTGACTGTCAGCACCGGCGAGGTCTCGGTCAGGCCGTAGCCCTCGTAGATCTCGATGCCAGCACCCCAGAAGAAGGCGGCGACGTCCTTGGATAGGGGCGCGCCACCCGAGGTGGCGAACAGGAAGCGTCCCCCCAGCCGCTCATGGATCTTGGAGAAGACCAGCTTGTCGGCCACCCGGAGCTTGACCCCGAGCCACCCGGGCGGGATCTCGCCCCGGAGGCGATACGGCATCGCCTCCCGTCCTACCTCGACGGCCCAGTCGAAGATCTTTTGGCTGAGCGGGGAGCTCTTGGCTACCCCTTCGTGGACCTTGCCGAGCAGCTTCTCGTAGACGCGTGGCACCGATACGAAGACGTGGGGTCTGACCTCCAGGAGATTCGCACCGACCATTTGCACCGACTCCGCGTAGGCGATCGTCGCGCCGCGGGTGAAGTAGATGTAGTCGACCGTCCGCTCGAACGAGTGCGACAGCGGCAGGAAGGACAGAGCTGTGTGCTCGGGCTGTACATCGATGCAGTGCTGCGACGCCATGACGTTGGAGGCGATGTTGCCGTGGGTGAGCATGACGCCCTTCGGATTGCCGGTGGTGCCGCTGGTGTAGATGAAGGTCGCCAGATCGTCGGGCTCCACCTTCCGGGCGCGGCGCTCGAGCTCCTCCCAGGGCATCGGCTCGCTCTCCGCGAGCAGCCGGTCGAGCGTCGTCACCCCCGCGGGAGGCTCGCCACCGATGAGGATGAACTCGTGTACCCGCGGCATGTCGGCCCGCTCCCCGAGCATGCCGTCGAGCCGCTCGCGCTCCTCGATCAGGACGACCTCGGCGCCGCAGTCGTTGGCCACGTAGGCGCCCTGGTCGGGCGTCAGGGTGGGGTAGATCGGCACCAGCACCGCGCCCAGGCAGAGGCAGGCGAAGTCGACGGTCGGCCAGTGCAACCCGTTGTCGGCCATCAGGGCGACCCGGTCACCCGCCTTGACGCCGCGCGCCTCCAGCGCCGTCGCCAGGCGCTGGACGGCGTCGGCTAGCTCTCGGGTCGAGACCGGGGTCCACTCGCCTTCGGCCTTGTGCAGCAGGCAGTCGGGCTTGTCATACCCTGTCGCCAGCAGAAAGACGTCGCAGAGCGTTCGGATATCCGGTTCCGGCATGGCCCCCCCCGAAGTGGTCAGAGCAGGCCAGAATCATATCTCGCCCGCCGTCCTCGTGACCGCATCTTGACCCCCACCGACCCCGGGGATAATGTTCCCCCGCCATTCGGCCGGGGCGTAGCTCAGCCTGGTAGAGCGCACGGTTCGGGACCGTGAGGCCGGAGGTTCAAATCCTCTCGCCCCGACCATAGGCCTGACGGCTGTCTCGTCTCCCATTCCCCACGGTTTCCTCATGGGGGACTGCCGAGGCGCGGAGCTTTGGACAAAGGGGAGGGCCCTTGCCTCTGAGCCCTGCATTGGACAAAGGGGAGAGCCCTCGCCTTTGAACCACTCCATCGGGTTGCGGTCCGACGGGTTCGGCGGTGCCCAGCGCATGTGGCGGATCGGAGGAGTAGCTGCTGCTGCGGCTGAAGCCTGCGCGCGGTGGGAGCCCTGGTACGATCCCCTGTCCGCCGCAGAGAGACAGAAAGGAACGAGATGGCTGAAGAGCAGGCTCGATCGCACGTGCCGTACGTTCCGGCACGGACCGACCTCCCGGAGCTGACCTGGCGAGCGCTGGTGCTCGGCATCCTGATGGCGGTGGTGCTCGGAGCCGCCAACGCCTACCTGGGGCTCAAGGCGGGGCTGACCATCTCGGCCACCTTCCCGGCAGCGGTGGTCGCGATCGCCGCCTTTCGACTGCCGTTCTTTCGCGGCAACGTCCTGGAGCAGAACATCGCCCGCACGACGGCCAGCGTCGGTGAGGCCCTGGTCGCAGGCGCGATCTTCACGATTCCCGCATTCCTGATCGCGCGCGTCGACGGCGAGCCGGTCTGGAGCACCTTCGACTACTGGTCGAGCACCTGGATCATGCTGGTGGGCGGGGTGCTCGGAGTGCTGTTCGTCATCCTGCTGCGGCGGACCCTGGTGGAGGACGCGGACCTGCCGTTTCCCGAGTCGGCGGCGTGCGCGGAGCTGGTCAAGGCGGGTCAGAAGGGCGAAAGCGGGGCCAAGTACGTTTTCGGGGCGATCGGAGTCTCGGCGCTGCTCGAGCTGCTCAAGAACTCGCGCGGCATCGAGATCATCGCCAGCTACAAGGAGTGGTTCGTGCGCTTCCCGCGGTCGCTGGTCACGCACGGCAGCGCCGAGCACCCGCTCGGTCAGGTCGCCCACCAGGGCGGCGCCTTCCTCTCCAGCCCTGCAGCCTCGCCTGCGCTGATCGCGGTCGGCTACATCATCGGGCCGCGGCTGGCCGCGGTGGCGTTCTCGGGCGGCGCCTTCGGGTGGCTCTTTCTGGTGCCGCTCCTCCTGTTCATCGATCCGGATCTCGGGCAGCGCGCCGGAGGAGCGGCGGACGCCGAGCTGGCCGACTCGGTCTGGCGCAACTACGTCCGGCCGATCGCGGTCGGCGCCATGCTGGTCGGGGCGGTGCACACTCTCGTCGGCCTGCGCGACTCGCTCGGCCAGGCGTTCGTCCGGGTCGTCGCCGACTTTCGCAAGAAGGCGTTCGTCGAGTCCGAGGCCGAGGTCGGGTCGCGGCTCGAGATCGACGTCTCGCTCAAGTGGATCACCATCGGCGTGGCGCTGACCGTGGTCCCGATGACCGTGCTCTACTGGTACTTCACCGGCAGCCTGGCCGGCGCGCTGCTCGCGGCCGTGATCATGACGGTGACCGGCTTTCTGTTCTCGGCGGTCGGCGGCTATCTGGTCGGTCTGATCGGCGGTTCCAACCAACCGATCAGCGGGCTGGCGCTGTCGACCCTGATCATTGCCGCTCTGCTGATGGTGGCGATCGGCGTCACCGGCGCCGGTGGTGTGGCGGCGGTGCTGGGCGTCGCGGCCGTGGTCTGCTGCGCTTCGGCGATGGCGGGCGACATGATTCAGGACCTGAAGGTCGGCCATCTGCTGGGCGGCACCCCCTGGAAGATGGAGATCGCCGAGATGATCTCTACGGTCACCGTCGCCTTCGTCCTGATCTGGCCGATGGTCTTCCTGCACGCCGGCGTTCCGGGCGGCATCGGCGGCGAGCAGCTGGCCGCGCCCCAGGCCGGCCTGATGGCTCAGCTGGCGACCGGCATCGTCGGCGGCAGCATGCCATGGGCGCTGATCGCCATCGGCATCGCCTTCGGCCTCTCGCTGGTGCTGATCAAGTCGCCGTCGCCGATGTTGATCGCGGTCGGCATGTACCTCCACCTCGACACGACCTCGGCGATCTTCGTCGGTGGCGTCCTGGCCTGGATCGTCGAGCTGATCCAGCGTCGCCGCCAGGCGACCGAGAAGCAGAAGCTGGTGTCGGCGAACCGGGGCACGCTGATCGCGTCCGGCCTGATCGCCGGCGAGGCGCTGATGGCGGTGGCGCTGGCCGCGCTCTACTTCTTCCTACCGCCCGATCCACCCGGGGGCGTCAGCTCGATCGCGAGCTCCTGGCTGGGGATCGATACCGCCGGCGCGCTGTCGGCGATGGGTGGGTGGCTGGCCCTGGCGCTGTTCGGTATCGTCGCCTACTGCTTGATCCGGATACCGTTGCAGGCCGCTGGAGGATCGACCGATGCGTAACGTCCGAATCTTCCTGCTCGGGATCCTGGTCGTGCTGGCCTTCGTGCTGGTGGTCCAGAACACCGAAGTGGTCGGCGTCAGATTCCTGATCTGGGAGCTGGTCATGTCCAGGATCGTCCTGCTCACCGGGTCGATGGTGGTCGGGTTCATCGCCGGGTACATCGTCGCCAAGCTGACCGGTCGCAAGCGCGCGTGAGCGGCGGCCGCGCCCGCGCGCGCTTGCTCGGTCCGCTACGTTGCCTTAGTCTTGCGGCCATCTCTGGTAGAAGGGGGTCTACGTGATCTACGTCTGGGCGGTAGCCATCTACCTCGCGTTCCTGATCGCCGTCAGCATCTACAAGAGCCGGCAGATCAAGGATCAGGACGACTTCATGGTCGCCGGCCGGAATGTCACCGCGACCTTCCTGGTGGCCACGCTGGTCTGTACCTGGATCGGCTCCGGCAGTCTCTTCGGCGGCGCCGGACGAGCGTTCCGTGAGGGCTTCTCGGCGCTATGGATGAGTGCCGGTGCCTGGGTCGGCATCGCGATCGTCTACTTCCTCGCCCATCGAGTGCGCCGGATCGCCAAGTACACGGTCCCCGATATCCTCGAGACCCGCTACACGCCCGCCGCGCGCCTGCTCGGCTCGTTGGCGATCATCATCGCCTATCTGACCATCGCCAGCTATCAGTTCAAGGGCGGCGGCCGCATCCTGGCCATCCTGATCCCCGGCTTCGACCCGGTGGTCGGGGCGGCGATCACCTGCGGCCTGGTGGTGCTCTACACGGTGGCCGCCGGCATGCTCTCGATCGTCACGCTCGACCTGATCAACGGCATCATGATCACGCTCGGCGTCCTGATCGCGGCGCCGCTGGTGCTCGGCGCCGCCGGCGGCTGGGGCGAGCTGACCACGACCCTTCCCGACACCCATTTCACGGTGGTCGGCCGGACCGGTATCGCCCAGGCGCTCGGCCTCTTCTTCCCGACCTTCTTCCTGCTCCTCGGCGAGAGCGGGATGTACCAGAAGTTCATGGGCGCCAAGGACGCGATGACCGCTCGGCGGGCGGTGATCGGCATGATCATCGGCGTCATCGTGGTCGAGACGGTGCTCGACGCGACCGCGATCTTCGGCGCCGGCCTCTACTGGGGCGATCCCGCCTACCGGGCCGCCGACGGGACGTTCAACACTGCGGCGAGCGAGACGATTCTGCTGCAAGTCGCGCGCCACAACCTGCCGATGGTCTTCGGCATCCTGCTGCTGATCGGCGGCGTGGCGATCGTCTTCTCGACCGCCAACACCTTCCTGATGATCCCGTCGACCAACGTCGCGCGCGACATCTACCAGCGCTTCATCAATCCGGATGCGAGTCAGAGTCGGATCATCGCCATCCAGCGCCTGATGATCGTCCTGCTGGCGATCGTCGCCTTCGTCGCGTCGACCTTCTTCGAGAGCATCCTCGACATGGCGCTCTACGCCTACACGATGGTCGGCGCGGCGGTGACGCCGGCGCTGCTCGCCGCCTTCCTCTGGCGCAGGGTGACCCAGTTCGGCGGCACACTGTCGGTCGCCGCGGGCGTGGTGACCAGCCTGCTCTTCGCCGCACTGAATCAGATCGGTGTCGAGAGCCTGCCGCTCGGCTTCGTGACCATGCCGCTCGACTACGAGTACGCGATCTACCCGGCCGCGACCGCGTCGATTCTGGGGTTGATCATCGGCAGCCTGATGACGCCGCCGTCGCCGGAAGAGAAGTGGAAGCCATTCTGGACCGAGTGACCCTACTGCGCGAGCGTACGCACCTGAATCTGCGCGATCTACCTCGGTCGGGCGTCCTCGACGTACACGAGTACGCCTGCGGTGCCCTCGGTCGGCAGATCCCACATCTCCAGGCGCCTACACTCGCTCGCTACGGGCCACCCTCTCGGTGATGACGCGGGCCGCGTCCGCGAGTGGTCGCGGGGAGGCTCTCAGGGAGTAGACTGGGGCCGAGGAGGAGCTTGGAAGCAGATGTCGCGCCTCCGCACGCCGGCAGTCAGCGGACTCTTCTACCCTGAGTCGGCACGCGAGCTGAGGTCGCTGGTCCGTCGGTACCTCGACGAGGGGGAGAGCTCGCCGCAGCTCGGTGGCGACGCCCGCGCACTAATCGCGCCGCACGCCGGCTATGTCTACTCGGGCCCGATCGCCGGCAGCTCGTTCCGGCAGCTGATGCCCGCGGGCCCGCCGGTCGAGCGTGTCGTGCTGCTCGGCCCGTCCCACCGTTATCCGTTCGTGGGCCTGGCGCTGCCGGACGCCGACGCCTTCTCGACGCCGCTCGGCGACGTGCCGATCGACGCCGAGCTGCGCGAGAGGGTAGAGGATCTGCCGCAGGTCGTGGTCAGCGACCCGGCGCACGCGCAGGAGCACTCG
This sequence comes from Thermoanaerobaculia bacterium, assembly GCA_947259925.1. Lineage (GTDB taxonomy): Bacteria > Acidobacteriota > Thermoanaerobaculia > Multivoradales > JAHEKO01 > JAHEKO01. Next base: position 54,698 of record CAMYOG010000036.1, read on the forward strand.
CTCGAGGTCGAGCTGCCGTTCCTCCAGGAGGTGCTCGGGGACGGCTTCAGTCTGCTCCCCCTGGTGGTCGGATCGAGCGACGCCGAGTCGGTCGCCGAGGTGCTCGAACGGGTCTGGACCGCGCCCGAGATTCTGGTCGTGATCAGCTCCGATCTCTCGCACTTCCTGAGCTACGACCAGGCGTCGAGGCTCGACGCCGACACCGCCGAGCGGATCCTGCGGCTCGATACCCACCTCACCGGGGACCGGGCGTGCGGAGCGATCCCGATTAACGGCCTGCTACGGGCGGCGCGGCGCCGCGGCCTGACCGGCCGCCTGCTCGATCTGCGCAACTCGGGCGACACCGCCGGCAATCGTTCCAGCGTCGTCGGCTACGGTGCGTTCGACTTCGGGGCCGCTCCGGCATGACCGATGTTGCAGCCGGCGGCGCCGCGCTCCTGGCGATCGCGCGCTCGGCCCTGATCGAGGCGGTGAGCGGTACACGGACGGAGACCGCCGAGCCGCCCGAGTCGCTGCGCGAAGAGCGAGCGACCTTCGTGACGTTGACACGCCACGGCGAGCTGCGCGGCTGCATAGGAACCCTCGAGCCGCGCCGTTCGCTCTACGACGACGTGCGCGAGAACGCCCGCGCCGCCGCGCTGAGAGATACCCGCTTCGCGCCGGTCGGCGCCGATGAGCTCGACGACATTTCGGTCGAGGTCTCGGTCCTCTCACCACTGCGGGAGATCGAGCACCGGGACGAAGACGAGCTGCTCGCGATCCTGCGGCCGGGCGTCGACGGGCTGGTCATCGCCCACGAGGCCCGCCGCGCGACCTTCCTGCCCCAGGTCTGGGAGAGCCTGCCGCATCCACGCGCTTTCGTGCAGGCACTCAAGACCAAGGCGGGACTGGCGCGAGACTTCTGGTCGGACGACCTGCGCGCCTGGCGCTTCACGGTCGAGAAGTTCGGAGAAGAGGACGGCTGAGGGCTATTCGGCTCGAAGCGCCTCGACCGGGTCCAGGCTCGCCGCACGCCGCGCCGGCAGCACTCCCGACAGCAGGCCGGTCGCCAGGCTGAAGGCGACCGCCGCGACCACGAACTCCGGCGGCGTGTGCACCGGCAGGCCGGGGATCGCGGTGCGCAAGAGAGCGCAGATGCCCAGTCCAATGCCGACCCCGATCATGCCGCCGAGGCTAGCGAGCGCCGCCGCCTCGGTCAGGAAGACCATCTCCACCTGGCGCCGGGTGGCACCGATCGACCGGATCAGGCCGATCTCATTGGTGCGCTCGCCGACGGCGATCCACATCATGGTCAGGATTCCGATCGCGCCCACCAGGAGCGAGATGCCGGCGATCGCGGCGACTCCGGTGGTGACGATGTTCATGATGTTGTCGAAGACCTCGAGCATGCCCGCCTGCGTGACCAGGGTGAAGTCCTCCTTACCCCGGTGCCGCTCGACCAGGGTCGCGCGCACAGCCTCGACGACTCTCTCCTCGTTCTGGGAGGCCGAGTACTTGAGGTCGATCTCACCCAGCTCGTCCAGGTTGAAGAGCTTCATCGACCGCGCCACCGGGATCCAGGCGGCGTCGTTCAGGTCGAAGCCGAGCATCTGCCCCTTCGGCTCCATCACTCCGACGACGCGGAAGCGCCCGCCGGCGATGCGCACGAACCTGCCGAGCGCCGGCTCCTGGCCGAACAGCTCGCGCTTCAAGGTCGGGCCGAGAACCGCTTCCGCCGGGCCACTCCAGGGATCGGAGGAGTGCCAGAAGCCACCCAGCTGGACGTTCCACTGCCAGACATCGGGGACCGACGGCGTCACGCCGTAGACGAAGACGCTCCGGCCACGGCCGTTGGCCTCGACGCGCGCCATTGCGAACGCGATCGGCACCATCTCCTCGACGCCCGGGATACGGCGGAGCGCCTCGGCGTCGTGCAGCGTCAGCTTGTTGGTCGAGCCGCCGAACGCGCCCGGCAGGCCGCCGGTCTCCGCCTTGCCCGGGTTGATGGCGATGATGTTGGCGCCGAACTGCGCGAACTGGTTGACGATGTAGCGCCGGGTCCCCTCGCCGATCGAGGTGAGCAGGATGACCGAGGCGATGCCGATGGCGATGCCGACCATCGACAGCAGAGACCGCAGCCGCTGTGCCCGGATGGCCCTCAGAGCCAGCTGGATCAGCTCGCGCATCGCCCTACCTAGACTGTCTACCCGAAGTCGCCTCCTGTCAAGCGTGGCCGCCGAACTAGCGCTGGCCGAGGGCGGCGATCGGGTCGAGTCCGGTGGCGCGGCGCGCCGGGATAACGCCGAAGACGACCCCGACCACGATCGAGACACCGAGGGCCGCACCCACCGCCCAGAGCGGCGTGGTGGCAGGAAACGCAGGCCAGAGCCTGACCACGGTCCGCACGATCAGCCACCCGGTGCCGAGCCCGATCAGGCCGCCAGCGATCGAGATGAGCGACGCCTCGGCCAGAAAGACGGTGAGGATCTGCCGGTTGTTGACGCCGACCGCTTTGAGCAGTCCGACCTCGCTGGTCCGCTCGGATACCGAGACCAGCATCACGTTCATGATGCCGATGCCGGCGACCGAGAGCGAGATCGCCGCGATCGCCGCCACCGCCAGAGTAAGGGTATTGAGGATCGCCGAGAAGGTACTGACGACCGCGTCCTGGGTGATGACGGTGATGTCCTCTTCCTCGTGGCGCTCGGTGATCAGATCGACCACCCGGTCGCGGGCGAGATCGAGATCGGTGTGAGCGTGCACCTGGATCAAGATTCGGAAGAGCGAGCTCCGGTTGAGCATTTTCATGCCGGTGCGTACCGGCACGATCACCAGGTCGTCGAAGTTGACGCCCATCTTGGTGCCCTGCTTGGCCAGGACGCCGATGACCCGCATCCGCCAGCCGCCGACACGGACCACGGCGCCGATCGGGTCGCGATTGTCGAACAGCTCCTTCGCCGCCTTGTGTCCGAGCACGGCGACATTGGCGCCGCGAAAGAGCTCCTCGTCGGGCAGGAACTCGCCCCGTTGGAGCTGGACCCGCCGGGCATGCTGATACTCGGAGGTCGTGCCGAGGACCACGATCTGACGGCTCCGCTCTCGGAAGGCAACCTCCTCGGTGCCCATCGAGATTGGTGCCACCCGCCGCGCCTGCGAGATCTCGCGTGCGATCGCCTGCGCGTCTTCGAGGGTCAGATCGTTCGGGACGCCACCGATCCCCATCGTGCCGCTGGTCTCGGTGCGGCCCGGCAGCACGATCAGGAGATTGGTTCCGAGGCTGTTGAACTGATCGACGACGTAGAGGCGCGCGCCCTCGCCGAGCGCGGTCAGGACCACGACCGCGGCCACGCCGATCATCACGCCGAGCAGGCTGAGCGCGGTGCGTAGGCTGTGACCGGTGAGCGCCTTGAGCGAAAAGCGGAGCACCTCGACCGGTCTCATTCGTCCTCCTCGGCGAGCAGCGACAGCACCTCGTTGATCCGGTCGCCGGGCGCGCGCTTGGCGATCTTGCCGTCGACCAGGACGATCACCCGGTCGGCGCGATGGGCGACGCGTGCGTCGTGGGTGACCACGATCAGGGTCAAGCCGTCGTCGTTCAGGCCGTCGAGGAGATCGAGCACCACGCGCCCCGACTTGCTGTCGAGGTTGCCGGTCGGCTCGTCGGCGAGCAGGATCTTCGGCCTCAGGATGGTCGCCCGGGCGAGCGCGACCCGCTGCCGCTCGCCACCCGAGAGCTGCTCCGGCAGGTGGTCGGCACGCGCGCCGACGCCGACGGCGTCGAGCGCCTGACGCGCCCGCTCGCGACGCTCCGCGCGCGGCAAGTTGGCGAAGACCATCGGCATCTCGACGTTCTCCTGCGCCGTGAGCCGGGAGACCAGGTGGAAGAACTGGAACACGAAGCCGATCTCGTGGCGGCGGATCTGGGTCAGCTCACCGTCGTCGAGCTGCCCGACCTCCCGGTCGTCCAGGTGGTAGGAGCCGGCGGTCGGCCGGTCGAGGCAACCGACGATGTTCAAGAGGGTCGATTTGCCGGAGCCCGACGGGCCCATGATAGCCACGTGCTCGCCGGCGCGGATCTCCTCCTGGACGTCGACCAGCGCGTAGACCGGCTGGTCACCGACCTCGAACGTTCGGCAGATCCCTTCCAGTCGGATCATCCGCTCCCCGAGGTCACCGGGCCGATTCGTCGGCCGATTCGTCCTCCGCGACCGCGAGCGCTCCCGCCTCGATCTCCGGCCGGTCGAGGGAGACGACGATCTCCTCGCCCTCGTCGAGGCCGCTCGTGATCTCGGTGTAGTCCCAGTTGCGCAAGCCGATCTCGACTTCGCGCTCGGCGAGCCGGTCGCCGTCGAGAACCAACACCCGGCTGCCCTCGATCAGCGCGGACGTCGGGATCCGGGGCACGTCCTCTCGCACCGAGAGGATTACCTCGACGTCCGCCGAGGTGCCGGGCAGGATCCGCTTTCCGAGGCGATCTATGTCGACCTCGACCTCGACCGTCCGATTCTGCTCTTCGATATCGAGCACGTAGGGAGCGACGCGCGCGATCGTGCCGGGAAAGCTGATGTCCCGATGCGAGTCGATGCTCACCCGGGCCGGCATTCCGCTCCGGATCCGACCGGAGTCGACCTCGTCCATCGGAGCCGAGATGTAGATCGATTCCGGGTCGAGCACGTCGACCACCGGCGGCACCGGCAGTGCCGGCGGTGACGGCGTCGTCCACTCACCGACCTCGATCGTCACTTCGGCGATCACGCCGGTGAACGGCGCCCGCAGGACGGTTTTCGACAGCGCGGTTCGGGCGACCGCGACCGCGGCCTGAGCCCGCGCCGTGTTCGCGGCCGCGGTGCGGCAGGCGGCGTCGGCGGTCAGGTGGGCGCTCTCGACCGAATCGAGCAGATCGGTCGAGACGATCTCCTCGTCGGCCAGGGTGCGCATTCGCTCGAGCTCGCGCTCGGCCCGCTGCGCGGCCAGGCAGGCGCGCTCCTGCTCTGCGCGCGCCGCCTGGCGCTCGCGCTCCGACAGGTCGAGCTGGGCTCGTTGGGAGCGATCGTCGAGCTGCAGGACGACCGCGCCCGCCTCGACCGTCGCCCCCTCTCGGTGGGGGACGGCGACAACCTGGCCGCCGATCTCGGGCGATAGCTTCGCCCGCCGGCGGGCGGTCACCGTGCCTGCCCGCGAGTTGGTCACCGTCTCCTCGACCGTGCCACGCTCGACGCTGGTGAGGCGAACCGGCACCGGGTCGGGAGCCAAGACGGTCGCCTTGAGCACCATGAACAAGATGACGACGCCGACCAGGATCGCCAGTCGAATCAGCCACTTTTTCATTTCCAGCACCTTAACAGCGGTTTCTCCGAGGAGTCACCCTCTACCGAGGTGGGTGGCGTCGCGAAGGTGGATCAGCGAGTAGCATTGTGAGGGTGAGACGGCTCCTCGGACGCACCCTGCTCGCGCTCGCGGTCCTGTTGGTGCTGGTGGTTGGTGCCCTCTGGCTCGCGCTCCATACCGAGACCGTGCAGCGCGCCGTGCTCGAGAGTGCCAGCGAGACGCTGGAGCGGCGCTTCGGACTGAGGCTCGAGGCCGAGTCGATCGACTTCAGTCCGTCGTCCGGCGCGCTCGAGCTGGGCGGCCTCACGGTGAGCGACTCGCAGCGAGGCTCGCTGGCGACGATCGAGTCCGTCCGAGGCCGGGTGCGTCTGCTGCCACTGCTCGGCAACCGACTCGTGGTCCCCGAGCTGGCGCTCGACCGGCCGACGATCGATCTGGGCCGGCTACCGGATCCGCTGGACAAGGAAGCGGACGCCACGGCGGAGGATGGAGCTCCGGTCGTGCCACCGGTCGAGATCGCCAGCTTGCGCATTCTCGGCGGCGCCCTGACCGGGCTGCCGACTCCAGAGCTGGGAGACCACTGGCAGTGGCATGGCGGGCTGGACGAGATCGAGATCGAGGCTCAGCTGGTCGAGGGTCGGCTGGCGGCCGGGCTGACGCGTGCGACGACGGTGCTCAGGCGCGGCGAGCTCGACTCCCTGAGCCTCGAGCTCGGGGCGGTCCTCGCCGGCCCGCTGTCGGGACCGTTCGAGCTCACCGAGGCCAGGGTGCGCTCGGACGATCTGACGCTTTCCCTGTCCGGAATCCTGGGGGTCGCGGACGAGCAACCGTTCGAGCTGGAGTTCGACGGTCGCTTCGATGCCGGACGCCTGCTGGGTGCCGACCTGGCGGCACCGGTCTCGGCGAGCGGCGAGCTCGACCTGCGCGCTGGCGGCGGCAGGGCAACGATCGAGGTGTCGAGGGCGCCAGCGGAGCTGGCAGCTCGCTGGCTCGGGCCGTCGCTGGGGGCCGAGCTCAGCGTCGCGGGGACGGCCGTCGACCTGAACGGCGACCTGGAGCTCGGACCAGGGGCTCTCGACCAGGTGCGCGGGTCGCTGACCGGGAGCTGGAGGAGGGGAGAGAGCGAGCTGCTCACGCTCGAAGCATCGCCGGAGATCGTCGGCTCCGAGCGGAGCGCTAGGGTCCCGTTCATACTCGAGCTCACCCCGGATCTGCCCGGCGGCCGGCGGCTCGATGGACGGTTGGCGATCGCGGACTGGGACGAGCTCGCGGACGCCACGATCGAGGACGGGCGGCTCGAGCTCGAGCTACCGGAGGTCCGAGAGACGCTCGCGTCGGTGGCGGAGATCTGGCCGAGCGCGCCGCGGGCCGGGCGCTTTGATGGCTCCCTGGAGCTCGGCGGGTCGCTCTCGGGTCCGCTTCTCGAGCCGGAGGTCGACCTCGACGGCGTCCTGCGGGCGGGGGATCTATCGTCGTTACAGGTGTCGATCGCTGGAGCGCCGACGGTTCTCCGGGGACGGGTCGCCGCTCGGGCCGAGAGCGTGTCGCTGGCCGAGCTGGGCGGCGCGGCGAGCGGCGTAGTCGACGGTCGGGTGGAGGTCGTCGTCGGCCCGAGCGGCCTGACCGGGAGCTTCGACCTCGCGGCGCGGGAGGTCGCGGCCGGAGACGGCAACGATCTGGATCTGATCGCGGTCGGCGAGCTGGCGGGCGGCGGAGTCGCTGTCACACGCCTCGAGCTGGCGAGCGAGTCGCATCGGCTGACCACCGCCGCGACCGTCGAGCCCACGCCCGACGGCCTCCGGATCGTCACCGAAGGACTGAGGGTGGACGGCGTCGCGGCGGAGCTCGAAGCCGACCTGCACGCGGCGCTGCTGCCGCGGGCCGACCTCTTGCCGCGGCTCTTCGGCGCCCCGGCGTGGTCGACGCCGGCGTCGCGGGAGCGGCGGCTGCGACTGGCCTGGGACCTTCTCCGGTCCGATCTGGGTCCGCTGCTGGGTGCGGAGGATGCGGAGCTGGACCTGGCGACCTCGGGTGACGTCTCGATCGACCTCGGAGTGCCCTCGGCGAGCACCGGCGAGATTCTGCTCTCGGTCTTCGAGTGGACCGCCGGCGACCGACGAGTCGCCCTAGCCGACGGTCTCGAGCTCCGATGGGCGGACGGCGTCCTGGTGGCCCCGGGGACCCGATTCACCGCCGGTGGCTCGAGCTTCACCGGCGACCTGAGCGTCGGCCTGAGCGATCGATGGCGCCCCGGAGATCCATGGGACTCGCTGATCGCCGACGCCCGGATCGTCGGCCACGGCGTGGTCGGCGCCGGCTGGCCCGGTGAGCTCGTCCGACCCGCCCCGCTTTCAGAAGCGCCGCTCGACTTCGACCTCGAGCTTCGCGCGGACCGGAGCGTCCTCGGCGGTGATCTTCGCGTCGACGGTGGTGGCTCATTCCTGGAGGCACGAGGCGCGGCCGACCTCGCGGCGGACTGGAGGCCGGGCGACCCCTGGGCGTCTTCGATCGCCGCCGTCGACCTGACCGCCAACGGTCACCTGGCCGCGAGCTGGGTCGGTGCGCTGCTCGGTGCCGTCGAGCCGGCCGACGGTGCTCTGACGATCGATCTCGATCTCGCCGGTCGGCCGGAGGCACTCTCCGGAGCACTGACGGTCGGCGGACCGGAGCTCGTCCTGGGCCTTCTCGAGCGGGGCCGAGTGCGCCTCGAATCGCCACGGATCGATCTGCGAGTCGCCGATCGCTCGCTGACCCTGGAACGGCTCGATGCGAGTGTCAACGGACGACCGCTCACCGGCCGCGGGAGCGCGCGGATCGCCGGCGGGCGGCTGGAGCTCGAGCGTCTCGAGCTCGTCTTCGACGGAGTCGAGGGCGTCTGGAGCGGGGGACTGCCGCTCGACGAGACGACCGACGAGGTCCGGCTGGAGTGGAGAGTCGCCGAAACCGAGCTGGGCCCCGCGCTGGCGCTCTTCGAGCTGATCGGGGACGAGGACACGCTCCGGCTCGGCTCGACCGGAAGCTTCCGGCTGCCGCTGTCCGATCCCGCCCGGCTCGAGGGCTCGATGGAGGTGACCGGCTTCGAGTGGACGAGTCGCGGGCGACGGACGCATACGCAAGATCCGATTCGTGCCAGCGCCGGCGAGGGACGACTGCGACTCGAGCCGCTGCGGCTACTCTCCGAAGACCAGGCCTTCGACTTGGTCGGCACCGTCGATCTGGTGGCGGGCTGGAGCAGCGAAGCGGAGCTGCTGGATCTCTTCGGCGAGCTGGAGGTCAGAGGTAGCGGCACGCTCCTCACTTCGGTCCTGAATCCGTTCCTGAGCGGCGCGGTCGCCGACGGCCATCTGGAGGTCGAGCTGGAAGCGGTCGGGCCACCGTGTGAGCTGCGCGGCCGGCTGACGGCGCGCGGCAGCGATGCGCGTCTGACCTATGTTCGTCCGTACGCGACGCGCCTGTCCGACCCCGATCTGCAGCTCCTCCTGGAACCGGGAGGCATCGCCCGGCTGGACGGCAGCCTGGCGCTGAATGAAGGCCGGATCGAGCTGTCGGGTGCCGCCACCGACGGCGTTCTGAACCTGGACGCGACGATCGAGGGCGCCCGCTTCCGGCTCGACCACGGCCTGCTCGCGCTGCTCAACGGCGATCTGATCCTGGCCCGGAGCTCGACCGGGGCATGGGCGCTGGGCGGTACCGTCGAGGTCGAGAACGGAGTGCTGACGCGGGACGTCGATCTCGACCTCGACCTGGTCGCCGGCCTACTGTCGCCGGTCGATCTGACGTCGACGGAAGCAAGTCCGCTGGAAGCGTTCGCGCTCGATCTCGATCTGACGACCGTCGAAGGGATCCGAGTCAAGAACAACATCGCCGACCTTCTGGTCCGCTGGGATCCGATCCGGATTCGCGGCTCGCTGGCGTCGCCGGTGCTCGCGGGGAGATTCGACGTCGAGCCGGGGGGCAGGGTGCGCGCGTTCGGCCAGACGGTGCGCATCGACGGCGGCTCGATCGACTTCCCGGGGGTGGCGGATCTACCCGCCACCGTCGATCTGGACATGACCAGCTCGCTCGAGGACCCGAGCATCGGGAGTCTCGCCAGAGACGATCCGTTCGCCGGCCACAGCGACCTGGACCAGGACGAGGACGAGTCGGCGCGCCTCGAAGCCGCCGCCAGCGGGTTGGGGATGTTCTACGGCGAGCGCCTGGCGTCGCGGCTGTCCAGCGGCGTCACCGGTGCCCGCGTGTCGCTGCAGCCGCTCCTGATCTTCGGCGAGGCCGATCCGGGTGCGCGCCTGACCGTGAGCCAGGACTTCTCGCCCCAGGTCACCCTGGCGGCATCGATCGATCTGCGCAACGCCGAGCGGCGGACCTACCTGCTCGACATCCATCGGCTCGACGCCGCTCCGGGGCTGAACGCCCAGGTGATCACCACCGACGAGGCCAGCCAGGGCGCCTCTCTCGGTCAGCGGCTGCTGCTCGGACCGGGCGGTGCCCCTCGCGTCGAGGGTCCGAAGATCCGGAGGATCCGGTGGGAGCTGCCCGATCGGGTTTCGAAACGACGCGTCAAGCGGGCCGCCGCGCTGCGCAAGGGAGACCGGCTGGCGCCGGGCGGCCGCTTCGCCGCCGAGGTCGACGTGGTCGAAGCGCTGCGTCGGCGCGGATACACCGACGCCCGGGCGTCGATCGAGGAGATCGAGGTCGACGGTGGGGTCGAGCTGGTGGTCGCCGTACAGTCCGGACCGAGATCACGGTTCGAGTTCGTCGGCACCGAGCTGCCGAAGCCGCTGCGGCGTCCGGTCGTCGATCTCTACCGGGCGGACTACTATGAGACAGCGGCGCTCGAGGAGATGGCGGCCGAAGCCCGCCGGGCGCTGAGGAGTGTCGGTTATCTCGAGCCCGTGGTCGAGGTCCGGGTCGACCTGGACGATCCGGCGCGGCCCGAGGGTGACCGAACGGTAGTCGTCTCGATGGCGGGCGGCGAGCGAGTCGAGCTCGAGCGTATCCGGTTCGTGCCCCTGCCGCCGGACGAGACCGAGCTGCTCGCGGCCCGGTTCTCGCGGCCGGTCGGACGGGTCGAGCTGGCGGCGGGACTCGCCGACGCCGATCGTCGAGTCGAGCAGAGTCTCCGCTTCCTCGGCTACGGCGATCCGCGAGTGGTCGATCGGCGCATCCTCGACCGTGGCCGGGAGCTCGAGGTGGTGCTCGAGCTGGGCGAGCGTCCGCGGATCGGGTCGATCGAGATCACTGGCGTCGAGTCCGGGGAGGCCGCCCGGCTCGAGCGCTTGATCGAGCTGCAGCCCGGAGATCCGGTGCGCTCCGATCGCATCGCGGGCGCGGCGCTGGCGTTGCGCGAGGACCTGCGGTCGCGTGGCTTCTCCGATGCCGTGGTCGAGCCGCGGGTGACGCTCGCGGAGCGGGACTCGGACGCCGAGCTGAGCTTCGCGGTCGAGCCGGGAACGTCCTACTTTCTGAGTGAGGTCGGCTTCACCGGCCTCCGATCGACCCGGTCGCGCTTCGTGAAGACCGTCGCCGATCTGGAGCTCGAAGGCGACTTCTCGCAGGTCGGTTTGATGGAGGCGCGACGGCGCCTCTGGTCGACCCAGCTGTTCGAGATCGTCACTCCAGAGGTGGCTCGGGCGCCCGGAGGCGCCGTACGCGTCGACTTCGGTGTACGGGAGAAGAGACGCTTCGAGTTCGCCTACGGTCTGCGCTGGGACAGCGAGGAGGAGGCGAGCGCGCTGCTCGAGGTGATCGATCGCAACGCGCTCGGGCGCGGCTGGACCGCTGGTCTGAGGACCCGCTGGTCGGAGGATCTGCAGAGTGTGCGCACCTTCGCCGGTCTGCCGAGGCTGTTCAACGCGCGCTCGTCGCTCGGGCTGTTCGCCGCCTTCGAGGAGGAGACCAAGGCGGGCTTGATCACCGAGACCATCGAGGGCACCGTGCAGCTCGGCTACGAGTTGACCGGGCGGCTCACGCTCCGGCTCTACGGCCGGTTGACCGATACCCATGTGCGCGAGGAGATCCCCGATCCGCGCTTTCCGTTCGACGTCCGGCTGACGCGTCCGGTGCTCGGGACACAGCTGCTCTACGATCGCAGATCGGGCCATCTGCTGAGCCAGCGGGGCCTGCTGACGACCGCCGACCTGACCTACAGCGACAGCGCCTTCGGGAGCGATTTCGACTACGCGCGCTTCTTCGGCCAGGTCAGCTATTTCAAGCGCCTGTTCGGCCCCGCCACGCGCCCCTGGATCTGGGCCCAGTCGGCCAGGGTCGGTATCGCCGAGGCGTTCGATCAGGAGCTGATCCGGCCGGAGCGCTTCTTCGCCGGCGGCGAGTTCTCGGTGCGCGGCTACCTGACCGAGTCGCTCGGGCCGCAGGAGCGGCTCGGCCCGATCACCCGGGCGGTGGGTGGCGAGTCGTTGCTGGTGATCAATCAGGAGCTCCGCTGGCGGTTCGCGGAGAGCTTCACCGCCACCCTGTTCGTGGACGCTGGCAACGTCTGGGTTCGGGCTTCCGACCTGGGATCCGAGCTGGTCTACTCGACCGGCATCGGTCTGCGCGCCCTGACGCCGGTCGGGATCCTACGGCTCGATCTGGCGCACGCGCTCGATCGTCGACCGATCGACCCCGAGTACAAGCTCTACGTCGGCTTCGGCAACACCTTCTAGGCGTCGGCGATCAGAGGCTGCCGAGCAGCCGGCTCGCTTGCGCCGCTTCGGGGGCGTGCGGCGCCATCGCCAGGAAGCGATCGAGGTCGTTGACCAGCAGATCCTTGCGCCCGATCTCATTGGCCGCCAGACCCCGGTAGTAGTAGGCGTACGCGATCCCGGAGTTCATATCGATCGCCTGGGTCAGCGTGTCGATGGCGGCGTTCCAGTCCTTCTTGAACGCCTGCGTGGCACCGATCTGATAGACGACCCGGGCGTCCCGCGGACTGGCGCCGCGCGCCTTCTCGAGGGTGGTGATGGCCTGGTCGTAGCGTCCCAGCCCCTGTTGCGCGACACCCAGGAAGTAGAGTGCCTCCGCGTCGTCCGGTGCCCGGTCGAGAATCGCCTCCGCCCGCTGGGCGGCGCGAGCGAACGCGTCGTTCGCCTGGCCGGTGTTGCGGGAGCGGAGGTGGGCCTCACCGAGGTAGACCAGTGGCGCGGGATCGCCGTCGGCGGCATCGGCGGCTGCGGTGAGCCGGCCGATCGCCTTGGAGGTGTTGCCCTCCTGCTCGAGCACGCGCCCGTCGGCGATCTGCAGGTAGACGTTCGAGTCGAGCGCCTCGCCCGCCAGCAACGCCCGAGCCGCGTCGGTGTCGTAGGCGAGCAGACGCCTGTCGACGTCCTGGACTACCCGCGGCGGGGCGGCCGACCTGCTCGGACTGTCGCCGGTCTCGGTACCGGTGGCGGTCTCCGAAGACTCGGCCTTGTCCTTCTTCTTCTTCTTTTTCTTCTTCTTCCCGGCCAAACCTTCGTCGGCGCTGCCCACGAGCAGGGCCAGGACCAGAAGCCAGCTGAGCTTTCTCGCGTCCGTCGTCATCGTCGCTCTCCTACCAAGCAAACCGGGTGCCAGCCTCCTGGGTGTCAGTCGATGGTGACGTCGTCCAGGCCCTCCTCGGGATCGGGGAACCGGATGTTCAGCCCACGGAGTCGGGCCACCAGGGCCCTGGTGATGGCGAGGTTGCGGTACCACTTCTGATCCGCCGGAATCACCCACCAGGGCGCGTGCTCCGTGCTGCACCGCGACAGGGCGTCCTCGTAGGCGGCCATGTAGTCCGGCCATTGCCGGCGCTTGTCCAGATCGCCGCGCGAGAACTTCCAGCGTTTTTGGGGCTCGTCGAGACGGTCCTGGAAGCGCTTCTTCTGCTCGTCGAGCGAGATGTGGAGGAAGAACTTGAGGATCGTGGTCCCGGTAGCGGCCAGCAGCCGCTCGAAGTCGTTGATCATCTCGTAGCGCTCGCGCCAGACCTCCTCGGGGACCAGGCGATCGACCCGGACGACCAGCACCTCCTCGTAGTGCGAGCGGTTGAAGACGCCGATCATGCCGGTGCCCGGAACCGCCTTGTGGACACGCCAGAGGAAGTCGTGGGCGAGCTCCTCGCGCGACGGCACCTTGAACGAGGTCACCCGCACGCCCTGGGGGTTGACGCCCTTGAAGACCCTGCGGATGGTGCCGTCCTTGCCGCCGGCGTCCATCGCCTGGAGGACCACGAGCACCTTGCGCCTGCCCTCGGCGTAGAGGGCGTACTGCAGGTCGGCGAGCTCCTTGCGGAGCTTCCGGAACTCGCGCTCCGCCGCGTCGCGGTCGTCGTGGAAGTCGTCGGCGCGGGTCGACAGGTCGGCCAGCCGAACCCGTGTCCCCGACCTCACGATATGAGTCTCGGGCATCAGCCTGGATTCTACTCCTCGACGCGCCGGGTAGACTTCCGCTCGGTGCACCTTCCCCTCTGGGTAGCGATTCCGGTCCTGCTGCTCGCGGCGGTCGCGGTGCTCGACCGCTTGCTCAAGCCGGGCGTCCGCTGGTTCCTACGGCAGCGCGTCAACCACGCGCTCGAGGAGGCGAACCGTCGCCTCCGCATCCGGCTTCAGCCGTTCAAGCTGACCCGGAGGCGGGTGCTGATCGATCGGTTGATCCACGACCCCGAGGTGGTCGCCGCGGCCGACGAGCACGCGCGGCGCCACGACATGCCGCGCGCGGTGGCGATGGAGAAGGTCGGGCGCTACGCGCGCGAGATCGTGCCCGCCTTCAACGCCTACGTCTACTTCCGCTTCGGCTTCTGGCTGTCACGTCTGGTCGCCCGCACCCTCTACCGGGTCCGGTTGGGGGCCATCGACGAACCGGCGCTCCGCCGCGTGCCGGCCGATTCGACCCTCGTCTTCGTGATGAACCACCGCAGCAACCTCGACTACCTGCTGGTCTCCTATCTGGTCGCGGAGCAGACCGCGCTCAGCTATGCGGTAGGGGAATGGGCGCGGGTCTGGCCGCTCGAGACGCTGGTCCGCTCGATGGGCGCCTACTTCGTCCGCCGCCGGTCGCGCAACGATCTCTACCGCCGGGTGCTGGCGAGCTACGTCGCGATGGCCACCAACGAGGGGGTGACCCAGGCGGTCTACCCCGAAGGTGGCCTGAGCCGGGACGGCCGCATGGCGCCGCCCAAGCTGGGGCTGTTCGACTACATGCTCAGGTCGTGGGATCCGGACGGCCCCCGGGATCTCGTCTTCGTGCCGGTCGGTATCAACTACGATCGGGTCCTGGAAGACCGTACGCTGCTACGCGATCTCGATGCGAGCGCCGAGAAGGTCGGCGTGCTCGCCTCGGTCTGGACCTTCCTACGCTTTGCGGCCAACAACGTCCGCCTGGCATCGATCGGCCGCTGGTACCGATTCGGCTACGCCTGTGTGAAGTTCGGGCGACCCCTGTCGATGAAGGCGTACGCCGCCGAGCCTGGGATCGTCTTCTCGGCGCTGGAGCGAGCCGAGCGCTTCGAGCTCGTGGCCGAGCTCGCCGAGGAGCTGATGGATCGAGTGCACGAGGTGGTGCCGGCGCTGCCGGCCGCGCTGGTCGCGACCGTGCTCCTCGAGGAGCCGGACCGTCCCCGTAGCGAGCTCGAGCTCAAAGCGTCTGCCCAGGCGGTGATCGAGAGGCTCGAGGCGCGCGGCGTCTCGGTCTACGTGCCGCGCGCGGACCGCGACTACGCGATCCGGGTCGGTCTGCGCATGTTGACTCTGCGGCGCGCGGTGGAGGAGCGGGAAGGGCTCTTCTACACCGTTCCGCGCGAGCTGCCGCTCCTCTCCTACTACGCCAACTCGATCGGCCCGCGTCACCCCGACGCTCTCATCGCGGGAGCCGGAGCGTGAGCAGCTTGAACCGGCACCAGCGCCGCTTGGCGATCGTCCTGCTGGTAGGGCTGGTCTGGGCGCTGGTCGAGCTCTGGCCGTCGATCTCCGGCCGCTCCGACCTCGCCGGGTCGGGAGACGTCGCGGTCGACGCGGCGTACGATGCTCGCGCCTCGGGCCGGATGCTCGAGGTCGAGGGGGTCGTCGAGCGGCTGCTGGCCGACGATCTCGAGGGGAGCCGGCATCAGCGGTTCATCCTCCGGCTCGCCTCGGGGCGGACGCTGCTGATCTCACACAACATCGACCTCGCTTCGCGAGTGCCACTCGAGCGGGGCGACCAACTGGAGGTACGTGGCCAATACGAGTGGAACGAGCGCGGCGGGCTGCTGCACTGGACCCATCACGATCCCCAGGGTCGGCGCGCCGGCGGTTGGATCCGGCACCGGGGACAGACCTACCAGCGCTGACCTGGCGGCGGGGCTAGAGCAGGTCGTTCTCGCGCAGCCACTCCTTGTTCAGCTTCGAGAGATAGCGCTCGCCCGAGTCGGGGAAGAGAGTGACGACCAGGGCGTCGTCCGGTAGCTCGCGCGCCACCTGCCGCGCTCCGGCGGCGGCGGCGGCGGCGGACGAGCCGACGAAGATCGCCTCGACCTGCGCCAGCTCGAACACCGCTCGATAGGCGGTGCGGTCGTCGATCTGGATCACGTCGTCGACCACCTCCATCCAGATGCTCTCGGGCAGCAGATCCTCGCCGATACCGTCGATCAGGTACTGGTGGATCTGGTCCTCGGGAGGCATCTCACCGGTCTCCTGGAGATGCTTGTAGACACTGCCGATCGGGTCGACGCCGATCACCCGGACCTCGGGATTCTGCTCTTTCAGGTACTTGCCGACCCCGCTGATCGTGCCGCCGGTTCCCATCCCCGCGACCCAGTGGGTCACCCGGCCGTCCGTCTGCCGCCAGATCTCCGGGCCGGTCGTCCGATAGTGCGCCTCGGGATTGGCTTGGTTGTAGTACTGGTAGGGGAGGAACGCTCCCTGCTCGTCCCGGATCCGCTCGGCGACCTTGTAGTACGAGCGGGGGTCATCGGCCGCCACGTCGGTGGGACAGACGATGACCTCGGCGCCGTAGGCCTTGAGCAGGCTCACCTTCTCGGCCGGGATCTTGTCCGCCGAGGTACAGATCAGCTTGTACCCCTTCAGGGTGGCGGCGATCGCCAGCCCGACGCCGGTATTGCCGGAGGTCGGCTCGACGATCGTGTCGCCGGGCTTGAGCCGTCCGTCGCGCTCGGCGGCCTCGATCATCGAGATGCCGATCCGGTCCTTGACGCTCGAACCGGGGTTGAAGTACTCGATCTTGGCGGCGACGGTACCGCCGTCTGGCGAGAAGCGATCGAGCCGTACCAGCGGCGTGTTGCCCAGCGTCTCGAGGATGTCGTTGTAGAGCTCCATGCCGAGTCGCCAAAGTAGCACAGCGATAGCCGCTCAGTGCCGCCCGAGAACCAGTGTTCGTAGCCTCACTTTGGCGCGGCCGAGCCAACCGACCCGGCCGATGATCAGCACCGGCGCGCGAGTCGCAACGTCGAGAAAGACGCGCACGTCGCCGCGCATCCCGAGAAACCGAAAATCGGTGTCGCGGGTCTGCGGCTCGACCCCTCGGCCACCGACCCGCACCCGGAGCGTCTCGAGCTCGCCGTTGCGACGCCGAGAGCGCCCGTTGTCGACCTCGACCAGGTCGACCTCGATCGTCTCGCGCGCTTCGACCACCAGGTCGACCGCCATGACCCGGCCCTTGCTCAGGACATAGGTCGTGACCCGGTCGCCGGGCTCGGCCAGGTCCGCTGCTCCGAGGGTGAAGAAGAGCCCGGTCGCCTGGCCCAGCACGGCGTCGGCCCCGAGCGGTGGGAGCTCCAGCAGCCAGTCGGAGCAGTTGCTCCACTCCTCGGAGGGGGCGTCGACCTCCCGCTTGGTCGGCTTGCGGCTGTCGACGTGCACTCCGTCTCGGGCGAACCTGAGAACACGGTTGCGATGGTCCTTGTGCCGTCGGCCGGTCTCCAGCTGGGTGCGCTGGAGCGCGCCGCCGCGGGAATCGAGCATCAGATCGAGGCGCGAGTGCTTGCCGAGCCCCTCGGTCTCGAGCTGCAGCAGCCACCCGCCGGCGCTCGGTGCGGGCAGCCACTCGCCCGTTCCGGGATCGATCAGACGTTGACGGATCTCCGCGGCGGTCATCCGCCGCAGCTCGAGCCGGCTCTCGAGCGAGAGACCGAGCTTGGAAGCCTCGAAGCGGAGCTCCGACCAGCCGATCCGTCGGGGGTCAGGGGCGCTCGCCAGGGCTGCGGACGGCAGCAGCACGGCCGCCAGGAGGAGCGACAGTAGAGGTCGAGCGGCGAGCGGTCCTTGCGACTGATTCGGCACCAGAGCAGAGAGGGGAGCAAGGGCCATGCCTGCGCGGCCCGCTGCTATGCTACCCGGCCTCGCGGGAGATCAGATGAGACGAGGGACAGCGCTCGCAGGACGCGAGCGGATCCCGTACTGGAACATGGGCGAACCGGACGGCGAGGAGTGGCGACCGCGGTCGGTCCGCTAGCCGGGCGGCGGCCACGGCTGCTCTCCGGTCACTTCTGGACGCTCGCTGGGTACCTGCGCAACCAGCTCGGCCGGCAGCGTGCGCCGGCGTCGAAGCGGTTCGAGCAGCCGGTGCAGGACCCTCGGCTGGGAGAGGTGCGGCTCTCCGGTCGCCTGAGTGAGGCCGGCGACCGCGGTCTGGTGGTCGTCTTGCACGGCATCGCCGGCAGCTGCGACAGCGGCTACGCGGTCCGGGTCGCCCGGGCAGCCCACCGGGCCGGATTCTCCTGTCTGCGCCTCAACATGCGCGGCTCCGATCGCTCGGGCGAGGACCTCTTCCACGCCGGCCTGACCGAGGATCTGCACGCGGTGCTCTCTTGTCGGGAGCTGTCACGTTTCCGATCGCAGCACGTCCTGGGCTATTCCCTCGGCGGTCACGTAGCTCTGCGGGCGGCGACGCAGGAGGTCTCGCCACGTCTGCGGTCAGTCGCGGCGATCAGTTCGCCGCTCGACCTCTCGGCGTGCGCGACCGCGTTCGACCGGCCGGCGAGCTGGGTCTACCGGCGACGGATCCTGGCCGAGCTGTCTGGGCTCTACCGACGGGTAGCCGCGCGCCGCCGGCTGTCGGTGTCGCCCGATCGCGTAGAGATGGCCCGCTCGCTGCGCGAGTTCGACGGACTGACCGTCGCCCCCCGGTTCGGCTTCGACGACGCCGAGGACTACTACCGGCGGATGAGCGTCGGGCCCCGTCTCGCGTCGCTCCGAGTCCCGGCGCTGCTGGTCGTCGGCGTCTCGGATCCCCTGGTGCCGCTGGCGACCCTGGCGCCGTACGCGAGCCCACCCCCGGCAGCTTTGCAGGTCGCATGCGTCGATCCCGGTGGACACGTCGGCTTTCCCGCCACGGCGGGCCTGGGCCTCGATGCACCGAGCGGGATCGAGCGTCAGGTGCTCGCCTGGCTCGCGACTCGGTCCTGACCGGGGGCGCGTTGAAGCCCTTGCTGTATCATGAGCACCACTAGGAATGCGACGACCCCCTCGAAGATTGGTCTTCATCCCCAATGCGGTCACGGCGGCGAGCATCACCGTCGGCTTCCTGGCGATGTTGGCAGCAGCCGACGGTCGCTACGAGCTGTCCGTCTATCTGCTGTTCGTCTGCATCTTTCTCGACATGGCGGACGGCCGGCTGGCCCGCGCGCTCAAGGTGACGAGCAAGTTCGGCCAGGAGATGGACAGCCTGAGCGACACCGTCAGCTTCTGTGTCGCACCGGCTTTCCTGGTGCAGCGGAGCGTCCTGGCGCCCCTCGAAGGGGTAGGCGTAGCGGTCGCGGTCCTCTACATCCTGGCAGGGGTTTTCCGGCTGGCCCGTTTCAACCTGACGAGCGACGAGCACACCAAGTCCCGCAAGACGCTGGGCGCGCCGACGCCGGTCGCGGCCGGGTATCTGATGGCGCTGGTGCTGATGCGCGACCAGGTCCCGGTCCCCGCGGGCGCGGCCCTGGTGCTGATCATGGGCATGCTGATGGTCTCCAGAATCCAGCTTCCGGAGCTGCACGGCAAGGGGATCGTCAGCACGATGCTGCTGATCGGGGTGGCGAACTACCTCGCTCTGGTCATCTGGCCGAGCTGGTACACGGTCATCTGGTGGAACATCTGGAACGCCGTGATCCTGGTCACCGCCCACCGTCAGGACCGGCGCCTCGAGCTCTCCGAGTCTCACTAGGTCGCAGAAGGGGACGGGGATGGGTACGAACGGCGGAGCGTCCTTGCCCGCTGTATCCTCTGACTGCGGCCCCGGGCCTCGTCAGCTCGAGAAAGCTCTGTTCGAAACCGTCTCCGGATCATGAATCGCCTGGCGCACGAGAGCAGCCCGTACCTGCTCCTCCACAAGAACAACCCGGTCGACTGGTACCCGTGGGGCGAGGAGGCTCTGGCCCGGGCCCGCCAGGAGGACCGGCCGATCTTCCTGTCGGTCGGCTACTCGACCTGCTACTGGTGCCACGTGATGGAGCGCGAGTCGTTCTCCGACCAGGAGATCGCCGAGCTGATGAATCGGGAGTTCGTCAACATCAAGCTCGATCGGGAGGAGCGGCCCGACCTCGACGAGATCTACATGACGGCGACCCAGGTCCTGACCCAGCATGGCGGCTGGCCGAACTCGGTCTTCCTGACGCCCGATCTCGAGCCGTTCTTCGCCGGCACCTACTTTCCGCCCGACGATCGGATGGGGATGCCGGGCTTCCGGAGGGTGTTGCTGTCGATGGTCGAAGCGTGGAAGGGTCGCCGATCGGAGGTCGAGCAGCAGGCGAGCGAGGTTGCGGAGGCGATCCGCCGGTACCTCGAGGAGCGCGCTCAGCCGAGCGCCTCGCCGCCCGCCGCCGGACTGGCGCGCGCGTCCCTCGACGCGCTCCGCCAGCGCTTCGATCCGGAGTGGGGCGGCTTCGGTAGCGCGCCCAAGTTCCCGACGCCGTCCAACCTGCTGCTGCTCGAGGAGTTCGTCGAGGAGGACCCCGAGGCGACGCGGATGCTGACCGAGACTCTCGACCAGATGGCTCGCGGCGGGATCTACGACCGGCTCGGCGGTGGCTTCCATCGCTACGCCACCGACCGGGAGTGGCAGATCCCGCACTTCGAGAAGATGCTCTACGACAACGGCCTGCTGCTCGAGCTGTACGCTCGTGAGTGGGCGCGCCGCGGCGATCCCGAGACCGCTCGGGTCGTGCGCGCGACGGTCGGCTATCTGGAGCGCGAGATGAGTGCCGACGACGGCTCGTTCTGGGCCGCCCTCGACGCCGAGACGGACGGCGTCGAGGGGGCGTTCTACGTCTGGACCGCCGATGAGCTCCGCGGCGTGCTGGGCGCCGAGGACTTCGGGTTCCTCGCCCCGCTCTACGGTTTCGACGGCCCGCCGTTCTTCGAGGGTAGCCACTACGTCCTCCACCTGCCACGGCCGCTCGAGGAGCAGGCGCGGAAGCGCCGCATGGCGCTCGACGACCTGGTGGCTCAGATCGAGCCGCTGCGGGCTCGCCTGTTCGAGGCTCGTGCGGAGCGTCCGGCGGTCCTCACCGACCACAAGGTGATGGCCGACTGGAACGGCATGGCGATCGCCGGCGTCGCCGAAGCCGGTCGCCTGCTACCGGAGCCGACGTTCGTCGCGCGGGCGGAGCGGGCGGCCGAGGCGGTGCTCCGGCTACTGCGGAGCGACGACGGACTCCTGCACGTACGGCGGGGTGAGCAGGCGCCGGTACCGGCCCTGCTCGCCGATTACGCCTTTCTGGTGCGCGGACTGCTGGCCCTCCACCGGGCGGGAGCGGGCGATCGCTGGCTCGAGGTCGCATGCGGGCTGACCACGGAGCAGCTGGAGCGCCTCGAGGATCCGGCTGGAGGCTTCTTCACCACGGCCGCGAGCGACGATCTTCTCGGTCGCAGCAAGGAGGTGTTCGATGGCGCCACGCCGGCCGCCAACTCGATCGCGGTGCTCAATCTGCTGGATCTGTCAGAGCACACCGGCGAGCGGCGCTGGCGCGAGGCGGCGGAGCGGACCTTGCGGGCCTTCGGCGGGCTGGTCGAGAAGCTCCCGGATGGTGCGCGCATCATGGCGCTGGCGGCTCGGCGGGCGGCCGGCCCCGAGGCGCCGGAAGCTCCGGCCGAGGAGCCGGTATCGATCGAAGCGGGCTGGAGCTCGGAGCCGACCGCCGATGGCTGGCGCGGCTTCGAGGTGGTCCTGCGGATCGACCAGGGCTGGCACCTCTACGGCCCTTCGGTCGAGGGCTTTCCCCGCGTCGAGGTCAACGCCTCGTCCGGCGAGGTCAGGAATCTCGTCTATCCCGCGGGTGAGAACGACCGGATCGAGCTCGACGGCGCGGGCCTCGAGACCTACTCCGGACGGGTGACGATCGGCGGCGAAGCGCGCGCCACCGAGGGACCGGTCCGTCTCGCGGTCGCCTTCCAGGCGTGCGAGCGGGACCGATGCCTGACGCCACGAGTCGTCGAGGTCGAGCCCGGAGACGCCGCCGCGGAGCCGCCACCGGCGCCCTGACCGACGGCGGTATACTGGCCTCGATGAGAATGCGTGCCATGCTGCCGTTCCGGATCGGTCTACCCGTCGTGATAGCGCTCTGCGCGTGGGCCGCGATCGGGCAGGAGACGCGCTCCTCCGAGGTGGTGCACGTCGAGCTCGACTCGATCATCCATCCGGTGGCGAGCCAGTTCATCCTCGAGGCGATCGAGGAGGCGGAGCGGATCGACGCCGTGGCGCTGGTGATCGAGCTGTCGACACCCGGTGGGCTGCTGACGTCGACGCGCGAGATCTTCACCGCGATGCTCGGCTCGGAGGTGCCGGTGGTGGTCTTTGTCGGGCCGAGCGGTGCCCAGGCGGCATCGGCGGGCTTTTTCATTCTGATGGCCGCGGATCTGGCGGCGATGGCTCCGGGGACCAATACGGGTGCCGCCCATCCGGTGATGGGTGACGGCGAAGAGATCGACGGTGTGATGGGCGAGAAGGTGGAGCAGGACGCGCTGGCCACCATCCGCTCGCTGGCGACGCGCAACCGCCGGAACGTCGAGCTGGCCGAGGCGGCGGTCAAGGAGAGCCGCTCGTTCACCGCCGAGGAGGCGCTCGAAGGGGGCCTGATCGATCTGATCGCCGACGACGTGCACGAGCTGCTGGACGAGATCGACGGTCGCGAGGTCGTCGGTGATGACGACGAGCTGCGCACGCTCCAGACCGCCGACGCGATGATCCGGCCGCTGGAGATGTCGGCGTTCCAGCGCTTCCTGGCGACCATCGCCCATCCGAACATCGCGTACATCCTGATGACCATCGGCGGCCTCGGGCTCTATTTCGAGCTGTCGAATCCCGGGGCGATCCTGCCCGGCGTGGTCGGCGGCATCTGTCTGATTCTGGCGTTCTTCGCGCTCTCGGTGTTGCCGGTCAACTACGCCGGGATCGCTCTCATCCTGCTGGCTCTGATCTTCTTCATCGCCGAGGTGAAGGTCGTCAGCTTCGGCCTGCTCACCGTCGCCGGCATCATCTCCCTGGTGATCGGCTCGCTGATGCTGTTCAAGAGTCCCGATCCGGCGATCCGCGTCAGCCTCGACGTCATCTTGAGCATCTCGATCTTCGCGACCGTGGTGGTCGCCTTCCTGACCTTCATGGTTGTGCGCGCTCACAAGCGACAGGTCAAGACCGGCCAGGAAGGGCTGATCAACGAGGAGGGAGTGGCCAGGTCCGCGCTCGACCCGCGCGGCAAGGTGTTCGTGCACGGTGAGATCTGGGATGCGGTCAGCGCCGACACGGTAGAGTCCGGGGACCCGATCGCCGTCGAGGCGGTGGAGGGGATGCTGCTGCGGGTACGGAGCCTCGGTCGGCGGGCTCCCGCGGAGTCCGACGACCTGGAGAGTTGAACGCGTTTCGAAACGAGGTGACGTAATGGGTTTCTACGGTCTGGCGTTCGTGGCATTCCTCCTGATCATCGTGCTCACGCGGTGGATCAACATCCTCAACGAGTACGAGCGCGCGGTCACCTTCTGGCTCGGCCGCCTCGGCAAGGTGGCCAAAGGGCCCGGCCTGGTCTTCATCTTCTGGCCGTTCGAGCGGATGGTGAAGATGTCGCTCCGCACGGTCGTCCACGACGTGCCGTCGCAGGACGTGATCACCCGCGACAACGTCTCGGTCAAGGTCAACGCGGTCGTCTACTTCCGGGTGGTCGATCCGATGAAGGCGGTCGTGGAGGTCGAGAACTACCTCTTCGCGACCAGCCAGATCGCCCAGACGACGCTCCGGTCGGTGCTCGGTCAGGCCGACCTCGACGAGCTCCTCGCCGAGCGCGAAAAGCTCAATACCGAGCTGCAGACGATCATCGACATGCACACCGACCCGTGGGGCATCAAGGTATCTTCGGTCGAGGTCAAGCACGTCGACCTGCCGCAGGAGATGCAGCGGGCGATGGCCCGGCAGGCGGAGGCCGAGCGCGAGAAGCGGGCCAAGATCATCCACGCCGACGGTGAGCTGCAGGCCTCGAAACAGCTGGGCGAGGCGGCCGAGGTCATCTCCGAGAACCGCGTGACGCTGCAGCTGCGCTATTTGCAGACCCTGACCGAGATCGCTTCGGAGAAGAACTCGACGGTCATCTTCCCGCTGCCGATCGACCTGCTGAAGGCGTTCGGTCCGAGAGACAGCGCTTAGTGACCGGATCGGCTCGCCAGAGCTACTACGAGATCGCCCTGACCAACCGGCAGGTGCTGACGGTCTTCATCGTCCTGCTGGTAGCGGTGCTCGCGGCATTCCTGTCTGGGATCTGGGTAGGGAAGCGCGGCTCGGCGCAGGTGGAGACCGCCGAGGCGCAGAGCATCGAGGCGGTCGAGGAGCCAGGAAGCGAGCCGATCGCGCGCCTCGACTTCTTCTCGCGCGATGGCGAGCCGGAAGCCGAGACGGCCGAGCGGCCGGCCGGGCCTCCGGTGGAGTCCGAGGGCGAGACCCCTGTCACTACCGCGGCGGTCGAGCGGCCGGCCGGGCCTCCGGTGGAGTCCGAGGGCGAGACCCCTGTCACCACCGCGGCGGTCGAGCCGCCCGCCGAGGCCGCGCCGGCAGACGAGCCCACCGAGCCGAGCCCACCGGCCGAGACCCGCGTCGCCGAGGCGCCCGAGCCCGAAGCTCCGGCGGCGCCGGTCGGCACGCTGGTCGTCCAGGTCTTCTCGTCGAGCAACCAGGTGCAGGCACAGAGCGTCGTCGACAAGCTGAGATCGGGTGGGTATCCCGCCCTGCTGTCGCCGGTCGAGGTGTCGGGGCGGACGATGTACCGGGTGCGCATCGGCCCCTACGCGGACCGCCAGGTGGCCGAGGGGATCGCCGAGCAGGTACGCCGGGAATTCCGCCTCGAGACCTGGATCACCGAGTAGCCTTGGCGCGCCTCCTCCGGCCTCTGATCGCGGTCCTGGGCGGGGTGGCCTGGGCGTTCTGTTTCGGCCGTGAGGCGCTGGTCCTAGCACCCTGGCTGGCACTGGTGCCGCTGCTCTTGATGCTCGGTGACCGTCGGGCCGGCTGGCTCGGCCTCCTGCACGGGATCGCCTACTGGCTGACCGCGGTCCCCTGGATCCGGCTGACGCTCGAGGTCTACGGCGGTCTCTCGTCGGCGCTTGCAGTCGTGCTGCTGGTCTTGCTCGCGGTCTACCTGGGCTCCTACACCTGGGCGTTCGCTTGGCTCGGCAGGCGGCTCTGGCAGCGCGGCGGCGCCTGGGCGCTGGTCGGCCTGCCGGCGCTCTGGGTGTCGCTCGAATGGCTCCGGACCTATCTGTGGACCGGCTTCCCGTGGAATCTCGCCGGCACCGCGTGGGCCGAGGTCCCCGGAGCCCTCCAGATCTCGGCCTGGATCGGCATCTACGGCGTCTCATTCCTGGTGTTGTTCGTGAACACCGCGCTGGCGCGAGCGATCCTCACGCGACGGCCCGCGGTCTGGCTGGCAGTGGCCGGCGGCTGTCTGGTCCTGCTCGCCTTCGGCGCCCGCTGGGCGGGCGGTCCACCGCTCGAGAAGATGCCGGGGCCGACCCGCGCGGTCCGCATCGTCCAACCGAACATCCCCAACCTGACCAACATCATGCAGTCGAAGCTGGACCGCTTCTACGCCCGCCTGATGAGGCTCTCCGACCAGGCATGCGACGTCGATGGAGCGCTCCTGATCTGGCCCGAGTCGGCGGCCTGGCCGCGTACCGTCGACGACCCGCGCTTGCGCGCGGACCTCGCGCGCTTGGCCAGGCGCGGCTGTACGGTGCTGCTGAACTCGACCGTGCGCGAGGGCGAGCGAGTCTTCAACTCGGCGCTTCTGGTCGGCGCCGACGGCGTCGATGGCCGCTACGACAAGAGGCATCTGGTGCCCTACGGCGAGCACGTGCCGCTGGCCGACTGGCTGCCGTTCGTCGGCACCATCGCCCGCATGGCGGGCCAGTTCACGGCCGGCACCGACGTCAACCTGCTTCATTGGCAGGACCAGAGGCTGGGCATGGCGATCTGCTTCGAGGTCATCTTTCCGAGCGAGGTGGCGTCGTCGGTGCGCGCCGGCGCGACCGTTCTCACCACCGTGACCAACGACGCCTGGTACGGCGACACCTGGGCGCCATGGCAGCACTTCCGGGCGGCGCGGTTCCGCGCCGCCGAGACCCACCGGCCGCTGCTGCGGGCCGCGATCACCGGCGTCTCGGGCATCATCGGGCCGGACGGTCGCGTGGTCGAGCGGATCGGCGTCTTCGAAGAGGGCATCCTGCGCGCGCGGGTCGCCGGCGGCTCTGGCACGACGCCGGCGGTCAGGGCGCCGTGGCTGGTACCGTTGGTCTGCTCGCTGATCGCGGCCTTTGCTATATTCCTCAGCGCTCGTGAGAGGTCCGTGCGGCTCTCTCGCGACTCAGGTGAGCGCTCATGATCACGGCCGAGACCCAGCAACAGCTCGACGATCTGTCCCAGCGCCTCGACCACCTCAGGAGGTATCTTTGACGAGGCCCGCCTCGAGGAAGAGCTCGCGAAGATCGATCGCGAGATGGAACAGCCCGGCTTCTGGGATGATCGCGTCAAAAGCGCGCCGCTGGTAAAGCAACGGCGCGGGGTGGAGCGGCGCCTCGATACCCTGCGACGGCTGCGCGAGGACGCCGAAGAGCTGGGCGCCTGGACCGAGCTGCTCGCCGAAGGCGAGGACGAGAGCGAAGCGGCCGACTTCATGAGTCGGGTCCGGTCGGACCTGCACGAGCTCGAGATGCAGCTCAAGCTGTCGGGACCCGAAGACGACAAGAACGCCCTGGTCGCGATCCACCCGGGCGCCGGCGGCACCGAGTCTCAGGACTGGGCCGAGATGCTGCTACGGATGTACATCCGCTGGGCGGAGCGGCGGGGATTCGACTCGGAGATCCTCGAGCGGCTCGACGGTGAGGAGGCGGGGATCAAGAGCGCGACGTTCGCGGTCCGGGGCGAGTACGCCTACGGCTACCTGCACGGCGAGAACGGCGTCCACCGGCTGGTGCGAATCAGCCCGTTCGATCAGCAGAGCCGGCGCCACACCTCGTTCGCCTCGGTCTACGTCTATCCGGAGGTCGACGACGAGGTCGACGTCGAGATCGAGGACAAGGACCTACGCGTCGATACCTTCCGCGCCTCCGGTGCCGGTGGCCAGCACGTCAACAAGACCGAGTCCGCCGTGCGCATCACTCACCTGCCGACCAACATCGTCGTCTCCTGCCAGAACCAGCGCAGCCAGATCAAGAACCGCGCGACCGCGATGAAGATCCTGCGCGCCCGCCTCTACGACCTCGAGCTGCAGAAGCGGGCCGAGGAGAACGCCAAGCGCGAGGGCGAGAAGAAGGAGATCGCCTGGGGGAGCCAGATCCGCAGCTACGTGCTGCAGCCATACCAGATGGTCAAGGACCATCGGACCAAGATCGAGGTCGGAGACGCCCAGCGGGTGCTCGACGGCGGCATCGACGACTTCATCGACGGCTGGCTGAGCCGCTCGATGGAATCGGTCGCCGAGACCGGCTAGAGAGATCGTCGTGAGCCTCGCCATCGACTACGTCTCGCCCCTGCCGCCGGTCCGCTCGGGGATCGCGGACTACAGCCGCGATCTCCTGATCGAGCTCGCCAGGCTAGCCGACGTGCGGGTGATTCGCGTTCCCGGTCAGCCGGTCAGCGACGAGATCGTCGAGCGGTGGCAGCCGGTCTCGGCCGAGTTGTGTGGCGAGGACGGTCGGCTGCCGGTCTACCAGATGGGCAACAACAAATACCACGCGGGCGTGCTCGATCTGGCGATGGGAAGGCCGGGGGTGGTGACGCTGCACGATCTCGTCCTCCACCATCTGCTGGTCGAGCGGACGCTCGCACACGGTGATCTGGAGGGCTACCAGCAGCAGCTGATCCGAGACCACGGCTGGATCGGCGAGATGACCGGCCTGGCGCGGCGCTGGGGCGAGATCGGCAGCGCCACCCTCTTCGAGCTTCCGGCCCATCGCGAGCTGATCCGGCGCCATCGCGGCCTCCTGGTTCACAGCCGGTGGGCCGCCGACCTCGTGCACGAGGACGATCCGGACATCGCGGTCCGGACCGTGCCGATGGCGATGCCGCTCGGCGAGCCGGCGAACGTCGAAGCCGGCAAGGCGTTCCGGCAGCGATACGATCTGCCGCTCGATCGGCCCCTGCTGGGCTCGTTCGGCTTCCAGACGCCGATCAAGCGGACCGAGGTGGTGATCGACGCTCTCGCTCGGCCCGAGCTCGCCGAGGCCCACCTGGTGATCGCCGGCGAGGCCGCCGGCGCGCTCGATCTGGAGGCGCGGATCGAGCGAGCCGGGGTAGGCGATCGCGTCCACGTGACCGGGTTCCTCGACTACGACGAGTTTCTGACCGCGATCGGAGCGTGCGACGTCTGCGTCAACCTGCGCTATCCGACCGCGGGTGAGACCTCGGCCTCGCTCTTGCGGGTCCTCGCCGTCGGCCGCGCGGTGGCCGTGTCCGACTACGCGCAATTCGCCGAGCTGCCCGACGACTTCGCGCTCAAGGTGCCGCTCGGCGAGCACGAGGTGAAGAGCCTGGCGCGACAGCTGAGAGAGCTGCTGGCGCAGCCCGATCGGATCGAAGGGATGGCGGCGGCGGCTCGGGAATACGTCCGTGTCCGGCACGATCCGCCGCTGGCGGCCCAGGCGGTGGTCGACGCTTGCACAGACCTGGCGCGGCTCGAGCCGCCGGCCGAGCGCCCCGTCCGCGTCCCCGCACCGACGACGCTCACCTGGCTCGAGCTGAAGGGGAGCCTGGAGGTGGATGGCGGTGACGCCCCCTGGGAGGCGGGAGAGTCGCGCCGCTTGCGGATCTCGATGACCAACGAAGGCACTTGCCGCTGGCTGCCGACGACCGAGGAAGCGGGGGGCGTGCTGATCGAGCTGCAGTGGCGCGCACATCTGGAGGGCTCGGCGGTCGAGCGCGCCTGGGCCGATCTGCCGCGCGAGGTCGCGCCCGGCGAGTCCTACGAGCTCGAGCTCGAGACCCGTCGGCCGCTCGAGGCCGAAGCGCTGGTGATCGAGCCGCACGTAATCGGGGTGGCGGGATTCAGCTCGCTCGGCGGCCCGAGGTGGGTACAAGATCTTGGTCTCTAGCATCCTGGCCTGGATCGCGGCACTGGTCGGCTTCGGCGTCGGCTTTCGCCATCATCAGAAGCGGAGCGGCAGCGGTCCGGCGGCGGGCCTGGTCGTCCTACTGGTGGTCGCTTCCGGCTGCCTGTTCGAGCTGATCGAGCCGGGCGAGGCGCTCGGCACCTGGGCCGCGGTCGTCTGCGTGATGGCCGCGCTGTTCGTCACCTACGATCGCGAGCCGTTTCCGGGCGGCGCGGCGGCCGAGATCTACCCGGATACGAAGAGCTACGCGTTTCCGTTTCTGGCACTCCTGCTGCTCCTGATCGCCATGCGTTGGACGCCGATCGCGTTCGTGTTCGTCGCACCGATCGTGGCGGCCGTGCCCCGGGCGGAGCGGAAGGCGCCGCTGGCATTCGCGGTGCTGGGACTCGCGGTCGTCGCCGTCCTGGCGGTGGTGCTACCGGCTGGCGAGGAGGGCTGGCCGACGCTCTCCTCCGTGCTCCAGCGATTCGAGCCGACGCTGCTCGGCTGGAATCTGGCGTATTTGTTCGCCGGCCGGAACGTCGGGATCGCGGTCTGGTTTCTACCGGTCCTGTTGCTGGTCGGTTGCTATCGAGCGGGCACGAATCGCGGCTGGCTGCTGGCAGCGGTCGCGGTTGGAGCCCTGGCACTGCCGCTGCTCGAGCCGCACAACTTCTGGGGCGGTCCTGAAGCGGTCGGCAACCGGTCGTTTCTACCGCTCTACGGAGCGCTCTGGTTCCTGCCGGTGCGGGTGCCGCCGAGCCGCTGGCTGGTGCTGGCCGCCGCCGTCTCCGGGCTGGCTCTCTGGCCCGCCTGGCTGGCGCCGCTACCGACCGCGGCCGGCGTCGATCGCCCGTCGATGCATCAGCGTTCGCTGGCCAGCTACCTGCCGTACGAGACCACTCAGCGGTACGCGCCAGCGTATGCCGAGTGGGAGGGGACCGGTGTCCTGTCGAGATCGCTCGCTCCGGCCCTCAGGGACGGCGAGGACGGCCCGATCTTCGACGCCGCGAGCGGCGCCGCCGAGCTGATGATCGCCGCCGCACGGCCGCTCGAGGCGGTGCTGATCGACTTCGGAGCCCGTGCTGGCTCCGAGCTCGAGGTCACCGGTGGCACCGCCGGCAACACGGTCTTCCGGCCGGACGGGGGGGTCCGTTTCGAGATCGGGCTCGACGGTGCGAACCGTGTCCACCCGACCTGGCTCGGCGAGCGACGGCACCACGTCTACCTCTTCCGGATCGAGATGCCCGACGCGCCCGGGCGCCCCCTGCCGGTGGCGATCATGGCGCGCCCGGCGGACGCCCTACCGAGATCGCTGGATCCGGCCAGCCTGAGCGGAGACGGATGACCGAGAACACCTCCGACTCCGGCCCCCATAGCTGGATCCTGGCGCTGCGCGAGCGTCTGGGCTCGCCGCCGCCGACCCGGCTGCCCCCGTCGGAGGAGCGCAAAGCGGCGGTGCTGGTGCCGATCTACGTGGATGGGAACGAGCTCTGGGTGATCCTGACCCGGCGATCCGACCATCTCGAGAAGCACCGTGGTCAGTTCGCGTTTCCGGGCGGCGCTCTCGAGCTGGGAGAGGACTACTGGGAGGCGGCGGTGCGCGAGACCGAGGAGGAGCTCGGCGTCGACCGCTCGAGACCGCTGCAGCTGGGGGAGCTCGACGAGGCTTCGACGCCGAGCGGCTTCCGCATCGTGCCGTGCGTGGCCGCGATGCCCTTTCCCCTCGAGACCAGGGTCAACGAAGGCGAGATCGCCGAGGTCTTCGCGGCACCTCTTCTGGCGTTCTCGAATCCACGCCTGGTCGAGGATCGCCAGGTCGAGATCGACGGCGTGGAGCGGATGCTGCGCATCTACCACATCGGCAACCGCCAGATCTGGGGACTGACCGCGCGCATCCTCCAGAACCTCCTGCACCGTCTGGGGCTCGACATGCCGGGCGCCGACGAGGGGAGCGCGTGATTGACGGCAGGCGCCGAGACTGGCTGCTCAAGCTGGCCCTGGTCCTGGTCGCGGCGACCCTCCTGGTGGTCGCCCGCAACGCATACGTGAGACAGGCTACCTATCCGATACCCGCGATCGAGGTCGGCGCGCCGCCGTCCGGCTATCAAGAGGTCTATTGGCGGCTGGACAGCGGGGTCGAGGTGCACGGCTGGCACGGCGGCCAGGTCGACGCCTCCAGACCGCTGGTGATCTTCTTCCACGGCAACGGCGAGAACCTCGAGACCCTCAAGTGGTCGGGGATCTTCCAGCGCTTCGCCGAGCTCGACGTCTACGGCGTCGTGGTCGAGTACCCGGGGTACGGCAAGAGTGGCGGCTCACCGACCGAGGCGGGGCTGATCGCCGGTGGGATCGCGGCGCTCGACTGGGTCGTCGAGCGCTGGCCGGAGCGGCCGAAGATCGTGGCCGGCTGGTCGCTGGGGGCGGCGGTGGCGACGCAGGTCGCTGCCGCCCGGACGGAGGTCCCGGCCGGCCTGGTGGTGATGAGCGCCTGGAGCCGGCTCTTCGACCTGGCGACCGACTACTTTCCGGCGTTCCTCGTCCGGCTGATGCTGCGCGAGCGCTACGACTCGATCACCGCGGCCGCGGCGGTGCGCTGTCCGAGCCTGGTGATCCATGGCGCCCGAGACCGGATCATCCAGGTCCTCCACGGTGAGCGCCTGGCCGAGGCGCTCGGCCCCGAGGCCCGCTGGATCGTGATCGAGGGCGTTGGTCACAACGATCTGCTCGCGGTCGGGAGGGTCTGGCGGGAGTTCGACACGTTCTTGGGCTCGGTGCGGTGATGGGGAGAAGCACGAGCTTGGATCTCCGGGGATCTGGGGGACAGGCACGAACATCGATCACCGGGGACCGGAGAGAGTCTGCGTCCTGGCCGCGTCTGGATGAACTGAGACCGTCCGCTGTTCGTGCCTGTCCACTACATCTCCTTGGTTCGTGCCCGTCCCCGACCGTGGCATACTTGGCTGGGCTTCAAATCGGAGGGAATCGTCATGGCAGTCGCTGAATCGAGTCGAGCTATCGACCGGATCGCCGAGCAGCTCGGCGACGAGGCCGAGGGTCTCCTGAACTTCACCTGCGAGGGGATACCGCGGGACCACCTGCACCTGCCGGGACCGACGCACATCGCCGATGTCTTCGGGGTCTCGGACCGCAAGCCGAGCGTGATGGTCAGCCTCTCCCGCATCTACAACCACGGTCGGCTCGCGGGCACCGGCTATCTGTCGATCCTGCCAGTGGATCAGGGGATCGAGCACTCGGGTGCGGCGTCCTTCGCTCCCAACCCGCTCTTGTTCGATCCCGAGCACATCGTGCGGCTGGCGATCGAAGGGGGATGCAACGCGGTCGCCTCGACCCTTGGCGTGCTGGGCGCGATGTCCAGGAAGTACACTCACCGCATCCCGTTCATCGTCAAGATCAACCACAACGAGCTGCTGACCTATCCGAACCGCTACAAGCAGGTGCTGTTCGCGAACGTCGAGCAGGCGTGGGACATGGGCGCCGCCGCGATCGGCGCGACGATCTACTTCGGCTCGGACGACTGCGACCGCGAGCTGGTCGAGATCTCGGAGGCCTTTCAGCAGGCGCACGAGCTCGGCCTGGCTACCATCCTCTGGTGCTACCTCAGAAACGAGGACTTCAAGGTCGGGGGTAGCGACTACCACGCTTCGGCCGACCTGACCGGCCAGGCGAACCATCTCGGGGTCACCATCGAGGCCGACATCGTCAAGCAGAAGCAGCCGACCAACAACGGTGGCTACGAGGCGGTCGGTTTCGGCAAGACCCATCCCCTGGTCTACGACGGCCTGGTGAAGGACCATCCGGTCGACTGGGTCCGTTGGCAGGTGGCGAACTGCTACATGGGCCGCGTCGGCCTGATCAACTCGGGCGGCTCGTCGAGCGGCCAGGGCGACCTGGAGCAGGCGGTCCGCACCGCGGTGGTCAACAAGCGCGGTGGCGGTACCGGCCTGATCTCGGGTCGTAAGGCGTTCCAGCGGCCGATGGAGGAGGGCGTCCAGCTGCTCAATGCGATCCAGGACGTCTTCCTCTGCGACGAAGTGACCGTCGCCTAGGAGAGCCTGCAAGAGTGACCGACCACGCGGTCGTCTCGCCCGAGGAGTGGCTTGCCGCTCGCAAGGAGCTGCTGGCCAAGGAGAAGGAGTTCACGCGCCTGCGCGACGAGCTGAGCGACCTCCAGCGCGCCCTTCCCTGGGAGCGGGTGGAGAAGGAGTACGTCTTTCAGGGCCCGGACGGGGAGCAGACCCTGTCCGAGCTGTTCGCCGGCCGCAGTCAGCTGATCGTCTACCACTTCATGTTCGATTCGGGGTGGGAGGAGGGCTGCAAGAGCTGCTCGCTGATGGCGGACCACTACGAGCGCTCGATCGTCCATCTCGAGGCCCGGGACGTGACCCTGGTGACCGTCTCGAGCGCGCCCCTCGACCAGCTCGAGGCGTTCAGGAAGCGGATGGGGTGGAGCTTCAAGTGGGTCTCGGCCGGCCCGACCGATTTCAATCGCGACTACCGGGTGACCTTCACCCCGGAGCAGGTCGAGAGCGGCGACATCGTCTACAACTACCGCGAGGACACCGAGTACCCCGGCCCCGAGCTACCCGGAATCAGCGTCTTTATCAAAGACGACGACGGCGCGATCTACCACACGTACTCGGCCTACGCCCGCGGTCTGGACATCTTCCTCGGCGTCTACCGGTTCCTCGAGATCGTCCCCAAGGGCCGCGACGAGGACGAGCTGTCGTACGGCATGGAGTGGGTCCGCCACCACGACCGCTACTGACACCCCCGTTGTCGGGCTGGCGAACTGGCCGTACCCCTGGTCCTCGAGCTCGGCCGACGGGACGAAGCGGAGCGCGGCCGAGTTGATGCAGTAGCGCAGGCCGGTCGGCGCCGGGCCGTCGGGGAAGACGTGTCCGAGATGGGAGTCGCCGTGTTTCGAGCGGACCTCGGTGCGGACCATGCCGAACTTGCGGTCCTCGTGGCTGACGATGTTGTCCTCGACCAGCGGCCGGGTGAAGGACGGCCAGCCGGTGCCCGAGCGGTATTTGTCCGTCGACGAGAAGAGCGGCTCGCCAGAGACGACGTCGACGTAGATGCCGGAACCCTTGTTGTCCCAGTACTCGTTGGCGAAGGCCCGCTCGGTACCGTCTTCCTGGGTGACGTGGTACTGGATCGGCGTCAGCCGCTCGCGCAGCTCGGCTTCCGAGGGCTTGGAATAGGTGAGCTTGGTCTCGCTGGCGGCGGCACCCCCGGGGGTGTAGACCTCGTCACCCCAGACCTTCTTCAGATACCCCTTGCGACCCGAGCCGACGGCGTAGGCGTTGTAGTGGACCGGGTTCTTCTTGTAGTAGTCCTGGTGGTACTCCTCGGCCGGATAGAAGGCCTCGAACGGGGTGATCTCGATCGCGATCGGCTTGGCGAAGCGGCCCGACGCCTCCAGGGCGTTCTTGGACTCGATCGCCGCCTCGCGCTGCGCCTCGCTGTGGAAGAAGATTCCCGGCCGGTACTGGCTGCCGCGGTCGGCGAACTGGCCGCCGGCATCGGTCGGATCGAAGCTCCGCCAGTAGATTTCGAGCAGGTCGCGGTAGCTGATGATCTCGGGGTTGAAGTTGATCTGCACCGCCTCGGTGTGGCCGGTGCGGCCGTACGAGACCTCGCGGTAGGTCGGGTCCTTCTCCGGTCCGCCGGTGTAGCCCGAGACCACCGAGCGCACCCCCGGCTGGCCCTCGAACGGCGGCTCCATGCACCAGAAGCAGCCGCCGGCGAGCGTCGCGAGCTCCTCGGGACCGGGGATGTCGACGGTCTCGGAGACGGCGCGATTCGAACAGGCGAGACCGCCAACAGCGGCGATCAGAGCGGTCATCAACACGATTTGCAGCTTCATGCTCTCCTCCAGGTGACCCGGAATGAGGTCGGGGCGTGAGTGCACGCCGCCCATCGATTCTTACGTCACGGGTACCGGATCAGATGCCTGCTGGCGGAAGATTCGCTGCAGCTCCTCGCGCTGCTCCTCGGCGTCGCTCTCGCCGATCTCGATCAAGCGCCTCAGATAGTCGGGCTGGAACATCAGCAAGCTCAGGAAGTCGGGGCTCTTGGTCTCGCGGGTGCCCCAACCGCGGGTCAGGAAGCGTAACCCCTTGGGCAGCCTCGGCTCGAACTCCGCCGCCAGCCGACCGAGGTCCTGAGAGGGGCGGAGAACCAGGATCTCGATCGGCCGCAGCTCCCCCCAGGACGAGGGGTCGGAGCTCGCCAGCAGACCATTGATCCGCTGCATCCGCTCGGCATCGTGATCGAGGGCGTCGAGAAAGACGGCGTTCATCATCGAGCCGACGACCTGGGCGGCGGGCGGATAGCCGACGATGGCCGGATCGCTCGCCTCGTCCGCGCTCCGGAGGTGCCGGGTCGAGATGGCGAGGACGCGCTCGGCACCCAGATGTACCGCCGGCCCGAGTGGGTTCAGCATGCGGATACCGCCGTCGCCGTACCAGTAGTTGCCGAGCTTGACCGCCGGGAAGGCGAGTGGTAGCGCCGCCGACGCCATGATGTGATCGATGGAGATGCGGGTGTTGATCCCCAACCGTGCGGGCCGTTCCCAGGTCTCCAGCTTCTGACCTTGCACCCAGGTGACCGTCTGGCCGGTCGCGTAGCGCAGCGTGGTCAGGGCGAGGGCGTCGAGCCTGCCCGACTCGATGTTCTCGGCGATGCCTGGCACTTCCTCGTCGACGCAGCGCAGGGCCTTGCGCAGGTAGTCGGCGAGCGGTCTTGTGTCGAACAGGCTGCGCGGCCCCCGCCCGCTTCTCGAGCCGCCCGAGACCAGTCGTGTCCCCCAGCGGAAGACGTTGCCGAGGAGCGAGCCGGTGCCCACCTTGTAGACCTTCTCGGTAGTGAGCGCGGTCCAGAGCTCCGACAGCTCGTGCGCGGCGCTCTCCAGGCTGCCGCGGTGCGAGGCCAGAAACACCGCGTTGATCGCCCCCGCCGAGGTGCCGGTGATGATCGGGATTCGAACGTCGGGCGCCAGCTTGGCGAGGCAGCGGAGGAGGCCCACCTGATAGGCGGCGCGCGCCCCGCCACCGGTCAGTACCAGCGCGACTCTGGCTGTCGATCTCATCGCTCGCCGGCGCGAGGATAGCGCAGTCGACCGGGCCGTTCCGCGGTGCGCCGACCAGCCGCGAGCCGGAGCGGCGACCGGACCGTAGGAGGGGTGTGGCCGGGTATCGCTCTCCGATAGACTGCCGCTCCGCAATCCTCGCGGTTCCGCGGACGGGTCGCGGTGAGCACGGGAGCAGGTATGAGCGAAGAGCTGGATCTGATCGTCATCGGCAGCGGTCCGGGCGGCTACGTCGCCGCGATCCGAGCCGGGCAGCTGGGGCTGCGCACCGCGATCGTCGAGAAAGACCCGAAGTTCGGCGGTACGTGTCTCCACCGTGGGTGCATCCCGACCAAGGCGCTCTTACACACCGCTGGGCTCCTCGACGAGATCCGCGAAGCCGGCAGTTTCGGTATCGACGTCACGGAGCCGGCCCTCGACATGGACCGCACCCATGCCTACAAGGACGCCGTGGTCGACAAGAACGCCCGCGGCGTCGAATACCTGCTCAAGAAGAACAAGGTGACCGCCATTCACGGCCGGGCGCGGCTGACCGGACCGAACGAGATCGAAGTCGCGTCCGCCGCCGGCGGCGCCAGCTACCGCGCTCGGCACATTCTGCTGGCCACCGGCTCGGTGCCACGCGACATCCCGCCGGCGCCGACCGACGGCGAGCGGATTCTCAACTCGGACCATCTGCTGGAGCTGCGTAGCGTGCCCGGCTCGTTGTTGGTGGTCGGTTCGGGGGCGGTCGGATGC
Source organism: Thermoanaerobaculia bacterium (assembly GCA_947259925.1). Taxonomy (GTDB): domain Bacteria; phylum Acidobacteriota; class Thermoanaerobaculia; order Multivoradales; family JAHEKO01; genus JAHEKO01. Next base: position 91,355 of record CAMYOG010000036.1, read on the forward strand.
GAGTTCGCGTCGGTGTTCGCGTCGTTCGGATCCGAGGTGACCCTGGTCGAGATGCTGCCGCGTCTGTTGCCGCTCGAGGACGAGGAGGTCTCGAAGGAGCTGCAGCGTGCCTTCCGCAAGCGGGGCATCAGAGCCAAGACCGGAGCCACGCTGAGCGGAGTCGAGCGGACCGAGAGCGGGGTGGAGGTGCGCCTGACCAGCGGCGAGAAGACCGAGACCGCCGCCGCCGACCTGGTGCTGATCGCCGTCGGCAGGACTCCGGTCACCGAGAATCTGGGCCTCGAGGCGCTCGGTGTCGAGCTTGACCGTGGCTACGTCGGGGTCAACGAGTACATGCAAACTTCGGTACCGCACATCTACGCGATCGGCGACATCGTCGACACCCCGTGGCTCGCGCACGTCGCGTCGGCCGAGGGCATCCTGGCGGTCGAGCACCTGGCGGGCGAGGCGGCCCGGCCGCTCAACTACGACCATGTGCCGTCGGTCACCTACTGCGAGCCCGAGGTTGGCAGCGTCGGGCTGAGCGAGGCCGAAGCTAGAGATCGCGGGTACGACGTCGCGGTCGGCAAGTTCCCGTTCTCCGCCTCCGGCAAGGCGGCGATCGAAGGCAAGACCACCGGCTTCGTCAAGGTCGTGCGCGAGACCCGATACGATGAGCTGCTCGGAGTCCACATCATCGGGCCGAGCGCGACCGACCTGATCGCCGAGGCGTGTGTGGCGCTTCAGATCGAGTCGACGACGGAGGAGCTCTTCCGTGCGATTCACGCGCATCCGACCCTCTCGGAGGCCATGGCGGAAGCGGCGCACGCCGCGGTCGGACACGCGATCCACTACTGATTCGAGGTGCTGTAAATGGCGACTGACGTGATCATGCCTCAGATGGGCGAGTCCATCGCCGAGGGGACCATCACCAAGTGGTTGGTGAACGTGGGGGACCGGGTCGAGCGCGACCAACCGCTGTTCGAGATCTCCACCGACAAGGTAGACGCCGAGATCCCCAGTCCCGAGGACGGCGTCCTGCTCGAGATCAAGTTCCAGGAGGGCGACACCGTGCCGGTGAACGAGGTCGTGGCTCTCCTGGGGGCTCCCGGCGAGGCGCTGGCGGCCGAGGCGCAGCCGGCCGCAGAGGCCGCTCCCGAGCCGGCGCCGGCCGCGACTCCGCCCGAGCCGGAGCCCGCCGCGCCGGCGACCGCCGCCGCGGAGCCCGCCACGCCGACTGCCGCGGCCGAGCCGGCCGCCGAGGCTCCGGCGGATCTGAAGCAGCGGGTGCGCGAGTTCTCGAGCCCGCTCGTCCGGCGGATGGCCGAAGAGCACGGCGTGGACATCGCGCAGCTTTCCGGGAGCGGCATTCACGGCCGGGTCACGAAGCGCGATCTGGAGGCGCACCTGGAGAGTCGCGACCGGGCTCCGGCGGCGGCCGCCGTCCCCAGCGCCGCGCGCGAGCCCGAGCTGATGCCGGCGGTGCGGCGGGAGCCGACCGGTTTCTCGGTCGCCCCCTACAAGGAGGGCGAGCGGGTCGAGATCGAGCCGATGTCCAAGATCCGGCAGATCACCGCCGCTCACATGGCCTACTCGAAGGCGACCTCGGCTCACGTCACCACGGTCTTCCATATGGACCTCTCCCGGGTCGCCAGGGTCCGGCGGTTGGCGAAGGCCGGGTTCCTCGAGGCCCACGGCACCAAGCTGACCTACATGCCGTTCATCTTCAAGGCGGTGGCCAACGCCCTCAAGGCGAACCCGAAACTCAACTCCTCGGTCGACGGCACCGATATCGTCTACAAGAAGGACGTCAACCTGGGGATGGCGGTGGCCTTGGATTGGGGCCTTATCGTTCCGGTCCTCAAGCACGCCGACGAGCTCAATCTGGTCGGCCTGGCGCGCACCGCCAACGATCTGGCCGATCGCGCGCGCGGCAAGAAGCTGCTACCCGAGGAGGTGCAGGGCGGTACCTTCACGGTGACCAATCCGGGCGTCTTCGGCTCGCTCTTCGGCACGCCGATCATCAACCAGCCCCAGGTGGCGATTCTCGGCCTGGGCGTGATCGAGAAGCGACCGGTCGTCGACACCGACGCCAACGGCAACGACATCATTGCCATCAAGGAGATGTCGTACTTCGCCATCACCTACGATCACCGGATCGTCGACGGCGCCGACGCGGACCACTTCATGAACCACGTCAAGCGGACACTCGAAGAGGAGACCTGGTCCGAGCTGGACGCGTTTTTCTGATCCGCCGCGCGCTCGGGCAGGCGCTACCTGCCCGGGGCCGACTCGCGGTCGACGATGCCGACGGCGATCAGCCGGCGCGTCAGGCTGGCCAGACAGCGCTCCATGATCTTGTAGATCCCGGAGCTCCGGTAGCCCATCCTCTCGGCGGTCTCGGCCGGGTCGCAGCCGAGCCCGTAGCGCAGCTTCAGAACCGAGCGACAGCGGGGCGACAGCTGGCCCAGGACCCCGCTCAGGTCGCGTGCCAGCGCGCGGCGCTCCTGCGCCGGCTGCTCGGGCTCGGCGACCGACTCGAGGATTGCGGCGTCGACCGACTCGTACAGGCGGCGGCGGTGCGCGCGCCAGTACATCAGGCAGCGGTTGCGCAGCGTGCCGACCAGCCAGCGGCCTGGATCCCTGATCTCGTCGCGCTTCATCAAGAACGTGAGCACCGACTGCTGGAGCAAGTCCTCTGCGTCCTCGAAGGGGATGCGGAAGGTCGCGAGCACTCCTCTGAGACGGGGGTGCAGCTCCTCCAGGAGATCCTCCAGAGGGCGCTCTCGCTCCTGGTTCTTGGCAACGGTCATGGTGCGGCGAGCTGCTATCGAGAGACGATATCACCGCGCTCGAAAAGGTGTCCAACCGTCGGTCGCGGACGATTAGAATCGAGTCCGTGACGGACGACGCCGCGGCCGCGCGCCGCGCGACTCGCTGCGGGTTCATCGGCCGCGTTGGCTACGCCGAGGCGACCGCGCTCCAGGAATCGATCTGCGCCGAGCTGCGGGCCGGGACCGGGGACGAGGCGTTCCTGCTGCTCGAGCATCCGCCGGTCTATACCCTCGGTCGCAACGCCAGGCGTGGGGATCTACTGGCCGATCCCGAGACTCTCACCGCGCGCGGGATCGAAGTGCACGAGACCGATCGCGGAGGCCAGGCGACCTACCACGGGCCTGGCCAGCTGGTCGGCTACCCCGTCCTGGATCTCAACCCCGACCGGCGAGACGTACGCCGCTACGTGCGTGACCTCCAGCAGCTCCTGATCCGGACGCTCGCCGACTTCGGGGTGCGAGCGGAGGCCAGGCCTCAGCCGGAGATCGGCCTGTGGGTGGGGGAGCGGAAGATCGCTTCATTCGGCGTTCACCTGAGCCGTTGGCTGACGACCCACGGTTTCGCCCTCAACGTGGCTACCGATCTTTCCTACTTCGCCGGCATCGTGCCGTGTGGGCTCGCCGGCGTCGAGATGTGCTCGGTCGAGAGCCTGACCGGACATCGTCCGGAGCTCGAAGAGGTCGCTCGGGTCTGCATCGAGCACTTCGCCGGGTTGTTCGAGCGCCGCGTCGAGCACCTGCCGAAGGGCTTCGCGCTGCGTGCTCCGGCGCTCACTGCCGGAGGTAGCGGATGAGTCGATCTGAAACACCGCGGGCGGTCCATCGCGCGGCCCTCTTCGCGATGGTCGGGCTACTACTGCTGCTGGCGGCCGGAGCCTCGGTGAACAGCCTGGGGGCCGCCCTGTCGGTGCCTGATTGGCCGCTTTCCTACGGCCGGGTGTTGCCGTTCAACTTCACCGGCAACGCCACTCACGAGCAGAGTCACCGGATCCTGGCGGTGGTCTGCGCGGTTCTGGTGTCCGTGCTCGGAGTCGCCGTCTGGCGCCACGAGAGGCGACGCTGGGTGCAGACGGTGGGAATCTCCGCGGCAGCGCTCTACTTCGTGCAGGTTCTCCTCGGCGGCCTGGTGGTGCTCTGGCTCTCGCCCGGCTGGCTCGCTTCGTTGCACATGGTGCTGGCGCAGGTGACCTTCGTGCTGGTCTTCCTGGTCCTGGTCGCGACCTCGAAGCGCTGGCAGGAAGGGACCGCCGAGGAGCCGCTCCCGGCCGGGCGGCTGGCGACGTCGATCGCCCACGCGACGCTTCTCCAGATCATCCTGGGTGCCGTCTCCCGGCACCCACCGGCGGGCCAGGGCGCCTTCGTCCTCACGCTGCTCAGCCACCTCACGCTCGCCCTGGTGTTGCTCGGGCTGGGGATCGCTCTGGCCGTGAAGCTGGCGCGTCAGGAGGCGCCGCGCCCCTTGCGGGCGACGGCGTGGGCGCTCATGGGACTGCTACTGGTGCAGTTGGCGATCGGCATGCCGCTCCTGGTCGTCTCCCCCGAGCCGCTCGCCGACGAGTGGACCGCTCCGCGGTCGTTCTCGTATCTGCACATCGGTCACGTGGTAGTGGCGGCGCTGATCTTTGCGCACGCCGCCGCGCTGGCGGCGCGGGTCAAGACGCGGACGGCGTGACGTCGGCCTGGCCTTGCTCGGCGCCGACGACGATCATCATGCCGCGACGCCGCGGCGACTTGTCGAAGCTGATGAACAGCGCCCTCCGCATGAGGATCGTGTGCCCCCAGCCGCGCTTGCTCTCCTCGAGGGTGTCAGCGCTCTTCTCCTTGAGCTCGAGCGGATCGAAGACCCGCAGACCGATGCCCAGCGGGCGGACGATCGCGTACCCGAGGTCGTCTTCGGTATGGAACAGGTGCAGGGCGACCCGGCGGCGCAACGCGAAGCGCTTGAACGAGTACTCGGCGTAGTTGATCACCGCCTCGTTGGCGGTGTTCATCAGGGGCTCGGCGACCGAGCCGAAGTCCCGCTCGAGCACCGGCACCACCTCCCGCCAGAAGTCCGAATCGCAGCCGTCCCGAAAGCGCTCGGCGTCGCCGCCGCGGAGCCAGCCGACGAGCTGGGCAAGCGCCCGGCGGGGACGGCTCAGCCAGCGCCGCGGCCCCGAGGGCAGCGTGAAATGCTCATCGTGGAGGATGCTGCGCCGAGGGGTCAGCTCGGAGACGTCTCCGAGCTCGTTCTTGAGGATGTGGACGGCCGCGACCGTCAGCACCGGCGAGCGGTCGGCCATCTTCTCGAGGTCGTTGACGGCCTCCTCGAGCCGATCGCTGGGGATACCCTCGAATTCGGTCAACGAGGCGCGAGCCTAGCAGGTCGGAGAGGGTCGGACCCCTTCGTCCGTCCGATAGACTGCCCCGCGATGAGCGATGCGCTGATCAAGATCGGCACGCCTGCAGCCGAGCCTCTGCGGGAGCCGCGACCCGAGTGGCTGCGGATTCGCCTGTCGACTCCGCCCCGCTTTCATCAGGTGCGTCGGCTGGTCGAGGGCCTGAACCTCAACACCGTCTGTCAGGAGGCGCGGTGCCCGAATATCTACGAGTGCTGGGGCGAGCACGGCACTGCCACGTTCATGATCCTCGGCGACATCTGCACCAGACGGTGTGGCTTCTGCGCGGTGACCAGCGGCCGACCCGAGCCGGGCGTCGACGTCGACGAGCCCCGGCACGTGGCCGAGGCGGTGCAGGCGATGGGAATCCGCCACGCGGTCGTCACTTCGGTCGACCGCGACGACCTCCCCGACGGCGGCGCGCGCCACTTCGCCGAGGTCACCGTGGCGATTCATCGAGCGAACCCGGACACCGCGGTCGAGCTGCTGACGCCCGATTTCCGGGGCGTTCCCGAGGCGCTCGACATCGTCCTCGGGGCTCGGCCGGAGGTCTTCTCGCACAACGTCGAGACCGTGCCGAGGCTCTACCGGAGCGCCCGCCCCGGCAGCCGCTACCGTCGCTCGCTCGAGCTTCTCGCCGACAGCGCTCGGCGGCGCGACGCCGGTGAATACGACGGCCGGATCAAAACCGGGATCATGATCGGGATCGGCGAGACCCCCGCCGAGGTCGCCGCCACCATCCAAGACATCCGCGATGCGGGGGTGGAGATCCTGACCATCGGGCAGTACCTCCAGCCCACCGCCGACCATCTGCCGGTCGACCGGTGGGTACACCCGGACGAGTTCGCCGGCTATCGGGAGGAGGCCCTCGAGCTCGGCTTCAGCCACTGCGAGTCCGGTCCACTGGTCCGCTCGAGCTACCATGCCCACGAAGCCATATCGGAGACAGGTTGACTATTTCAAAAGAGCTTACGAGAACGATCCTGTGTCCCCGAGATCCGGCGATCAGGTGACAAGGTACCTATCTCTGACCTGCTTGATGCGGTCGGTGGAGCCGAGATAGGTATCCTGTCATTTGATCTCCGCCCCGGCGGCTTGTTCTCGTAAGTTGTTTTGAAATAGTCAACCTGTACCCGTTTTTGGTCCGGCGGCCATGACCCCGGCCGAGATCAGCAGGAAGCCGATCACCTCGGCGAGACCGATCGCCTCGCCCAGGAAGCCGACCGCCGCGACCGCCGCCACCAGCGGCTGCACCGTGGTGTAGATCGCCACCAGCGACGGCGACGATCGACGGACCGCCCAGGTGCTCAGGGCGTAGCCGAGGAAGGTGGGGAAGAGGACCACGAAGCCGAGCCCGGCCCAGGCGCCCAAGGGGACCGTGCCGGGCTCGAGGCTCGCGAGCGGTACCAGTCCGACGGCGAGGATCGCGGCGCTGCCGAAGACGAACGACCAGGCGATCACAGTCCGCCAGGGGAGCCGGTGCAGAATCGGGCGCTGCAGCACGAGGAAGAGTGCGTAGCTGAGGCAGTTGAGCAGGATGAGCAGGTTGCCGATCGCGGTCTCACGGGCGACCGTGAACCGGGTCGGGTCGAGCAGGGCGAGGCAGCCGGTCACCGTCAGGGCGACGCCGACCAGCTGGCGCGCGCCGATCCGCTCGATCCGCAGGAGAGCCGCCGCAGCGATCGCGAAGACCGGAATCGAAGGCATCAGAATCGCCGCGTTGGTCGCCGTAGTGTAGTCGAGGCCGACGATGAACAGCACCTGGTTCAGGAAGACCCCCAGGATCCCAAGCAGGGCAAGGGTCGGCAGCTCGCGTCGCGACGGCAGCATGCGGTCGTGCCGCCAGGCCATCCAGAGGAGCAGCGGCGTCGCCAGCAGGGCTCTCAGTGAGGCGAGCTGAAGTGGCTCGAGCGAGCCGAGGACGCTCTTGGCGACGACGTGCATCAGGCCGAAGGCGACCGAGACCAGCACCAGGGCCCCGTGCACCCGCAGCATCCCGCCAGCGCCGGCCCGAGCGTCTGAGCCCTCGTCCGGTGCTGGCATCGAGGCAGGATACCGGAAGCCCTCCCTACCCCGAGATCCGGCGACGGCTGGTCTCGAGCGCGCGAAGATGGTGCCATGGGTCGTGAGCGAGCTGGCTTCTTCCGCAGTCCGCTGCGAATGCTGCTCGAAGGTCTCGAGGCGATCGGCCTCCTGCTGCTCGTGGTTCCGACCTGGCCGCTCACCAGGCGCTGGCTCGGCGACCTGGGCGCCACACCGGAGGAGCGCCAGCGGGTCTGGCCCGGCGACCGGCTGCTGGATCGCATCGACGAGTCGACCTTGCGCGCGATCGACGTCGGCGCGCCCGCGTCGGGGGTCTGGCCCTGGCTCCACCAGTTCGGGCTCGACCGGGGCGGCTTCTTCTCGTACGAGCTGCTGGAGAGGCTCGCCGGGTGGAAGGTCAAGAACATCGAGCGCCTGTTGCCCGAGCTCGCACCGTTCGAGCTCGACGACGGCGTCGTCCTCGCCCCGGGTGAGCCGTCGATCTGGCTCGCGCTGGTCGAGGAGAACCGCCACCTCTGCTTCCGGACCTGGCCTGACGCGCGGCGGCCCGATCCGAACCTGCCGACGCTCGGTTCGTGGTCGTTCTACCTGGTGCCGAATGGCGAGCGGACCTGTCGGCTCTTGCTGCGGTCGTGCAAACAGCTGCGCCGGCAGGGGTCGCCGCTCTCGCGAGCGTTCGTGCGGCTCCTCGAGGACCCTCTCGACCTGGTGATGGAGCAGCGCATGCTGCGCACGATCCGTCGCCTGGCCGAAAGTTCGTGAGTGGGGGCGGGGCCGCCGAAGTCTGCCGATTCCGCTCCCTGTCGGGGCGTCCTCGGGCGCCACGAGGCTGATAGAATGGCGTCGCCCCGGCAGTTCCGCTGCGGGCGGATCCACGAGACCAGTATGTCCGGCGAGCTGAAGATACGTGTCCTCGAAGATACCGACCTGAACGGCGTCACCCAGCTCGACGAGAAGCTGGGCGGCGGCTACCGGCCCGAGGTCTGGGAGCACCGGATCACCTACTACCAGCGCCGCGATCCGGAGGCTCCGGTGGTCGCGGAGGCGGACGGCAAGGTCGTCGGGTTCATGCTCGGTGAGGTCCGCTCCGGCGAGTTCGGCCTCGAGGAGCCGACCGGCTGGATCGAGGTCATCGGCGTCGACCCCGACTACCGGGGCCAGGCGATCGGACGGCAGCTCGCCGAGCACATTCTCGAGCACTTCCGCGAGCGAGGGGCGTCGACCGTCAGGACGCTCGTCGACGAGGACTCCGAGGGGATCGCCGGCTTCTTCAGCGCCCTCGGCTTCGAGCCGTCGACGCTGCGACCGTTCGCGTTGAAGCTCTAGCTGCATCCGCGGCCTGGTGCCGCACGAAAGGCCTGCAAGGATATCCATGAGCACTCGCAAAGAGCACATTCCGAAGTCTCTGCACAACGCCGTCGTCAAGTGGCGCGAGACCTTCCTGCCCGACTACGACTACCTGATCGAGAACTGGGACAGGTTCTTCCCCAACGATCGCCGGTTCGAGCTGTGCGCGTTCCGCGAGCTGGGCATGTGTGACGAGATCGAGTGCGGCGAGCGCACCGGACAGCCCAAGGCGACCCGCGCGTGTGACCTGCCGGACGACGCCGGCCGCCATCTGCTCGGCGCGATCAAGGCGCAGGCGAGCACCGAGTTCGGCTCGATCCAGCAGCACCAGCTGACCCTGTCGCGGGCCCAGGACGAGGAGGAGCAGTTCTGGATCCTGCGCATGATGGCCGAGGAGCTTCGCCACGGCTACCAGATGCTCCACCTGCTGAGCGACGACGACTGGGCCAAGTTCTCGGACGCCTCGGGCGCCGAGATGGTCGAAGAGATCCTGTCGATGCGCACCGGCTCCCACATCCTCGGCGCCTTCAACGTCGACTTCGACTCGTTCGTCGACAACGCGACGTTCTGTGCGCTGATCGACCGGGTCGGCAAGTACCAGCTCGCGATGCAGAAGGTGAGCGCCTACAAGCCGATGGCGGAAAGCATGCCCGAGATGCTGCGCGAAGAGGCGTTCCACCTGCTGGCCGGCACCGTGCCGTTGCGCCGCTGGATGGAGAAGGCCGCTCGCGGCTCGGTCTACATCACCTCCGAGGACATCCAGAAGGCGATCAACAAGTGGTTGCCCCGCGGGCTGGAGATGTTCGGCGACGAGCGCGGCGGCGGCACCAACGTCCGCTTCGGCCTCAAGCCGATGAAGAACGCCGAGGCTCAGGAGCAGTACTGCAAGGAGGTCGAGAGCCTGGTCGCCGGCATCAACATGCGGTTCATCCGCGCCCGGCTGCCGGAGATCTCGTCCGCTCGCGCCCAGGAGATCCTCGACCAGATCGTCCAGGAGCGGAAGACCGTCGAGGGGATCGCCTGGGAAGATTTGATCCACCTGCCGCATCCGCACTTCTTCCGCCGCCGAGGTGTGCCCGCGTTCGAGCTGGCCGGCTGGGAGGGCGAGAGCTTCGACGACGTCGACGAGTACGTGCGGCACCTCAAGCAGCATCTGCCCGACGCCTACCGCGCCGGCCGCGACTTCAAGCACTACCTGGAGCTCCTGCGCCAGGTTCACGCTGGGGAGATCGAGCTCAAGGCCGCCGTACGGGCGATGCCCGACCTGCGGCGTGTCGGCGGCACCTGCCCGTGCTCGAAGTCGGTGCGCTGGGTGGTGGACGAGCCGCTGCCGGCCGAGGGGACGGAGCCTGGAGCCGAGGCGCCAGCGTAGGACCGAGGCGCGGTAGTATCCTCTGCGCCCGTGAGTCTGTTCAGCCGACTCGTCGTCCTCACCCTGCCCCTCGTCCCGAAGTTCCTGGTCGGCCGGGTTGCAAGCCGTTACGTAGCGGGCGAGACCCGTCAGGAGGCGCTCCGGGAGGTCCGCGATCTCAATGCGCAGGGGGTCATGGCGACCCTCGACGTCCTCGGCGAGGAGGTCTTCGAGCGTGACCGGGCCGAGACGGCGGTCAAGGAGTACGCGGCCCTCTATGACGACATCGCCGAACACGGGCTCGACGCCAACGTCTCGATCAAGCTCACCATGCTCGGTCTCAAGATCGACGAGGCGTTCTGCCGCGACAACGTCGAGCGGCTGGTCCAGACCGCGGCCGGCCACGACAACTTCCTCCGGATCGACATGGAGGACCGGACCACCACCGACGCCACCCTCCGGATCTACCACGAGCTCCAGCCGCAGTACGGCAACCTCGGCGTCGTCTTCCAGGCCTATATGCGCCGCACCCTGGCCGACATCGGCGCTATGCCGCAACGGGGGGCGAACGTCCGCCTCTGCAAGGGCATCTACATCGAGCCCCGGACGACCGCCTGGAAGGGCTACGACACCGTCCGGCTCAACTTCGTCCGGGCGCTCGACAAGATTCTCCGGCAGGAGATCTACGTCGGCATAGCGACCCACGACGAGTACCTGGCCTGCGCGGCGGCCGAGCTGATCGACCGCTACCAGGTGCCGCCCGATCGTTACGAGTTCCAGATGCTGCTCGGAGTGGACGAGGAGCTGCGGCGTATCCTGCTCGACGCCGGACATCGGCTCAGGGTCTATGTGCCCTACGGCCGGGATTGGTACGCGTACTCGATGCGGCGCTTGCGCGAGAATCCAGAGGTCGCCCGCCACGTCATCCGCGCGACCCTCGGCATCAGGAGCTGATTCCTCTCCCTCGACCGACCGGAGTCGAGACGAGACAAGCAGCTCGCACCGAGTCCGTGATCAGCCCGATGAAGAGCTCTCGGACGGCCGGGTCGATCCGGACAGCTGGCGGCCCACGGCTGCCTGGACCCGCTGGCGGAGGTCGCGGATCCGCTCGGGATCGAGGGTCGAGATGACCGCCCAGCGGATGCGCTCGTGCGCGAACTCGAGACTGCCCTCTCGATGGCCGCGGTTCCATCTCTCGACGTCCGGCCCCGGCCGGCTGGCCGTCCAGTTGCTGTCCGCCCAGCGAATCAGCCACCGATCGAGCAGCACCTCGAGACAGGCGTCGACGACCGCGGGATGCTCGTCACCCGCCTCCACCAGACTCACTCGATCGAAGCGCGCGCCGATCAGTGCCGCCAGCACCAGGAGTCGCCGGGCCGAGGTCGGCAACAGGGCCAACCGGTGCCCGATCAGGGTCTCGAAGTCCGGCGGTCGATCGGGCAGCTCCCCCTGGAGCGACCAGCCGCCGCTCGGTTGCGCGACCAGCTGTCCGGCGTCCCACAGGTAGTTGACCATCTCGGCAATCGCCAGCGGAATGCCGCCGCTCCAGTTGGCGACCAGGCGCGACAGCCGCTGGGCCTGCGCCAGGTTGAGCATTCCGTTGCAGAGCGCGTGAATCGCTCGGGGGTGGAGCCGGTCGAGGCTCAGGTGCTGGACCGTGCCCTCGGTGCGGTGGAACGGCGACAGGTCGGCGCCCGCGCGGCAGCACGCCAGCACCCAGACCGGCTGCCGGAAGATGCGCTGCACCAGGCGCAGGAGCGCTTCGCTGTCCTCGTCCGAGGCCCACTGCAGATCGTCGATGAAGAGCGCCGTCGCCTTGGAGGGATCGGTCGGTCCGTCGAGCAGCCGGCGGATCGGATGCCGGTCCGGACCGTCGAGCGGTGCCAGTCCCGTGGTGCGTACGACGACGTCGCCCTCCGAGGCGACCTGGGCCAGGAACGAGCGCGCCAGCCGGGTCTTGCCGATCCCCTCGTCACCGACCAACAGGGTCAGGCTGCCGTGGCCGTCACGAGCTTCCTGCCAGTGGGAGCGCAACCGCCGTAGCTCGGCGGCGCGGCCTTCGAGCGGCAGCACCGGGCCGACCGGCTGCGGATCGGGCAGGTCGTCGCCGCCTCTCTCGCGAAGCTCCACGAGCTGCTCGTAGAGCTCGGTGGTCTCGGCCATCGGCTCCACCCCGAGCTCGCGCTGCAGCAGGTGGCGCACCTGCTGGTACTGGCTCAGTGCCCGGCTGTGGTAGCCGGCCCGCGAGTAGAGCCGCATCAACTGGCGGTGGGTCTGCTCGGAGGTCGGCTCGATGGTCAGCAGGCGGTGCGCGTAGTCGATACCCCGGCGGAAGTTGCCGCTGTCGAGGCTGTCATCGACCAGGCGCTGATACGCAGAGACCGCGGCCTGTCGTAGCCGCTCGCGCTCCTCGCGCAGCCAGTCGGTGAAGACCGGGCAGCCCTCGGGAGCGAAGCCGGCGAGGAGATCGCCGGCGTAGAGGCGGACCGCTCCCGGCAGCTCGTCCAGGTCGGGCTCCGAGTCGTCGTCGCAGCCGACTGTCTGCTGGAAGACTTCGGCGTCGATCCAGCACTCGAGGTCCGGGTTGAGTTGGATGCGGCCCTGACCGTTGGCAAAGACCGGTGGCAGGTCGAGCGCCGCGCCGAAGGAGCCGCGGATGTTGTGGAGCGCCTGTCTCAGGTTGCGGCGCGCCGAGACCTCCGAGCGCTCCGACCAGAGGAGCCCGGCCAGGAACCGCCGCTCGACCAGGCGCTGGCGGTTGAGAGCCAGATAGGCGAGGAGCGCTCGGACCTTCTGCGATTCGAAGCCGCTGATCTCGGCACCGTCAAGACGGGCGTCGAAGCCTCCGAGAAGGCGCAGTTCGACTCGGCTCACAGAGAGCAATCTACCGCCTCGGCCAGTCGGCGTCTGTCAAATCTTTATCAGTGACGCCCGTCACTGATATAGAATCCCGGCGTCCATTGACGAAACGAGGGGAAGCGCCGCATGCCCGCAGTTGAGGACCTGGACGTCCTTGCCAAGCTGCCGTTGTTCGAGGGGTTGACCAAAGACGAGTTGACCCGCCTGAACGAGGATCTACATCGCAAGATCTTCCCGCCCGGCACCAACGTCATCACGGTGGCGCAGCCGGGCGAGGTCGTCTACCTCCTGCTCGAAGGGACGGTCAAGATCTACGTCGACCAGATCGACGGCACCGAGGTCATCCTCGCTTTTCTCGGCCCCGGTGACACCTTCGGCGAGATGGGCCTGGTCGGTACGGCCGGACGGTCCGCCAGCGTGCTGACTCTGGAGAAGTGCCACTGTCTGTCGATGGACCGCGCCTCCTTCCATCGCTTTCTCAAGACGATGAACTCGCTGAGCTACAACCTGGTCCGGCTCCTGAGCCGCCGGCTGCGGCTCTCCAACGAGCAGGTGCAGGCGCTCTCGACCCTCGACGTCCGCGGCCGGGTCGCCCGTCAGCTGCTGGCCTTCGCCCAGCGCTACGGCGAGACCGGCAGCGACGATTCGGTGCGCATACCGCTGCGCCTGACGCAGACCGACGTCGCGTCGCTGGTCGGCGCTTCCAGGGAGCGGGTCAACCAGGTGATCGTGAGCTTCAAGGAGAACGACTTCATCTCGGTCGACTCCGGACATCACTTCACGGTCCACAACGTCCAGGCGCTGATCGATCGCTGCCAGTAGGCAGTCGCGCCGGCGTCCGACGCCCCGACGGCACGGTGCGCGAGCACCGGGCTCGGTCTCACGTCACTAGGAGTAGAATCCAGCGCGATGGGGAAGAAGCGGAAGGGGCTCAAGGTCCTCTACAACTGCGAGAAATGCCCGGCGTACTGCTGCTCCTACGAGCGGGTGATCGTCGGCAAGAAGGATATCCGGCGCCTGGCCGAGCATCACGGCCTGTCGTTCGACAAGGCGCGCAAGAAGTTCACCAAGAAGGGCGAGGAGAAGGGCGAGCGGGTACTGCGTCACCGTCGCGACGAGATCTACGGCTCGGTCTGCCGTTTCCTCGATCGGGAGACGCGCCAGTGCCAGGTCTACGAGGCCCGGCCGGGGATCTGTCGCGAGTACCCCGGGACCAAGCGTTGCGGCTACTACGACTTCCTCTGCTTCGAGCGCAACCTGCAGGAAGATCCGGAGTTCGCCGCTACCGCCTACAACGCCTGATCGAAGAGTGCTGCGAGATCTGCACGTCCGCAACCTGGCCGTCCTGTCCGAGGCGGAAGTGCGCTTCGGTCCGGGGCTGAACGTACTGACCGGCGAGACCGGCGCCGGCAAGTCGCTGGTGGTCGACTCGCTCGCCCTGATCACCGGGTCGAGGGCGTCGAGCGAGCTGATCCGGACCGGTGCCGACTCGACCCGTGTCACCGGGATCTTCGAGCCCGAGGGCGACGACTGGCGGAACCTGCTCGACGAGGCCGGCGTCTCAGTCGAAGGGGCCGAGGTGGTGATCCGCCGAGAGATCAACCGCGAGGGGCGCAATCGGATCTATGTCAACGACCAGCCGGCGACCCTGCGGCTGCTGACCGGGCTGGCGCCCCATCTGCTGCGCATCCACGCCCAGAACGAAGAGCTGCGCCTGGCCGATCCCGAGCTCCAGAGAAGCCTGCTCGACCGTACCGAGGGTGACGCCGCACTCGCGCTGCTGGCGGCGACCGAGGCGGCGGAGCACGACTACCGCGAGCTGGCGGACCGTCTGGCGGCCTTGCAGGGTGACGAGCGCGCCCGGCTCGAGCGGGTCGATCTGCTGCGCTTCCAGGCGGGCGAGATCGACGCCGCGCGGCTCGGACCCGAAGAGGACGTCGATCTGCGTCGCGAGCGCGATCTCCTGCGCAACAGTGAGGCGATCACGCGCTCGCTCGGCGGCTCGCTCGGCCTCTTGTTCGATGATGAGGGCGCTGCGGCCGAGCGGGTCCATCAGGCGGGTCGCGCTCTGGGAGAGGTGGCGGACTGGGTTCCGGAGGTCGCCGGCTGGGTCTCGGAGCTCGACGAGCTGCGCATCCGACTCGAAGAGGTGGCGCGGGGACTGCGCGACGGCCTGCAGGGAGTCGACGCCGATCCGAACCGGCTCGACATGGTGGAGGAGCGACTGGCGTCGATCGAGCGGCTGATGCGCAAGTACGGCGCCTCGGCTCGCGAGATCCTCGAGCGTCGCGAGCGCATCGGCCGGGAGCTCGACGACCTGGTGCTCGATGACGAGGCGCGCGCCGAGCTGGAGGGCGAGGTCGACGGCGCGCTCGGCCGCTACAAGGAGGTCGCGCTGCGGCTGTCGGCCGCCCGCGGCGAGTGGGCGAGCGCGCTGGGCGAGCGGCTGCACGCCGAGCTCGAGGATCTGGCGATGGGCCGAGCGGTCTTCAACGTCGCGCTCGGTCGCGTCCGCCGCGAGTCGAGCCCGCTGACGATCGATGGCAGGCCGGTCGAGTTCTCGGCCGCCGGAATCGACGACGTCGTCTTCGAGCTGACCGCCAATCCGGGCGAAGAGCCCCAGCCGCTCGCCAAGGTCGCCTCCGGGGGCGAGCTCTCGCGGGTCTACCTGGCGCTCCAGCTGGCGATCCGAGGGCGCGACACGGCCGGTCGACCGACCCTGGTCTTCGACGAGGTCGATTCCGGCGTCGGCGGGGCCGAGGCCGCGGCGCTCGGCCGCAAGCTCCAGCGCCTCTCCCGCGGAGAGCAGGTGCTGGTGGTCACGCACCTGCCGCAGGTCGCCAGCTACGCCGACGCCCACTTCAAAGTGAGCAAGGACGTCGTCGACGGCCGTACCCATATGGTGGTGAACGAGATGGATTCAGAAGCACGGGTGCTCGAGATCGCCCGGATGCTGGCGGGGAAGGAAGTGACCGACCTGTCGCGCTCACACGCCGAAGAGCTGATCACCGTCGCGGGGCGCGATCGATGACCGGCACGGTCGCTCGCTGGCGCCCGGGTGAGCCGCTGGTGCCCCTGCGCGAGCTGGTCGGTCGTGGTGGCATGTTGGCGATCCCGACGGAGTCGAGCTACGGTCTCGCGGTCGATCCGAGGAACGCGCGGGCGGTGGCCGGGGTCTTCGCCGCCAAGGGACGGTCCGCCGACCAGCCGCTGCCGATCGTCGTGGCGGGCTTCGACCAGATCGAAGCGCTCGGAGCCCGGGTGCCGCCCGAGCTCGAGGCGACGCTGACGACGGCCTGGCCCGGTCCGCTGACGGTCCTACTGCCGTACAAAGGTGTGGTCCCGGCGGCGGCGGGCAGTGCGCGGCTCGGCTTTCGGGTCCCGGGTCACCCGGTCCTGCTCGAGCTGCTGCGAGCCGTCGGCCACGGACTCACCGCGACGAGTGCCAATCTGAGCGGCGAGCCGCCGGTGCTCGATCCGGATGGTCTCGAGTCGCTCCTGTCGGGAGCCGATTCGGTGATCGTCGACGCCGGGGTGCTGCCGGGCGGTCCGCCTTCGACGATCGTCGGTTGGTGCGAGGGTGCGCTGGAGGTCGTACGATCGGGAGCGTTCGCTGTGGAGCAGCTGACTTCGTTTTCCGCATCTTCTGTGGAAATCTCTGTGGAGGACGCCTCCTGAGGCGCGCCTCGAGAGGACCGATACGGAATGCATAGAACTCTGTGCAGCTGCGCGCTCGCCGCTCTGGCGCTACTGGTGACGACCGGTGCGGCCGGCGCCCAGGACGACGTCTTTCCGCTCGCCCAGATCGAGCGCGGACAGCGCGGCTACGGTCTGTCGGTCTTCGAGGGCACCGAGCCCGAGCGCTTCGAGTTCGAGGTGATCGGCGTCTGGCGCAACGTCCAGCCGGATGTCAGCTACATCCTCGCGGAGTTCTCCGGACAGGGGCTGGAGCAGACCGGGGTGATCGCCGGCATGAGCGGCAGCCCGGTCTACATCGACGGCCGGCTGGTGGGCGCGGTCTCGTTCGCCTGGCCGTTCTCGAAGGAGCCGGTCGGCGGCATCACGCCGATCGAATCGATGCGTGAGCTCCTCGACGCGCACCGCGGGGGCGCGGCGAGCGCCTCGCTCGGGATGGAGCCGATCGATCTCTCGACCGTCCTCGCCGGCGATCTGGACGAGTCGGTGTTGGTCGACACCTTCGCGCGGCTCTGGCCGGAGCCGGTCGGCGGTGCCCGGCCGGGCCTGCAGTGGCTGGCCTCCGGCTTCGGCAGCGACAGCCGGCGGCTGCTGACGGCCGGGCTGGGTGAGCTGGCGACTGCCGGCAGCGGCCAGGCGCAGCTCGCACCCGACGACCTCGAGCCGGGGAGCTCGGTCTCCGGCGTGCTGATCGACGGTGACTTCCGCCTCGCCGCGACCGGTACGGTCACCGATCGGATCGACGACCGGGTGCTGGCGTTCGGGCACGCGTTTCTCGGGCTCGGCCAGCTCAGCCTGCCGATGGCGACCTCGGAGGTCGTCACCGTCCTGTCGAGCCAGGCGAGCTCCTTCAAGGTGACCAATCTGGGGCAGATCGTAGGCGCTTTCGATTTCGATCACTCCGCCGGCTTCCGGGGTGAGATCGGAGGCGTGGCGCCGATGGTGCCCCTGACCATCGCTCTCGCAGGCCGGGTCCCGCGGCAGGTCGACCTGCGGGTCGCGGCGCTGCCCGAGCTGACGCCGGCACTGCTGGCGATCTCGGTGCTCGGCTCGCTCGAGGTCGATCCCGAGGCGGCCGGTAGCCGCTCGATCGACATGGTCGTCCGCTACGACCTGGGCGAGCTGGGGCCGCTGGCCATGCGCCAGAGCTTCGACGGACCGGCGGCGGCGATCGAGATGGTGCTCCACCTGTTCGCGATCACCGGGTTCCTGCAGCAGAACCGCCTGGGTGAGGTCGAGATCGGCAGCGTCGAGGTCGACGTCGCGTGGCGCACCGAGCCACAGCTGGCCGAGCTGCGCGGAGCTCATGCGTCTCGGACGCGGGTGCGGCCGGGGGAGAGCGTCGAGATGGCGGTCGACATCGCCGGCTATCGCGGCGAGATCTTCCGCCGCAACATCACGATAGAGCTCCCTTCCGATCTACCCGCCGGCCGGCTCTCGCTGTTCGTCGGCGACGGCATCAGCATCGACGCCGCCCGCTTGGCGGTCGAGCGATCGCAACCGGCGAGCCTGCGCCAGGCGCTCGACCTGCTCGCCTCGCTCCGCTCCCGCAAGGAGCTCCGGGTGCTGGGCATGTTCCCCGGGCAGGGGCTCTCGATGCCGGGAGCGGTCCTGCCCCGGTTGCCGGACTCGATCCGCTCGCTGTGGGGCGCGGCGCCGAGCGCCAGCGCGCTGCCGCTCGCCATCGCAGTCACCGAGCAGGAAGGGACCGAACTCGACGTGCCGCTCGGCGGCCTCCTGCGGGTCGACCTCCAGGTCGAGCCGGAGCAGCCGTGGCGGAGCGAACCTGAGACGAACAACAACCATGGGAGGTCCGATTGAGCCTGCGAATCGCGGTGCGCGTCCTGGTGGTGATCCTGCTTGCGCTGGGGCCGGGGGTCCCTGCTACCGCCTCCGAGGTGAGCTTCTTCCGAATCGAGTCCCGTGCCGACTTCCTGGCGGGAACGCTGGACGGGATCTCGGTCGACCGGCTCGGGAACCTCGGGCTGGCGAATCGGGGCCAGCGCGTCTCCGAGCTCCCCGAGCCGTTCCTGTTCAGCGGTGCCAGCTACCGGGGCGGCTGGGTGATCGGCACCGGCAACTCCGGTGCGGTCTTCCACATCGACCGTGGCGGCGCTGCGCAGCGGCTGTTCAACACCGAGGAGCCCGAGGTGTTCGCGGTCTGGGCCGACCCGGACGGCACGGTCTTCGCCGGCTCGTCGCCCAACGGCAAGGTCTATCGCTACTCGGGCGGTGAGTCGCAGGTCTACTTCGATCCGGAGGAGACCTACATCTGGGACCTCGCGCGGGCCGCCGACGGCTCGCTGCTGGTCGCCACCGGCACCGAGGGGCGGCTCTACCGCGTCGACAAGGAGCGCCAGGCGGAGCTCCTCTTCGACAGCGACGACACCCACCTGCGGGCGCTCCAGCTCTTGCCCGACGGTGCGGTGCTGGTCGGTACCGCGGGCGAGGGTCTGATCGTGCGTGTCTCGCCCGACGGCCGGGCGCGCACCCTCTACGATGCCGACCACCCGGAGGTGGTCGATTTCGCGCTCTCGGATGGCGGGGTGGCGTACGCGGCCGTGCTGGCGTCCGAGGCGAGTCTGATGGACCTCAGCCGGAGCAACGCTCAGGCGAGCAACGGCAATGCGCAGCAGCAGGAAGGCGGCACCGTCCGGGTGACGGTGTCGACGGCTGGCGGCCAGGGCGAAGAGACCACCGGCTCACGCCCGAGCGGCTTCCGCGGCCCGCGCTCGGAGATCCTGCGTATCTCGGCCAGCGGGATGATCGACTCCGCCGCCCGGTTCGAGGAAGAGACCGTCTACGCGCTCCATTGGCTGCGTCAGCGCCTCTGGATCGGGACCGGCCTTGACGGCAAGCTCTACAGCCTCAGCCGCGGCAAGCGGGTGCTCGAGAAGGACGTCGAGGAGCGCCAGCTGGTCGTGCTCCTGGAGGACGACCCGGGTCCGGCGTTCGCGACCACCAACGCCGCGGCGTTCTATCGCATCTCGGAGGAGAGCGAGACCGCGGGAACCTACACCAGTCCAGCCCTCGATGCCGAGCAGATGTCGCGCTTCGGCTCGCTCCGCTGGCGGGGTGAGCTCCGTGGTGGTGGTATCCGAATGTCGGTGCGCAGCGGCGCCAGCGCCCGCCCCGACCGCACCTGGTCGGAGTGGACGACGCCGAAGAGCGGCACCGAGATCTCGCTCTCGGACGTGCCTCCCGGTCGATTCCTCCAGTGGCGGGCGGCGATGACGGCGGCCGCGAATGGCTCGCCGGTGCTCGGCAGCGTCGACATCTCGTACCAGCAGCTCAATCTGCCGCCCCGGATCAAGCGTCTCCAGGTGCTCGATCCGGGCGAGATTGTGGTCCCCGCCAACTTCAACGCCGCCAATCAGGTCTTCGAGCCGGTGCACCCGGATCGCCAGGGGATGTTCACGCCGCTCCGCCCGGCGGCGAAGCGCGACGATCGGCGGCGCAAGAACCTGTGGAAGAAGGGGTTCCGGACGCTCAGCTGGGACGTCGAAGACCCGAACGGTGACGAGCTGCGGTACGAGCTCTCCTTCCAGCCGGCGGGGGACGGCGATCGTTGGCTGCCGATGGCCGAGGATCTCGAAGCCGACTCGTATAGCTTCGACGCCACCGCGCTGCCCGACGGGCTCTATCGATTCCGACTGGTGGCGCGTGACCGGGGGGAGAAGGAGGTCGATGAGCCGCTGATGGCGCAGGAGACCACCCAGACCGTGGTGATCGATCACACGACGCCGTTCCTGGCCGAAGCGAGCCGTACTCGGGGCGGCTTTCGGGTCGTGGCGGCCGACGCGCTCAACCCGCTGCGCCGGGCGGAGATCAGCGCCGACGCCCAGGAGTGGCGGCCGATGCGGCCGAGTGACGGCATCCTGGACGGCAAACGTGAGACACTGCTGATCGAGGTCCCCGAAGACGCGCGCCTGGTGCTGCTGCGGCTCACCGACGCCGCCTTCAACGTGGTGACCTTCGACCTCCGGCAGGAGACTCGATGAGGATAGCCGTCTATCCCGGCTCGTTCGATCCGATCCACAACGGCCACCTCGACATCATCCAGCGGTGCCGGCCGATCTTCGATCAGGTGGTGGTCGCGGTGCTGCGCAACGACGAGAAGCGGCCGCTCTTCTCGGTCCGCTCGCGCCTGGAGCTGATCGCCGAGCTGCTCGCGGACTACGACGACTGCCGGGTCGAGGCGTTCTCGGGGCTGCTGGTCGACTTCGTCAGTGAGGTCGAGGCGACGGTGGTCGTGCGCGGCCTGCGCGCGGTCTCGGACTTCGAGTACGAGGTTCAGATGGCGCTGATGAACCGGCGCCTGAACGAACAGGTCGAGACCGTCTTCATGGCCGCCGCCGAGGAGTACAGCTACGTCTCGAGCCGGCTGGTCAAGGACGTCTTCTTCCTCGGCGGTGATCTGAAGGGGGTCGTGCCGGACCCGGTCCTCAAGCGGCTGGCGGCGTATCGCGAGCGGGAGACCGGGTGACCGGGACGGGAGAGCCTCGACGGCGGCGTTTCGTCGAGGCGATGCCCAAGATCGAGCTTCACGTTCACCTCGAAGGCGCCATCGGCCCGGCGACGCTCCTACAGCTTGCCCGGCGGCGGCGGATCGCGCTGCCCGCCGATACCGAGGCCGGGCTGCGCGAGTGGTACAAGTTCGAGGACTTCGAGCACTTCGTCGACATCTACGTCACCTGCTCGGAGTGCCTGCGCGATCCCGAGGACTTCCAGCTGGCGCTGCGGGAGTTCGCGCGCGAGCAGGCGCGCCAGAACATCCGCTACTCGGAGGTCCACTTCACGATCGCCACCCACGTGCGCCAGGGCGCCAACGGCGGGGAGGTCGGCGATGCGATAGCCGAGTCGCTCGTCGACATCGAGCGCGAGCTGGGCGTCCGGGTGCGGCTGATCCCCGACATCGTGCGGAATCTGGAGCCGGAGTGGGCCGACGTTACGCTCGAGTGGGCGCTCGAGCATCGCGACCGTGGCGTCGTGGCGCTCGGTATGGCGGGCATCGAGAGCTGGCCGGCGAACCCGTTCCGCGAGCACTTCGCGGTCGCCAAGGCCGAGGGCCTGCACCACGTCGCCCACGCCGGTGAGCAGCGGGGCCCGGGCTCGATCCGCGAGGTGCTGGAGATCGCCGACCCTGAGCGGCTGGGGCACGGCATCCGGGTGGTCGAAGACCGGGAGCTGATGGCGCGGCTCGCCGAGCGCGGCCTGCCGTTCGAGGTCTGCCCGACCTCGAACGTCGCGCTCAACAACGTCGCCACTTTCGCCGAGCATCCGATCGGCGAGTTGCTCGACGCCGGCGTCCGCCTGTCGATCAACTCGGACGATCCGGCGATGTTCAGCACCAGCCTGTCGCTCGAGTACGCTCGGGTAGGAGATACTCTGGACCTGGAAGCTGGAGCCCTGGCGGGTCTGTCGATGGCAGCGCTCGATCACGCGTTTCTCGAGCGGGAGGAGCGCCGGCGGCTGGCGGCGGAATTCCAGCGCGAGATGGTCGAGTTGGGGGAAGAGATCTATGGTGGCAGCTTCGAGGTGCAAGAGCCGCAAGTCACCTGCCCCGGGTGAGCTCGCCGGGGGCAGGGGTAGAATCGGATGAAGCCAGCGAAAGGATCGCGCCGATGACAGATCCGGTGATCGCCGATCGCCTGCCGGTCGTGCTGGAGCTCGAGCCGGGCACCTACTGGTGGTGTGTCTGTGGTCGCTCGCAGGACCAGCCGTTCTGCGACGGCTCGCACGCCGGCACCGGCCTCGAGCCGCTGAAGTTCGAGATCGAGGAACAACGCCGGCGGGCCTACTGCCGGTGCAAGAGGACGGCTGGGGGACCGTTCTGTGACGGCACCCATGCGACCATCGAATGAGTCGCGGCTAGCCGTTCCGGGAGCATGATCCTGGAGACTATCGGACGCGACTGCCTGTTCCTGAACTGGGCGCTGCCGGTCGAGGGGCTGCCGGAGCTCGAAGCGCCACTGCGCTACGACGTCCACGACTGGCAGGGAACCGACTACGTCTTCCTCTCCGCGGCGCTCTTTCGCCAGCAGGTGATCGACATCCCCAAGGTGATCTTCCCGCGGGTTTCCTATCCGCAGCTGAGCGTCCGCCTCTGCGTCCACGACGGCGACGGCGTGCCCTCGTTCTTCATCTCGACCATCCTGTTGCCGGCGTGGGTGCTGCCGAGCGTGCGGTTGGTTGCCCGCCAGCAGGCGCAGAAAGCGAGCTTCCACTACCCGAGCGAAGCGGTGCTCGCGGAGACGCCGCTCCGCTGGTCGGTCAGGAGCAAGGGTCAGCTCGAGGTCAGCGTCTCGGCGGGGGCGGCCGCGGCGGGCGAAGGTCCCGCTCTCGGCGACTGGGAGCAGACGGTTACCTACTTCCTGCGCCGCAAGCGCTGGTACTTCACCTCGGCGCACGGCTTGAGGAAGATCGAGGTGACCAGCCGCGCCATGCAAGCGATTCCGATCGCGACCGAGGTCCAGGACCACAGCCTGCTCTCCTCCGGCCTGGAGGTGAGCGGAGCCCCCAGCTGGCCGGCGCTGCACTCCTGCTGGCTCTGCCCCGAGGTGCCGTTCGTGTTCGAGATCGGCTGGGCCAAGGACCGCCCGCTGCCGCGCCACGTCCCCGCCCCCGGCTAGCCGCAAATCGGGGACAGGTTGACTATTTCACTGGGGATTGAGTGCCCTCGAAGGGGCTGAGCCTGACTCTCGGCCGACCCCGGATCGTCGACCGGCTCTCGGGCTTCAGAGCGGTTCGGCTGCCGATCTTGCGCGAAATAGTCAACCTGTCCCCGAATTTACGGCCGGTGATACCCCCTCTCGGTGATCGAGTCGACGGCCGGCGTGATCGCCGCTCTGGTCGGGATCGCCGCCTTCTACTTCTGGCTCGCCAAGGCGACCGGCTGGAAGCTCTTCAACTACCTGATCCCGCTGATCTGGATCTACGCGACGCCGATGGTGTTGCGCAACGTCGGCGTGCTGCCCGGCTCGTCGCCGGCGTACGACGTCTTGCGCCACTTCGGTCTGCCGATGCTCATCACCATGTTGCTCCTTCCGATCAACGTCGGAGCGGTGGTGCGCATCATGGGCAAGGGCGTGCTGGTCATGCTGCTCGGCACCGTCGGCGTGATGGTCGGTGCGCCGATCGGTCTCCTAGTGGTCAAGGGCTGGCTCGCTCCCGACGCCTGGAAGGGCTTCGGCGCGCTCGCTGGCAGCTGGATCGGCGGCACCGCCAACATGGCGGGGGTCTCGGCGATGATCGACACACCCCCGGAGCAGTTCGGCCTCGCGATACTGGCCGATGCGGCGATCTACGTCGGCTGGCTGCCCCTCCTTCTGGTCTCGAAGTCGTTCGCCGATCGCTTCAACCGGTGGGCGAGGGTACCGGAGGGCCGCCTGCGGCAGATGGAGCTGGCGGCCGCGGAGGAGCGCCGAGAGGAGAGGCCGCCGAGCGTGCCCGACGTCCTCTATCTGTTCGCTCTCGCTCTCGGTGTCACCTGGCTGGCGGGATGGGTGGCGCCCCTGATCCCGCAGATCGGGAAGATCGTCGCGGAAAACGGTGCTGTCAGCTACGTGGTCAGCACCAGCACCTGGGAAGTTCTGCTCTGGACCACTCTGGGTATCCTGCTCTCGTTCACACCCGCCCGCAACATCGCCTCGTCCCATAACATCGCGATGGCGATCCTCTACGTCTTTGTCGCGCGCATGGGCGCGCAGGCCTCCCTCGAGGGGCTCTCGCAGGCGATCCCGTTCGTGGCCGGCGCGGCGATCTGGATCGTCGTCCACGGGCTCTTCTGCCTGCTGGGCGCGCGCCTCTTCCGGGTCGACGTGCACAGCGTGGCGATCGCCTCGGCGGCCAACATCGGCGCTGCCGCGTCGGCGCCGGTAGTTGCCGCCCATCATCGTGAAAGCCTGATTCCGGTCGCGGTGCTGATGGCTCTCCTGGGTTATGCGATCGGTAACTTCGCGGGCTTCGGAGCCGCGCAACTCTGCCGCCTGGCGGCTGGACTATGATGTCCAGGAGATAGACGCGTTGAATACCACACCCCCTTCTGAGCGCCGACCACAGCGAGTCGCGATCCTGGCCGGCGATGGCATCGGACCGGATGTGACCGCCGAGGCGGTCAAGGTCCTGACGGTCGCCGCCGAGCGCTGGGACCTACCGCTCGAGCTGATCGACAAGCCGTGGTCGGCCGATCACTACCTCGAGACCGGCGAGACCCTGCCCGAGGGCGCCATCGAAGAGCTGCGAGACGACTACTCGGCGATCTTCATCGGTGCCTACGGCGACCCGCGTATCCCCGACATGCGCCACGCCGCCGACATCCTGCTCGGCATCCGTTTCAAGCTCGACCTGTTCGTCAACTTCAGGCCGATCAAGATCTACGACGATCGCCTCTGTCCGCTCGCCGGGAAGGGAGCGCGCGACGTCGATTTCGTGGTCTTCCGCGAGAACACGGAGGGCGCCTACGTCGGCGTCGGCGGCAACTTCAAGAAAGGGACGCCCGACGAAGTGGCGGTCCAGGAGGAGATCCACACCCGCCGGGGCGTCGAGCGGATCATCCGTGAGGCGTTCGAGTACGCCACTCGGCACGGCAACCTGCGAGTCTGCATGGCCGACAAGTCGAACGTCATGCGCTACGGACACGACCTCTGGGTGCGCACCTTCGAGGAGCTGTCGGAGGAGTACGCCAACATCGAGGCGAGCCACCTGTTCGTCGACGCCCTGGCGATGCAGTTGGTGCGCAAGCCCCAGAACTTCGACGTCATCGTCACCAACAACATGTTCGGGGACATCATCACCGATCTGGGCGCTGCCCTGCAGGGGGGGCTGGGGATCGCTGCGTCGGCGAATCTGCATCCGGGGCGGACGTCGATGTTCGAGCCGGTGCACGGCTCGGCGCCGAAGTACGCCGGTGCCGACCGGGCGAATCCGATGGCCGCGATCCTGACCACCTCGCTACTGCTCGACAACCTGGGGCACCGGGAGGCCGCGAACGAGGTCGAGCGCGCGGTCGCCGGTGCGATCCGCGACGGCTTCACCACCGTCGACCTGGGCGGCGACCGGACGACCTCGCAGGTCGGCGATCACATCGCCCAGCAGCTGCTGGCACCGGTCGGGATCTGATCGGCCGTTAGCCGCGCTCACCGCCGTACGCCCTCCCGTGTCCCGCGGGTTCGCCGATTGTAGGGCGGTTTGGCGCACCCCGAGTGGGACGGCCCTCGGAGTAGAATGAGCCGCACCAGATGACCACCTCCGAGCCCGAGCTGATCCACGACTGGAACCTGGTCGCCGATGTTCCGGGCCCGGCGTTCCCGCCGATCCAGCTCGACGACGAGACCCTACGGGACGGGCTGCAGTCGCCGTCGGTGCTGACGCCGACGATGGAGCAGAAGCTGCGCGCGCTGCATCTGATGGCCCGGCTGGGGATCGACACGGCGGACATCGGTCTG
>CAMYOG010000037.1:0-4565 GCA_947259925.1 Thermoanaerobaculia bacterium
GGTGCCGGGGTCCAGCTTCAGGAAGCGGGTCTCACCCTGTGAGCCCGTCACCTGGGTCTGGGTCGCGCCGTAGCCCGAAAGCTCCACCGTGACGCCCGGCAGTGGGTTGCCTTCCGTGTCCATCACTTCGACGTACACGTTACCGGTGTTCTCCTGCGCGAACGCGAGACCCGCGCCCAGCAGAAGGATCGCACCGAAGGCAACGAAACTGCGCCAATTGGTGTTGGTCATGCTCAGTCTGTTCCTTCCTTTCCTCTGTTCACCACTCTCTCGAGCGGCAGGTTGGCCGCCACCGGGCAGCCGTTCTTGTGCATCGGTCACTCGGCGTCACCAGGAGCAATGCCATTGCCACAGTCGGCCGTGAGCCTCCAGTTGCGTCCGGTGGGGACGATCGGCAGCGAGCGAGGGACGAGGTGCGCTGGCGGCGCTATCGCTACCCGGGCCGATCCGATCGATTGGACCGCGACAATCCAAATTCCCGGTTGTCGATCGAGCTTTGACGCCGCCAGGAGTGGGGCGAACCGCTGGAAACCATTCCCAGGTGGGGGCGTATCTAAAGACAAAAGAGGAGCGACCCGACGAAGCCGCTCCAGCTTCGACGGTTCAGTTGTTGCTAGGGATGGCGGTGGTGAACTACGAGGTGCATACCAACTCTGGACTTATCTCGGTCGCGTGGGGGGTGCTCGGAGCGCTGCTTGGAGCGCTGCTCGCGGTGTCGTACGGGTTCGAGACTCACCCGGTCCCCTGGTTCGCGCTCTGCTCCTGGTTCCTGGTCTGGCTCCTCTGGATTCCATGCGGCTGGGCCGTAGCGCGCGCGGTCAGGACGCGTCCGATCGCCCGACAGAACTGGCGGACCCGCGTGCCGCCCTACGTTCTGGGTGGGCTGCTGCTGACCGCGACCTTCCTGACCCTGCGGCTGCTGGTCGATCGCGGCCTACACCTGCTGGTCGACGCCGGCGGCCACCACTTCGCGGTCAGCGCGTTCCTGTTCCAGGCGGTGGTCTTCGACGCCCTGATCTACGCCGGCATCCTGGCGCTCACCCACGCTCTCGACTACTACGACCGCTACACCCGGCGCCTGGTTCAGAGCGCCGAGCTCGAAGACCGGCTCTCACGCGTCCGGCTGGCGTTTCTGCGTAACCAGATGCAGCCGCACTTCCTGCTCAACACGCTCAACCTGATCTCGGCGTTGATCTATACCGATACCGACAAGGCGGATCGCATGATCGCCGACCTCGGTGATCTGCTGCGCCTGACGCTCGAGGACTCGAGCCGCCAGGAGGTACCTCTCGGCCGCGAGATGCAGTATCTGGAGCACTACCTCGACATCGCTCGTACCCGCTTCGGATCGGTCCTCCAGGTCGAGAGCCGGATCGATCCCGAGATGGAGGCCGCGATCGTGCCGTCCCTGGTTCTTCAGCCGCTGGTAGAGAACGCACTCCGCCACGGACTCGCGGAGCGAAACGGCCAGAGCCGGATCACCATCACCGCCAGCCGCAGCGACGACTGCCTGCGGTTGGAGGTGAGCGACAACGGTCCGGGGCTGCCGCTAGCGGCACCCGGCCCGGTCCGCCTCGGCGTCGGCCTGGGCAACACCCGCCGGCGCCTGGAGCAGCTGTACGGTCCGGCGCAGCGACTGGAGATCCGCAACCGGGCCGAGGGTGGAGCGGTGGCGGTTCTGGAGCTCCCCTACAGGACGTCCGAACCTACTCATGACTATCCGCACAGTTATCGTCGACGACGAGCCGCCGGCACGCGAGAAGATCAAGTCGTTTCTGGAGCGTGAGGCCGACATCGAGGTCATCGCCGAGTGTGGCGACGGACCCGCGGCCGTCGACGCCATCCAGAAGCACGCGCCGGATCTCCTGTTTCTCGATATCGAGATGCCCGGCCTCGACGGTCTCCAGGTGATCGAGAAGGTCGGATCGGAGAGCATGCCGGTGACCGTCTTCGTCACCGCCTTCGATCGCTACGCCGTCAAGGCGTTCGAGAAGCACGCGATCGACTACCTGCTGAAGCCGTTCGACCAGACGCGTTTCCAAAGCACTCTCTCCCAGGTGCGTGAACAGCTGAGTCGCTCCGAGAACCAGCAGCTCAAGCAGCAGCTGCAGACGCTGATCGACGGGCTCAAGGGACGCTCGTCGTACGCCGAGCGCCTGACGGTCAAGTCGTCGCGCGGTATGACGTTCCTACGAGCCGACGAGGTCGACTGGGTCGACGCCGCAGGCAACTACGTGCGTCTGAACTCGCGCGGCGAGACCTACCTGATGCGCGAGACCATGAACTCGCTGGAGCAACGTCTCGATCCCGAGATGTTCCTGCGCATCCACCGCTCGACGATCGTCAACATCGAGCGGATCCGCGAGATTCGGCCGTTGCAGCACGGCGAGCACCTGGTCATCCTCGACAGCGGGCAACGACTGACGCTCAGCCGCAGCTACCGCAACAAGCTGGACGAGCTCTCCGGGTAGCTCGCCGCCGTCCGCTGCTCGGCGCTTGATCCCGCCGCGGGAGCGGCTCGTCCCATAACCAGCAACACCAGGGGCCCGACGAGCGTCTTACTGTACGCATGCCGTAGGGGAGCACCAACGGGTCACAACGCATCCTTCCCTCCCATGCACAAACCTCCTTCGTCGGGCGGCGCCAGCCGCCCGACATGTCTCTGATCACATCGGCCTCGCGGTCGAAGGATTCCCGGGCGGGCGGGGCTCTTAGTGATTGGTGACATGATCGGTCATCTGGGAGGTTGAGATGAAGCGTGACCCGCTCGCACTGTCGCTCCTTCTGGCGGCGCTCGCCCTGTCGGCGCCCGGGATACCGATGCTCGCCCAGCAGGAGGCGATCTTCGGGGACTTCGTCGAGGTCGAGCTGGTGCTGGTCGACGTCTTCGTCGAAGACAAGGACGGCAGTCCGATTCTCGATCTGGGGGTCGAGGACTTCCGCCTCTACCAGGACGGCGACCAGGTCGAGATCAGTCAGTTCACTCCCGCCCAGGCGCTCGGCGGGATTGCGGCGGTAGCGGCGCCGGTGACCGCCGAAGCGACCACGAGATCGGCTACGGCCGAGCCGCTCGCGCCGCGGCAGATGGTCGTCTTCCTCGACAACCTCCACCTCCATCCGAATCGACGCGCTCGGGTGATGCGGGCGCTGGCGAACAGCCTCGAGGGTCATCTCGAGACGACCGACGAGGTCATGGTGGTCCGCTTCGGCGGTACCACCGAGGTCCTGCTACCGATGTCGAGCGATCGCGACGCCCTCAGATCGGTCCTCAAGCAGCAGGCCGCGTCGAAGGAGGTCAGCCTGCTCGCGGGCTACGACGACCAACGCATCCTGGACATCATCGAGCGGCGCATGGACGAGATGAATCAGTCCAGCGGGTTCTTCAAGGGTGACCCGTGCGTCGACCTCGGCTTCATCGCGCAAGCGCACGCCCAGCAGGTCTACGGGCGGGTGCTGAGCACGGTCCGGGAGCTCGATCTGTTCGTCAACTCGTTGGCCGGCTTCGATGGCCGCAAGGTGCTCCTGCACGTGAGCGACGGCATCCCGCTGATCGCGGGTGCCGAGGCGTACCGCTTCGCCAGCGAGCTGTGCGACGGAACCGGCGCCAACAAGGGACTCGCGAACAGCCTCGACACGGAGCTCTTCGGTAACGGCAAGTACACCCGCTGGGACCCGATGAAGACGGCGATGGAGCTCCAGCAGTACAACACCGCCGAGGAGTGGAACCGGCTCGCCGGCCACGCCAATACCTACCAGGTGAGCTTCTACACCTTCCAGGCCCACATGGCGACCAACCGGTCGGGCGACGTCGACGCCGCCCGCACCTCGTTCGACACCGAGATGGAGGGCAAGCGCAACAAGCAGGACCCGCTCTATCTTCTGGCCGACGAGACCGGGGGCTCCGCGTTTCTCGACTCCACCGACGTCGAGCGATCGCTGGTCCAGATGCAGAAGGACTGGACCGCCGGCTACCAACTCGCCTTCGAGCCGCCGAAGCCGGGCGACGGTCGCCGCCACCAGCTCAAGGTCGAGGTCGATCGTCCGGACGTGCGTCTGCGGCACCGCAAGAGCTACGTCAGCAAGCGGCCCGACGAGCAGATCGCCGACCGCCTGGTCTCGAGCCTGCTCCACGGCCAGCTGTCGAACCCGCTCGATGTCCGGCTGCAGGTCGCCGACCAGACGTTCGTCGAGCGTGGGCTGACCAACGTCCGCCTGCAGGTGCTGGTGCCGCTCGACCAGCTGGTGCTGCTACCCGAGGACGACGTCAATCGGGGCCTGTTCACCGTCTTCGTGGCGGTTCAGGGCGAGCGCGGTCAGCTGACCCCGGTCGGCCAGCGGACCGTGCCGCTCAAGCTGCCACTCGAAGGCGGGCGCTCGGAGTTCGTCTACTCGGTCGACATCCCGATCTGGGGCGACACGAGCCGCATTGCGGTGGCCGTGCAGGACCAGCTGGGCGGCGAAGTCTCGTATCTCCGCGAGCAGGTCGCGATCGAGTCGACGTCTTGACGCGCTACGGATCGACCGGCGGAGTCTCTCCGGCTTCCCCATCGATCGAGACGTCGTCA
>CAMYOG010000037.1:4594-7496 GCA_947259925.1 Thermoanaerobaculia bacterium
CGAGATCTCCTTGAACACCGAGCGGTCGACTGAGTTCGGTCGGATCTCCTGGTAGTCGTAGGTGAAGACGTCGTCTCCGTGGCGGAGCGTGAACTTCTGAAGGTAGCGCACGCCGTCGATCTCGGTCCAGCGCTCGAGCTCGATGTGGATCGTCGGCTCCTTCTTCTTGCCGCCGGGCTGGAAGCTGAGTCGCACCGGCAACGAGGTCTCCGGATCGAGACAGACGGCCGCCGGTGTTCCGTACTCGTCGCGCATGTCGACCCGCATGCACGCCGCCGATCGAGACCAACGCGCACCGGAGGGCCGCCCGCAAGTGATCTCTCCCTGCGCGCCTGGCATCGCCGCTGGTGGCTGCTGCTGGCGATCGCGTTGCCGCTGCTCGTGCTGCTGGCGATCGCGTCCCGGCAGCCGGTACCGGCCGTCGACGAGCTGCCGACCGTCGGAAGCTCCGGGGAGTCAATGCCGTGACCGTCGGCTACAAGGCGATCGGCTGGAACCGCCAGAAGCGAATCGGAGCCGCTGGCCCACGCACCGCCGCGAACGCTCGAGCTCGTCGCAGAAGCCGCCAGAGCCTGTCATTCTGGTTCCTGCGCCGGGGAGCCCTGGACACCTGCGCCCTGAAGCCGCCCAAAGCGGCTGACCGTCGACCTCGAGACCCTCCGGCCCGGGCTTCCACGCGGGTTCAGGCCACCGCGCAGGCTCGCTGGCAGGCAGCTAGCCATGCAGGAGCCGTCCAGCACCACTTTTAAGGCCCGATCCCCCTGCTGCGCGGAAAAGCGATTTCCTACTCTAGTACCGCGACGGTTGCCCGCGCCTCCCGTGCAACTGGCTCTCGCGCAAGCTGCGTCGCTCTCGCTCCAAGGAGGTCCTCGAATCTGGCGAGACGCATCTCCAGCTCCTTCATCCGAGCTCGCAGCGCGATCTCTCTCTTGCCGTCGGCGGCTTCACCCGCCGGCCTTCGATTAGAGGCCGAAGCCCATTCCGAAGGCACGTACCATCCGGCTCTGACGAGCATGAGAATCTCACCAAGCCCACCATCGAAGTCTTCCATAGCCACACCGAGCGTGGCACCTGGACGATCCATTGCCATCGCCCGCCCCGGCGTGTCGCTCGCCGTGAGAGCATCCCCGACACGAATCGCGCCGTACGAGCCGTCCACCTTCACGGGAACCCGACCGGCCAAAGCGACGGGTGTATTGCCCCGCTGCCAGCTGTCCCGCATGCGTTCGAGTGTGTTCTTCCGCTCTCCGAGCGCTTCATCTCCCGGATATGTCTCGAGCGCGAGCTGAACGGCCGCCATCTCGGCTGCATGCGGATAGAAGTCAGCTGTTGGCCCGTTGAGCAGCATGCCCGGCTCGGTGGATACGACACCCACGAGCGTCGGCTGATAGGCGTAACTGGAGCGAACAACGCCTTCCAGATTAGCAGAGTCGAGCGCAACGACGGTGCCAGGCTCGAGGGACTCGCCGATGAAGGTTTCAGCGAGGTCACAAGAACCGCTCTGGACGAGAGTGCCGTCCATCGCTACGTTACCAACGTCATCGATCTTGAACTCGATGTCGCCTTCCTGTGCAAAAAGAAAGGCCTCACTTGTGGCACCGAGATCAAAAATGTCGAACACCATCGCTTCGACGGTGGCAGTGGTGCCGCTGCACGCGGCATCTGCGCGAGTGTTATCCCATCTGAAGAAATTTCTATTACGCAGGTCGTCGTCGTAGAAGTAGATAGTCTGATCCGCGTCTGCGCCGGTCTCGGAGTTACCCTCCATATAGATTTCCCGGCTCACGTAGACGGTTTGGCCGACCTCGAAGTCGTTCTCGAGGAAGAAGTCGCCATCATTGGTGATGTCTCCGGAGTTCAGCCTGACGAGGGTATTTCCAAACGTGTTGGGCATGCCCAAGACGCTCTGCCCTGCCGCTTCAGAAACTCCCAGAAAGACGAAAACCAAGATCGTCACGAGTTGAGGACCGAGCGATTTCATCATTAAACCTCCTTCTCGAGTTCATAGGGCGCGTTCTTCCATTTATTCATAGAACCACCTCTGGCAGCGGTGGCCAGAGAGGTTCAACCGGACTAAGCGGCTCACATTCCAATAATCCATAACTCTACATTCTGCAACTCAGTTGCGTGCCACCCAAACGGGCGGGCGGGCGCCTCAGACCGCGAGCAGAGAAGCGGTGAGAAAAGCGGTGACAGATGAGATGAGTCGGTCGGTCTCCCAGCTGGGACGCCCAACCCAGCTCACGAAGAGCAAGGCAAAGACAAGGCTAGTGAGAAAGGCGGTTCTCAAGTTGTCTTGCTGCTCAAGATCTCGACGTCGAAGCGACCAGATCGCAAGAAACAGACCTGGGTGTCGTTCGAGCCAACGTAGACTTCCGTCTGTTCTCCGTTCCCGGTAAAGAATCTGCCGCCCCATCCTTCACCAAGCGGGCGAAGCTCGACAACCTCGCAGGGCTCGGGCCGCTCCGGCTCCGCGAACTCCGACACAACGTCGTCAGCTGGGACGGCCCCGCTCGCGGCGCTCCACCGAGGTCTATGCGCACTTCGTGCCCGATGCCCTCAAGCGTGCTGCGGACGATCGTGCGCGAGCCATGTGGACGGCCGTTGAGGGGAGCACCCGCAGCCAAGAGACCTCCTCCGACTGAAGTTTTTCTAAGCTCCGGCAGGGCCCTGCCAGCTCCGGCGACTCAATTCCGTCTTCCTCGGGGGAGTGGAGAGGATTGCAGCTGCAGCGAGTACCCAGGCCTATCGCCCGCACCATCCTGGCGGTGGCCGTGCAGGACCAGCTGGGCGGCGAAGTCTTGTATCTCCGCGAGCAGGTCGCGATCGAGTCGACGTCTTGACGCGCTACGGATCGACCGGCGGAGTCTCTCCGGCTTCCCCATCGATCGAGACGTCGTCA